>CAVTEC010000112.1:0-87050 GCA_963733475.1 uncultured Alphaproteobacteria bacterium | reverse complement strand
CCGGCAGCGCCGGTTGGGTAGGCCGCCGACGCGGCGAGATTATCGCCTTGCCCTCTTCGATCGAGCCGGTTCCATATGGCCTCGCGATCCAGCGCGCTATCGGCCCAGATCAGGACGACGGTCAACGCGAGCAGCGCATAGACGCCTGCGTCGAGCGTGATCGTCACGAGATCTCCGAGCTTCACGTAGGCGACGAATACCCCAAAGACGAACACCTCGATCATCGACCAGGGACGCAACTGCTCGGCCAGCACGAACACCCGGCGCAGATGGCCGGGTGGGGTTGCCTCATGGAGTTCGATCAGCACGTAGAGCGTGCCGACCAGCTTTCCAAGCGGTGCCAGCACCGTCGCAAACACCACAACAATGGCGAGCGGCGCCATGTCGCGCGCAACGAGTTCGGCCGGGCCGGATAGCAGATAGGCGCTGTGGGCGATGCCCGCGGTCTGCACGCTCATCAGCGTGGTCGTGCACATCACGATGAGCAGGATCAGAGCGGCAAGCGTGAGCGCCATGCTATGATCAAGCGCGTGGGTGGTGGTGCGATGCAGGGTCGTGGAGCAGCGGTCGCAATAAGCTGTCATCCCGCGCGACAGAGCGGGCACCGTCTGGAACAGCCCGCATCCAGGGCATTCGCAGAGCTGCGATGGCGAGACGGCGTTCGAAGCGCTCACCGTCATCGGCCTTGCGGACCCGCCACCAGCATGGATACCAGGCCATCCGCCAATTGGCCGACAGCAGCGCTGATGGCTGGAACTTCGCCAGCTACGTCTGGCGCTGTGGGTCGTATGCTGAAGTGAAAGTTCCGCAGTACCTGGCGTGCCTTTGCCCTTGAATCTCACTCCGGCCTGAGCCTGTAGTACCAGGTTGCCACCGGCGTCTTCATCGAGCCGCTGCACGTTGAGCGTGATCGTCGCGTCCTCTGGAGCCGACACAGCGCCAATCTCGCTGATCACAACGCTTTGCGGCAGACGCTGCTGCAGCTCTGAAACCAGCACGCGGCTCAGCATGGCGGAGAGCGGCTCACCCCACCAGTCGTTCGCTCGCACGTCGAGCTTGTAGTTCTCTGACGATAGGACGATCTGCGACCGCTCCAGATAGCGCTCCAGGCCAAGTTGTTGCAGCAGGATCACTTTCGGCGCGGCGGTTTGTTCGGGGCCGGTGACGGGTGCAATCGTGTAGAGTTCCGGGCTTGGCGACGAGCACGCGGCGATCAGCGCGATCAGGGCGACTGCGGTCAGACGCGAAAGGCAATGGAAGACGGTCATTCATTGCCTCCATTCGTACGACCCTTGATCAGGGCCTCCGGATGGCGTGCCAACATATCGGCAAGCGCCCGGATGGAGCGAACCGCGTCGTTCAGTTGCACGAGTAGCCGCTCAAGATCACGATTGAACTGTGTATTGCTGCCATAGCCGTTGTCGACCGACAGCATCAGCGTATTGACGTTCGTCAGTGTCTTCTCGAGCCCCGCCGTGATTTCCGGCAATTGGCGCAGCATTGGACTTGTGCCCGTGTCAAGGTTTCCGACAAAGGCCTTCGCACTGCCAAGTGTTGCCGAGAGATTGGTGAGGGCCTGTTGCAACGGCTGGCCGTTGGCGACGGTATTGGCGGCTTTCAGGATGCCGTTCAGGCTGTCGCCAATCTGCTCGAAGGGAATCGCGTTTACCCTGGAGAGCAGGTCTGTGGCGGACGCCGTGAGACCGGAAAGCCCGCCGCTGTCAGTTGCCGGCAGCACGAAGTTGGTGCCCTCCATCGTTATTGACGCGGGCGGCGCGTCGTGGACGAAGTCAAGTGTCACCATCTGTTGGCCGGTGATCAGGCTGGCACTTTGCAGGCTGGCGCGGAGGCCTCGTTTGAAGGCGTCCTCGACCGCCTCACGGGTAGACGCGTAGACGCGCCTGCCGACACCAACGATGCGCTCGGGTTCAATCACGTACTCGACGGGTGCCACTATCGCATCCTTGGCCGGATCGTAACCCAGCCGCACGCTCGTGACGTGGCCGACCACCAGGCCATGCATGGTGACCTCCGATCCTGGACCGAGACCGCGAACTGAACCGGGGAAGTAGGAGATGACGGGAATCTTGCGGCTATAGGACGCCGCGTCGGCTGTGTCCCGGTCGGCGAACAGTGGAAACACATGATCCTGGGCGCTCATCGCAGCGTTGCTCTTGTCTGTCGGCGTATTGAACGCAACAGCACCGAGCAACAGCGCGCGCAGGGATTCCATCTGGAGGTCCACGCCCGCTCCGGTGAGCTTTAACGAAACGCCGGAGGCGTTCCAGAACCTCGTCTCATCACTCACGTAGTGATCGTAAGGCGCCCGGTACAAAAACATGGAGCGTGACACTCGTGGCCATGTCCGCAATGTCCCAGCCGAGGATCTGGCCGACATCGAGGTCTCGGAAGAATACCGGCGAACCGAGCGAGATCGCCCCGAGGCGGCTTGCTTTCAGCAGGAATGTATGACCGGCGACGTCGGCCTGCAGGACCGGAGGATCCTCGCGACCGGTAAAATTCCGCTCCGGCTTGCCTGGGACTGGCTGCGGCAACATGCCGATATAAGACCCTGAAAGCAGCGTATCGAGGCCAGACAGGTTGCCGGCGAACAATCTTGGCTTGACCACCCAGAATACCGTCTTATCCGTAAGCAGCTTGTCCGCCTGCCGTGTCGTGGCGATTGTTACGATTACATGCGACTGATCGGCTGACAGGTTCAGGCTTTTCACTGTGCCCAGCACGATGTCCCTGAACTTGAGTTGCGATTGCCCTGCCTGGAGACCTTCAGCGGTTTCGAAGGTGACGGTGATCGTGGGCCCTTCCTTCGAGAGCGTGTCCCAGGCCAGCCAGGCACCAATGGCGATCGCCAGAACCGGAATCAGCCAGATCACGGACACGCGTCTCGACCGCCTCGTTTGGGCACGCATCGGCGGCGGAGGTGGCACTGTTTCGCTCATGACGCGCCTCGAGTTGAATATGCATTGGCTTTCATGGGGCACCTTGTCCAATCTGAGCGAGAACGTCACGCAGTGGCGCGTCGGACAGTTCGATCAGGCCGGTATAGGGATCGCCGAGTTCCAGTATCAGGAAAATGGCAGCGGATACCGACAGCGAACCTATCAGCAGCGCGATTGCAACGGTCGCATGGAACCGTGCGAGCAGGCCGAAGCCCAGAAACAACACGCTGATCCAAAAGATCAGAATGGCCAGGAATGGCCATGCGATCGCACTCCGCACCTGCTCGAACATGAGCGATCGCACCTGTGCGATACTCGCGCTCAGTTGCAGCGCCTCGCTGTGGGCAAACCGCTGGGCGTCAGTCTTTGGCGTCAAACTCTGAAGAGCGGCGAAGAACGTGTCAGCCTGGGATCGGACTACACGTGGGTCGAGATTCGCGGTCTGCACACCGTTCGTAGTCCAGATCCCATCATGTACCGTGACAGTAAGCTGTCGGAGGAGGTCTCGGGCGTTCGTCGACTCCGACCCATAAATCGCCAGCGCATGATCCAGTTGGGACATATCGGCGGCAAGCTGCTGAAGATTGCCGTTCTGGCTGTTGTACGAACTCTGTGCGGATGCGACCAGTAGGCCGAGCACCAACGCCGCCATGGTTGCGATCAGCCCCATGACCAGCTTGACGACGTCCTTCGAGTCGCTATCCAGGTGATCGTCCGGCAACCTGTTATGCAACGTCATGCCGGCCAAGGACGCGCCAAAGCTCAGAGCAAACGTCAGCGACCCTATTAACAGCGGGCTCATTGCCTCTCCATCCGGTGCCACCTATCGCCTGACAGCTTGCGAGCCCGATTTTCGTGGTCAAGGCCGTCGCCACCAGCACTGAACCGGCTGACTCCGCGGTTCATTGATCTGGGTCAATCACACTGTACAGCCGAACCGACCGGCGGGTCGATCTCGGAGCGATCGCTGTTACATGGAGATGACGACTGCATCGCCGCCAAGACTCAACATCAAGCCGGTGCGCTTCGCCTTAAGGTGCATGATCACACCTTTGTCGTTCTGCAACCATAGGTCGCCGCCGCTTGTCTGACCTAGCGCGAAACCATAGCGGCCTTGAGCATATGCGCCGGAAAACGCAGCCAGATTGGGCAGCTTGTAGACTTCGCCGCTGGCATCGATAGTCGACGCACCAATGCCGCCGACGCCGAGGCCACCAACCTTGAAGGGATACGCCTGACCTTGGTAGTACAAAGTGCCCGAACCGCCGCCGGCACTGCCGATATACGCCACCTGAACCTGGTCCATATCGACCGTGCCATCGGGTGGAAGGCCTGCGATCGCGTCCGGACCGACCTTGACGGACGTCGAGCAGGCGCCGAGCGGCAAAAGCATCGCAAGCGCGACGGTCGCCAGGATGCGGAAGCTATGCAGGCGCATGTGCTTTGTTCCATTGCTTTCAGCTAAGAATTGCACCATGCGGCCGAGCGCTTGCTTGTTGCTATGCAATTTCGGCAAGACCACGCATTCCATCGCGGCCGACGATTTGCCGAAATCGCATAGCGGTGTTCGGATGCATGCCGTAGCGACGCAGGAGATGCATGCACAAAGGCATCGGCCGCGTCTGGCGGCGGGCACGGTACCCCTCGCGCCGACGCAAAGGAGATGACGATGTTGAGCCGAATCGCCATAGCAGCCGCTGTAACGGTGCTCCTCGCGGCCGGAGGAACGTCCGGCGCACAGGCACAAACACCAATCAGTTCGGGCCAACAGACTGCAGGCCCATCCGGTTGGATATTCAACGTCGCGCCTTACCTCTGGCTGCCAACCGTCAACACGACCCTGAACTACAACCTGCCGCCCACGCTCGGAGGCAGGTTGCCGACGGACGTGTCGGTCGGTCCTGGCCAATTGGTGTCCCACTTGAACTTCGCGACGGCGGTCGCCGCGGACGCGCAGTATGGTCGGTTTTCGCTGATGACTGATTTCATGTACATGAATCTCAGCGCCACCAGCTCCCAGTTCAGGTCGATCGATTTCACTGGCTTCCCTTCCATTCCCATCTCGAAGTCCGTGCAGACGAGCACCGGCACGTCGTTGAACTCCACGATCTGGACGCTGGCTGGTGGCTACACCTTGTTCCAGGGCGATTGGGGCAACTTCGATGCGATCGCCGGTTTCCGCTTTTTCGAAGTGAACACGACGACGAATTTTAGCCTGGCACTCACGATTGTCGGGCCGCGCGGCAATGGTGCGACGTTCGGCGGTATCGGTGGCATGTCGGGCAATGGCGACATTTGGAACGGCATTGCCGGCTTTCGTGGCCGCATTCGTATCAACAACACGGGGCTGTTCATCCCCTATTATTTCGATATAGGTTCAGGCGGCTCGAAGCTGACCTGGCAAATCGCCTCCGGTCTTGGTTATCAGACCGGCTGGGTCGGTGTCTCGGCCGTCTACCGCTACCTGTCGTTCGAGCAGGGCAGCAGCGCCGTGGTCCGGCATCTGTCGATGGGCGGTCCGATGATCATGGTGAACTTCAGCTTTTAGCACGCCGCATCGCACGATAATACCAAATCCCAGGCAGCATGACCCATTGAGCAGATCGGCGTCGCTTCCAATTCGTCATTCCTGCGCAAAGCCTGCCCCTGCAAATGCGAGGGCGGGAACCCAGGAGTGTATACCAATTACCGCTTGCCCTGGCTCTCGGCTTGCGCGGGGATGACGATAAGGGGCGGTGCTTCGTGTCCAGATTGCTGGCCATCCGAAATGCTCAGTAATACCCAAAGCTCACTGACCCTGAGTCATGTGTCGCTCTGTCGTCATGGCCGGGCATCAGCGTATATCGGCACCGTTGTGCCGCTGAGACTGATGGCCGGCTCGGGGGCCGGCTATGACGGGCTTCAGCGCGTCCTGAAGAGCCACACGTGGCCTTGAAGCAATCTGCCCCTCCCAACCACGCCACCTGACGGATGGGAGCGGCAGCCTACAGAGCCTATCGCATGAGCGACAACCTCTATCCGAACGGCTTGTTGCTTGCCGGTCACGGCACAGGAACCGCGCGGTAATACATGCCGTTGGCACCATAGTAGGGACTGAACCAGGATCCGCCGCAGTTGTAATAGGCAATGCCGCCAATTGGGCTGTAGCCACAACCGACCGGCAGCGCGGCGTAGACATCACCCACGACATAGCCGGAACGCGCTGCGACGGCAGCGGCGTTGGCATTAGCTGCGCTGACCGCGGCAACGCCGACAGCCGCGCCAACAGCGACACCGGCTGCTGCTCCACCCCAGCCACCGCAGCTATAGCAGCCGGTGCCGTAGTACTGGTTCACTACTGCTGGTGGATGGTATGCGCCCGCATAGGTCGTCGTCCCAGCGTAATGAGTGCCATAGGCATACTGACCGTTGCTGGTGGCGGCCCAATGTCCGTTGTTGGTCGCCACCGCCCCGCCGTACGAGCCGGTCGCGTAATGCGTGCCATAAGCCGTCGTTCCGTAGCTGCCGGAATTGGTATGGCCGTTGGCACTGGTGGACGACCAACTGCCATTGCTCGCTGTCGCCGTGCCGCCCCTGGAGGTGGTCGCGTAGTGAGTGCCGCCGCTCGTGGTGCCATAGGTGCCCGAACCATAGTGACCGTCGGCGCCGGCGGCCCAATGCCCGCCACCGGCGGCCGCTCCCCAATGTCCACCCCCGGCCGTATAGCCGCCACGCATCCACGCATTGGCTGGTTGCAGCGGCAGGCTCGCCAGAGCCATACATGCGATCGCTGCGAATGAGTGCTTCATGGTGCGCTCCTGCTGCATCACGGCTTCGCCGGCACTGGCGCGTCGGGACGCGCAAACTGCATCCTTGGCGCCTTTGCCGCCTGAGCGGAGGTGAAATCGGCATCCTTCGTTGGCTGGTTGAGATGCCAGTTCGAGAACTGGATTTCGTAACGCGCCTGGGTTGGATCCTTCGGATAGACCGCGCGGATCATCCGTGGCAGCCCGTCATTGATACCGATCCAGATCTCCGCCTGCACGTTGTCGTTGGCGATCGCTACCATGTCGGTGACGGTGTCACCGACCACGTGCGACTGGCCGATGTAGAACGCCGAGCTCAGACCCTCCGACAAATTCTTGTAGGGATCGGAAACGATAATTTCGGCGAACGGGAAATAGATGGCAGCTTTGTCATAGGCTGCCTTCATCGCTTCCTCGATCGTCGGTGGCGCATCTGCGATGGCAACCAGGTTCGCCGCCGGCGCATACGCTGTAATCGTCTTGCCGTCATAGTAGAAATCCGAGGCTGGGCCGTCGCCCGGCGTGATCACCGCCAGCTTGTTCGGCCTCTGCACCACAACCGCCGACAGCGTCGTGTAGTACAGTGGCTGGCCGTTGCGAGCGGGCAACTCGTATGTCGTGATGGCGGTGAAGCTCATCGACTTCGCGCTCGCAAGCCGCTGGCTCGTTGCCTTCAGAATTTCGAGTGCCCCTGGCTCGATCGCAGGATGGGCCGGCGGCGGCGCTTCCGGCGGAGGTTGCGGCTGCTGCTGCGCCAATGCCGGAGTGAGCGCCAGAGCACCAGTCATCACCAATACTGTAAGACTTCGTCTGCCCAAATTACGCATGGTGGCTTCCTCTCAATTGGCAATCTACTCGATCCACAGGCGAGGCGAATTGCCCATCGTTGCGCAGCTCCTTCATGTGGCGTTGTTCACCATAAGTTAGCCGAGGCGAGCATCTCCACCAATAGGTTATGTACGATGCCATTCGCGAGCTATGCAAATCTGGCCAAGATTTCGGACGGATAGGAAAAGATCATTAGTCAGCGTGTCTGGCGTTGGGTGCAATGCGACCGGCCTCGGTGCGCATACGCGCCAGTCTGCTTGCGGTTTCAGCCGGCCAACGCGCACGATTGATGCTTCCAACCGGTGCGCTGTCGGGCGCCGAGTTCCCCGTGACATCAAAATAGGCTGCCTCGCTGGCTTCTCGGGAAAGCTGTAACCCAGGCACGAGGGTAACGCGCGCGACGGTGTGGAACGGTGCTTGCATTTCGTTCCATTCGACACTGGCATTTTCGATCCAGAAATTCGCGTCCCGCCGCTTGCCCCAGTGGGTCATCGCGCCGGTATCGAGAAACTGAAGCCCGAAGTCGAAGCTGCTCATCGTGCCATCGTTTTCAAGATGGCGGACCAACTCGTCTCGCAGAGCGTCCGGATTCCTCTTTTGCATGGGCTGCGAGAGATTGCCAGGCGACGGCGTAGCCGACTGCTTCACCACGTCGACCGGGCCGTGACGGAAAGGGACCGTGCTCCAATAGCGAAGTTGCTGGTAAGGTTTAATTGCCTGACGAGCCTGCGACTGCGCCAGTGCGAGAGTTCTCACCACGCGCAATTTGTCCCGCAGCGGAAGCGACCACAGACGATTGACAGGGCTGTCCGCAGTCAGAACCTTCATGGTTGCCACGAAAGCCCGCGCGTCGTTCAGCGGAAGTGTCGTCGCGTTCTGCAACGAAAAATCCTGCCGCTGAACACCGACCGCTGGCGCTGTGGTTCGATCGCGGGTCAGGTCGACGGAGATCGACAGCGAGCGGACGTCGGCCTTGAAGTCGGAATTCACATTGGGGTCTGAATTGGCAAATCGCACTGTTGCAGGATAGGTGCCGGGTTGCGCGAAGATACCCTTGGCGAGCCGTGCCGCCAGCGCGGGATCGCGACCGTCGCGGACGTCGAACACCTCGAACTGCGCCAGAGCGCACACGCCTTTCGCGTGAGTTCCCCGGGCGAGCGGACAGTGCCCCCTGGCGGCAGCGTTCGCCTGCATCACAAGGATCTTTTCGACGATCTCGTTGATATAGGCAGCTTCCGCGGTGAGATCCCGTTCAGCGTCGCTGCCGGTTACACCAAACAGTCTGGTCAGAAACAGCACGTGAGATCCCCGAACATGCGTCTCATCTCAGCGACGCGATGAACCGGACGGCGGTGATGCTTGGCAGGAAGCAGTAGGCGGCCGCCTTCGTCGTGACGAAGGTTGAGAGCCCGGTCACCTTGATGGGGGGTGCGCCATTCGGCTGGGGAATCACGAAGATGCTGTCGGCTGGATTCTGCGTACCGATCATGGGGTCCTTCGATTTGGGATGCAGTCGAACCGCCCCGGCGAATTCGCTGTCGTTGATCCATTGGCTCAGCACAAACTCGTACTGGTTCTCGATGTTGGAGTTGATGAAATAGCCGAGCAGGCCCCGTTCGATGCCGTCATACGGTTGAGCCAGATGGTAGACGGGTCCGTACGGCATGCCACGGCGGATCAGCCTGTGGGTATTGTTGCTACCGCCGGGATGTCCCTGGCCTGTGACTGGTTGTCCTCTGGGATTGATGCGGCGCATGTGCGCGCCAACTGGGCAGCGCAAGCCTCTCGGGTCGCCAGACCCATCCGCATTCACGTATTCGAAGTTGTTCAGTTGTTCAGGCGAGATTCCGCCGGGCGGGCTGTCGGTATCCGGCGATAGCGCGAGCGGAACGCCATTGCGCCACCGGCCGCACATTTTGGCGGCGAGCAGTTCGGGATCGATCTTGTCCTTGTTCGACTGCAGGAAATTCTCGAATCCGACGACGTCGGTCTCGGCCATCTTGAAGACAGCGAAGCTGCCGTTCAGACCGAGTTCCCGCGGTTCGGGGACAAAATAGTTCTCGGCGTCATCCAGCAATACGAACAACCAGGGTTCGCATGGCTTCTGGTGGTCCGGTGGATATCGCTCCGGCCCACCGCGGATGGTGGTCTGGCTGATCCCGTCGGTGTAGCCGAAGTGAACCTTGGAGGTGGGAACCGGATTGCCATCCCGCATTTCCATCAGCGCCATCCCGTCCTGGCGCCAGATTTCGCGAAACGCGCCGCCTTCGGCGAACAGCGTTGTCAGTCGATCGCTATAGGTTGCCATGCTGGCCACGCTGAGCGCGTGCAGTGTCACCAGGACGTGGTCGTGGCCAGTTCCGAAGCCGCCGGTCCAATTCGCCGGCGCACTTGGGCCAGTGTCGCCAACCAGATCCGCACGTTCAGCCGCACCTGCGGTGAACGCTCCAAACGACTTGAACGAGAGCGCCGGAACACGATCAGGGATTTCCAGCGCGACGAGACCAGGCCAGGTGATCCCCAGATTGAGGCAATAGTCAGGTTTTCGCCGAGGCAGTTCGGCTTTGTTGTCGCCAGGCCCCGGTTCGAATCCGACATGCCAATCCTGCGCGGTCGTGACCTGCGGTGCGTCGAACTCGTCGCCGCTGACCAGGCGTCCGAGCACGTTGCGCGCCTCGGACGGGACGCCGACCGTAAGCAGGAAATGGCGCACCATCGGCATCCGGTAGCCGCGCAGGATGAAGCCTTGGATGTCTTCCAGGTTCAACGTCGCCCCGACGGTCGGACCCGAAGACGCGCCAGGCTGCGATGACGTGTGACCACGATGACCAAACAGCCGGTGAAGAAACCCCTCGCCCTGTGCTCCGTTATTCTGGCTCACGGTGCGACTCCTACGTCTTGCTATCCGCAATCAGGGCGTGAATGTCCTGCACTGTCAGACCGGGATACGCCTGATAGAACCCGATTGGCGTTCGGCTGGCTGCGGCCGCGAAATCGATGAATTCCTGGAGGTGCTTTCGACAAGGCGAAGGTGGCGGCCCTTTGGTGAATTTGAAAATGAGATCGAAGACGTGCCCGATGTTCTTGGTGAAGTCCGCGATGTATTTGTCGAAGGAGCCGTCATAGACGGTGAAGAAGCCGATCTGGTTGTCTTCCAAGGGCACGAACTGTGCGAAGTGAGGCGTGCCAACGGTGTCCAGGTCCCTGGTTATCCCGCGCGACCTCGCGCGCAGAAGCAGTTGTATTTCGACGAAAGCAAGGCGTGATCGGGTCGGCAGGATTACCAGGAATGGTCGTTGTTCGCTGCCGCCGCTGACGTCCGCGGCCGAGGCCATGGTCTTGATCTCTTTCGCGGTCACATCCGGGTAGGCCGTGTAGACATTCAGCGGATGGATAAGATTGGCCGCCGCCCATTCAACAAAAGCGTTTGCGTTATCGGCGACGGGTGTGGGTGACGGGTCATCGACGTGTTGGAAGATTGTGTCGAAAACCGGCCCTGCGAGCTTGGCGAGTAAGGTCATAAGCTGAGTGAATTCGCCATCGAAGTCGCCGAGGAACAACAGGGTCCGTTCGCTCAGCACGGTAAAGCGCGAATAGTGCATCGTACCGATCGTGTCGGCCGCCTCGAACAGCGACGGCATCAGTGATGAGAGCTGTTCGGTCAGAGCCTGGGTATCGGCGGGCGCACTCAAAGGGAAGCCGAGCGTAAAGTGGGACTGGCTCATCCGATGTCCTCCTGTTGCGATCGCCTCTGGTATTTGATGCGGGTCACCCGCTTTGCTGTTTCACTTCGTGCCTAGAAGATCACGGCGATCTGGGTGCGAAGCTGCCAGGTGCCGCCGAACTGAGGTCGTAGTGCATTGTAGTAGGCACCGATCAGGAGATTGACTGGCAACTTGCCGCCGATCTTTATCAGCTGACCGGCCTGAACACCGATCGGCAACGTCCATTTCGCACCGCCGGAGAGCTCATTCGCGGTAATGATCGGCGCGGTTCCGACGAACCAGCCGCCGCCGAAGTTATAATTTATGAACGGATTTAGGGTAAACAGACCGTACCTGGTACCTGCCGGTCCCGACGTCCCACCGAATGAAAAGACGTTGTTGATCAGCCCTCCGGCAACGATCGGACCGGCCATCTTGACGATGACAAACGCCGGACCAGCGCCCCATACATTGGAGCCGAGTGTCTTGCTGCTGATCGTAGGGCTCTGCACGATCGGGCCTACACCCCATAGCCAGCCGTCAACGAAGTTCTTCGGCGACAGGAATGCGGAGAACGACGTTGGAGCGGTGCCAAACGGAACGCTCTGACCTGGCTGGAAGGATGGGCTCCAGACCAATGGCAGAATCGTGCGAGTGATCAGGTTCCAGTCCTCGTTCAGGTGGATGGGGATCACGGGTTGGATGTTTAGGATGTCTTGCGTGCCCTTGTTTGGCCCAACGCTGAAGTTGGTGTTGTTTTGGAACGGCACGCTGATGAGATCGCCGATTGGGTTCTGCAGCTTCTTGGCGAGATCCGTGGCGCTTTCGCTCGATGCGTCCTGTTGGACGGGTGCAGCGTCCGAAGGTTCGACATGGATTGTCGGGCCTGCTGCGCCCGATGGTGACTGTGCCTGCACTGGGACCAATGCCAGTGCGCCCATCAGGCCCAACACAGACAGAATTTGTTGGCTCAGACGATGCATCTCGTTTCCTGTTAACTGGACCGACCGAGCGTCAAGCTCACGGGAACATGCCGCATTCGAACATCTTGTTGGCTACAGGTGCGGCAATCTTGTCGATGAAGGCTATCCTCGCCTGTGAGTTGTTTCGCAGATAGTCGATCGCCATTTTTTCCTTGTCCGATTTTGGATCGTCCCTCTGCGCTTTTAGTTGTTCACAGGTCGATGTCTGTACACTTCTGGATCACTCTGTCGGCTGCATAGTCCAACATCATGCCCTGCGCGTGCACGGCTGCCGCATTGGCGACAAACACGGCTCCAGCCAACGTTGCTATTGCTATCGACTTTTTCATGTTGCGCTCCTCATCGCGTCGAGTGGTCAATGCGCTCCGAAGTACCCGACGGGTTTCCGCAGTGGCGTTGATCCTTCGATCGTCCGTCGCTAGTCATTCGCAATAGCAACGGCCAACTGCATCTTCTTGTGGTCGTCCTCGGCCAATTGTGTCGGCCCAAGCTTGAAGGTGAGCTTGTCGATCTGTGCCGTTGAAGCGGAACGGCACCTTATAATCCTGGTCGTTCACTCCAGTGCGGGTGTCGACCCCGACGTCGAATGTCTCGTCAGCCGGCATCAGGAACGGGATCGTCTTCGGAACCGTCAGCTTGGCGACGTCCTGTCCGTCCACTTTCAGCACGCCTGTGCCGCTCTTTGCGACACCGGGACCATCGTAAGTGAAGTCGAAGATGATTGTGTGTTTGCCTTGTGTGAGCGGCTGCTCACCAGCCCAGCGCGGCAGCAATAGCTGGAGCAGATTGTAAGTGAACACCGGCTTGCCCTTGAGCAAGTACAGCCCATACCCGCCCGCCCATCCGCCCGCGGTAACAATCATTCCGTCCCCGCCACCCTCCGGAACATCGACCTCGGCGGTAATGTTGAACGACCTGTTCAGGATGCTCGGTGCACTGCTGAGTGGAATGCCGGACATCTCACCCGAGTAGGTGAAGATGGTCTATTCCTGCAATGGCGCTGGGGCGCGGTGTGATGGCGCGCTGGAACTGCGAATTGTCCAGTGGGTAGACGTTGTACTTCTTCGCTTCCTGCGCAAACAGCGCCTGCATTTCCTTGAGCTTGTCAGGCATTTTCGCCGCGAGATCATTGGCCTGCGAGTAGTCCTTCGTCAGGTCATACAGCTCCCACTTGTACGCATCGACGTCCGGCATCGGCGCATTCAGCACCCACGGCGGAACAGGCGGCGTTGTGTTGGCGTACCAGCCGTCGTGATAGATTCCGCGGTTGGACGATCATCTCGAAGTATTGAGTCTTGCGGGTCGAGGCCACAGTGGCGTTCGCCTTGTCGAAGGTGTAGACCATGCTTGACGCCTTCGATCGGATTTTGCTTGATCCCGTCGACTATTTCCGGCGCCCGGATGCCGGTGGCCTGAGAATCGTCGGCAGCGATGTCGATGATGTGGTGAAACTGCGTGCGGATGCCGCCGGCATCCTTGATGCGGGCGGGCCACGAGATCGCCATGCCCTGGCGTGTGCCGCCGAAGTGCGACGCCACCTGCTTGGTCCACTTGAACGGCGTGTCGAACGCCCATGACCACGCCACCGCCATGTGCGGATAGGTTGGCGGCAAACCCCAGACGTCGTAGTACTTGAGTTGCTCCTCGACCGGGACCTCCAGGATGCCGTTGTACGCGGTATACTGGTTGGGTGTGCCGAGCAGCGTGCCTTCAGGGCTCGTGCCGTTGTCGCCGCAGATGTAGATGATCAGCGTGTTGTCGAGTTTGCCCATATCCTCGACCGCCTGGATGACGCGGCCGATCTCGTGATCGGTATAGGCCGTGTAGGCGCGCGAACACCTCAGCCTGCCGGGCAAACAGCTTCTTCTCGTCGGCCGACAGCGATTCCCACTTCGGCAGGCTGTCCGGCCATTCGGTAAGCTCTGTGTCCGGCGGGAATCACCCCCAGGCGCTTCTGGTTGGCGAAGATCTCGTCGCGCATGGCGTTCCAGCCCATGTCGAACTTGCCCTTGAACTTGTCGATCCATTCCTGCGTCGGCTGGTGCGGCGAGTGGCTGCCGCCGGGAACGTAATAAACGAAGAATGGCTGGTCGGGCGCGGTGGCGTCGAGGCCGCGCATGTGCTTGATCGCCTCATCCGCCATGTCGGTAGTGAGGTTGTATCCAGGCTTGTCCACCCACGGGAAAATCTGGGTGTGATCACGGAACAGATACGGCGTCCACTGGTCGGTCTCGCCACCCATGAAGCCGTAGAAGTACTCGAAGCCCATCCCCGACGGCCATTGGTCGTAGGGGCCGGACGCACTGTACTGGAAACCTGGCGTGTTGTGGTTCTTGCCGAACCACGACGTGGCGTAGCCATGTTCGCGCAGGATGCGGCCGATCGTGGCGTTCTCCACCCCGATATACGAGTCGTAACCGGGGTAACCGGTCGAGAGCTCCGCGATCACGCCGAAGCCGACCTCGTGGTGGTTGCGGCCGGTGATCAGCGCGGCGCGCGTGGGCGAGCAGAGTGCGGTGGAGTGGAATTGGGTATAGCGCAGTCCCGCATTCGCGACGCGATCCAGCGCCGGCGTCGGGATGACGCCGCCAAACGTGCCGCTGACGCCATAGCCCTGGTCGTCGGTCATGATCAGCAGCACATTCGGTGCGCCGTTCGGAGGCACGACGCGCGGCGGCCACCACGGCTTCGAGTTCTTCGCGCTCTCCTTGATCACACCGCCGAACGCCGGCGGAGTGGGCGGGAGATGACGGCCGTCAATAGAGATCGTTGCATCCGGGCTTCCTGCGGTGCCGCGAATCACACCTTCCGAGGAAGCGGGCGGGGCCCCGGCGCCCGGCTGCGCATTCGCCTTGCCGGACAGAAACGAACTGCCGAAGGCAGTGGCGATCGCTGCCTTCGCCGTTGAGAGGAACAATTGACGCCGGTTCATTCTGATCTCCCCCGTTGGTCTTGCCTACGTTGTGCGAAGCCCACAGCGGAAGCCGATGTGGCTGGTGGTCGTATCGATCGCCTGCGGGTACCGCGCCGCCGGCCGATAGCGCTGACAGTAGTTGGGCGCGCAGAGATACGAGCCGCCCTTGATCACCTTGCGGACTGCGTAAGGGTTCAGGATGCAGAACCGGCAAGCGTCAACTCGACCCGCCGGTTCTTCGCCCGGCCCTGTGCCGTGTCGTTCGAGGCGACAGGATCCGTGTCGCCAAAGCCGTGTGCCGCGACAAGGTCCGGCTTCAGCCCTTGTGAGATGAGATACTGCATCACGGTATCGGCACGCTTTTGCGACAGGATCAGATTCGAGGTGACGCCCTGCTGCTGTAGCGCCGGGCCGATCGGGGCGTTGTCGGTATAGCCGTTCACCAAGAGCTTGTTCTGCTGCGACGGCGCCAACTGCGACGCCATCTTGGCGATGATCTGCTTTCCTTGAGCGCTCATCTGCCAACTGCCAGGCGCGAACAACTGGTCGCTGTTGACGGTGTACTTGATCGCCCCCTGCAACCGGCCGATCTGCGCCTTGTCGGAGGCAATCTCCGCCGACTGCGTCGTGACCTGCTGCTGAAGCTGCGAATTTTGATTTTTGAGCGCGTCGTAATCGCTCGCCCAGAGCCAGGTGCAACCGCCGAGGAGGAATGGTGCCGTGAGAGGGACCAGCAGGGCACCGCGTTTCAGTGGATTGATCATGAGCTTTGACTCCCATTATTTTACAGCCGGATTGATCGTCCGGTAGGCCGGCCGGACAAGTGGAACTCAGGACTGGCCCGCCAGATTTCCGGCCGCGGTTTAACAGCGGCTACGCCCCGAACAGATGCGACACGCATCCAGGTCTGTTTTGTATGTGCTGGACAATTATTGAGCTATGCAGATTCGGCGAAAATGCTGACTTTGGATCTGAGCCCACGAGCACAGCAGCTTTCAAACAGTGATAGTGCCGCCTCTTCCGTTGATAAGAACGGATTCCGCCGGTTCATGACTGCTATGCACCTTGTGCTGGTTGGCTTGTTCGCCGTACGCAGCGGAAGCCGATGTGGCTGGTGGTCGTGTCGATCGCCTGTGGATAGCGCGCCGCCGGCCGATAGCGCTGGCAGTAATTCGGTGCGCACAGGAACGAGCCGCCTTTGATCACCTTGCGGGCCACGCGCGGGCCGGGCTGGCCGAGGTCGTAGCTCAGTGCCTCCGCGACGCCACGCGGATTGACCGGCGCGCAGCACGGCCGGCTGGGATCGTGGGGATGGCCCGCCGCGTACCAATCCTTGGTCCACTCCCAGACGTTGCCGGCCATGTCGAACAGGCCATAGCCATTGGCCGGGAAGGAGCCGACAGGTGCGCGTGCTGGAAACCCGTCCAGTCCTTCATTCTGCCAGGGAAACTCGCCCTGCCAGGTGTTGGCCATCCATTGTCCGTCCGGCGTGAATTCGTCACCCCAGCAATAGGCGGCGCCGTCCAGTCCGCCACGCGCGGCGAACTCCCATTCAGCTTCGGTCGGCAAGTCCTTGCCGGCCCAGGTGGCGTAGGCGAATGCGTCCTCGAAGGCGATATGCACGGCGGGCTCAAGCTGCCGCTCGCCGATTGGTACTGCCGGGTCCTTCGGGATGCCGCCAATCGGCGCCTGGCACGTACTCCACCAGTCGCGCAGGTCGCGCGGCCGCATCGGGCGGTTCGGGCTGCGAAACACCGCACTGCCGGGCTTCAGCAATTCTGGCCGCGCGCCTGGATAGAGTGCCGGATCGAGAGGCCGTTCGGCGAAGGTCACGTAACCGGTGGCGGTGACGAACTCGGCGAAGTCAGCATTGGTGACGGCGTACCGGTCGATCCAGAAGCCATCGACTGTGACGCGGTGGGCTGGCCGTTCCTCTGGATAGTGCACATCCGATCCCATGCGGAACGTGCCACCCGCAATCACTCCCATCGCCTCAAACGACATGCGTCGGATCACCGGCCTGCACGAGATTCAGTCCCGCACTTGCGACTGGCACGACAATGCAAATCACTCGCGATGGACGCGGCATGCCTGGTGCTTCTCCCGATTTAGCGACGCGACCTTCAGTCTTGCCGAGTTCTTCATATGCCGGCCCCCGCTCGTGGCAACGTAAACCCGCAGCCTTGCAATCGAAGCGAAGACCCGTGGGGCCGACACACGATGTAGTAAGCCAAACGGCGGTGTTATGTCGCCGATTGCGGTGTTGGACTATGCAAATCTGGCAAAAAATCGGAGACTGTCATTGGGGCCAGGGCGACTCACGCACTTCCGATTGCTGCCACTAGGCCATCTGCTTACGAAGCAGCGTGGCCGACGGTGATTCCCCGAACAACGCCTTGTACGATCCGGCAAATCGCCCAAATTCCCAGATGCCATGGTTCGTTATGATTTCAGTGACAGTTGTCGAATGGCCGTCAGATCGCAGCAGGGTCTGCCTCACCAGGTGCAATCGCCGCAGCGCGAGAAACTGGTACGGAGACATGCCAAGCTGTTCCTGGCAAAGGCTGCGCAGAGTCCGCTCTGGAACACCAATGGTCCGGCAGACGTCGGGGATAAGCAATGGCCGATCAAGATTGGCTTCAATCTCTGCCGCGAACTTTCCTGCAATGGTTGCGCGCCGATGTTGTGGGCCGGACTCCGGGCGAGCCTCACCATGCACGAGGCACATGACCATCAGCCGCAACAGCGTGGCCCCAAGCGCGTGAGCA
The DNA here is from genome assembly GCA_963733475.1 of uncultured Alphaproteobacteria bacterium. Lineage (GTDB taxonomy): Bacteria > Pseudomonadota > Alphaproteobacteria > Acetobacterales > Acetobacteraceae > JAMXLO01. The sequence continues at coordinate 69,108 of CAVTEC010000112.1, read as the reverse complement.
GCTCGCGGCGACGCGAACGCATCAGGCATTTTCGCGCTGACCCGTAAGGCAGCCTCGATGACTGACGACAGTCGCGTTCCAAGTCCGGCGGGTGGTCGCAGGACTTTCCCGGAAGTCAGGGTCAGATCACGACCTGTCAATGCGAACGCGGCCCGAGTGAGATCATTTGCCTCTAGCGTCAACACCACGCAATCGACTGGCCCGGCTGTCCGATGGTGTGATTGCATGCCTGCGCCGAGGCACATCCAGTTGCCCCGTTCCATCTGAGTCCCTCGGACGATTGGCAACGACTTGTCGCCGCGCCAGCCAAGGAGGCCGACCTTGTGTGATGGTATGCTCGAACAGGATAGGCGTGGCAGGTTCTCGTGCGCACGCTGCAATGTCACTTGGCCAGCCAGGATGGTAGTGACCTCTCCATGATACGTGCCGCGTCCCAGGATGCTGAGGATGCTGTCACCGCCTCGAATGGCCGCGCGATAATGATCGGGGTCCTCAAAGCTACGGCTGAAACAACCGAGGGGGGCTTGATAGCTGTTACCCAGTCCGTCTGAGTCCGGCGCCGTCAACATTATCGAAGGCCCTGAGGTCGAAAGCTACAGTGTACGATTCCGATCACTCTGGCAATCTTTGGCTCCGCTGGCACTCGAAATGTCACATCCATAGGCTCTTCGTCTGAAGCCGGCTTACCGTTTTTCGGTGACGCGATCGTTTTTCGACAGCCTGACGTGAAACATCCGAGGTTACATCCGACCAGTTACTCGCTCCCGGAACCGCCTTCCAGTTTGCCCATCTGTGCAACAAGCACCTCCAGCCGGCGTCGCGCCACGGCCGCAGCAGTTTGAGACCACTCTATCTTTCCTGACCTAATGACGAACTCGATTTCGGCCAGCAGATATTGGAAGTTTTCATAGGCTGTGAAGAGCTCTGAGGATGCCTTCGATCGCCTCGCCATGAATCAGAATCCGAGCGGACGAGAGCACATTCCGGACATCATTGAATGCTTGGTCCAACTGCTGTTGCCAACCCTATCGTCACGTTGCTTCGGTGGCATATGAGCACCTTGGCAATCTTGCTCGGCGTGGGATTTCGCTCGCCGCAGGCCAGCGTGAATCTCACGGATCGCATTATGTGCGTGACAGCACGACCTGACTATGCAAATCCGGCCAAGATTACTGTCAAGGCTGTCCGGCCGCAGGTCGTAGCGTCGTGGCAGGTGAAGACGGCAATCGTGCTGTCGATCAGGAGATGGAGTGGTTCGTCGCGACCAATCGACTTTGGTAGAACGGTCAACCCGCCCCCTCGGGGTTGGCGTAAGCTGCATCTCGGCGTCGATGCCGACACGCATGAAGTCGTCGCCGTTGAATTGACGCGGGACGATGTCGGCGACGTATCTGAATTAGCGGGTCTTCTTGATCAGGTCGCAACTCGGGTCGCGTCGGTGATGGCAGACGGCGCATATGATGGAGAGACTGTCTACAACGCTGTGACTGATCGGCACCCTGACGCTGACATCGTCGTTCCACCGCGGGCGACAGCGGTTCCGAGTACCGATTGGGGCGACGCAGCGCGATCAGCATATTGCAACCGTCGAAAAGCATGGTCGCATCGGCTGGCAGCGTCGTTCTGGCTACAACCGGCGAAGCCTCGTCGAGACCGCGATGTATCGGTACGAAACCATCATTGGACGGCGTCCATACGCTCGGAATCTGTTCGGTCAACAGATCGAAGCAAAGAGATCGGATGCAATGCGCTGAACCGGATGACAAGCTTTGGTATGCCAGCCACCATCCGGATCGGTTGATGACCCCACGCTGGCACGCGGCCGGCTGCGCAATATTCGCGCAACAAAGCGCTGCTTCCCATATTCGTGTAGTCCAGCCGGCCCGACACACGCGATTGCGATTGATCTGGCGCTTACGTGGCAGGGGGCGAAGTGACAGCCTTCGCCTTCGCGTGGCCGTGAATGCAAGGAGTGACCCGATGGGCTCTCGCAGGCTGGCTCTGGCTGCGGCTGTTGCCGTTCCGCTTCTGTCCGCTTTGGCTGCGCCGGCGTCGGCTCAACCCGCCGCCTGCTCTGGAGACAACGGCGGTATCACCCTCTCGCCTGGCTTCTGCGCCACCGTGTTCGCCGACAAACTGGGCCACGCGAGGCATCTCGCGGTGGCACCCAACGGTGTGGTCTACGTCAATACCTGGAGCGGCCGGTACTTCCAGAATGACACACCGCCTCCTGGTGGTTTCCTGATCGCACTCCAGAGCACCAACAACGATGGCCACGCCGATCGTGTGACCCGCTTCGGTCCGAGTGCCGCCGACGGCAATGCCGGCGGCACGGGCATCGCGATCTACCGCAATTACGTTTACGCTGAGACGAACGACCGTATCGTGCGCTATCCGCTACCGGCGGACGGCACCGTCCCCACTGCGTCGCCTGATACGGTGGTCTTTGGCCTGCCTCTGAACGGGGATCACCCGATGCATCCGTTCCTGATCGATCCGCAGGGCAACCTCTATGTCGATCTCGGCTCGGCGACGAATTCCTGCCAGGCCGAGAACCGAATTTTAAGTTCAAAGGGGATCAATCCTTGCATCGAGTTGCGGACTCGTGCCGGAACGTGGCGCTACGATGCGAACAAGCTGAACCAGCATTTCTCGCCGGCCGAGCGGTTCGTTACCGGGCTGCGTAACGGTGAGGGTATTTCGCGCGATTTTGCCGGACGGATCTTCGCGACCCAGCACGGTCGCGATCAGTTGTGGCAGAACTTCCCAAATCTGTACAATGCAAAACAGAGCTCGGAAGAGCCGGCTGAGGAACTGGTGCAGGAAGTCCGAGGCGCTGATTTCGGCTGGCCGGAATGTTATTACGACTACGATCAGAAGAAGCTTGTGCTGGCGCCGGAATATAATGGCAATGGCGGCAAGGCTGTTGGTGTGTGCGCTAAGAAGCGGGAACCGGTCGCTGCGTTCCCAGGTCACTGGGCGCCGAATGACATGCTGATCTATGAGGGCAGTCAGTTCCCGTCGGCCTATAAAGACGGTGCCTTTATCGCCTTCCACGGTTCGTGGAACCGGGCTCCGTCGCCGCAGGAAGGCTATGACGTGGTGTTTCAGCCATTACGAGGCGGCAAGGCGTCAGGGTCGTTCGTTGTCTTCGCCGATGGCTTTGCGGGCCCGATGAAGGACCCGGCTGGTGCGGCCCATCGGCCGACAGGGTTGGCTGTCGGGCCGGACGGTGCGCTGTACATTGCCGACGACAAGGGGGGGCGGGTCTGGCGCGTTACCTACACTGGCGGGCCAGCGAATGGGATCGCTCCCGCCGCACCTGCGCCGAAGGTGGAGACTTCATCGTCCGGCAACCCACTTCCCCCGGAGGGCATCCATCCGGCCGCGGGTCTGCCAATACCACCGGGCGGCTCTCCAGATCAGGTTGCTTTGGGTGATGCCATTTTCCACGGCCGTGCCGGCAGCGGTACCTGTTCGGGGTGTCATGGCGGCGCCGGCACCGGGTCGTCTGTCGGCTCGGACCTTACCTCGGGTAAGTGGCTATGGGGTGATGGCAGCGTCGAGTTGATCATTCGAACGATCGATGACGGCGTTCCGAAGCCCAAAGAACATAACGGCGCCATGCCGCCCAAGGGAGGCGCCGACTTGACCACCGCGCAGGTTACGGCCGTGGCTGATTATGTCTGGGCGTTGGGGCACAAGAACAGCGCGCATTGAACTGCTCGACTTTGGCAAACACCTGAACCTAGAGCATTTTCCCACCTGATTGGATCGGATGGGATTCACAAATCGGTCGCTGTCTGATTTAAGCTTCATGCTGGCGGAGGAGGCCAGCATGAATGGCCAAAGCGATATCGATCGATCTGCGTGAGCGGGCCTGCGACGCCGTGTCTGAGGGGCTCTCCTGTCACCAGGCTGCGGCGCGGTTCAAGGTCAGTCCGTCCAGCGTCATCCGATGGATGGCACGGCTGAAGACAGCGGGTGTCATTGCGCCGCAGCCGCAAGGTGGAGATCGCAAATCCGCGCGAATTGAAGCTGAAGCGGCATTCATCCTCGGCTTGGTTGAAGCGACGCCCGACATCACGCTGGAAGAGCTGCAGGCGCAACTGGCGGGCCGAGGCGTCAGCGTTGCCATCAGCACCATATGGCGGTTCTTTGATCGCCGGCGGATCACGTTAAAAAAAAGACCGCGCACGCGGCGGAGCAGGAACGGCCCGATGTGAAGGCCGCACGAGACGCCTGGTTCGACAGTCAGCACGACCTCGATCCGGCCAGGCTCATCTTCATCGACGAGACCGCGGCAAGCACGAAGATGGCGCGGCTGCGCGGTCGAGCGGCACGCGGTGTGCGATGCAGGGCCGCGATCCCACACGGCCACTGGATGACAACGACCTTCACTGCCGGCCTGCGGCTCGGCGGTATCTCCGCGCCAATGCTGCTCGAAGGGCCGATGGATGGCGACGCCTTCCTTGCCTACATCGAGCAGGTGCTCGTACCCAGCCTGACGATCGGCGACACGGTGATCATGGACAATCTGCCGGCTCACAAGGTGACTGGTGTTCGTGAGGCGATCGAGGCAGCAGGCGCCAGCCTCGTCTATCTCCCGCCTGTACTCCCCTGACTTGAACCCAATCGAGATGGCGTTCTCAAAGTTCAAAGCGCATTTGCGTGCCGCCGCCGCAAGAACGCTCGACAGCCTCTGCACCGCGGTCGCACAGGCGATTAACCGCTACACACCAACAAACTGTGCAAACTACTTCGTAGCAGCAGGATATCGTGCAATCTGATCGGAAAATGCTCTAGGTCTTTATTGTTGCGCTCCACCCAGACTAGGCCATGTAATTTGTCAGCGTTACTGCGACTCTCCATCAGATGGTTGGCCATATGTTGTGGTTGATACGGAACAGATTGGTCGGATCATACTTATTCTTCAGTTTGACCAGCCGGTCATAATTGGCGCCATAAGCGGCGCGGTCATGAGCGTCGGCTTCATCCTCGAGATAATGATACGAACATCGCTTTGTGGCATAATGGTTATGGGCGCTATGTGCCGGCTTTTGTGCCGACCGCACCCTATTTTTCCGGGGTTATGCGGTTTCGCCATGACGCGGGATCGCCGGTGCCGCCAGGCCGCTCATTCAGCGCTTGCCCTTTCTCGCATGGGGCATATTCGCCGCGCGTCCTAGTTTGTTCACCTGACGCTGCCGCGCGATGGCGAGCGCATCTGCCGGTACGTCTTCGGTGATGACGCTACCGGCGGCAATGGCCGCTCCGTCGCAGACGGTCACCGGTGCCACGAGCGCCGTATTGGAACCAATGAATGCATGTGCACCTATCTTCGTGCGGTATTTCCCAAGGCCGTCATAGTTGCAGGTGATGGTCCCGGCGCCGATGTTCGTGCCGGGACCGACCTCCGCGTCGCCCAGATAGGACAAGTGATTGGCCTTGGCGCCAGTACCGAGATTGGCGGCCTTGACCTCGACAAAGTTGCCGATATGGACGGTCTCGGCGAGCACCGTAACTGGTCTTATTCGAGCAAACGGTCCGATGATGCAGCGCTCGCCGATCGTGCAGCCTTCCAGGTGACAGAAAGGGAGAATCTCCGTCCCTCTTTCCACGCTAACGCCAGCGCCGAACACAACGTTTGGCCTGATCGTCACATCCGGCGCGAGTTGCGTATCAACGCAGAGGAAGACCGAGCCGGGGTCCGTCATCGTCACCCCGGCGTCCATCGCGGCAGCACGCAGACGGGCCTGCACGACGGCCTCAGCGGCAGCCAGCTCGCCACGCGAGTTGATGCCCGCGAGTTCTTCCGCCGGGGCTTCAATCGCGGCGACATCGGCCCCCTCGGCGCGAGCGAGTGCGGCCACATCGGTCAGGTAATATTCCCCCTTCGCGTTGTCGGCGCGCACCTCACGCAGCCAGCGTCGCATGTCGGCGGAAGCGGCACACAACATGCCGGCATTGCACAGACCTTCTGCGCGTTCTTTCTCGCTGGCGTCCGCCCATTCGACGATGCGCTCAACGGAGCTGTCGCGCATGAGCACGCGGCCATAACGCGCCGGGTCGTGCGGCCGGAAGGCGAGCAGCGCCAGCGGTGCCTCGTGATCCAGCAGGCGGTGGAGCGTTTCGGGGCGGATCAGCGGATTATCGGCGTAAAGCACCGCCACTTTGCCATCGCCGAATTCCGGCGCCGCGATCAATGCGGCGTGTCCCGTGCCGCGGCGGTCCTGCTGCACGACGCAGACATGCGGCGCAGCCTCCTTCCGCACGGCGTCCATTTCGGGGCCGATGACCACGACGATGCGGTCGAACACTTGCTCGGCGCTTGCCAGCAGGTGACGCAACATCGAGCGGCCGGCGATCGGGTGCAGCGTTTTTGGTAGGCTCGACTTGATGCGTGTGCCGAAGCCGGCGGCCAGAATTACGGCGGTGCTGTCCATCGCTATGCCTTGTTGTATCGACATTCTTCTGGCGGCGGAGGCTACGCCATGTCAAAGGGTGTCGCTATCCTGTTGGTTCAATTCGCGTGTCGGAGTGCGACATCTTGGCCCGGGCACTGTTGCTCGATCTGGATACAACGCTGGTGAACTCGGTGCCGGACCGGACCGCTGCGTCAAGCTGGCTGGTGGCCTCGCGCGGGCTCGCGACGTTCACGGAGCCTGAGGTCGCGATGGTGGTGGAAGACGGCGTAGCCAAGGAGTTTGCGCTGGAAATTGCAACGCGCCGTGCAGGGCGCCATATGCGGGCCGGGTCAGCCCCCTGAATGTGTCGAAAGAAACCCTCCGCCCCCTGTCGGCAATGAGCCTTTGTTGCTGAACGCTGGTATAGGGTCATAGCGTCGGTTGTTAGATGAACAACGCCGAGTTACAGTATTAAAGTGAATAATACTGTCGCTGCTACACAACCCTTTCCTGGATCACGCAGTAGCGGACCCCTTTTCCCGCCCGCGCTTGGGGAAGGCCGATTACCATGGCTGGCCGAGGCGTGTGGGGCGGGTTAGAAGACCATGCGCCCAGAAGGAGCTAACCGTGCTTGAACGCCACAGCTTCTGATGAGCAGGAGTTACTGCCTTGCGACGTGATGGTCCAATTCCAATTCTCGGTGGACGTAGTCGTATTATAAACATGTCCCGCAGCATCGGCGTTCTCCATCAGATCGAGATCAACCTCGCCGGTGTACGTGGTGAGGTCCCAAATACCACCACTCGGTGCGCCCGATGCCAGGCCCAGACCTGGACCCTGGCCGATCGCCATCGTCGCGATGACGAGCTCACCCGTGCCAGTCGGAGTGATGGACGGCTGATTGTTTACGGTGGTAACCGAGCTACAATCCGTCTGGCCCGTACCGGCGGCCACGTCAAAAGGCGATGCAGCAGCACCCTGGACGTCGAAGAACCGCGCAGAGTTTGTCGGACTTGCTCCGGAGGTATGAATGGAAACCGTCAGACCGGGGTTGGCCGAGCGGTTCGCCGCAAACCATATTTGTGCCGAATTTCCAGTACGCTCTACATTCCAAGTACTGCCGTCACTGTCTGTGATACTGGTTATATTGACATTGTCCTGACCAGCGGGAAACGCCAAAACGCGGAGGTTTCCTGTCGTTGGTAATTGCAGAATGAAGGTGGCACCGGATGACAGGGCAACCCAGGTCTCATGGATGATCTTGTTGACGTGAATGCCTGACGGCATCGTGCCGCCCGCACCAGCCACCAGAAGCGAGACCGACGCCGAGTTGAACCTGTCTGCGGTGTCTCCCGTTGACGTGATGCTCGGGGTGACAGAGGCGTTCGTCGTCTGGAAGTACCACTGCGAGGCATGCGGGAATCCCTGCTTGTTGATCCACGCGATATCGCCGTCCAGCAGCGTAAAGTTCGTTGCCGCAAGCCATGAGGTCGGGTTGCCATTGGCGGCCGCAGATATTGCATTATAGTTCCAAATTACATGTCCGCCGTTGGCGTTGTTGTTGGTCGCCGGCGTGAAGCTACCAGGACTGATGACCGCCGAACCATTCGGCGCGAGATCGGCGCCTCCAACCGTGCCATCGACGCATCCTGAGGTAGCGACGTTGTTGAACTCGCTGACGGTGTACTCGAACGGAATGCTGCTTGTCGTCAAGCCGACGGTGATGGTCTCGCTCCCTCCGGCGGAGCCGCAACTGTACATAGATTTGCGTCACGTAGTTGCCGGATCCGCCGTCTTCCGTGATCGAAGCGGCAGGCCAAGACTGGCCTAGTGTATCGCTGATCGTGCTCGTATTGCCGTGCGGGTAAGTGATAGCCAGAACCAGAGCATCGCCAACAAGGACGGGATTCGGCAATGGGATTTTGAAGTTGTTCCCCGAGATGCCGAGGCCGACCGGGTTCGCCGATGAAGCGACGTGCTGGATCAGGACTGGCTGCGAGACGGCACTGCCACTGCCGACGAGAGCATGGCACGCGGCGGTCCTGCCGCCCTTTGAGCCGGCGCATGTCCACATCCACGGCCCGGTGCCGGTGACCGCGGACGCGGCGCCAGTGCTACAAAGATTGGCGGCGGCCGGCTTGCTGGTCAGACCCGTCCCGCTCACCGAGCCGCACACGCCATTGACCAGCGTGTTCTGCGCCTTCGCCGATCCGCTGGTTATTACTGCGAATAGCAGCAGAAATATCGCGCCGCGAATCAAGTTCATTGCTTTCTCCGGTTGGTACAGCGGGCACCAACATCGATCATCTGCCGCGCTAACGAGCGTTTCATGGTTGCGTGAATGGGGTCCCAGCATCGTACCGCGCTTTCGCCGGGTTCGTGTAGAATTGAGGCGAGCCGGTAGGATTGACCCAGGGCCAGGTGTATCCCTTCCCCGCGCTAAAGAACGCCGGCTTTTGCGTCAGATACAGCGAGTTCGGCAAGGAGTGAGCGCCGCTGGCCCAATTAACGGAATTGGTTAGATAATCAAAGTTGCCGTCCCGAAATGCGGTGGAAGCGACCTTAGGATCATCTTTGTAGGGAGAATAGTCGTACCAGCCGAGCATCCAGATGCCGGGGGCGGTCTGAGATGTAGACTGGTACACCCAACCGCTGGTGTGCCCCGACGTTCCCAGAACGTTACCCACCCAACTCATCCAATAAGTATAAGCCATTGCGCCGGCAGCGCGCAGCGGGCCGTTGCTCGGCCCCGGCAGGCTGTTGATATCGTCGACATCGACGCTGTTGAGGTAGTCGGTGAACTGCCTCCGGTATCCGGTTGCATAGTTGCGGAAGTACGAGTGATATATGGCGTTCCCGTGCGTGGAATTGCTGTCCATGTTGAAGCCGTAGTTGCCCTCGAACAACATGTGGTGCGAACCGACCATGTGGCTGCCATTAAGGCCGATTTCCTGCCAGGCATCTTCGCCGGCCTCCGCGGCACCTGAGATGAAACCATCATCCATGTAGTTGTACCCGACAACCGACCCTGCCCCCGAGGAGCGGGCCACCATCACCTTGTTGGCTTGGACCGAAATACTGTTTTCAATTAGGACTTCGGACGATCCGTTCGCGAGGCTGATGGCGTAGCCTCCGCCACCCGGCACTGGCCAAACGGCCTTATGAACATAAATCTCCTCAAGCTGGACTTGGAAGGAGTCGTTGATCGCGAAGCCATCGCCGAGCCACAACGTATTCTCAACTTGATACGCCCAGCAGTAGGCACACCAAGTGAACATTATGTTGTCATCGTCGCCGCCGGACACGGTCAGGCTCTCGACCCCGGCGTTTTCCGTCGGCTGGCTCGCCCAATAGTAAAGCTGGGCTTGGTGGCTGACCCGGTAGGAAATAGTCGCCGGCGTGTCGAAGGTGATTGTTTTGCCGCTGATAGCCGAGATGCGCTTGATCTCGGCGGTAGGCCGGTCGCAGTTACTGAACCAGCACCCGGCGGTACCGGATTGATACGGATATTGGCTGGTGGACGTAAAATCATCAAAGCCCTGGGCAGGATTGTGCTTTATCCACACCACCCGGAAGTCCGGTGAGGCCCAGATCTGCCCGTAGCCCTCGGGATCGGTCTGCCAGGCCGCTCCGGACGCCTCATCAAGATAAACGATCTGCCCCACCGAGAACCCGGAGGTGCTGGTCACCTGGACAGAGCTTGAGCCCCCGGCGATATCGGCAGTCAGCGCAGTCGCGGTTTGATTGTTGTTGTATTCTTGCGGTCCGACAATAATCAAAGGCGATGGGTTGGAGCCGGGGTTATCGTTGCCCAACTTGGAGCCGTTCGTCCTTTGCAAGGTCGTGACACCCGGCCCGGCGCCACGCAGCGTTATCCCCTTGTTGAGCAGGACGTAGTTGCCCTCGGCAATGGTAAAGGTGCCTGCTGCGAGTTTGACCACTTGGCCAAGCGGACAGGCATTGACGGCGCTCTGGATATCGGTCGTGTCGTCCTGACTGCCCCCGAGAGGACTGACCGTGGCGCACACCGTGGTCCGGTTCGGGATTCCGCCCACGGAAAGCATCCCAGCAGAACTCCAGTTCGCGGACGCGTTCGAAGCGGACGGCAAGATGCTATTGCCACTGCCGACGAGAGCACGGCATGAGGCGGTCCTGCCGCCCTTTGAGCCGGCGCATGTCCACATCCATGGCCCGGTGCCGGTGACCGCCGACGCGGTGCCCATGGTACAGAGATTGGTGGTCGGCATGCTGATCAGATCGGTCCCGCTGACCGAGCCGCACACACCATTGACCAGAGTCCCCTGCGCCTCCGCCGAACCGCTGGCTATGCCCGCGAACAGCAGCAGTGATAGCAACCCGCGACCTACGAGCATTGGTACCCCCCACACCATGCGCCAGGGGGGCACATAGCAAGTCTGACGTTACTTGCCAATTTCATGCCAGCGCACGCCCCACTTAATTGCCCGTTAATATTGAACTATTCGTTAATATTCCGCGACTCTTCGGCGCTTACGCATCCCCCTTTCTGGTCGTTCAGGCGGAGTGCGCCTATAACGATAGCGGGTCTTGCAGCCGAGACGCAATGCGATCTCCAGGGGACCGGCGGCACTAAGCGCGCTAGCGGTGACGCTGGCACTGATATCCGGTGCGCCGGTCAAGTCGTCTGCCAGCAGGCGGGGGGACCGCGGCTCATGCAACGCACCTGAGACCATCGTCCAGGTAGCGCATCGCGCCGCCAAGCCATATTGTCAGCATGGCGGGTCCGGTCATGCCAGCGAACAGCTCCGCCGGCAACGCCGCGTCGCCATTGGTCCAGCGCCAGCCATTGCCTGGCTCGAACGCATGGAAGGCTTCCGCCAGCACTTCCGCATCCGCCGCAATCACCCGCTGCCGCCGCGCCTGCGCCAGCACGATCCGTCGCACCGCCACTCCTAGCATCCGCGGGTCCCGCGCGATCCCAAGCTCCTGCGGCACCGCTGCGCGCGACACCAGACGCACCTGCCGCGGCTTCACTCCCAAACGGAACGCCAGCGTCCCATCCCCACGACGCTCCAGTGCATCCACGCGTCGCCCATCCACCACCAGATGCAGATCCGCGTCCTCCGTCAGCGGCACACCGAGCGGCGCCGCTGCGCGCTCGAGCAGGCGCTGCCACACCGCATCCACCACTGGTCCCTCGCTCAGCAACGGCGCGCACGGTGCCTGCGGCGGCAGATGCCAGCCAGGATTGGCATTCTGGAACAGCCAGCGATTGCCGTCGTCTCGATAGCTTTCCGCTGGCGCACCGTTGGCAATGAGCACCTCGTGGGTATCGAGCTCGATATGGTACAGTTCCACCTGTTGCGCGTGATCATCCCATAGAATCGAACGGTGGTTGACCAGCTCCTCGACGGGGATCAGTGCATCATCGAAATACAGCGCATGGCCCTTGGTTAAACACAGGTCGCGGTTCGGGACATTGTTGGCCAGCGCATGGCGTCGGACAATGACAGGTGTTGCCGCGCTGCGCCGCCCCCTTGCAGCGAGCAAGCGGCCGGTGCCGATCCAGACGATCGGACATGCGGTGCCGCGATGCGTCAACACAAGCTCGCCCACGGTGAGTTCCTGCACGGGACGTTCGCCGGATGGCGTTGCTATCATTGTATTGACGCCAAAGCACAGCGCGGTGACCGCGGTGCCGTCGCCGCTGGTGGTTGCCACGATTGTGCCGGGCGCGGCAAGCGATAGCGGGAATTCGCCGCCGGTGAAGCTCAGTGTCCCGCTGTTGAAGGTAACCGTGGAGGGGGTAACACCCTTGAGGTCGATGGTCTCGCCCAGGGCGAAGTTGGTCACGGTGGCGGCCACGCTACCGGGCTTGTCGAGATGCAGATAGGCCCCGGTGCCTCCGAACGCGATGGAATTGCTGGCCGCCAATGCGGTTTGTGCTACGAGAGTACTGCCGGAGTTGATGGTGACGCTGCCGGTTCCGGTCATATTGGCGACGGTCAACGTGCTGGGATCGAGGGTAATGACGCCGTCGTTAGTGAACGTGCCAGCGACAGTTAGCGTGCTGCCGGAGAGTTCGGTGAGGGTCGATCCGCTGACAAGGGTATTCCCCGTAGCCAAGTGCCACTTGGCGCCGCTGGCGATGGTGACTTGCGAGAAGTAGACAAATTCATTGCCAAGCCCGGACAGCGTGCCGGCAGACGCGGCCGACGCCAGGTCGAGCGTGTTGATGGCACCGGCGGACGTCCCACCGATCACGATGCCGGAAAGTTCGTAGCCCGGGTTCAGCACCAGCAGATTGCTGGCGGTGCCGCCAAATACCACCGCCGTTCCGCCATTCCCGACGATCGTCCCCGCATTCGTCAGAGTTCCGCCCGCGGACAGGTCAACGCCCAGCGCCATGCCGGTAATCGAAGCGGAGGCCGCATTGGTGATCGCACCGCCAGAACCGAGATTGATGCCGATGCCGCCGATGGCCGTGTCCGCGATGGAGCCGAGATTGACCACAGTCCCGGTGGTTCCGGAAATGGCAACACCCGCGTAAACGCCAGTGATCAAAGCAGAGGCTGCATTGGTGACCGAGCCGCCGGAATTCAGAGCGACGCCCGTATACCCGCTGATCGTGCCGCCGCTTTGGTTGGTAACGCTGCCCCCGGACCTCAGGTCGACGCCGATGCTCGTCGTCGATGGGGTTCCGATAATGCTGCCGCTGTTGACGACAGTTCCGATGCCGCCTGTGATTTGGATGCCGTCGAAGCCGCTGATCGAAGCAGAGGCCGCATTGGTGACGGAGCCAGCAGCACTTAGATAGATGCCGTTGTTGTAGCCGCTGATCGAACCAGAGGCCGCATTGGTGACGGAGCCGCCACCACTTAGATAGACGCCGTTGGCACCGGGGGAGCCGATGCTGCCATGGTTCACGATCGTCCAGGCCCCGGTAGGCCCGTAGACACCGTTCAGGGTGCCCGAGATCGTGACGCCTGGATTGATTACGACAGGATTGGAATAAGACGATGAGGTGAGAGTAATCCCCGTGGTCGAATTCGCGGTGATCGTGGTCATGGTTCGCTCAATCTGCTGCAGGACGTTCCAGCGGGACTAAGGTGGCAGGCTCGTCAGTTTTCCTATAACTCAGACTTTCGTTGCGAACCTGTTATATTTAGACCGCGCCACCACCATCGGCACATAGCCGTATCCCAGCAGCAACAGTAGGAAGAGTTTAAAGGGGTTTTGCAACACCCTCGCAGGACACAAAACCCCCGTTCACTGCCGATTCCCATGCACACTTCCAAACAACAGCCGCCAGATTTGAAGCTGAATCCGATTCGGTCAAGCAAATTTTCGCCTACGGCGATAAATTCCACCCAGGGCGGCCATCGCAGCAAGCCATGGTTGGGAAACCAGAGCTCTGGCTCAGACGGACGCTACCGGCAGCCTGTTGAATATTTTGACACGCGCAGAAGTATCGGTAGTTCCTTAATAAAAGGTTTATCCTCTTGACGCTGTTATGCAACCGGATAAAAATCGAACGTGCGGCCAACGCAGCGCCGACAATATGAGGCAAGCCAAGTCGGTTGCGTCAGGAACCTGCTGCCGCAACTCGGGATCGTCGTGACGCCGCCCCGGCATTCGCGCAGTTGCCGGCAATAAGCATCGCCAGCAATACCTTTCCGGCGGATTGTGCCTATCGTGGACGTGAGCCATGGCGCGCGTATCGGATCGCGGGGCTTATTGGGTCAACGAACTACGGAAAATTGTTGCTCCCGAGGTGCTGCCGCGGCAGCGTGGGAGATTGTCGGCTGGTATCAGCTCCGCTGGGTGAACGAGCAATTGTTTCGGGTGATGAAATCGCAGGGGCTGCAACTGGTGGGCAGCCAGATGGCCTCGGCGGATCGGCTGGTGAAGCTTGCCGCCGTCGCCACCAAGGCAGCCTGCATCGATATCCAATTGACGCAGAGTTGTGGCGGCATCGACCAGCTGCCGGCCTCCAATGTGTTTACCGAGCCGGAAATCCAGACGCTCGCGGTGCCGCATCGCCACGCGCTATATGATCGTCTCGCGCGCAACTTGCTCACCACGATCTGCCAAGCCGCTACTATCTGCTACTGTTTATGAGGCTGGCGGCTGCAGCCGCGCCGGCGCGTACCGTGCCGTTCCGGCCCTGGAAGCTGGGCAAGCTCCGCACTCGCGAAGGAGCCTTTCCCGCCGCGCGACGCACCGCGTCATATGAGTGCCAGATAAAGCCCAGTCAGTTTATGCGGCACGCTCTCGCCAGCCGATCGCGGGCATCTGCGGGCGGTCCGCCACCCACTGGTCGCGAAGGCGCTGCAGTACCGCATCAAGAACTGGCCCGGTCACGACGAGAGGCGCGCAACCCTCGGCTTCCCAGGCGCGCGACGCGAAGTCCGGATACTGCACTGTCGGCCCGTCGGCGTTGGCAAAATTCGTACGGTCTGCCGAGGCGAGATACGTTTCGGCCGGTAGGCCCTCGGCCAACAGCACATCATGGGTCGGTAGCTCAACGTGATAGTAGGTCACACGCGCGGTCGGTACCTGCATGATGCTACTGCCGTTGATCAGATGCTTCACTGGTATCAGTACACCATAGACGAACACCGCATGGTCCGGTGAGAGGAAGAGCTCGTGGTGCGGTCGGCGCGGGCCAAATGCGTCGGCGCAGATGCGTACCGGCCAGACCAGTTCTGGGTTTGGATGGCGTCGACAATCGATGATCCGTTGGCCCATCCAGACGACGGGCGCAAATTCGCCGCCCATCGTCACTGCCACGTCATCGCCGACACGCAGCGCCTCCACCCTCACCTCGCCGCGCGCCGTGCGAATGCGGGTGCCGGCGCGGAAACAGGCAACCGAGATCTCTGCGCCGGCGGCGACGTTGATCACGTTGAATTCGCTGGTGGTGAAGCTGCCGGTCAATGCCAATGTCGCGGAGCCACCGCCGGCCTCGTCAAGCGTCAGGATGCCACCGACATAGCTGGAACCGGTAACGGTGATGCCGGTCACCTCGATCGTGTCGCCGTGTGCGAAGCCGCTGATGGTGCCGGCGAGCCCGGAGGTGCTGCCGGAAATGAACCAATCGGCACCGGCATTGAATATGATCGAGCCGAAATTGACGAACTCCGTGCCAAGCCCGGACAGCGTGCCGGCAGACGCGGCTGACGCCAGCTCCAGCTTGTTGGTGGCACTGGCGCTCGTCCCACCGATCACGATGCCGGAAAGTTCGTAGCCCGGATCCAGCACCAGCAGATCGCTGACGGTGCCACCAAATACCACCGCCGTTCCGCCATTCCCGACGATCGTCCCCGCATTCGTCAGAGTGCCGCCCGCGGACAGGTCAACGCCCAACGCCATGCCGGTAATCGAAGCCGAGGCCGCATTGGTGATCGCACCGCCGGAACCGAGATTGATGCCGATGCCGCCGATGGCCGTGTCCGCGATGGAGCCGAGATTGACCACATTCCCGGTGGTTCCGGAAATGGCAATACCCGCGTAAACGCCAGTGATCAAAGCAGAGGCTGCATTGGTGACCGAGCCGCCGGAATTCAGAGCGACGCCCGTATACCCGCTGATCGTGCCGCCGCTTTGGTTGGTAACGCTGCCCCCGGACGCCAAGTCGACGCCGATGCTCGTCGGTGAGATTCCGGTAATGCTGCCGCTGTTGACGACAGTTCCGATGCCGCCTGTGATTTGGACGCCGTCGAAGCCGCTGATCGAAGCAGAGGCCGCATTGGTGACGGAGCCAGCAGCACTTAGATAGATGCCGTTGTTGTAGCCGCTGATCGAACCAGAGGCCGCATTGGTGACGGAGCCGCCACCACTTAGATAGACGCCGTTGGCACCGGGGGAGCCGATGCTGCCATGGTTCACGATCGTCCAGGCCCCGGTAGGCCCGTAGACACCGTTCAGGGTGCCCGAGATCGTGACGCCTGGATTGATTACGACAGGATTGGAATAAGACGATGAGGTGAGAGTAATCCCCGTGGTCGAATTCGCGGTGATCGTGGTCATGGTTCGCTCGATCTGCTGCAGGATGTTCTGACGGGACTAAGGTGAGCCGGCTAGTCAGTTTCTCTATAGCTCAGTGCATCATTCCGCATTCATTAACATTGAGACCAACCCTCTACCATCGGCAATCGGTTGCGTCGATTGCCACGGCGAGACACGAAGTCCCAGCTCATCGCCGGTTCAGGTCGATGTGGCGCAACTCACAAGAAATACCGCGGGCTCGACACGATTTTCTCAGATTCCTGGTCCCGATGCGCCCCACGAAACGAGCAATCCGGGTGGGTATGTCAGTTCATGGGGTTGCTTCACTTTGCTCCAAAATCGGGCTGGACAACTTCGTCGCAATGCCCGGTTGGTATTTGCGTCTGAGCTGTCTGAAATATCTATCGACGAAGCGATCGATAGCTGCGGCATAGGCAATTGATATAAGGAGGGCGCTTGGGAAAAGGATGAAGGATTTTGTGGCAAAGGTGGGGGCATTTGTGGCGATGGCATCGATCACCACCAGGTAAATCAAGTAAATCGTGTAAGAATAGGCACCGATTTTCATCACCCAGCGCGAATTCAGTTTCCGGAATAGTCCGTTGTCGTAGAATCAAATCGCGAAATAGAATAGCGGCATCAAGGCGAGCCCCTGTAGGCTGTATCGAATTGTTTCCCGGAATGCGAAATCACGATAAAGCAACGTCATCAGGAAAGTGCCCAGGGCGGTTGCCAGCACCGCCCATTGACCCAGTGACATTGTGTCGCCGCGCTGTCGGTCCCGCATTGGGTTTGCGATGACCGCCAAAATGCAGCCATAGATGATGGAGTCAATACGCGTATCGGAGGCATAATAGGTTCGATCAGACACGAAACCCGGAGAGTGCACAAGATACACGCGCCAGGCCAGTATGACGAGACAACCGGTACCAAGCAGCGTGGCAATGGCGCGAGGCCGAAGAGCGGCCCCCAGCATCAGGGTCAGCATGAGTGGGTAGAAAATATAGAAGTGTTCTTCGACCGCGAGCGACCAAAGGATACCTGTGCCATCCGGCACCGTGTTACCCGGATCGAGAAATAAGCCATAGTAATTAGCGAAATAAAACAGTTGAGCTGCCAGCCCATCAAGGGTGATTCCACCGGACAGCAACTTGGTATATGTCAGGCCGTACGCGATCGCGAGAGAGATCAGCAAGGGTGGCATCAGCCTGAACACGCGACGGGCATAGAACTTCAGAATATCGATTTTGCCAGTTCGTGCATGCTCGGCCAGCAGGAGGGTGGTGATCAGGTATCCACTCAGGAAGAAGAAGATGGTGACGCCGAGCCCGCCCGGTATGAGGGCGCCGAGGTCCGAGTGCGAAAGTACAACAATCAGCACCGAAATCGCCCGAATGCCATCCAGGGATGGAATAGCCTGGGGGCTCGGCGGGTGTACATCGTTCATACGCATAACCACTCCAGGTGTCGTAGCGAACCCCGCTGGTACCGTTGCGTCTGATCCGCTGGGTGGCAAGATCATACCGCACAAACGATAGCTAAACTGCTCCGCGTCTCGACCAAACCAAATAAAAAATCCGAGGACATTCGATCAAATAACGCGATGCAAGTCGCCGTGGATCCGACAGAAGACGGTGCAGCCATTCCAAGCCAGCCTTCTGGACCCAAACTGGCGCTCGATTTTGCTTGCCGGTAAGGAAGTCGATAGAGGCACCTATGCACAATCCGACCCCCCGAGCCTGAGGATGGTTAGCGATGTGACCGGCAAGAATTTCTTGCTGTGGCATTCCCACTGCCAGAAAAGTCAGGGGGGCTTGCGCCCTGACCACGAAATCAACGCACCTCTGAACCTCATGGTCCGACGTGATGAACCCCATAGGCGGCGTGTGGAGCACAACATTCAGTCCTGGATATCTCCTCTCCAGCGCGGCGCCAGCCGTAGCCGTGGGACCGACGAGTGCTATCGTGAGGCCTTGTTCCCCTGCACGGGCAATGATTTGGGCGGTCAGGTCACTGCCTGTGATGACCGGCAAACGCAAGCCGCTGAACGAAGCCAAACGGCTCAGCACGCGGCTGTCACAAAACACGCGCCACGCCCGCTCGTAGAGCGGCTGCAGGGTGGCAGGATTCTCGAATAGTCTAACAATGTGGTGCACATTTGGTGTGACCATATACTTGAAGCGTCCCTCGGTTGCGGCCAAGATATCGTCTATCGCATCTTCAATGGATCCAGCATAGAAACGATGGCCAAGGAAATAGAACTCCGTCCACTGTCGATATGATACTCATACGAAACAATCCTACATCCATGCTGGCTGATGGCGGACCAGGACCGGGGGTGAAGCCCCGCGCCCAGTCGAGCGAGAGGTCGAACTGGCTACGACGAGGTCCGCACTCGAAAGCGCAATGCGCAGCGAGTGCGCTCAACGGAGCAGGTCACGCGTGCATGACCCGCAGACCCGATACGCTACGGGCCGATGAGCCCGCTGGTGTCGGCAGGCCGCATAGAGAGGCTCCGCCTGTTTCAACTGACTGTAGCGAGCACGACGGCAGCCTCGCCGCCGCTTATGCGCGGATCGTCGCCGGCAATAATAAGGCGGGTTGCATCGCTCCATGGCGCCCATGGACGGTTGACGCCTCATCAGGATCAGGAGCCGCGTGGCGGGCGTACCAGAGCCCGGCCCGCTCGGCGTTGACGCGGGCCGTTGCGGCCCGCTTGCCCAGGAGCAGGCAGGTGTGTTGGTAGGCGCGTAGGAAGCGCCTGAACTCAAGGTCGTCGTAGCGCGGTAGGCCCTTGAGCCAGCTCCTGAGGTAACCCCACAGCATCGCGATGCTGCCGATCAGCATCGGATATGCCGACAGATGGGAAATGATCACTGCCAAGTAATAAAGAGGCGAGGTGCCCATGAAGTACTGCCCGAACCCCTTCCGAAGGCGCCCAGTCCAAATGCCCTTGTGGCTGGCGCCCTGCGGGCGCAGGTGGACGAAGCGGAGCGGCTCGTTATCGACGCTTTCGGCGATCCAGCCGAGCATGCGAGCTCGATGGCAGTCGATGCCGTCCCACATCACCTGGCGTACGAAGCCCCCGATCTCCTTGAAGCAGGTGATGCGATAGAATTTGGTCATGCCGACCGACATCTCATCCCCACACACTTCTGGCACCAGCGCGCCGCTCTGAGGGTGAACGAACCACGGCTTGCCGGAGGTGGTTCCGATGCGCGGATTGCCTTCCATTCGTTGCATCAGCAACTCAAAATATTGAGCCGGCAGATCCAGATCCATGTCCAGCTTGCAAAGATAATCGAAGTCCTCCAGGCGGACGGTTTGCAAGCCATCGTAGAAAGCCTCGACGACGCCTGGCCCCACCGCCCTGCCGCCGCGGTCGGTACGGCGCACCACGCGCAGGTAGGGCAATCGATGAGTGTACTCCTCGAGGATAGCCGAGGTTCCGTCGGTCGATCCGTCGTCGACGACCACCCAGGCCGTCGGTTGTACCGATTGAGCTGCGACGCTATCGAGCGTGCGGCGAAGGTACTGGGCCTCGTCCCGACAAGGCGAGATGAGCAGGTAGCGTCCTGATGGGCTCATGTGGAGAAACTCACTGGAGGAGGTCATTGGAGGTCGCTGTAGAAGGTGGCCGCTTGAGGCGTGGAGCCTGTGCAAAATGCCGCCGCGTTCGGGTCAGAACCCGTGATCAGCCCCAAATCGCTCGCCAAAACGCGCGAAGTGCTGGTTCCGGAGGGTGCAGTCGTGCGATGCGTTTGACGACCGGGGCGGAGCGGCTCCGCGCTGCGGGAGCTGCTAGGTCGCTTTAAATCCCTCGAACAGGTTTCGCTGAATATGACTCACGGCCAACCGAAGCTGGCCGTAGTCCCCTGAAGAGGTCGATATACAACGACCTTTGTACAGCGTCGGTGCAAAGAAGGACGCCAAAATACGCAAGAAACAGTACCATGTTCTCGAGGATGAGTCGGGAAATGGGAGAAAAGTAATCCCCGCATGTCAGGCGAAACCCATAAGCAAGAGCTCCAGCCAAAACGCCGGGGGCCAGCAATCTGATCACCGTCAGGAAGATCTCGCGGGCTGAGATCGCTGTTCCGTGCACGCTCCATGCGACATGTGGGATGGCCCATAAGGTCATCACAGCGGAGTAGGCGATGGCTATGCCGACCGCACCATAAGGCAGCCCTATATAGCAGGCTGTGATCATGATCGGTGTGAAGACAAGCGCAATCCTCAGGGATCTCCCCACCAGCCCGAGCGAGAAGAGCAGCCATCCCAGGGGGTGGATTATGGCCCGGATCGCGACAGTTGGGGCTAGCAGCCTGACAATTTCGACGGCGTCTTTCCATTGCGGGCCGAGCGGTACAAGGACCACATCATCCGCGAAAAGAGCGCACATGATCGCAATGGGTAGGGTCAACCCCAAGACAAGAGAGAAACCTTTCAGGAAATAGTTTCTCAAGCGGGCCGGATCATCCTGCAGCCTGGATAGCGCTGAAAACGCTACCTCTCCGACAGCCGTATTTAGGCTGTCTATCGGCAGAAAGAGCAATTGCTGCGCTCGGCTGTAAATCCCGATCGCGTCAGCACCCCAAGCTCGGCCGAGCATGACCTTCTCAGCATTATAACCAACGTAGGTCACGAGGCCGTTCAAGGTAAGGATGCTGCCGAAATGCATCATTGGCAGAACCCCTGCACGCCTGCTTGGCAACCCAGGGACCCAACCGCTGACCCACCAGTAACCAATCGTACCAGCAAGCGGGGTGGCCACCGCCATTGCTACGAGAGCCCAATATCCATAACCCGCTTCAGCCGCGGCAATGGCAACTGCATTACTCAAAGCCAATGAGCTGACGTCGATCATGGATAGCGCTGTGAATCGCATCTGACGCTGCAACGTCGCTGAATGCTGGACTCCCGCTGAGTTGATAAAAAACGCGAGGGCCAGGAACACTGTCACCTGATAAAGCTCAGGGCGACCATAGAAATCCGCAATAGCCGGGGCCAACGCCACGCCTGTCAGACCCAGCACCGCGCCGATGAGTATGTTAATCCAGAACAGCGTCGAAAGCTGTTCTTCAGTAACAGTGGCACGCTGGATAGCGGCAGATGACAGTCCAAAATCGCGAAAAAGTACCAGGACCCCAGTTAAGGCCATTACCATGCCCACTAACCCGAAGTCGCTCGGACGTAGGATGCGAGACAGTACCAAGGAGAGAGACTGCTCGCACGAGGAGATTTGTGCACAATGCGCAGAATTTTGCCAGGCCCCCACGAAGAGTATTCCGCTTGAGATCGTTCATCGTGCCTTCAGGAATGGCTGCGCATAGCAAAAGATCCGCTCTCGGTTAGGTCACAGCAGGGCGGAGCAATTTTCCGACTCACCGTGCAAAGTAGCACAGCCGCTCTCTCGAGCGGCGAAATGTCAAGATCCTGCGTCAGTCTGGCCCGACGGAAAGTGCTGCCAAACCCTTGCCCTTGAATGATGGCCAATCACGAAAGAAGTATATACATGTCATCGGATTTTTCAGCCTGCTCTGCATCGCGAAAGTCCCCGCTGCTTAACCGCGAATGCCGGGCACCGACGGACCCTGTTCGTATCACAGGCAGCAGCAGACGTCACTCATAGATGTCGGACTTTCACGATCAGGCCTTCTCCCAGCCAAAGCCAAGCTGCCGCAGTTACCCTTCCTTTGTAGCAGAAAGAGTTTGTGCAATCCTGTATGGGTCGACTGATCACCTTCCCTGGTGGGACGCGATCAGCCTCTGGCACAGCTTCGCCACTTGATCTGGGCCATACCGGGACCAAGCAGGCGAGTGCCAAACTCATTTGTGTGGCTCAGGTATTTTCCATATCAATCCGATCGCTGCGGCGCAACAGATTATTGGCGCGAGCTATATTTTTTCGAGACCGGATCGGCGCGTAATTGGGACGCAACTAGGTATCTACGGTACTAATGCGCAAATGTTTCTAGCCTCTGGCTGCAGGGGCGCTCTCACTACAAGTTGGGATTGTAAACTCTGGCTATTTCGATCTGGATTGTAGAAGTTCCGTGCACATCGCAGCCTGACAGGACGGCGACGACGGTGGGCGAGGTCACATTACGCCCCACCGGCGCGCTCGAATTAAGCTTATGCACATCTGATATGAAACAGTGGATCGAGGCTTGCGGTCCCGTCAGCGGCGCGAACCCAGATCAATCCCCGGATCGTCCCCATGCCATAATCTGGTATGGGGACATCGGCGGGGCGCTTACTGGCCCGCCACGCAGTTGCACCTCAGCCAACCGACTGAATTGTGCCCCACCGATCGAGGCCATCGCGGCGATGCGCGCGTCCAGCCGGCCGGTCTGCCCTCTCAACCAGCGTGCAGTGGAAAACCGCGGACCAAATCCACCGTTCGGTCCGGCGTCTTGATAAGCCGCTGCTACGACCGGATCGGCGGCGTCTGGTACTGCTATCGGCAGCTTCCAGACCGACAGATGTGGCGCCAGCCGCTCGTACAGCTCCGGGGTCATCCCGACTACCAATCGCAGCTCGGACACGGCGCGGAAATCATGACGGGCCGGACCGTATGGCAGGCCGGCCGCGATATAGTCGGGGGTCGGATCCGTTCCGCTCTGGTCACGGTACGCCGCGATGGCAGCCGCTATGGCCTGCGCCGAGTCCGGATCGGCACCGACCTGGCGTAACAGCGCCGCCAGCAAGGGCACTGGCGCATTATTCGGGTTGATCAGGTGCGCAGCATCCTCGATCAGCACGGTGACCACGGCGCCACCGATGTGAACCACATGCGGCACTCGGCCGGGCGGCCATTGGCCGGTCATCAACCGGACGACCGCCTGGTAGATTGCGCCGTCCGCTGCGGCCTCGGCCATCGCCGCGTTGCGCAGGTTCTCCGCCAGTTTCACTTCCCGGCGGCCAATCGCAGCCAAGCCGATGGTGATCGCGCTCAGCAACGCCAGGCTCAACAGGACGATCAGAAGAGCGAATCCATGCTCTCGGCAGCGCGCTCTTGGTCCCGACGGCTGCGGGCTTGCGCAGGAGGGGAGGGCCACGCGCAGCCAGACACCGCATCGCCCGCGAAGCGAACGAAACGTCATGGCAGCGAAGCCGTGTGGTGCCATCGGCCTCATTCGTAACAAGTTGATCCGCCGACATCCCTCGCGTCAAGGCAGGCAGGGGCGTCCACCCGTTAGTTCGGCTCGACGCCTCGGTCCCGGTCTCAGAGAGCCCAGCCATACCGTAGGGGCGTAGAGCGCCCCAATTCGATATACGCCGGGTATGAGCCGGGCTTGCGAGCGATGGCACTCGACGCCACACCCTCCGCCGCCAGCAGCAAGATCCGCGCGCCTCCCTGCGCCCGCGCGTTGCTCTCTTACGAAATCCCACTTGCTATGAGACCCGGCCTGCGCCTCAACCTTCTTTTGATGTCGCTCGCCCTTGCAGCCCCAATAAAGGCCCGAAGTTAAAACGACATCGGGTGCAGCAGGAAGTCGAGCAAGAGTTTCTCGAGCTCGACGATTTCTATCCGGACGCCGAGGCGAGTTTTCCACCATCGGTCGGGGTCGAAACTTGAGTAGCGCGCGGCATGAACCGTGACACGTGTCGGATGGCCTTTCATGGCGCGGTCGAGGACTTGCCGCAATCGTCGCGAGTGATCCTTGGTGGCCACGAACACAATGGATCGGAACTGATGCTCGTCGCACCATGCTGGAAGCACCTGACCTTCATCTTCGGTTCCGCTGACCCTGGAGATCTGCACGACATCCGTTACGCCAAGCAACCTCAGTTCGCGGATCAGCCTCGCACCCTCATCCTCGTAAGGCAGCCCGCGGCGGATGAACTCCTGGTCCTCTTCACTCGGAGGGTCCGTAAAGACCGCAACGCGGTTTGAGATGCCGCTGTGCACGAGGTCCGCCGCTTCAAGCGCCCCGGCGGGACCGGAATCGACCGATAAGACGACGATGTCGGCGGACGCGACCGGTTCGTTTACGACGAGCGCCCATCCTGCGGCTCGAAGAATTGGCTCCCGAACGGAGCGAACGGCAACGATCGTGAATGCGGCTAGTGCGACCACTACCAAGATCGCGGCCAACCTCGGCCGCCGGAGGATCATACTGGGCCTCACCAGGTTGCTGCATGAAAGTGCTATATTGCCTGCCGGGGAACGTCGGTCAGGCTCGGCAAGATGTTTAGCACCGCGTTCGCGAACTGGTGACTTAAATCAGATAGCCAAGGCCTTGGATCCGAGGATGATGCCGAATTGGCAGCCAGGAGTATCGGCGCAGCATTGCACATCTCGATTTAGCGTCGGATCTGATCGGCCAACTAACCGAGCGACATCGTTGCACCTATCGGCCGGCTACATTGGACGGTATGAACGTTGTTTGCTGAGCAATCCACTATGAGCGTAAGCGCAGCACGATGATCGACACGCTGGCGCGCGCCGGATCGTCGGCTCAGGATGAAACCGCCGTCACGCCGCCGCCCTGGATGGCGTAGGACGTCAGATCGGGCTTGAGCCGAAGAAGTGGACATACTGCTCGCGGCGGAATTGGTCGGCGAGCCGCCCTGGCGGCAGGACGACGTCGTCGTAGGTGATCACCTCGTCGCGCGCGATCGATCGCTGGAGCTTGCAGCCTGCCACAAGGCCTTCGGGCAGGTATCGCTTCTCTCGCATCTCAGTGGCGTTCACGGCTTCGCCGTAGGTCATGTACATGCCATAGTCATCGAGGATCTCGCCCGCCTGCAGGTCCCGCTTTGCGACGGCGCAGACCTCTACCACCGGTGGCCCAAGCGGCGTGGCCAGGCCATCGCGGAACAGGGCGACACGCGCGATCGAGAACGGGGTCTCGAAGTGAACGAGGTGGTACGGCACGAAGAAACTGTAGAGCGGGCCATCGCCCATCTTGTAGAGGCTCAGGTAATGCTGCTGCTTCGGGTCGGGATGTTCGGCCAGACAGTATATCTTGGTCAGCGGCGTTCCGACCACGTAATCGACGACCCCTCCGGCTTCGCGCAACTCGTCGATGTCGTAGAGCTCGCCAATCTTCATGACGTCGCCCTTGTATTCCAGGCCGCGCGACATGCCCCGCGAGCGGACCTTGAATCCGGTGGCGTTCGCGACGATCGTCTGCTCGAAACTGATCTTCGAGCCGTCGGCGAAGGACGTGACCATCGTCGGGTTCTGGCCCCATTTCTCTGCAAACCCCGCCTGTGTCGTCGGGTTGCGATAGGGATCCTGCAGGCCCTTGACGTTGCCGATCACCCGAGGCGTGAGCCCAAGGCCCTTCACCCAGCGGTACAGGTTCATCTGCAGCCCCGGCTCGTCGCCGTCGCAGGCCGAGAAGATCACGCCGTACCGGCGGGCATAGACCTGCAGGATCGGACCAAGCGTCGCATCGAGCTCGGCGTTCATCATGACGAAGTGTTTGCCGTGCTGCATCGCGTCGAGCGCGACATGCAGCCCGAATTCGACCGACCCGGTCACGTCGACGACGATGTCGATATGATCGCTCCGGCAGATGAGCGCTGGATCGTCGGTCGCGATCGGCGTTCCTGCGACGGCCAGATGCTCGAACTGCCGCGCGGTTTCCGCCATCGTCGGCTCGACGCCGGCATAGCGGAAAACGGCCATGGCACGCTCGGGGCGCCGGTTTGAGATGGCGACGACGCGCATCCCGGGAACCGAGTTGACGATCGTATTGGTCAGCCCCTGGACCATGAAGCCGGCACCGATGAGACCGACCTTGATGGGGTTGTTCGCCTCGGCGCGGGCCTTCAGCGCGGTATCCACGATGATCATTGTATTTCCTCGAAATGGTTCCCTGATCAGGCGACGTTCGATGGTGCGACGGCGGCCTGGGACATCCGTCTGCGCAGCTCTGGCTCGATCTCCGCAAGCGGCGACCAGACCCGATCCTTGTCAGAGATGACCTCGACCGTAAGCGGCCAGCTCAGGCCGAGCGCCGGGTCATCGTAACGCAGGCCGCCTTCCACGCCGGGCGTGTAGAACTCACCGACCATGTAGATGGTATCGGTATCGTCCTCCAATGTCTGATAGCCGTGTGCAAAGCGCTCGGGGACGTAGATACCGCGCTGGTTCCTGGCCGAAAGTTCGACCGTGGTGTGCCGCAGATAGGTGGGCAATTCCGGGCGCAGATCCACGATGATATCCAGCACCGCGCCGCGGACGCAGCGGACATACTTCGTCTCGGCCGCCGGCGGGAACTGGAAGTGCATGCCGCGGATGGTTCCCCGATGGCGGCTGGAACCGACGTTCGCCTGCGCGACGAGCGGCTTCAGTCCGTGTGCCTCGAATTCCCGCTGGCAGAACAGCCGGGCGAAGTACCCCCGGTTGTCCTCGTGCCGCGCGAGATCGACGATGAAGGCGCCGGCAAGCTCGGTTTCGGTGAAAATCATTTCAGTGTCTCCAGGGTGTCGGGGTCTCAGACCATGGTCTTGCGGGCACAGAACGCTGCGGCGATGCCCTCCGGCGCGTTGCAGCCGATGCCGCGCAGCCATGCCCCTCATTGCTGCCGAGCACGATGACACGGCTAATCGGCCCCAGGCCAAAGCTCGCGGTTGTTAACTCTACATATCGTTGTGCATGATCGACCCACGCATCCGAATAGGCCGAAAAATATGCATATTCCGGAAAGATTTCGTCTGACACTACGTATTCCTGAAGCGGCACCGTCACGGCAGACGTGGACAACAAGGAGCAGAACGGCGCTGATTCTTTGCGAGATAGCTCTCACAATTCGGCGCCATGCCGAGTTCAACGACCTCGGCATGTCGCCCACTGCAGAATCGGAATTGGATATCGCAATTCATTGAGGCTGGTCCTGGATGCACCGTTCTTAAGCCACACGCTAGGCCACGACCCACCTCACAAGTCAAACCTTCCACGTCAGGCGCCGGGCACTTAACCCTTGCTCCGTTGGGAAAAAAGAGACGCAGACCGCCGCCACTTGCGCGGATCCACGCTGGTCCCTTCCACATCGTCGGGTGTGCATGGCCCACATCGCTCGACGAAGGAAGGTACCGCAATTCGATGGGAGTAATCAACTAAATTCAAGACCTCCACAGCACCTACCGAACCTACGTTCGGTCTCCTCGGACAGCCGAGTGCCGAGACCGCCAGCGAGCATCGCAGCCTTGCCGATTTGCATCGTCGAGTGCCCCAGACCGTCGCTTTCGTGCCGTATAAGAAACGAGTCCGGTCTCGAGGATTATCATTCCGGCGATTCCGCTAGTGGATAGAACTGCTGTGGCCGACACCATTTGGCTGTCGCGCGCCAACGCGATTAGGACAGCACCGGCACCTCTGGCGCAACCATACCGTCAACGTCGCGCTCAATTACGCGAAAGGCCGATGAATACCTGAACGTCCAATCAGGTCTGTGTTTATCGAGCGGTTCCAGTCCCCAGTACCTGAAAGGCCAATCCTTTGTCAAAGCGGGATCGCCGTTGTGAATGTCGTCTATCGAATCAGTGACCGGTTCTAGCTTCAGCTCGCGTGCCACTTTCGTGCGCACGTCCAGGTCGACACCGGAAACGAAAAGATAGCCTCCCTGCCTTACCAGCTTCGCGACATTGCGCAGGCATCTCCCGGCATCGTTCGGGACCATATGACATAGAAGATTGTTCGCGAACACCATGTCCTGCGGTCCAAAGGTGTGCACCAGATCCGGATCAGCCACATCGGCGACCTGCCATATTATTCCGTCTTTGAGCCAGTCCTTGATTCTCATTCCGGCTGCTTCGTCGTGAAACAATTCAAGCCTTTCTTGTTCGGTCACTCGCGCGAAAATCTTCTCGTCAGTGAATTCACACCCTTTCAGGGGATAAACTGCTTTCTGGGCGAATTCCAACGCTTCCTTGGATATGTCGCTGGCGGTGACGACGATTTTCAGGTCCGGCCGCTTTGAACGGATTGTCCAGAGAATTGAATAGACTTCAGCCCCTATACTGCATCCTAGAATGGCAATTTTTAGACCCGATTCATTACCGATT
Source organism: uncultured Alphaproteobacteria bacterium (assembly GCA_963733475.1). GTDB lineage: Bacteria > Pseudomonadota > Alphaproteobacteria > Acetobacterales > Acetobacteraceae > JAMXLO01. The sequence goes on along the minus strand of CAVTEC010000112.1, from coordinate 40,687 downwards.
TGCTCCGCGACACGGCGAGCGAGCGCAAGTTGTGGCCGGTTACGTAGAAAGAATGTGCCAAAGTAGAATGTCCGATCAAGTCGCGTACGGGCGATGGCATGCAGCCCTTTTCCGTACACGCGTACTGGACCGAGCCTGGTCGCTCCCGCGGGTAGGCATTTCCAGAACATCTCGTTGAGCCTGAAAAAAACACCAACAGGCGATTTTCCGAGAACGGTAAACTTCGGCGCGCTCACTGTGTCCGATTGATGCACGAGGGTTATCCCGAATGGTTGTTGAGATCTGGCCGTGGGGGCGCGAGCAATACCTACGGTAATGGACGCCGGCGTCAGGCGGCCGACACCTTGGCCGTCTCGAAAAGCCGTTTCAAACGGAGGAACGGCTTCTCGAAGACTTCGTAACTCAGGTAGGCCAACGCCAGCGAGGCCGACATGCCGAGCGTGGCCTGCACCGCCACCGCTGCCGTGTGGGAGCCGAGCCAGCCTGCCAGCTCCAGGTCAGTGCGGTTGGAGGTCAGGTAATACGAGATGAAGTGATGGTACACATACAGGCCGTAACTGTAGGTACCCAGGAAGGCCATGACGCGGCTGCAGAAGAAGCGTGAGGTGGCCGACCGTTCCGGCGCGATCAGGGCCCACACCAAGAGGCAGGCCAGCAGCACGAGTATCAGGGCCGCCCGGACCGGTAGCACAAGCTCAAGCCCTTGCTGCGACACGAAGCGGGTCCAGATGAATGTGACCGCCAGAAGCCACCCGGCCACCATCACGACCAGCGGCAGAGCCCGCGCCAGCCGCTCCATGCCCCCGGACTGGCGCACCATTACTGCGAGGAAGGCGCCCAGCGCCAGGCCATCCAGCCGGAACGGGGTCAGGGTGTAGGTGGTCCACCAGCTCAGCCCCATGAGCGATCCGACCAGTCGGGCCAGCATGGCGCACAGTGCAGTCGCCAGGCACACCGCGATGAGTGCCCGCGGTCGGCGCGCCAGCGCGAAGACCACCAGCGGCCAGAAGAAGTAGAAGTGCTCCTCGATGCAGAGCGACCAGAAGTGGTCGAGATAGGAGAAAGACCAGTCGCCTTGTCTGGCGATGTAGATGTTGACGGCGTACAGCCACGCCCATGCCTGGCGGTCTACCAGGTAGTCCAGGGTCGGCCCTCGCAGGAACGCGATGAGCGGCGCCACGAAGAAGACCAGTACCAGCACGCCATAGTAGAGCGGAAAGATGCGGAGGACGCGCTTCATATAGAAGTTGCGGAAGTAGCGTGGGTGGTTGTGGCTTTCGTAAAGGATGCCGGTGATGAGGAAGCCAGAGAGGACGAAGAACAGCTCGACGCCATAGGCTCCGTAATTGGTCACACCGACGATGGCGCGCTCAACCGCACCGCTCGGCGGCACCGTGCCGATGAAGTGGAATAGCAGAACCATCAGGATGGCGAGGCCCCGCACCCCGTCCAAAACGGGCACGTGTCCACGGAGATTGGGCATCGGGCTGGCACGCGCCACAGCCGGCACCTGTGCGGCTGAAAACACCCCTGCACGCGCGAGCCGATAGACTGGGCCGACCCAGGTTCCTAGGCGCAAGATCACGACAAGCTCACGCGCATCCGATGGGCCTGAGCGCCCGGGAACGGACCAGGACTTCCCGGCTGTCGGCTTCTCGATTTGCGCGCTACCTTTCTCACCGGCAAAGGCTGCCAATATCTACAGATTTCGACAACAACAAATAAGAACAGCACCCACAAAAACTCGTATCCACGCAGCCAGATGCTTTCGAAATAGTTCCAGCAAATGACAAACAAAGCGAGTGAGAGCAGAAGCTGTGCCCGAGCCGGGTCGCGGTCCTGGACGCGCCCAATGGTGTGGAGGGTCGCGATAATGAAGACGAGGAGCAAGACAAGGCCGACGTGCCCCGTCTCCAGAATCGTGTCATAATAGCCATTGTGGGCGTTCGGCATCATCTTGACCCATCCTGGAGCCTCGGTGTAAACGGGCGAGCCGGGGACGAGCCAAAAGGATTGGTATCCCCATCCCACAAGCGAGCGACGATCGATCTCGCGCTGGGCGAAATCCCATATGATGGTGCGACCTGTTAGAGTTAAATCACCGAAAAGCATATATGAGATGCGATCCATGTTAAAGTGAGACACGCTGGAGACGAGGATGTAACCAAGTGGTATACACAATAGAATGATTGCCGGAGAAACGCGCGTTATTTTTCTGATGGCCAACGTAAACCAGGCCAGGAATGGAACGACAAGCGCAAGGCCGAGAGCTGTTTTGGAATCGCTCAAGTAGATAAGACTAATGGCGAGGAGGGCAACCATGACACCGAACGCTCGCCGCGCACCCCGCTGCCGTATTTCGTTGAACGCCAACAAAAGTGTGGGAGCCGAACACTCTCCGAGGTAATTTTTACCATCGAAATATCCCTGGTAGCCTATAGCAACAGTAACTGCACCACGTTGAACGAAGTCCGCGTTACCGCCGATTACGAATAGCAAATTCAGGACAAGACAGAGTGTGAAACATATAAACATGCCGCGCATTATATCCACGGTCCGAGCTGTCAGCATGACGGGCAGCACAATAGAGGTAACAACCATAAGTTGTTGGGTGTATCTGACGAACGAACGGTCCGGGCTGAAGGCCCACAGAATGCTTGCACCAGCAAACATAATATAGATGAACAGACAGATGATGTGGGGAGGCCACATTAACTTGCTGAAGCGAGCACGTTTCTGAAGCGCCAACAGAACGGAAATCACCGCGATGGCTGGCCAGAAAATTCTGGGCTCCACACGAGGGGCCATGATGTTGGGCGGCCTCAACCCACCCGTCGCCAAATACTGCAATATGGGATCCACGATCAACGCGAAAGCAAGTGCCGCAAGCGCCACGAATGCGCATGTGTCAAACGTCGGAGTAGACGCCCTGGGCCGCCCCAATTCATACGAAGCTACCGATGGATCGGGCATTCACTTACTCCATTGACGTCCACGTTGGACGCGGCGGGGGAGGGCCGGCCTGGATCGCACGAAAACATGATCGCGCCACGAAAAACACCGGACTGCTCTGCAAATCCCGCGAGTGCATAAGTGTTAGCGGGCGAATGCAGCGCTTGAATCACGCGTCCGGCTGCTTGCGTCACCGCTCGCGGCCGCGAGCAGTTCCCACTGCGAGGCTTGGCGCGTGCGCGTTTGCGGGTAACGTGGCGAGGTTGTCGAATCGACGGCCGCGCTGGACGTGCTGGGCCGCTCATGGTTGCCTGAATGGCGCCCCGGCATCGTAACGTGCCTTGGCCGGCAGCGTATGGATTTGCGGCGATCCGATGGGGTTGACCCACGGCCACGTGTATCCCTTCCCTGCATCAAAGAAGGTTGGCTTCCGTGTCAGATAGAGCGAGTTCGGCAGGGAGTGGGTGGTGTCGTTCGCAGCCCAGACCACCGTGTTGGTGAGGTAATCGAAGTTGCCGTCACGAATCGCTGTTTGGGCCACGTTGGGATCATCAAGCTGATGCGGGAGATTGTCCCAACCCAGTAGCCAGATAGAGTGCACACCATTCCTCAATGAACCGTTGTAGGACCAGTCGCCAGTGTGCCCCGGTGTCCCTAGCACATTGCCGATGAAGGAGAACCAATAGCTATATTCCTGTGCGCCGGCGGCACGGAGCGGAGCGTTCCTACCCGGCAGATCATTGATATCATCGGAGACAGAATTGTTGCTTATATAGTCCGCGAATTGCGACCGGTAGCCGGGCGCGTAGTTGCGGAAGAATGTATGGTAGATGGAGTTGCCGTGGGTCGTGTCACTATCCATGTTGAAAGCGTAATTACCCTCAAATAGCGTATGGTGAGAGCCAACCATATGGCTGGCGTTCAGCCCGATCTCTTGCCAAGCCCTTTGGCCGCCGACGAAACCGTCGTCCATGTAGTTGTAGGCAACCACCGACCCCGCGCCTGCCGAGCGAGACACGATGACCTTGTTGGCGAGAACCGAGATGCCATTCTCGATCAGTATTTCGGATGAGCCATGCGAAAGACTGATGTTGTAACCTGCCCCGCCAGGCACCGGCCAAGCGGGCGCATGGGCGTAAAATTCCTCCAACTGAATGCGGAAGGAGCTATCAACCCCAAAGCCCACGCCGAGCCATAGCGTCGTTTCGACATTTTGCGCCCAGCAATATGCTGCCCACTCGAACAGCAGATTGCCGTCGTCGCCCCCCTTCAGCGTCATGTTTTCCACCCAGCATTTCGTATCTGCGGCGTCTGCCAGTAATAGAGTTGGGCCTGATGGCTGACACGATACGAAATGGTGACCGGCGAGTTGAAGGTGATCGTATTGCCGGAGATCCCCAATATTTGCTTGATTTCGCTGATAGGCCGGTCGCAGTTGCTGAACCAGCACCCAGCGGTGCCGGGCTGGTACGGATAGCTGGTCGCACTGAAGTCGTCGCCGCCGCGGGTCGGGTCGTGTTTCTTCCATACCACCCGATAGTCTGGTGAGGCCCAAATCTGTCCAAGCCCCTCCATGTCTTTCTGCCAGCCGGCACCTGACGCCTCATCCAGCAGGACAACCTGGCCGACAGAGAACCCGGCTGCATCAGCCACCTGGACCGATGTTGTTCCAGCGGCGGCATCGGCTGCCAGGGCGGTGGCGGTTGTCTTGTCATTCCACCGCATCGGGCCAACGATGATCATCGGCGAGGCATTGGTGCCCGGATGGTAACTGCCTAGTGTAGCCCCATTCGTTCTCTGCAGCGTCGTGGTGCCCGGTCCAGCGCCGCGCAACGTAACCCCCTTGTTGAGCAATACGAAGCTGCCTTCCGCAATAGTGAAGGTCCCTGCCGCAAGAGTAACTACCTGACCGAGGGGACAATTGTTGATCGCGGTCTGGATATTGTTCGTATCGTCCTGGTGATTTCCTAGCGGGCTAACCGTGGCGCAAACCGTGGTCCGGTTCGGGATGCCGCCTTGGGAAAGCAATCCAGCCACCCGCCAGTTCGCACTGGCGTCCCGATCGGTTGGTAAGACGTGACCAGTGTCGCTCTGGCTCGGGATGGGATTTGCAGCGGTAGCCGCCTGCACGGCCGCAGATGGCGCCCCGATTGCTACCGCCTGGCTCATGACTACGAGGCAGGCAAGGAGCAGCAATGATCTCAGAAGGCAATGCATATGCTCTCTTCCACACAAGCAAGCGAACGTCCGACGATGCACTTCGTGCTGCTGAAGTCGACTGGGTTGAGCGAAGGCGGCTGCCAATCCGTCGAACCTGAGCAGGGTGATCTCATCCCGACCTCGTCAGTGCGGCTTCGTATAGGCGCCTGGTTGCGGCGGGCACCGCGGGACCGTATGTCCGAGCCAAGCACTGCTGGTAATCGAGCGGCGGGTTCCATTCCAGCGTTTCCCGCAGCTTGCGGTTCTCGAAGTGCAGGGGCTTGAACCGTGAGTTGAACCGGCGCGGGACAAGGATGCCGGGTACCTTGGTGGCGGTCCTGAACACCGTGGCAAAGCCCAACCGCACCATCATGATGGCAAGCCAGTAAGGCACGGGCAGGCGCCAGCCCGGGTTGCCGCTGCCGCGCATGTAGTCGGAAAGATAAGTCCATATGCGTTCGCCGGGCCCGTCCACCACGTTCAAGGTCTGGCCTCGCGCGCGCCCATCGGCGGCCGCCAGCGCAAAGACGTCGGCGCAGTTCTCGACGTGGGTCATCGGTATGCGGGTCAGCGGACCAATGACCAGGTGGTGCCGACCGAACTGCTGGCCCAGGGCAGCCAGGTAGCCGTGATCGCGTCCCCAGATGAAGCCAGGCCGGAGCACGGTAAGATCCCAGCCGTGTTTTTCGGCGACGCGCCGGGTCACGCGCTCTTGCCACCATTTGGAGATCGTATAGCCATCGCGGCCGTAAAGATCCGGCGTCTGGTGAAGCGGCGAACCCTCGTCCAAGGTCCCACTGATCGCGCTGTAGTTGTAGACGGAGAAAGTGCTGCACAGCACCAACCGTTGGCAGGCTGTGCCGACCATTGCATCCAACAAACGTTCGGTGCCGGCCACGGTACCCGCGAATTGTGCGTCCTCCCCGCCCGAGACGACGGCCGCAAGGTGTATCAACACGTCGACGGCTTCGAAGGCGCGAGGGAGGTCGCGCGAGGTGCGTAGGTCGGCCCTGAAGACTTCCACGGACGAGGGCCAGTCGAGGCCATCCAATCGCGCGGCTGGACGAACCATGACGCGAACTTCGATGCCCCGGGCAAGTAGTGCGCGGACCACGTACCTGCCGAGGAACCCGTTAGCGCCGGTGACGAGTGCCTTCATAGTGGCTGCTCCCGGGGCTTGAGCGCCTCGACCATCCGGTTGACCTCCAGAATGTCGCTTGCCGTGATCGGCAGTGCCGACCGGTCGGCCAGCGCTTGGTAGGTGCGAGCAAGAAGCTCCCACAGCCCTTCGTACGCCCCGGGGCCCTTGAACTTGCGGAGCAACGTCCTCAACGCGGCGCGCCGAATGATCTTGCCCTCCTCCAGGCCGCTGAAGAACGGGCGCAGCGGCTTGGGCACATCGCGAGGACCGTCGAAGGTGAGCCGAGTCTCGAACAGGTTGGCGGTGGCCTGCATTTTCTCCCCATAGACCCGCAGCCAGAAGGCATCCGGCTGCGAGCTGGCGCTGAAGCCGAGGGCAGCAGTCCCACGCTCGGCGTCCACCACGGCACGGAACTCGTCGTACGGCAACGGCGAGGACTTGCGCTTGTTCCAGATTGTCCGGGCGGTCCGGTGCGGGCCAACGAACAGGTGCGCCAGCGACGCCAGATGAGGCAGGAAGTCGGCGATGGCGCCGCCGGCCAGGGTGAGCGCGGGGTGCTGTGAGTTGGGATCGGCGAAGCCGTCGGGACCGAGGATGTCGAGGCAAATAAGCACCTCGACGTGTGTTACCGCCCCGAATTCGCCAGACTTGATCCGCCGCAGGATCTCCTGCGGGGCATGGTTGAACAGGTAGTTGTGGTCCTCTACGACGTGTCGGCCGGCATCCTGGGCACGATCGACCAGCGTGTTCAGCTCCTCGAAGGTCGGTGTGACCGGCTTCTCGATGATCACATGGGCGCCGGCGTTGACCGAGTCCAAAGCCAATCCGAAATGCGAGGTCGGGGGCGTGGTCACGTGGACGACGTCCGGCCGGACCTTCTCCAACATGGCCCGGTGGTCGGTGAACCATGCCGGGATGCCGTATCTCTCAGCAGCAGCCTCCGCCGTGGCGGGTGAGCGATCGCAGATGGCTGCCAGATCGACGTTCGGCAGCGTCTTCAGGCAGGTGAGGTGCTGCCGAGCAATCTGCCCGGCTCCGATGAGCGCTGCTTTCACGAGGCGTTCTCCAGGATCTGGCGGTAAAAGCCCTCCAGCGTCCGGGCCGCCCCGCTCCAGCCATACCGGTCCACCGCCAACTTCCTGGCCGACTGGCCAATGCGGTCGGCTAGGCCAGGATCTGATAGCAGGCGGTTCACCGCGTCAGCGAAAGCCGCGGGCTCATCCTCGATGAGAATGTCGCGCCCAGGGACCGCCGCGATCCCCTCCGCACCCAGCGTGGTCGAAACGATGGGTTTCCCCATTGCCATGGCCTCAACAATCTTGAGGCGAGTGCCGCCGCCCAACTGCAAAGGCACCACCACCACCTCAGCCGCCGCAAGGTGCGGCCGCAGGTCCTCGACAAAGCCGGTCAACTCGACCCGGGGCCCGGCCAGTGCCTGGAGCGACGGCGGCGGCCGGCCGCCGATGATCTGCCAACGCGCCTCCTGGTGCACCGCGGCGATGCGGGGCCAGATATTCTCGGCGAAGTGGGTCACGCCATCGATATTGGGGACAGTGGAGAGGAGCCCGAAATAGACCACGGTGCGGCCGTCGGGCGGGGGGTCCGTGGGGCGCGGCTGGTAGTACTCGACGTCCGCGGCGTTGGGGACAACTGCGGTGTGGGCACCAGGCAACTGGTCGAGCAAGCGCCGCTCATCCGTGGCGCTGCACAAGTAAACCCCGTCCGCGTCGCGATAGGTGCCTAGCTCCTCGCGTCGAAGCTTGCGCCAGTTGGCCGCGCCATAGAGGCGGCGGCTGAGGCTGGCGTCCGCGTAGGCGAACTGCCGGGCCAAGTCATAGGCAATCTCGTGTGAGTTTACGACCAAAGGTGGTGGCTTCTGCCCAGGGGGCGCCCGGCGCAGGTCGTAGTGACCAAGATAGGGGAACTCCAGGTTGACGACATCAAACCGCTTGGCGCACAGGATCTGGTCCAGGGTCTGCTGCAGCGCTGGCACCGTGACCCGCAGCCGTTCGAAGCTCCGGATCGAAGCCAGGGACCGGACCTGCAACAGCCGCTTGGCGAGGCCTTTCCGACCCCAGGGGTTCGGGACTAACACCACCTCGCGGCAATAAACCTCCATCGCCTGTCGGCACTCGTCGACGTCAAACTCCTCGTCGACCACGATTGCCGCCGTCAGGTCGTGGCGCCGCGCCAACTGGGTCATCAGCCCGTGTACTCGCGCCTGGGCACCAGAGCGGGGAGGGCTGGGCGGCATCTGCGAGACGTAGAGGATTTTTAGCCGCTCGGGGCTCATCGGCCTGATCTGGGCGACTCCGCTGGGGCCGCGGTTGGCCTGCCCGTACGCGACAATCTTTCCGGCATCGAGCAAGTCGCTCTCCTGATTGTGCTGAGAATTCGCATCTACCGACCGAAAAGCGAGGTACAGCGGTTCAGGCCGTCGACTCGGCGCAACGGGTTGTCTCGGTGTACGGCTTGATCTATGGCCGCTCCCGCCCCCCGCCGCCATCTGGCGGTCGACGCTTAGCACCGTGCTCTCGGCAAGGCGTCTCGGATCTGGGCACGTTCCCCGAAGGCAGTTGTTATTACCGGCGGCTGCCATGGTTGCTGCACAGATTGCGGGTTGATCATTTCGCGTTTTCCGGCAGCCCCAGCACAAAGAGTGCCCGTCCGGCGGCCACGGCAATCACCTGATGTCCGTCGATTGTAAATGAAATCGGCGAGGATTTGGTGGTTCCACCCAGCGGAAGACGCCAAAGCTCCCGCCCGCTGCCGGCATCCAGTGCGAAGAGAACATCCCCGGAGGCTCCGAACACCAGCCCCGATGCTGTCGAAAGCAAACCACTGTAACTCGAGTTACTATGGGCATTGTCGGAACTGGAGATCGGTGTGGCGTGCTGCCATTCGCGCTGGCCGGTCGCGGCGTTGAGTGCGACAACTTCATTCATCCCCTGCTCAGATTGGATAATACCGCTGCCGAGATACAATGCGTTCCCTTCCGGCTTTAGGTCTGAGCCCCCGGGCTTGGTAAAAACCGAACTGCTCTCTACAGCGGGGATGAAAATAGTCCCCAGGCGTTGATCGAAAGCCGGATTTTGCCAGTTCACCCCGCCATTGACGCCGGGTTTCGTACGGGTCCCGGTTGTGGTTACCCTGGCAGCAGCAGTCAGAATTGGTTGCCCGGCCGCGGTGAGCCCCGATGCCCAATCTTCATCGACAAAGGGTACCCCACAAAGGTACTCTCCAGTGACCCGGTCGAGAACGTAATAGAACCCGTTCCTGTTAGGCCAGAGGATCACCTTGTGGGCGACACCTTTTATCGCAAGGTCCGCAAGAACCGGGGTCTGGGCCGCATCCCGATCATGGTTATCGTGCGGGGTGAACTGGAAATACCACGCGAGCTTGCCGGTACTCGCGTGTAGCGCGATCACGCTATCGGTGAACAGGTTATCGCCAGGCCGCACGTCGCTATCGTAATCCGGGCCTGGATTGCCGACGCCCCAATACAGCAGGTCAGTAGCCGGATCATAGCTTCCGGTGGCCCATGTCCCGCCTCCACCTGTGCGCCAGGCGTCGTTCTTCCACGTTTCATGCCCGAATTCGCCAGGACCCGGGATGGTATAAAACTTCCATTGTTGTTTGCCGGTCGCCACATCGTACGCGGCAAGAAAGCCGCGAATTCCGAAATCGCCTCCTGAGACCCCAACGATGACAGAATGACCGACGACAAGAGGTGCCGCCGAAATCGTGTATCCATCCGAGGGGCTTGCCATGAACGTCTGCCAGACGACCGTGCCGTCGTTGGCGTTGAGCGCAACCAGATGGCCGTCGATACCTCCAAAAAAAAGCGTGTTGCCGTACACCGCGAGGCCCCGGCTCGGTTGTCCGAATCCTAGTGGCAAGTCAGGTGGGATAGGTCTCTTGTATTCCCAGATCACGTCGTCGGTTCTGGCATCCAGAGCCAAAACATGCATCGCCTCCGGAACGAAGAACATGACGCCGTCGATTACCAGCGGCGTAGCTTCAATGTTCGAAGCGTCAATGTCCAATTGTTTGATCCACCGGATCCGCAGATTGGCGACATTTGCCGGTGTTATCTGGTCGAGCGTCGTATGCCTCGATCCATCATTGGAGCCGGAATACGTCAACCATTCGTCGGTCCTGGTTCCGGCGGCCTGCAATCGTTCGCTGCTGACCTCAATAGATAGTTTTGGTGCTCCAGATTTGGCGGCCGCTGCCGGATGAGCGCCTAACGTTGTCACGTAGGCGATGATTTGCAGCAGTTGGCGCGGCGGCAAATCGATGCGCTGCATCGCCGTCCCGGGGCGGCCATTCCTCAGCACTCGATAGATGGCCAGATCGCTGTCGCCAGCGGTGAGCTGCGATTTGATCAGCGATGGCGCAACCGGTCCTCCCGAACCATCGACGCCATGGCATCCCGTGCACCTTTCGCGAAAGATATGCGCCCCTTTCTTGACATCGTCTTGGCTTGCGTACTCGCTATATTGCAGGTCCGCTGCCAAGCTTCTCCCCTCGGCACAGGTAAACCCAGGCCTTAGTCGCGTAATCACCCACAGGTCAGTCCAGGAAAGCCCAGGGATCTCGCCCTCGGCCTTCTCAATATAAAGCCCTGCCCGGCATGAGACAGCGTTCCAAATTTTCGCTGTGGAATACTCGCCCAAAATTGCATCCGATCTCATGTATCGCCGCAGCCCATAGGTCCCAAGCGCGCCGACAATCACGACCGATAGAGCAATGACAAGCCTGGTCCCCCGCTTGTTTGCGATCCGCATTTGGTCTCCTTGGTTTTGATGCGAGCGCAATCTCGCGCGCCGGCTTGCAGCGGCCAAGACTGCACCTTCCGTGCCACCGGCAGCAGCCATGGCGTCGGGAAATCAACGCGATTCCCAATGATCGACGCGACTCCCAATGATCGACGCGATCTGGCAGGTGAGCCGGCGCGGCAGGCGCTCAATGGTGACATGCAACTGTGCCATGCCCGATTCATTTCACTGCAACGGGTTTCGCCGACAGCTTTGACCATAACGTGCCGTATCATATCACTAGTCCTCTCCGCCACCAACACCGATGATGGGTAGAACAGTGATGCGTTGCTAATACCAATCCGCTGAGTTGGTGACTCTGAATGCTCGCGGATTCCCGAATCGGCATCGGTGTGATTCAAGCTGGCAAACTGAGGAGGTTTGCCATGAGCCAGGCGATTATAGTGCGCCAGGACTTCACGTCGGCGGAGTTGCGGCGACTTGCGACACGCACGAAGGATGTGGCCCAGGCCCGGCGGCTGTTGGCGATAGCGGCGATCCTGGATGGTGCGCCTCGAGCGGAAGCGGCACGGATTGGCGGGATGGACCGTCAAACGTTGCGAGACTGGGTGATCCGGTTCAACGAGCTTGGTCCGGATGGCCTGATCAACCTGACTTCGCCTGGCGCGCCGGTGAAGCTTGACGAAGAGCATCGGGCATTTCTCGTCCGTGTGGTCGAGGAGGGTCCGATCCCGGCAGTGCACGGTGTGGTGCGCTGGCGGGCCTGCGACCTGATCGCACTGCTGCATGAGGAGTTTGGCATCGAGGTGTCGGACGACACGGTCTACCGCGCGCTGAAGCGGTTGGGCTTTGCCCACCTCAGTGCTCGGCCGAGAGCCTACAAGCAGGACGCCGAAGCCATGGAAGCATTTAAAAAAACTTCGCCGACCGCGTGGCGGAAATCCGCCGGACGCTCGTACCTGGCACACCGATAGAGATCTGGTTCCAGGACGAGATGCGGGTAGGCCAGAAGAACAAGCTCACCTACCGCTGGGCCAGGAAGGGGTCTCGCCCACGGGCCACACATGATCAACGAACGCAATCGGCCTATCTGTTCGGCGCTGGGGAAGGGTGCCGCCATCGTGGTGCCGAGCTGTAACAGCGAGGCCATGCAACTTCACCTCGATGCGATTGCCACCTGCGTCGCTTCTGGGGCGCACGCCATCATTATCCTCGACCAGGCGGGATGGCATGGGGCCAAGTGTTTGCAGATGCCCAGCAACATCTCGCTGCTGCCGCTCCCGCCGCGCTCGCCGGAACTCAACGCGCAGGAGAACGTCTGGCAGTTCATGCGGCAGAATTGGCTGTCCAACCGTATCTTCACAGGCTTCGACAACATCGTCGACATTTGCTGCGATGCCTGGAACAGGCTCGTGGATCAGCCTTGGAAGATCATGTCCATCGCCCATCGACAATGGACCATCATCGGTCAGGCATTCTGAGGATTGGTATAAGGCCGCGTACGGAGCGCCTCCACCAAGTGCAGAAACCTGTCCACTCAGGTCTCCAGGAACGCGTCCACCTCGTGCGCGCGAATAGAGCCGACTGTTGGAAGATAGTCCGCCTCAATCGAACAAGTCGTTATCCTGCTCGTGCTAAGTGTCCGTCCGGAGACTTCGAGAGTCATTTAAGTCGGTTGGCGGCTGAGGCGATGAGCGGTTGATCCCAGTGAATCGGTTGTGATTCGATGCGAGTCGCCAATTCGCGAAAGGTGCCCGATGTGGACGATCAAGAACCGCCACCGCTACGACCGTGACCAGCTGCGCTATCCCAGCGATCTCACCGATGCGGAGTGGCAGCATATCGAGCCATCGATACCGCCGGCCAAGCCTGGCGGCGGCAAACGCACCGTCAACATGCGCGAAGTGGTCAACGGGGTGATGTACGTGCTGAGCACCGGCTGCCAGTGGCGCTATATCCCGAAGGACCTACCGCCGCGCAGCACGGTGAACGGCTATTTCTGTCAGTGGGGCTGGGACGGCACGCTGGAGAAGATGCATCATGCGCTCTACGTGAAATGCCGGGAGCATGCTGAACGTGAGGCCAGCCCGACTGTCTGCATCCTGGACAGCCAGAGCGTGAAAAGCGCGGAAAAAGGGGGCTTCGGACCGACGCGCATGGCTTTGATGCCGGCAAGCTGATCAAGGGCAAAAAGCGCCATGTCCTGGTTGATACACTCGGCCTGGTGTTGCACGCGCTGGTGACCGCCGCCGACGTTCAGGACCGCGACGGTGGCATCCTGCTGCTGTCCACCTTGTTCGGGCAGTTCCCATTCCTCCGCAAGTTGTTCGCCGACAGCGCTTACGCGGGGCCGATCTTCCAGCATGGTGTCGCCAACGCCTTGCCAGACCTGGTGATCGAAATTGTCAGACGGTCCGATCATGCCAAGGGCTTCGTCGTCGAACCCCTGCGCTGGATTGTTGAGCGGACCATTGGCTGGCTCGGTCGCTGTCGCCGGCTTGCCAAGGATTGGGAGAACCGCAACCACAATGCGCTCGCCTTCCTCCGCCTCGCTTCCATCCGCCTCATGCTGAGAAAGCTCTGCAATCCTTCATGAAGTCTTCGGACGGACTCTAAGAATTCACATTGGCCAACGCGAAGGCGAGAGCAGCAGACGCAGCGGCTCAAATCGTCGGCTCTAGAACTGCCAGTATAAAAACTCACTTGGGCCGCCGATCAAGACGAATGCGATCGCTGCGACGGCCGACATTGCAATTGCCCAAGGAAGCGACGGACCCCACTCCATGATCCGAACATTTCCAATTGACAGTTTGGCTGACCCCGGCCTTACGCCGAGAGCAGGCTCATAACGATCCAGGATTTGCAGTGTGTTAGGCAGAGCAAGAGTTATGAACAACAGCAGGCAGATCCATCTTCCTATGCTTATGAAATCCTGGCCGCTCCCTGCCTCGCCAACAACCCCGATGCCATGCAAGAACCCGGCGAGAGGCCCCAGTCTGCCGAGAATGTCCCGCGGTAGCCCGAGACCGTTCAACCCGATGAGCCCCTTCGTCAGGTCGATGGCCGATGTAACAGTCGGAGCTCGAAAGAAGATCATCGTTGCAGTGACTGTGATAAAGGTCACGAGCAATCCCACTGGCTTCATGACACGATCGTAGCTCCGCCTGCTCGACCAAAGCCGCACAGCTGTCAGGCGCCACGCGTGATTGATCGTTATATAAATACCATGGAGCACGCCCCAGATGATGAAACCATAACCCGCACCGTGCCAAAGCCCTGAGACGAACATCGTGAGGATGGTGGGGACCATCAGCAGAGAGACGAATGCCTCGACCGTAGTATCCCGTCCTCCAAACCCGGCGCGCCCCTTTGCTGCGCGGCGTCTAGTCAAGGTTAGCACCAACGGGTTGTAGATATATGCCGTCAGGAAACGTGTCAGTGTCATGTGCCAGCGCAGCCAAAAATCGATGATGCTCGAAGCACGAAGCGGAGAGTTGAAGTTCGGTGGCAGCTTTATTCCGAACAACCGGGCCAAACCAAGTGCCATATCGGTATAGCCGGAAAAGTCGAAATAGATCTGTAAAGTGAACCCGATTGCCGCCATCCATGCCGCCAAAAACGGGATATGGGCGCCTGACGCAGCATGTTCATAGATTGGTGTAACCAAGGGCGCCATTTTGTCGGCGAGTACCGCCTTCTTGAACAAGCCGAAAAGCAACAGGGTAAGACCAACAGCGACGTTCTCCTGATCGAACCGGCATGAAGCAGCTTGGAACTGCGGCATCATTTCGCGATAGTGCACGATCGGGCCGGCAATAAGCTGGGGAAAGAACAGCACGAACGTGCAGTAGTCCTGGAAGGTGAAAGACTTGATACGCCCCGCTTGCACGTCGATCAGAAAGGCAATCTTCTGGAAAGTGATGAACGATATGCCCAGCGGCAGAATGATGTGCTGAAGTATAAGATTTGCACCAAACACATCGTTGATTGTACCCGCTATGAAATCCGTATATTTGAAAACACCCAGAAATACCACGTTGAACAAAATGCCCAGCAAGAGAACTGCTTGTGACGACCGGCGCAAATCCTCATTTTGGTTCAGCCGTAGGAGGACTCGTGCCAGGGCAAAGTTGACGAGGATCGAGGGGCCGATGATCAGCACGTTCAGTGGCCGCCACCACCCGTAGAACACGAGAGATACGACAATCAGCCACTGGATCGCCGATACGCGGGAGAACTTGCCGAGCAGATAGAATCCCAGTACCGCTACCGGCGCGAAACCGAAGAGGAATTCGGCGGAATTAAACAGCATCCGTGGTTGTCCTCTCAGGGCGTTTTCCGAGCAGGCTGGCTTGTCGCCAACATCTCTGCCACCTTCGTGACAATCGCACCTACATCAGGGAATGATTCGATGTCGGCTATCTTGAATTTCACGCCGAACTGCATTTCGACGGCCACCGTAAAATTAATGTAGTTAAATAAATCCCATCCGGGAACGTCCTCACGGCGGGTTTGCATTGTCAGCTCGATCGAGTCGTCGAGCAAAAGATCGCGAAGGATGTCAGTAAATTTGGACAGGATATCCTGGCTGGTCACCGCGGTTCCTCTTTCATAAATCGGCAGGGTCAGGTGCCTTGATCAGAGTGGAAATTCCTCGGTAGCAAAGTTAACTCGTCATCGGACAATGGCGGTGGCGCTTTGAACCGAGTTGGGCCCGCCAGTGGGCGGCGAACCCTGGCGGTTGGCTTCATGGCGGTTGTTCAGGCATGACCGAACTTCTGGTCCCGCTGCCCGAAAAAAAGCCTGAGCCCAGCGTTGCGCACTTGGTTGGTCCAAGTGGGACCCGTCATATGTCTGAAGCCCCTCCAAGTTCCCCGGCGTCACGAGCGGCAAACCAACACCGCTGGCAATGGCTTCCGCGGTTCCGATTTGTGTGCGAGCAGTGGGGACCATCGTCAGTATGACACATTTGTTCCGGGTAAGGCGTGACAGGAACTCGCGTGCTGTGACGATGCTCGCGTTAACCAGGGTTTGATCGACTACCGGGTCGTACGAAACGAGCACTGCTCGTCCCCACTGACCTTCCTCATGGTACGCTCCAGTATCGCGTGAACGGTAGATGACAAACTGGTGGCCGCAAAGTGCCTCGAAGGCTCCACAAATCCGATCGTGGACACGTTGCCACGAGCGCTTCATCTCGTACTTGTTTCGTGCGTTCGGATCGTGCAGCACCGTTTTCACTTCTGCTGATTCAGACTGCTCAAAGAAATCATCTACATCAATGATATAAACATCGGCATGTGGATGAATTTTGCTCAGCAGCTCGCCTGCAAAAAGCGAATTTCCGAAGTCGCCGAACCCCATCAAGTAATATCGGCCCGGATTCGCTGAAAACCACTGTTCGGTTGGAACAGTGGAGAATGCTATCTGAAGCCGGCTATTTCCAAGAAACAGTAAGTCGGCATTTCGGACTGCTTCCTGCACAGAGGGCTCCAAATTAAACTGGAATGCCCCGTGCTCGTAGTCGCCAAAATTGGCTGCATTGCAAGACGCCACATATCGATCGGGAGCATATCCGTCTGCCTGGCAGGCAAAGATCGAACGTGTCCGGATCCCATATCCATAGGCAGCGATAGAAGCGACCAGCAGCACGCAAATATAGATCACGAAACGTTGCGCAAACAGACCCGCCCATACCTTGCTCCATGCGCTGGGCAACTGCGATCCCCCCAAGGCAGTTGTCATCACAGGCGGTTGTCGTGGTTGCTGCGCAGTTTGCGAGTTGATCATTTCGCGATTTCCCCTACAGCCCGAGCACAAACAATGCCCGCCCGGCAGCCACGGCAATCACCTGATGTCCGTCGATCGTGAATGAAATCGGCGGGGATTTGGTGGTCCCACCGAGCGGAAGACGCCAAAGCTCCCGTCCGCTGTCGGCATCCAGCGCGAATAGAACCCCCCCGGACGCGCCAAACACCAGCCCCGACCCTGTCGAAAGCAAGCCACCGTAACTCCAGTTACGATCCGCTTCGGCGTTGGAACTTTCGGTCGGACTGGTATACTGCCATTTGCGCCGGCCGGTCGCGCCGTCGAGCGCGACAACTTCATTTATCCCCGACTCAGATTGACTGAAGCCGCTGGCGAGATACGGTCCGTTCTCCGTTTTGATGACCGCACCCGAGGTCTTGGTGAAAACCGAACTGCTCTCTTCCGCTGGGATGAATATGGTCCCGCGGCCCGGATCGAAAGTCGGGTTCTGCCAGTTCACTGCGCCATTGATTCCGGGCTTTGCACGGCGCCCTGTTGTGGTGACTTTGGCAGCGTCCGTTAGGATCGGTCGTCCGGTCGGGGTAAGCGCCGTTGCCCAATTTGTCTCGACAAAGGGAACCCCCAGAAGGTACTCCCCGGTGACCCGGTCAAGGACGTAATAGAACCCGTTCCTGTTGGGCCACAGGATCACCTTGCGGGCGACACCTTTGATCATAAGGTCAGCAAGTACCGGGGTCTGGGTCGAATCGCGGTCGTGGTCATCATGCGGGGTGAACTGGAAATACCACGCGAGCTTGCCGGTCCTGGCGTGTAGGGCAACCACGCTATCGGTGAAAAGGTTATCGCCAGGTCGCACGTCGCCATCAAAATCCGGGCCTGGATTACCTGCCCCCCAGTAAAGCAAATCGGTAGCCGGATCATAGCTTCCGGTGGTCCATGTCCCACCCCCACCTGTGCGCCAGGCGTCGTTCTCCCACGTTTCATGCCCGAATTCGCCAGGACCCGGAACGGTATTGAACCTCCATTGTTGCTTGCCGGTCGCCACATTGTACGCCGCGAGAAAGCCGCGAACTCCGTAATCTCCTCCTGCGACCCCAATGACCACAGAATGACCTACGACAAGAGGTGCCACCGTGATCGAGTATCCATCGGACGGACTTGTCACTGACGTCTGCCAGACAACGGTGCCGTCATTGGCGTTCAGCGCGACCAGATGACCGTCCAGGCTTCCAAGAAAAAGGGCGTCCCCATAAACGGCAAGGCCCCGATTCACTTGTCCATAGCCTAGCGCCAAGTCGGACGGGACCGGTTTCTTGTATTCCCAGATCACGTCGCCGGTTTTGGCATTCAACGCGACAACATGCATCGCCTCCGGAACGAAGAACATAACGCCATCGATGACCAGCGACGTGGCTTCGATGTTCGAAGCGGCAATGTCGAATTGCTTCATCCACCGGATCCGCAGGTTGGCGACATTTGCCGGTGTTATTTGGTCGAGCGTCGTATGCCTCGATCCGTCATAGGAACCGGAATATGTAAGCCATTCGTCGGTCTTGATCCCGGCGGTCTGCAATTGTTCGCTGCTGACCTCAATAGACAGTTTCGGTGCTCCGGGTTTGGCGGCCGCCGCCGAACGAGCCCTTAGCGCTGTCACAAAGGCGATGATTTGCAGAAGTTCACGCGGGGGCAAGTCGATGCGCTGCATTGCCGTCCCGGGCCGGCCATTCCTCAGCACCTGATAGATGGCTAGATCGCTATCACCTGCGGTAAGCCGAGGTCCAACCAGCGATGGCGCAAACGGTCCTCCTGCACCATTGCTGCCATGGCATCCGACGCACCGTTCGTGGAAGATATGTCCCCCTTCGTCGAGATCGTCCTGGCTTGCGGATGAGCTATATTGCAGATCCGCTGCCAACCCGCTTCCCTCCCAGCAATGGAACCCATGCCTTAGCCATGTCATCATCCAGAGGTCAGTCCAGGAAACCTCAGGAACTCCCCCCTCAGCTTTCTGAACATAGAGGCTTCCCCGGCATGAGGCTGAATTCCATATTCTCCCGATGGAGTATCCGCCCAGATTTGCATTCGATCCGATGTATGCGAGCGCGCCGACAACGACGACAGCTAGAGCAATGACAAGCCCGGTCCGCCGCTTGATTGCGAATTGCATTTGTTCTCCATGGTCTTAACGCAGCGCAATTTCGCGCGGCGGCTCGCAGCCACCCCAATTGCACCTTGCGGCACCGCCACTGACAATAGGCGCGCTGTCGCAGGATCGAGCGGGGTCTGCTCGGTCAGCAGGCGCGGCAACCACCCAGCGGCGACCAGCGACGCCCAATCCAGGTCAGCGCAATGGGTTTCGCCCGCCACTCGGGCCATACTGTATCCTATCATATCACGAGCAAGCTCCACCACGAGCACCGATCGTGTATTGGGCGCCGAGGAAGGCACGCCGGGACAGCCGCGTCAACGGAAGACGCGATGGCGATGACACCACCGGATCAGGACGTAAACCGACCAAACTCTCGACCAATATGTGCCGGGCGCGCCGTCGAGGAAGGCCCGCCAAAGCCGCTCCACCGCTGCCGGGTTGAGCCCGACTGGAACGACAGCTTGTGGATCCCGCAAGGTCTGGTCCATTTCGTTCTTGAGTTCACGCCGGATCCAGCGATCAAATGGCAATACAAACCCGCTCTTCGGCCGCTCGAACAATGCGGGGTCAAGGCCGCGCAGTCCGATGCGCCGCAGCATGGCCTTCTGTCCCAGAGGTTGGTAGCGCGCCGGCTCCGGCAGGCGGTCCACACTATCGAAAAGAATCTGATCCACCAGTGGCACACGCTGCTCCAGCGAGGCGGCCATGCTGGCAACGTCGTTATCGCGCAGCAGCCGCTCGCCGAGGAATAGCCGCTGCTCCATGACGCTGATCGCCGAGAGCGGCGCGCGGTCTCGAGTCTCGGCCACGATACGTGCCCGCATTGCCGGGGACAGGCCGTCAGCGGTGACTTCGGCGAAATCAGGCGCCAACAGTTCCTGCTGGAAACCAGGAAGGAAGAGCGCGTAGGCAAGTTGATAGAGCGCCAGCAGATCGTCGCCGTGACGGACCATATCGGGAAGTTTGGCCCAGCGGGTCTGCCGTGGCATTGCCCCACCCGAGGTTCGCAGCGGCCACGTTGCGAGCGTCGCTGCCGCTGTCTGCAGCCCGCGCGGCACACAGGCGGCGCGCCGTGACCAGCCGTGCAATACCGGCAGATCGCGGTAGGAGGTGTAGCCGCCAAACAGCTCGTCACCGCCGGTTCCCGACAGAGCTACGGTGAATCCGGCGGCGCGAATGGCACGCGATATGTAGTACGCGTTAAGCCCGTCGAACGTCGGCTGGTCCAGGCTGTCCAGCGCTGCCTCCAGGTTTCCAACGAAGCCCGCCTCCGTCAGCACCACCTCATGGTGCTCAGTCCCAATGGCGGCGGCGACCTGCTTCGCTATCGGCCCTTCATTGAGCTCTTGCTCCTCAAACGCCAAAGTAAAGGTGTGGATTGGGCTCTGCGCCACTCGCTGCGCGAGGTTGGCCACAACCGAAGAGTCCACGCCGCCGGAGAGCAGGACCGCTAAGGGAACGTCGCTGGAGAGATGCAGCCGCACGCTCTCTTCCAGGATGGTTGCCAGATCATCCTCTTCCATGACCGGATCGGGGGCGCGGCCGGGGATGTGCCAGAAGTCTTGCTCGCGAAGCTCCCTACCGGCACCGTCAAGTTCGAGCAAGCGACCGGGCGAGAGCAGCTCAATTCCTTTGACCGCGGTAGCAGGGCCCACCACGAAGCCGTTCCAAACGGTGCTGGCCACGGCCTGCGGATCGAGGCGAGACGTACCAAGCAACCCGGAGGCCAGCAGGGCCCGAAGCTCCGAGGCAAAGGCGATAGACCAACCCGCATCCGGATCCGACGATCGCACCAGATAGAGTGGCTTAATTCCCAGGGGATCCCGGGCCAGCAGGAGCCGACGATTATCCGGGTCCCAGCAGGCGAAGACGAACATACCGCGGAGCCAGCTCACTGCGGCCGGCCCATACAGGCCAAGGGCACGGAGCATGACGGCGGTGTCGCCGGTGGACTGCAACTCCTGCCCCTCGGCCATCAGACGCCGCCGCAGGTCGACGAAGTTGTAAATCTCGCCGTTGAAGGTCACGACGTGCCCAGTCACAGGATCGATCATGGGCTGGGCGCCGGCCGGGGAGAGGTCAAGAATGGACAGCCGGCGATGCGCGAGCAACGCACCCCAGCCGCGGGAGTCCGGCGCGGAGATCCACGTCCCACTGGCGTCCGGGCCGCGGTGGAACATGGCGTCGTTCATCCGTTTCAGCGCGGCGTGGTTTCGGTCGTCCAGCCGCCCGATGATCCCCGCGATGCCACACATCGACTAGCTCCCTTCAGAAAGCCGGACACTGGCCGCCGGCCAACTCAAATACGGCATGTTCATCGTGCCACCCTTACGGCCCGCCAAGAGGCGAGCGCGTCGATTGAGCGCACGAACCGCACACGCGTCATGGTGCGCCCTCGCGCTCCACAACGCGGAGAAAGAAGGCGGCCCATCGCGCAATCGATCCGTTGATTTGTCGGCAAGCTCTTAGCGGTCAACCGTTTGGCCGAGCGACGCTGGATCGCGTTCTCCGCGTATGGTCGTTGCGTGGCGAGAGGATCGGCCGAGGCGTCGGGCGGAATTGAAAACTGCGTAGAAGTCGTGGCGTGCTCTGAATGCATTCCACAACAGCAATGCTAATGCGCTCCACGAGAGCAGGACGGAGGGGCCGAAAGAACAGACGGTCAGCAGCGACAGCAGCACAAACGAGACGCCTGGCAGGTAGACGCGGCTGAGTGCGGGGAGGTACATCGCCCGGGGCCAGACCGTTCGCAGCGGCCGGGCACAGCTCTGCAGCACTTCCAGATCGTCGATTGAGTTGGTGACGATCAAACAGTCGCCCGCAGTTTCGGCGCCGAGCTCGCGCGTCGCAATGCGCAGCTTCCCGTTACGTCGGTCAGCGAACTAGTAAATGCGTGCTGCGATTAGCCGCACGTCCCCGAAGCCCATTGCGGCCAGGAGTGGTGTGACGATGGACCTGAAGCCGATGGTGAGGATCACGGGCGCCTGTGCCCGTGCCTTCAGCGCTGCATTAAGTTCTTGATTGACATAACGCTCAGCAATGAACTGAACATTCGCCCGCCAGCGCCAGCGCCAGTGGGTCCAGGGGAAAAAGGTGGAAATCGCGCATACCCGCCAAGTGTCCCGGGTGCCGATGCCGCCGGTCAGGCGCCACGGCTTGAGCACTTCGAGCGTGCGCAGCAACACCAACCCCAACAGGCCGGGCCAAACGCAGTCGATGAAATCCTCGGTGGAGTTGCGCAAGTACAGGGTCCCGTCAAGGTCAACGAGAACAGGTCCCTCATATGTCCGGACGGCTGCGAATGCGGTATCGGGCGGCGCATCGTAGTGGCAGGCGGCGGCGCTCATGACGCTGGCTTCATCGACAATCAAATACCACTTCTCACGGAATTCGGAGCGCCTGATTTTATGACGAAATCAGCCCAATGATGACGCTCGATAATGGGTTGGGCGCTGGACCGCAATGGGTCGAGGATCGAGCGCCCTTCGTGGGTGAGCGGCGCGCGCCATCTGCGGCCCCGCCCATGCGCTTCAGTGCAGCAAGGTTGAGGTGGTCCAGCCACCCGATGATCCGGCGATGCCACACATCGCATGGCATCCTGAAGAAAGTCCAAGGCTAATCGTATTTTTTGACCGTCCCGTCACCAGACCGGGCGCTTCCGATGCGAGTGTACGCTGGTGAACCCCGACACAGTCGTCCGAGGGTATTCCAATCCTATGTTGCAATCCTTTTCAAGTGAGGCCGGCAGATACTGGAAGTTTAGCTCGTTGACTAGCGCGGTGGGGATCGAGTGGGTGAGAGATATTTCGTTGGATTCTGGCAAATCCTCGCCTCCTCGACTACGGCACAGGCAACCGCTGATCGGCGTCGGCAAGAAGCTCTGCCAGGTGATTTAAGCGCCGCTCACGTGCTGCCTTACGCGGTGATGGATCAATGCCGACGATTTGAAGCATTTCGTTCCACCGGTGGGCCCAATCGTGACGTAGCAGGGCTTCCTGAGTGTTTCGATTACTGATCGCGGCAAGCCGTTCCTGGTCAGAATCGAGCTCGTTGAGAACGGCCATTACGTCGGATCCATCGGGCCGGATCGGGATAACAGCCTGCGGCCACCCGAGCAATTCGTCGTACGAAGCGCAAGCCGGCACATCGCCAATCATCACGGCGCCAGCGGCCGCGCCTTCATAATAGCGATAGCCGACCTCAACTTGGCCCTGCCTATAATCGGGCTGATTTATTTTTGCGGTGGCTACCACGAAATACCGACTGCGCTTGGCTATGTTCGCAAAAAGCTCCCGATGCTGCCGATGGTCGTGCACTTCGGTCAAACCTCCGCCCGAATGGCTATCATACATATAAAAGATGTCGCCCCGCCTTGCTGCCGTGAGCAGTTCGCGGTGGATGCCTTCATATTGGCGTCCGATACTGTAAACGTCGACAACTCGGTCTGCCGGATCAGTAGAGGACCCAAACCGGAGTGCGTCAACGCCACCTGGTAGCCAAAAGCAAGTCCGATTGGCGGCGTGTGACAATGCGGAGACAGTACCCTTATAACCCACGAACACATAATCAAACTGTCTGAGGGCAGGAAGCCAATATTTGTAGTCGGATAGATCGGATACCCACAACTCGTCGAGCCAACACACGCTGACTTTACAGTGGTCTTTCCACCGTTCAATAGCGTTGATGTACGGAAGATCCCAAAACGTGGCGCAGACGGCGACAAAAAGGTCATAGTCCTTACTCAGACGGACCTTTTTCAACCCTGGATTAGCACGGATCAATTTGCCGGAGACATCATGATAAAGCGGTGTTCTCAGCCAGTATTCATCAAGCCGCGCTGCCCAGTTCTCCTCGATAGGAATCAAATCGACATCGTCGATCTCTGCAAGGACGTCCTGCGCCTCGTAAAGGCCACACCGGTAGGCGTTTTTTCTGAAATTTCTCCAGGTTGGCATACATATCCGCGGGGAACCCGCCGGGGCAGGAGATCTGCCGCTATCCGCGAATGGATGAATTCTCATCAGGGCTTCCCTCGATAAACGGCCCGCTGGCCACCCTGAACCCAGTTCGATGCAATTTGCAACAGAAAAGTGACCATTTCGTCATCCGCGGCTCTCTGGCTGCGTCGCTGGACCCATATAGAACACTTAGGATCGTCGTAAGCCTCGGAGCGCATAGCATAATAGTATAAGCGCCTAAACAGGAGGCGGGGGCCCGCTCGCGGCCTTCACCAACGCGGTCATAGCATTAGCGTCGGCCTGCAACGTCGTCGTGAGCTCTCGTGCTTTGCTGGAATACTTACCACCGTATCCGTAGCGATAGCTGCGGCTATAACCATATCCGGGCAGTTGAGTGACATCGACCTTGTTCAGGACGATCCCGGCGATGCGATGCGCCTCTGGCCGCAAGATCTTGAAAGCTTCGGATATGCTGGCGCGCGGTGTCTGACTCCATTCGACTATAACCAAAACTCTATCTGCGAGAGTTGTGAGGACGAGCGCATCGACTACCGGCAACAAAGGCGCTGTGTCCATCACAATATAATCGAACTCTTTCCGCAGCGCGGCGATAAGGTCCCGCATCCGCGAAGACATCAGCAAGTCGGCAGCATTCGGCACCATGGATCCGGCGGGGATCACATAACCCGTTGTTACCGGGTCTTTGGTGAGCACATCCGCGAGTTCCGCCGTGCCGCGGAGCAATTCGGACAGGCCTGGCCGGTGTGCGTTTTGGAGCACATTCGAGGTCGAATGCTGGTGCAAGTCACAGTCAAGCAGAACGGTTCTCTTGCCTGCGTTTGCACTGGAAGCCGCCAGCAACATCGCGGCGGTCGATTTGCCTTCGCCGGGGAGTGCTGAGGTAATTAATATGACCTTCGCATCGGCGTTCGCAAGCTCAAAACTGATCCGCAATGCACGCACCGCCTCGCCCACGTCCGAGAAAGGGTCGTGGACTATTCGATGTACAAGCCCGTCATCGGAAGTGCCGCGGAACTTCCGCTCCCGTACCAATGGAATAATTCCGATGACTGGTCGGCCGTAGGATTGCTCAATCTCTGTGCCAGTCCTGACACCGGGCCGGAGAAACTCCAGCAGAAAGGCGAGGAGGAAGCCTCCACCAAGCCCACCCGCCGTCCCCATGGCGTAGAACAGAATGCGTTTTGGCGAACTCGGCGCCCTCGGCAGCGTAGCCGGTGAAATGATCCTTGAGGTCGCGTCCTGCAATGTGCGCCGCTCGGAAACATCATTGGTACCGAGAGAGATAGCTATCGTAAAGTTTGCGATCTGCCTCGGCGACGCGTTGGAGCTGTTGCAATTTCACGTAGGCTTCCGAGTTAGCATGCGCGGTGAGGTTCTGCAGGTTCGCCTCCAGCGATTGCTCCTGCCGCACGGCGATAGCATACGTATTCTTCATATCGCCGAGGACGTGTTCCGTCTCGGAGTTTATCTGTTGGGTGACGGTGGCCAGCTCCGCTCGGATCGCGATTACCTGGAGGTGGTGTTCCCCCAGTCTATTTTGTAGATCCGTTGCGCGCGAGCTCAATTCTGCCTGTTTCTGACGTAGCGTTGTGATTGTAGCGGAAGCGGTTAGCTCCGGGATACTCTGGACATCGCCATTGTTCTCGATCACGTGACGCACCTGTTCGAGGCGGGAATGTTTCTCCTCGACGTCGGTCCGCAACTTCATGAGCTCGTTGTTGAGCTCGGTAATCTGCTGCACTCTTTGATTGTTGAATTCTGCGTCACGGAGGTCGTTTTCGGACTTCAATTTCTCGATTGATGCCTCGGTCTCCAACACACGAGATTGCAGATTATCGACGCGGTCCTTCAGCCAGCTAGCCACCCGTTGCAGCGCTTGTTGCCGTGCGTCCCGCTGGCTATTCAAATAGTCCGTCGCGATAGTCGATGCCAGGCGCTGTGCCAATATCGGACTATGCGCTGTAGCGGTCACAAATAGGATGTAGGCTTCTTGCCAGACATTCGTCTTCTTGAGCAATGCCTCTGCTGCCTGGTCCAGGCTTTCGGCCTTCTTCTCTTTAGCGTCGTCGATGGTTTCGTGACTGTCTTCAAGGTACCGGACCAAGCCAGGCAAACCGAGATGTTCCGCCAATTTCGCAGTTATGCTTTGGGGTTGGAACTCCGGGTCTTTGTCCAGGCCAAGTTCACTCGCGACCCGCAACGCCACCGATTTCGACTTGAGTATGTCGATTTCCGTGGTCATCGCATCGTTCCCCATGGCATCCACGAAGGGGGAGATCGGCTTTTGCACTTCCGCGTTGATCTGTTGTTGCGGATCGTAGACAAGGATCTCAACCGCAGACAGATAACTCGATGGCACAAGCCTCAGCACGCCGTATGTCGCAATCATTGCGAACAGCGTTATGGTGGTGATGAGCTTCCAACGCCGCAGTACGGCCGCAAGGATTGCGACGAAGTCCATAGACGGAGCCTTCGCGCCGTCCATATCGTCCATGTACTCGACCCGCGCTCCAACAAAATCGTCCTGCAACAGCTTAATAACTCCTTGCCTTCGTGGTCGATATTACCTCGGCCTCTCGACCGCCCTGCCAGCAGGCGGGACGTTAAACCCGAGCCCCATGCTCTCCGCCAGAAGAGCCCACGCGCGACGAGGGCTTTCTGCCGCAGAGACCTTCGCAGTCGGTGGCATCTACCTCCACCCGTACCGCTGGCAATGAGTTAGCGGTCAGATAGGGAACTCGGCACGCATAGGGAGTGCGATGTGGCATGAGCGACCTCAACGAGCAACACCAGCACCAGCAGCAGCCGGGTTGATCGCTGTGTTTATCCCAGTACCTGCGACAATCCCTGTAACCACCGGCCCTGTGATGGCGCCGATCGCCGTGAAGAATTTCTGCAGTTCGGTCATCGGCGCGTTGGCGACGTAGATCAGATCGTTATTCTCCACCGCAATGCGCTCCGCCAGAACATATCCGTCAATCTTTCGCAGATTGAGGTGGTACAATATCGGCGAGTCCCCGCCAGGTTTATTCGCCATGTCAGGGACTCCAAGCGCACTGACGACCGCCGGAGGCTCAAATCGCAGCAAATAGACACCTTCCGGATCTGCACGCAGATCCTGGAGCCCGCCAGCCTTGGCAACGGCCTGCGCCAAGTCGAGTTGCTCGGCACCAAATGGCACCTGAGCGTTATTGGTCGTAGCACCGAACACGGAAAACGTTTCCGGCGTCTGTGCCAGCGTGATGACATCTCCCGGCCAAACATAAATGTTCTTTTGCGGATCCGACAACAGGTCTGTCATCGGAATTGTCGCTGTCTGACCATCTCGGGAGACGCGCACTGAGGTCTCGTAGAATGGCGATTTGCTACCACCCGCGGCGGCAGCCACGTCCAGCAGCCGCTCGTTCCCCGCGGCAAGGGGAACTCTCACTGCGACGGCTTGCTCGCTAAAGACTGTGACAGAATGGGCCACGTCTTTCGTGACGGAGACGATCACCTGAGGTTGGGCAAGCTGTTGCGAGAGGCGTTGCTCGATCGTCAGTTGAACCTCGAGAGGTGTGCGACCCGTCACGGGGATCCGTCCGGCATACGGAACGCTGATTCCTCCGTCAGGGCCAACCACCTGATCCGGAATGAGCACGTTTCCCCCACCCCCGCCCCCACCGGCGCCACCACCACCACCGCCACCCTGACCGCCTCCGTTTTGCGTCCCCAACACTTGCCCATTGGTTTCCTGCCAGATTGACACCGAAACCGTATCGCCAGGACCGATGGCTGGGCTTGGTGCCTTACCATCGAATTCGTTCGCGACAGACATGCTTGCCTTGGGTTGTGACGCCAGGGCTGCAACAACGCGGCTGTCGACCTCGACCATGTCAAAGTGGCGCGTCTTCTCCGCGGCCTGATCCGAAATTCCGGAGGCGGTGGGGCCAGCAGTCGGAATGGTCCCGCAGCCGGCGAGGCAAGGCGCTGCGATACAAAAGGCGAAGACGGCAGACTGAATACGTTGGAGTAAGTTCAACGGGTGGGTCCAGTTTCTCACGGCGCCGGCGCGGCCGAACAGATCGGACCGACCTCGAGACGTTAATATACCCATTGACGGGGGCGGCGTATAGCTATTGTTGGGTCAGGCGCAGGTGGCCTGCGCCTCCGCCCAAACGGTGCGCCAGCGGCACCCGTGCCCACTATGAACTGCCAGGGGTTTCGAGGCAGCCAGCACACTCATAAACCCCGGTGGCATTCCAGTCTTGACAAAAGGCGGTAGGGCCCACTGCTTCGCCAACCCAGATACCTCGAGAGCGCACTCTGGCCGAACGGGTCATCGTCGTGGCCGGCAAAGGCTGAGCCAAGCATTTGTTGGCCCCGATCTCTGGTCAAACTTTAGTAGGCATTCGCATCGAATAGCAGGAGAGCCAATGTGCGGACCATGATCCACAGATCCAGAGATAGCGACCAGTTGTCAATGTAGTAGCAGTCGAGTGCGACACGGCGACGGAGCTTCTCGTGCGAATTTACCTCTCCGCGACACCCATTGACCTGCGCCCATCCTGTAATGCCAGGCTTGAGGCGGAGCCGGGCAGCGTACTCCTCAAGCACTTCCGTCATCGGCAATCCGACGGATGTCATTCCCAGGGCATGCGGGCGCGGCCCGACAACCGACATCTCCCCCTGGAGTACGTTGATGATTTGCGGAAGTTCGTCAAGGCTGAAACGTCTGAGAATACGCCCCACTCTCGTCACGCGACGGTCGTGTCGCGAGGTCTGTTGTACTGCCCGCTCATCGCGGGCCTCGTGGTACATGGTGCGGAATTTCCAGACCTTGAAGACCTTATTGTGATAACCTTCCCGCATTTGACCGAACAGCACCGGGCCAGGGCTGTCAAGCTTTATGGCAAGTGCAATGACGGCGAAGAGCGGTGCCGTCACGAGCATGACCGCGCAGCTCAAAATTACATCCTCCGCACGCTTCAATGCTGATTCGACAGCGGTCATCGGACGGGAGGCAAAATCAATCGCTGGCAATGTGCCAATTCGATCGACGCTAAGCACCGGCAACTGCAACTCAGCGAGATCTGGAATCAACGTCACATCCACTGCAACCCGCATTAGCCGCGCGATAACAGCCCTTAGTTGCTCTATCGCTCCGTCGGCGTTGGCGATGATCACGCGGTCAACCATGCCCTCGCGAACAACTTCGTCAAGCCAATCGATTGGTACAGCGCCCGGTGTGCCGGGAATTCTCATCGCGGCAACTACCGCAATCTGACCGTGGCTTTCGCGCTCGATGTCAGCACTTACGCGACGCGCGTGCCCATTGGGCCCGACGACAACCAATGCTCGGTCCAGACACTTCCCTCGCCATAGCGACCGGCGGAGATGATAAGCCCACAGTGATCGCAGACCGCCAAGCCATACGAAGGTGCTCATGGCCCAGGTGAGTAGCCAGACACGTGATACACTACCAATAAACTTCAGAGCGAACCCGAGAAGCAGGACAATGCCAAATGCGAGCGCGCATGCGGCCAGCCCATGCTGCATGTGCACCCGAACCCCGGAAAGCAATATTTTGCGGCTGTAAAGGCTCTGTGTCCACGCGGCCACTATCCAGCCGACCAGAAAACTGGCGAGGCCGGCCCATAGTTGGCCGTCGTTGTAGTTGACGGGGGTCACGTACGAACCGAAAACAAACACTGCTATCAATACCGAGCCGATAACGTCGGTCGCCATTAAGGCTGCAATCCACTTTGATAGCGGCACGTAGTCGTGACGAACAATACCTGGAGACGCCTCGTTTTGGAAGACGTCAAGAGGGAGATCAGCGGGGGTAACGATATCCACGGTCAAGCGTCCCCTCTATTACCAATCCGAGTAATGGCTGATCGTTGTCTGTCAATTTGCGAACGGCGGCAGACATGATCTTCCAGAGCTGATCGATAGGCCTGCTCCTGGCATACCAGGAGACGTCGATGGTTTTGTTGCGGCCGGTGAAGTTGCGGTTCAGTAGCCAGTTGCGTGGCATAAACCGCCTGATGTTTTCATCACCGTGCGGACTTGAGCGTGGTTGGCGGACATTATGGTCGGCCCGACCGGCTTCGATGATCCGTCGGCCACGCGCCGAAAGAAGCGCTCGTTGCGGCATACGCCCCACATCGGCTGATCAGGCGATCCGGCAAGCGCATTGCGGAGCGTCGTGCCGGGCCATGTTATGCCAACCGATGCGGATGTCGCGATCCTGCTGTCAGTTCCGACTGCATGTGAAGTCAGTTCCAGGAGTCGGCCATAGCCCATGCCATCAAAGCAAAATCTTTTTCGCGTAGAACGCCTCGGCCATGCCCTCAGGCGCGCGGCAACCAACGCCGCGCAGTCGGGCCATCGCAAGAAACGTATCGTCACGGAACCAGCTCCGTTCGGTCTGGCTGGAGAAATGCCGCCCAATTACTTCAACCTTCCGACGGACTTGGCTTAGCGTCAGGGGCATGAAAAGTACAGGATTACCAAGATCCCCGTCGTATTTGGGGATTTCGGTACTCGAAGACGAGATGATCCCGGAAGGTGTTGTGGGTCAATTGGGCAATCAGCCGATGATCCTGGTGAGCATCAGCGGACCAGTGGGTCAGGATCAGTGTCGGATCGAAATCGGCCTTGATCGCTTCAAAGTAGTCCTTGATCTCGGCGCCTTGGAACGGGAAATACCCATCGCGAAACCCAGCTACATCGATCCGAGTGTCTCCGACACCCTGAAGGAATGCCGCCGCGCTGTTTCTGGCTTCAGCTTCGCGAGTTCTTGGTCGCACTGAAGACTATCCATCGCACTGCCAGGTTGGGGATCTCCGAGATAAGGCGCAAAACGGTCCCGCCGCAGCCAATCTCGATGTCATCTGCATGGGCACCCAAGCAAAGCAGCTTTAGTGGTCCGCGGCTCTCTGGCGAGAAAATGAGTGGCAGCAACAAGCTCTCCCTCTCTTTTGAAAATGGATCGGAAACCCTGACGTTCCGGTTCCATACGCGGGCGAACTGCGCCGCAATTTCTTACGTCAGGTATTAAGCGCGATACCGGTCGCAGTCATTCGTTGTCTCAGTCGGGCTCGACATCCTTGAAAAGCCCCAGTCGTCCGCGTGCTGCTTCAGATCGACGATGAACGCACCTGCTAGCGCAGTTTCGGTGAAGATCACACCTGCACGTTCAGATTTTCGTCCTCGACCTGTGGTTCGCACAAACTCCGCTGACCTCAGTGACGCCAGTAGAAGTCTGCGTCGATCTGCTGAGTTGATATGAGATGAGTTAGCTGCTTCAGTCGCGTGAAACCCCGAAAGGCGAACATATCATCGGTCATTTGCACTCGCTCGAACACCTCGCGCAATTGGTTTGCACCGAGTTCGGCGGGCCACTGACACCGGAACTCCGGCAGGTGGCGGCGGATCTTTCCGAAGGATACACGATAGCTGCGATTATCACCATTCGGGCGACCATAGGTGACTGTGCAGCCTTCGAAGACTCGTCCGACGATCGCGGCGATCTCGCCGATGCGATAGTTCTGCTCGTCGTCCCCTACATTGAAGATCTCGTTATGGATGGCTTCACGTGGGGCCTGCAGAGCCAGAATCACCGCCTGGCATATGTCTTCAACGTGGACGAGCGGGCGCCACGGAGTCCCGTCGCTCGTCATCTTGATCTCTTTTGTCGTCCAGGCAATCCCGGCCAGGTTGTTGAGGACGATATCAAATCGCATGCGTGGACTGGCGCCAAATGCCGTGGCATTGCGCAGGAAGACCGGCGAGAACCTCCCGTCCGCCAGACTCCCCACATCTTGCTCAACCAGCACCTTGCACCGTGCATAGGCCGTCTGCGGATTCGGACGCGACATTTCGTCACGCTCGCGGCCGTCCTCGGCTGCCCCATAAACGCTGCAGGACGAGGTATAGACGAAGCGAGGGACGCCAGCCTCCTTGCAAACCTTCGCCAGCGATACCGAGCCGAGATGGTTTATATCGTAGGTGGTACGCTCACTCAGTTCGCCCAGGGGGTCGTTCGAAAGCTCGGCAAGATGCACGACCGCATCAAACCCCTCGACGTCGCTGTGCGTGATCCCGCGTATGTCCTTTGTTAAGGTAAGCGGACGCGGACGACGGTCGTTATACAGCCATCCATCACGATAGAAGCCGCAATCGATCCCGACAACGTCGAAGCCTTTCTCCAACAGCCGCGCTCCCAGAACAGCGCCGATATATCCGTCGGTTCCCGTTAGCAGCACTCGTGTTCCTGTCATGCTCTGGCTCCACAGAAGGACATCAAAAAAAATCTCGCTTTGGACAACATCAGCCCGCGGTCCAGCCACTGTCACGGTTCAAGTCATATCCGCGCTAATGTCACGGCGCTGGGGCTCGTTGCTAGCCTGGGAGGGCAGCGATATCACCCTTGGGGATAGGCGCTAGATCAGTTCCAGGATTGGGAAACGCGTTCTTGTCAACAGAGGTATGCCTGCGAAACGCGATAGTCTCGCGGCTTGTATCGGCCAATGCGGCAGTCGCGCGGCCACTTCGCTTCACTGCCCAAATCCAGTTCCCATGATTTGCTGGAACCGACGTGAACGAGATCGCGCTCAACTCGTGACCAGATCGGCGGCTCGAAGCTCCTGTCGTGTGGCACCAAATAACATGGCGTATTGTTTGTCCAGCGCCTGCTGGAATGCAGTTATTTTTTCCTGGATCGCCGGTCTTATCGCATGAGCATTTGCCTCTAAACGGCAGAACGCGTCGATCAATAGACCAGCTTTTAGTCCACCCATTTCCAGGCAATAGTCCGACATCCCCATCATCTCCATCACCGCCTCGCACTTATGGTGGAAAGAGATCGAAATGACGGGCTTTCCGCACAAAAATCCGAAGACAATGTTATGAAATCTCGTAGCCACAACAAAATCGCATGATGCAATCTGCGACAGAACATCCCCGACAGAGGCCACCGGTTCATCTATTATTTGCTCGCGATCATGGGTCGGCAATCTCTCCTCGAGCATGCGTCTGAAGGCACGCCTCGCGTCCGAATCTGCAAGATCACCACTGAGCAGTCTGATGTCGTAGCCGTGATCCATTAGCCATTTGGACAATTCCACAAGAGTTTCCAAATACTCCAGAAATGCAGGTTCAGTTGGCGTGCCAGCATTGTATGTTCCCGAATAATCCATGATGCCGAGCCCGACAACAGGCCTGTCGGCAACTGCCCTGTGGCGGCGTAGTATCGTACTTTCCGGCAGGCTGAATGCCAGATCGGGAAAAATCGCCTCGTCATCTCCGGCAAGCCCAATTTTCTGAAGACAATGTAAGCTCGGAGTGTCTCGATACGAACGGAATTCCGCCAACGAAAGAATGAGCCTGATGCACCATCTCCCCTTGATGCTGTTGATTGGGCCCGCTCCGACGCCCACGAGTGCCACTTTGCTGCCGCAAGCTCTTGCTATCAGCGACCACTTGAGCAGGCCGAAAGGGCCCCAGCCCCGAAGGCTATAAGCATCCGTCAGCAGTCCAGTTCCTGGAATTACAAGTATTTCAGTACCGCGCATACTTCGGATGCATTTGACCAATTCGACGGGTTGTCTCAGCGCGACGCAGAACTTTCGCGCGACTCTAATCACAGGACTTTTGGGTGTCCAACGCTTGCGGGACACTCCGTTAAAGGGCAATGCCTTTACATGATAGGTGCTCGCGGTGGTCTCTGGACCCGAGCAGATACATGTCACCTGAGCTTCGGGTTGAAGTCGGCGAAGGTGATACAGGGCTGCTTGTAGAGAGCTCTCGTTCCCGAAATTCGTCCCATCAAAGTGGCCAAAAAAGGCGATCTTCCTGGGGCCTCTTGTGTACCCGATCATTTTGTGTCCACGCGAGGCGATTGAGGTGCCCGCTTCGGCTTCCTTTCCGCCATCGCGTGTGCTCCTTGTTCGGTCGCTATCCGGCCACAGCGTCTTCGTAAATACAGCCATGCACTAACTCCGAGTCCTTATCAGCTGCGGCAAGTTCGCTTTCGTGTTCGGAACCGCTGAAAAGACGTTGCTAGCGCCCCGGCAGATTTTTGGCGGCCGGCCGACGAGCATGCTGGGGAGAAACGATCATCATGCAAAGCCGGACGGTGAACTGCATTGGGGACCGCGCACTCAGGCCGTGCTGTGCACAAGCCTCCTGCCACGAACAAACTGCATCTCCTCTCGCTTCGGGCTTAAGTTCCTCCAGACCTCCCATGGCGGGTTTCCGCTTGCATACAAGTTGTCCAGAACTTGTTTGTCCTTGAACGTGTCCATGGCGGAGAAGAACCCGTCGTGCTGGTACGCGGATAATTGCCTTTCCCGGATCAGGCGTTGGAATGGCTCTACAACCAGCTCTTCGCCAGGTTCGAAATAGCTGAAGATGTCCCTCTTCAGGACGAAAAATCCCGCGTTGATCCGTATGCCGCTGTTCGCCAATTCGTCAATGCCCGTTACGAGGCCGTTGTCGTCTATACGAGTGATGTGGTAGCTCAAGCTAGGCTTGACGCTCACGAACGTTGCGATCTTGTCCTGCTTATTCGCGTATTCAAAGTACGAATTGAAATCCAGGTCCGTAAGCCCGTCCGAATAGTTCGCTAAGAATACCTCATCGTCCCCAAGGTATTTTTCTACAGCCAGCAAACGCTCTCCAATATTCGAATGAAGCCCGGTGTCTGCAAACGTGATGCGCCAGTCTTCGATATCATTGTTGTAAAGGTTCAGGGTTTTCCCCCCATCTGAGAAGATAAAATCGTTCGACGTGCATTCACTATAGTTCAAAAAGTCACTGTTTGATCAAATCGCCTCGATAGCCGAGACAGAGAATAAAGTCCCGATGCCCAAAGTGGGCAAAATACTTCATCACGTGCCAGAGAATGGGCCGGTAGCCTATCGGAACCATCGGCTTTGGAACCTGATCGGAGTAATCGCGCAACCGCAATCCTAGCCCTCCGCAGAACAGAACTACCTTCATGCTAACTCCACTCCCATTCTATTTTCGGAGGTTTTTGCTGGTTCGGCCATATGGTTATCGGGAGAACCATAGGGTGAGATGGATCTCGATTCGACGGATGGCAGACTTTCACTTTGGACCAGGCCATTGACCCATCATGCCTGAGAGTTCTGACTCGGATCGTGGTCGCAACACGTGCTGGCCTGAATTGATTGATGATATTGGCTGACGGGGGAGTATCAGGCGGCCGCCAGACGGCGCGACATCAGCTTGACGCTGGCGATGTAGAGCCAGGTCACCGCGCTCTCGATGGTGGCCTCGAAATCCTTGGCCAGACGACGATTGCGGTTGAGCCAGGCCAGCGTGCGTTCGACCACCCAACGCCGGGGCAGCAGGATAAAGCCCTTGGCGGTGTCGGATCGCTTGACGATCTCGATCGTCCATGTACCGAGCGCTTCAAGCGCACCCTTCAGCTTGTCACCGGCGTAGGCGGCATCAGCGAACACGTGGCGCAGCCAGGGAAACGCGCTGCGCACGCTGTCCAACAACGGTGGCGCACCATCACGATCCTGCACGTCCCCCGGGTGCACGATCGCGCCGACCAGCAGGCCGATCGTGTCGGTGAGGATATGCCGCTTGCGGCCTTTGACCATTTTCTCCGCCGCGTAACCGCGCGGACCGCCGGCCTCGGTTGTCTTGACGGATTGGCTGTCGATGACCCCGGCGGTCGGACTTGCCTCGCGGCCGGCGGCTTCGCGCACATCCATCAGCAGCGCCTGATTGATGATCTGCCATCTTCCGTCATCGCGCCAGGCGTAGAAGTAGCGTTGCACCGTGGTGAACGGCGGGAAGTCCTTGGGCAACATGCGCCATTGGCAGCCAGACTGGGCAATGAAGAAGATGGCATTGACGATGTCCCGCAAGCAGGCCTTGCGGGTTCGACCGCGGCTTGCGGGCGGCGGCAAATGCGGCTCGATCAGAAGCCACTCCTGGTCGGTGGTATCGCTTGCGTAGCGCAGCCCGTCGCGCTGATACTTGCGTCGCGTGATTTCAGTCCAGGCCATCGGTGTGTCCTTCGTGTCTTCGCAACCACGAGAGAATCGTAGCCGCTGGGATCACGCAACTGCTTTTTTGTTCGGCCGATCACGGTCATCGGGGACGACAGGCTCCGTCGGAATAACCCGTTGAAATGACTCCAATCTTCATTCCGATACAGTTCCGGGTCAGCCTCTGAGACAGAGGCGGGAGCCAGCTTGATCAAAGCGAGGATAGTTGGCGGCGGGCTTTTCACGGTGCGTGGCGAAGCGTCGGCAGCGCTCGATCCGATTGAACAAATGCGCGAACTCCGTACGCGCTGGTTACCGTCTGGAAGTTTCCATGGGAACTGGCAGTGAGCTGGGACTGTTTGTCCTACGAAGGCGCTGAACGCTCCTTCAAATTCCTCCCCTGCCTTGTGGGGCACGGTCGCGTGCCGATGGTAGTAGGTTGGTCTCAATCCGGAAACTGTGAAATGACGTTCTGACGTTATAGGAAAAACTAATGAACCTGCTCACCTTAGCTGCGCCGGACAATCCCGCAGCAGATTGAGCGAACCATGACAGCGATTAGCGCAAGTCCGACTACGGAATTTATTCCCAGCTCACCGGCTGAAGACAGTCCAAATAGCCGAGTCTATCTGGGCGTTGATGGCTCGGTCACCAACGTGGTCTCTGCTTTGATCAGTGGCTTCGACAGCGCCGATGTCACAATGGGCGTCGGGGCGTGTGTCGAGGTGTCCCGTTACGCTGCCGCGGTCACCATTGTAGCTGGCATGACGACACGTCGTTCCGCATTCATGACAGACAGCAACACGGCAACGCGCTCAGTTCCACTGCAATATCCGTCGAAGACTGCGTCGAATGTATCGAATGGCCCGCGAACCACCTTTACGGGAGTGCCTATTGAGAGCCTGGGTGGTTTCGAAAGATCGGCTGGTCCCTCAGCGCATCTGGAGATCAACTCATCAATTACCCAGATCGGAACGGTAGCGGCCTGCCCACCGAACTGCACAATGTTACGAACGCCCGGCGTATATCGGATCCGCCTCGCCGCGTGTCCCAAGCTAAAGTACGCAAAGAGATAGCACGGGAAGATAGGGTTGACTCGTTGAAAGATGCGATCACCCTGTCGGAGTGGCGTCTTGGCCAGAGGAAGAAGAGTCCGTTCCACAACGTGTTTCAACTGCTCATGTGCAATCCGCTCGGCTCCGGTCTTTGTCCGGATCAAGTACCAGTCATTCATTGATGATCCTACTGAGGCCTGCATCTTGCGTTTTTCCAACGTACTGAAAGAGGAGCGATTGCCGGGCTTGCGTGTCTTGTCGTGCAGCAGACCATCTGGCCTTCATCCCAGTGAAGCGCTATCACTGACACCAGACCGTCAGGCGGAGACGTGCACCTCGTTGGCCACATGCTGCCGACGGACCTTTCGCCGAGGGCTGGATCACGCGTGCAGGCTCAGCCTATGGAGGACAACATGTGCCACGGGCGTTATGAAGCGGAGGATTGCGTCAGAGCACCAGATGCTGATAGAGCAGGCACTGGCTTGACTGTCTTGGAGGAGGTTTCTGGACATCGAAGGCACGGTCGCCTCGGCCACTGTTCCGCTAATCCCGCCTCCGTTATGCTACTGGCCTCCAGCTTGGCTCATTCGGCATGAGGTTCGAGTTGGGTGCTTTGCCGAAACCGACGCTTCCGCACTTACCCTCCCTGCATAACAGAAAGAGTTGGACAATATTGTACTGATGCTCTGATCGCTTCCTGTGCCAGGAGGCGATCAGCTGCCATCGTTGCTTCGCCGCCGCGATCCAGGTCGAACCACGGCCTGACAGGACAACGCGAAACTCTCTCATTGCTCAAATGTGAGTTAACCAATTTTTGGCGGTCAGCGCAACCAATTAATTAATGACAGGTTAACGCTTTCTTGCTTTTTTTTGAGACTGATGCCGTTCAATCTGCTACGCGCCTGATTTTCTGGCTCTGTATCACTTTTGCGTTGCCTTTCACAAGGCCGATGGACGCGATCGGTTGCATCCAGAATACGGCCAATTCCAACTCGCGGGTTTCGACGATCCAGGCACTAAGCTAACCCAGTTATCGGTTCCCGCCGGCCATCATTCAGCACGCCGATTGGTTGCATCTGCGCTTCGTACTCACCTGACGGAGGTCGAGGACCTGCTCGCTGACCATGGGATCACCGTCTGCCATGGGACGATCCGTCGCTGGGTCGCGCATTTCGGTCCGATTCTTGCGCGTCGGCTTCGCCCCAGATGTCCGACGCCAGCCGGGCGATGGTCCAACCCAGAGGCAACAAGGACGCAGCACCGCGCTTAATGCGCACGCTGCTGAACGGACACAGGGGCTGTCCCCCACAGCAATCGTCACTGACCGGTCTCGCGCTTATTCTGTCCCATCGCGTGATCTTGGACCTTCACACCGCCACTGTCGCGGCAATCGGCTGAACAACCGAGCTAGGGAGTTCGCGCACGCCGATGCGACGACGAGAGGGTAAGGTGCAGGCATCCGAATTTGCCGGATCGGCGCAACGCTTTCTCTCCAGCCATGGCCGGCCGCGGGTGGCCGCCCCCAC
The DNA here is from genome assembly GCA_963733475.1 of uncultured Alphaproteobacteria bacterium. GTDB lineage: Bacteria > Pseudomonadota > Alphaproteobacteria > Acetobacterales > Acetobacteraceae > JAMXLO01. The sequence goes on along the minus strand of CAVTEC010000112.1, from coordinate 2,122 downwards.
AGTGAGCGACATCGGCAACGCAGTCGAGACGGGCATCGCCACCATCAAAATAGCGATGTGCGAAAATCCCGGGGATACCCGCGGGGTGAGTGCGGGCAGGCGACGTATCGTGGCTTGCTCGACGCATGCGACACTGGCTCGCCCGCCTCGGCAGCTCCGACCGCAGAGACGTGCGAGCTCACCAGCATCAAGCCGGCGTCGTCACGCCAGCGACCGGCGCCGAGCTGACGAATCGGTGCAAGCGGTATGGCGGCCCGGAGATCATCACAGCCTGAGGAACCTTCGATCACTTCAAGTGAACGCCGTGTGCGCTAGCGGAATGATGGCCGCCCACAGCTACCGTTGTGGATGGCGATGCTGGGTCAAACGCCAGGTTTGACGTTCCAGGAGCCACGAAGGACCCTCCGAGCGATGGTGTGCCGGCTAAATTTAGCCATGCAGCTTACGCAGATGTGTATTGCGCCGACTCTGTGGAGCGTTGCCATGCTGAGAGTATGGGAGCCAAGGCCGGTCCGCGACGGTCAAGAGAGAAGTCCCCTGTAGGGACATTGTTACCGTCAGATGCTATCGCAGGCTCGATCTTATCGAGGCGAGCCATGGATCCTACTGTAGAAGATAACGCGGGGTCGGGCGAAGCGCTGCTCACTGACCGCCGCAGACCCAATAGACAGGATTTTGAGAACCCTCATCTGATAGCACTGCTCCGTGGCGAACCTGGTGCCGACCGGGGCCTCGCAACAGGGCCGGCCACCCCGGTGGCGCAGCCTGGCATTGCCAGTGAGGATGACCGGAACGGCCTCGCTGGGGCTCGTGGCATCGCTTTTGCGTTGCTGTTTGGCGCCGTGATGTGGGCGCTGATGGCCTTGCTGTGGCGATTGGTATGATGAGCAACTGCCCCGCATAGGCACACAGTCGTCATTTTCTAAACGCTCAATGGAACTACTTACTTTCATCCCGCCGAAATCCAGGTGACCCTGGGCGGCCGACGCCTCCGTGGCATTCATGGCGCGGCTCTCGGCCTCGATGAGCCAGAAATCTTCTTCGGCCCTGCTCACCGAGCGGACGATCATGGCCGAACCGGAGGACAGGCGGATGTTCCTCTGTCTTTGCGGATGACCCATTTGCAGGCACTTTGTTCTTGCGTGAAAACCATTGCATCGCTATTTTCAATTCCGATCTTTTTTTAGCGGCTCAGCGGCTGGGCCTCTACAACCCGTGTGGGGGTGTCATTGCTGCGCTGGATCGCCTTGGTTGGGCTCGGGTTGGTGCTGATTGCGGCTGGTCTCAAGGAGGCCCATCTGGGCGTCGGAGCCATCGTTGCACGCCAGCCCGTCGTAAGCCTGATTTGAAATAGGATCACTGATCTCGAGATCCTGCTGGATCACGAACCCCCGACCGCGCCCGCAGGCCTCATCGCGGGCAGGGCGCCGTTCGTGCAGAAGGTCCAGAGCTACATCACCTACGACCATGTGACGAAGCACGTGACGGCACCTTTCGACAGCACAGGGGGAGACCTGCTTGTCGTCTATGCCACGACGCACGGGAAGCTAACGTTTACCCCTTCCGATAATTTCGCCAACACATGGATTCCGCTTGCCGGCCCGACGGACTTCGCCAATGGCGATGACCTGCGATCCGCGTTGTGGTACGCCAAAAATCCGAAAACCGGTCCTAACCACGTCTTCACTATAGATCTGTCCTCGCCTCATTCGCTCGTGATCTCGCTGTTTGTCATCCGGGGAACGGATCGCCTCGATCCGGTCGACGCGGTCTCGGCTATCGGGGACGATGCGGATGCCCCAACAGCGGACGTGCAGAGCCCGGTTATCACGACCAGATACTCCGACGAACTGCTCATCGGTTTCGGCAAGCCGCGCTGGAGCGTGGAGGATTGGCACGCCGGCAGTGGCTTCGCGTTCCAGCCCGCGGCATCATCCGACTACCTCGCGGCCGAAACCGGCCTGGCGTCCACGCCCGGTCGCTACCGTGCAATATTCCGGATCGATGCAGATTCGAACTGGCAGTCAGCCTTGGTCGCCGTCAAGCCGGACGCAGCATCTGTGCCACAGGCCATAACGCTATCATGGCAGCCGTCCAAAGACCTTATTGGCGTCCGGAACGT
>CAVTEC010000111.1:0-13823 GCA_963733475.1 uncultured Alphaproteobacteria bacterium | reverse complement strand
GATTGCCTTCATCTTTGGCCTGATCCCGTTGGTGTGGGCACACGGCGCGGCGATGCTGAGCCGGCGGGCGGTGGGCACGGCGGTTTTCGCGGGAATGATTGTGGCGAGCTCAATCGGGGTGTTTCTGATCCCGATGCTGTACGCGGTCTTCCAGAGCCTGCGCGAGAAGGTGAAGGCGCGGTTCGCGCGGCGGCGCGTTACGTAGTTGACGGCAAATTGAGGTGCTCTTCGATCCAGCGAACACGATGGTCCAGTTCGCTGATCAGGATGCCGTGTCCCATGACGGAGGCGTGATATTGTGCGACTTCCTGACGCAGGCTTGCCTGCCCCGATTCCATATCGGCTAGCCGGCCGCCATGGTCGTGCAGGATCAGCGTGTGTTCATTCAGCACATGCGTATGGTCATTCAGAATTCGCGAGTGCTCGTTGAGAACGCGCGTATGCTCGTTCAGGAAACTCGTGTGATCCTCAAGGACCCGCGCCTGCGCGCCCACCATCTCAGCCACTTTGAGTAGCAGTTGGTGAACCGCCCCTATGTCAACCCCATTGCCGCTGCCACTCATGGGCACCGCGCCTCCATTGGCTCAAACCTATCCGACAGGCACCTTGCCAGCAATCGCGTTGCCATTTCCTTTACGTCGCCGCCGATCAGCGCCAAAGTGTGCCGCGCGATGACGACTTCTTCGTCTGTCGGAATCGCATAAGCCGGCAATGCCGAATCGGCGCGCGTCAGCAACGGACCGCCCGCTTGGTTCGCCGCCTCATCAATCGACGAAGCCCAGCCAGTGCAGTCGATGCAGCACGCGGAGCCGGATCTCCGGACTGCGTTCGCCGATGCCGGCGGTGAACACCATGCCATCGATGCCGCCCATGCTGCCGCCAGCGCCCAGCCGTGCGCGCGACGTGATAGACGAAGTATTCCACCGCCAATTTCGCCAGCGGCGCGTCGCTCGCCAGCAGCGTGCGCATGTCGTTGGACACGCCGGACAAGCCCTTCAGTCCGCATTCGGCGTAGAGGAAGTGCTCCACCCGATCGACGCTCCAGCCTTTCTGCTGTTGCAGCCACAGGATTACGCCGGCATCCAGCGAGCCGGAGCGCGTGCCCATCGGCAGCCCATCCAGCGCCGTGAACCCCATCGAGGAATCGACGCTGCGTCCGCCCGCCAGCGCGCACATCGAGGCGCCGGAGCCCAGATGCGCCACCACCACGCGCCCGGCGCGATCTCCGGGTACCGCTCGGCCAGCGCGCCGGCGATGTACTCATACGACAAGCCGTGGAAGCCGTATCGTCGCACACCCTCGCGATACAGCGCATCCGGAATGGCGAAACGGTCGGCCACCGCCGGATGGCCGCGATGAAACGCAGTATCGAAGCAGGCAACCTGCGGCAGGCCGGGCACCGCTCCGCCAACGCTTTCAGCACCGCGACCGCCGGCGGATTATGCAGCGGCGCCAGCGGCTCCAGCGCCTCGATCCGCGCCAGCGTCGTCGCATCCACCAGCACCGGCGCAGTCCATGTCCGGACCGCCATGCACCACGCGATGACCGAAGCCGACCAGGTCCGCTGCGTCCAACGGCCCGTCCGGCAACGCGGCCAGCATGGCCAGCGCCTCGGCATGATCCTGGTCGTCACCGACCTCGTCATGCACCGCGCGTGCCGTCCGCCGCGGTGATCCGCAGGCGTCCGTCGCCGCCAATCCGCTCCACCTCGCCGCTCTGACTGCGTGCGCAGCGCGCCATCCGCCACTCGTAGACGCGCGAATTTCAGGCTCGACGAGCCGGCATTCAGAACGCACAGGCGACGATCGATGACATCCCTCTTGGCCTTTCACGTCCGGAGCGCGCATGCTTCCGTTCCGATCACAGACGAGCCCCGGAGACAGCAGTCCATGACCAAGTTCGGCCTCGCCCAGCCCGTTCGCCGCGTCGAGGACCCACGGCTGCTGAAGGGCGACGGCCGCTACACCGACGATATCGTCCTGCCGGGCATGCTGCACGGCATAGTGCTGCGCAGCCCGCATGCCGCGGCGAAGATCACCGGCATCGACACGACGGCGGCAGCATCCGTCGCCGGGGTTAACGCCATCTATACCGCGGCCGACCTGCAAGGCCGACGGCATCGGCCGATGCCCTGCGCCGCGCCGGTGGAGAACCGCGACGGCACCGCCATGGCGGACCCGCCGCATCCGGCGCTGGCGGACGATGCGGTGCGCCATGTCGGCGATCCGGTGGCGTTCGTCGTCGCCGATACGGTCGAGGCGGCGCGCGATGCCGCGGAACTGATCGCGGTCGATTACGACGTGCTGCCGTCGATCACCGATCTTGCGACGGCGACCGACGGCGGGCGCCGCTGGTCTGGCCGGAGCGCGGCAGCAACATCGCCTTCGACTGGGACATCGGCGACAAGGCGGCGACCGACGCGCTGTTCGCCCAGGCAGCGCATGTCACCCGGCTGACCGTGGTGAACAACCGCATCGTCGTCTCGTCGATGGAGGCGCGCGCCGCGATCGCTGACTACGACGCCGCGACCGGGCGCTGGACGCTGTATGCCAACACGCAGGGCGGTTGGCTGGTCAAGAACCTGATCGCCACGGTGTTCAAGACGGAGCCGGCAAAGTTCCGCGTCGTCACGCCGGATGTCGGCGGCGGCTTCGGCATGAAGCTGTTCCTGTACGCCGAGCATGTGCTGACCTGTTACGCCGCGCGCAAGCTGGGCCAGCCGGTGAAGTGGGCGTCCGACCGCGGCGAGGCGTTCCTGTGCGACACGCAGGGCCGCGACAACATCACCCTGGGCGAGCTCGCGATCGACAAGGACGGCAAGTTCCTGGCGCTGCGCACGCGCAACGTCGCCAACATGGGCGCGTATCTTTCGACATTCGCGCCGTACATCCCGACGTTGGCCGGCACAGCCGTGCTGGCCAGCGTCTACGGCTTCCAGCCGGTCTACGCCAACGTGCTCGGCGTGTTCACCAATACCGTGCCGGTGGACGCCTATCGCGGTGCCGGCCGGCCGGAGAGCAACTATCTGGTGGAGCGGCTGGTCGACGCCGCGGCGCGCGAACTGGGCATCGATCGCATCGAGCTGCGCCGGCGCAACATGGTCCCGCCCTCGGCGATGCCGCACAAGACGCCGGTGGGCAAGACGTACGACAGCGGCGATTTCGCGATGGTGCTGGACGCGGCGCTGAAGCAGATGGACTATGCCGGGTTCGCCGCGCGCCGCGCCGAGGCGGCGTGCGCGGCAAGCGGCGCGGCTTCGGGCTGGCGTATTACCTGGAAGCCACCGGCGGCGATCCGACCGAGCGGGCGGAAATCCGCTTCGCCGATGACGGGTTCGTCGATGTCTATGTCGGCACTCAGTCGACCGGCCAGGGGCACGAGACCGCCTATGTGCAGCTCACCGTCGCAGCGGCTCGGCGTCGATGGGGAGAAAATCCGCATCCGCCAGGGCGATACCGACACCATTCCAGTTGGCGGCGGCACCGGCGGCGCGCGCAGCCTGTATTCCGAGGGTCAGGCGATCCTGACCACGGCCGATACGGTGATCGACAAGGGCAAACAGGCGGCGGCCGAGGTGCTGGAAGCAGCAGTTGCCGACATCGCCTTTGCCGATGGCCGCTTTTCCATCGTCGGCACCGATCGCGGCATCGACATCATCGCGCTTGCCGCAACGCAGCGGCAGAAGGCGGCCGCCGGCGAACAGGCAACCACGCTGGATGCTGCCGAGGTCGCGAACGTCGAGGACCACACCTTTCCCGAACGGCTGCCACATGGCCGAGGTGGAAGTCGATCCGGACACCGGTGTGGTGGACCTGATCCGCTATCGCGTGTGCGACGATTTCGGCAAGACCGTGAACCCGCTGATCGTGCGGGGCCAGGTGCATGGCGGTGTCGCGCAGGGACTTGGCCAGGCGGATGCTGGAACGTACGCGCATACGATCCGAGTTCCGGTCAGCTCCTGTCTGGCAGCTTCATGGATTACGCGATGCCGCGCGCCGATGATTTTCCGGATATCGAGGTGGATCTGCTCGAGGTGCCATGCGCTGTCCAATCCGCTCGGCGTAAAGGGCGCGGGCGAGGCTGGCGCCGTCGGCAGCCCGCCGGCTCTGATCAACGCGATCATCGATGCGCTGAGCGGCGATGGCGTGACGCATATCGACATGCCCGCTACCCCGGAGGCGGTGTGGCAGGCGATGAAAAAGGCGGCATAATTGTCATTGCGAGAAGGCGCAGCCGACGACGCAATCTCGACGGGATTGCTTCGTCGCTGGCGCTCCTCGCAATGACAGGTGGACCTACCGTCCAGGCTCCAGATCCCGCGCGCCGAGCGTGCGTGCGCGGATCGCTTCCTCGTTTGCGGTGTGACCGAAGTCGGTAAAAGCGCGGCGCACGGCATCCACGGTGCTGCCAAACACTTGCTTCCGATTCTCGCGCGCCCAGGCATTGGAGCCGATGATCGGACCCAGTGAGCCCTGGAAATGCGGCATCACATATCGCGCGAACAACTCAAAGCTGCGCAGCGTCTGTTCGCGCGTGGCCCATTCATGCGCACGGAACAGGATGCCGCCGAACCCACCCTGGCTGTATTCCAGCAGACGACTAATACCCTTGATCACTGTCTCCGGTGAACCGACCAGCGTTGTGCCCATCTTCACACCATCGCGCAGCGGATCGTCGGCGCGGCCGGGCGGGCGGCCGAGCGTGTCCTCGAAGTAGGTCTGCGTTTCGATGCGCTCACCCTTCTTGACTTCAAGCAGCGCCTGCTCATCATCCTCGGCGAGATGCGCGTTGACGACGACACGCCAGTTCTTGCGGTCCATTGTCTTGCCGTTCTTCGCCGCCGCGTCCTCAGCAATCTTCCACTGGCTGGCGAGCGCCTCCGGTCCACCGGGCAATCCCGCGCCAATCGACAGAACACCAACACCGTGCGTTCCCGCCGCGATCATGCCGAATGGCGTGATCGTGCTTGCCACCGCGATCTCGAAATGCGGATCGCTGTACGGCGCGAGATGCAAGCGCGCATCGTGCATTTCGAACCAGTCGGTCTTCATCGTGACCGGCTCTTCGCATTTCAGCAGACGCATGATGGCGTCCATTGCCTCCAGCATGCGCGGCCGCTGCGTGCTCGGTTCGATTCCCAGCATATAGGCATCCGAGGTCAGCGCCCCTGGACCACACCCCATCATCGCGCGGCCGCGTGTCATGTGATCGAGCTGCACGAAGCGCTGCGCGACCATAAACGGATGGTGGTATGGCAGGCTGGTCACGCCAGTGCCGAGCTTGATGTGCTTCGTGCGTTCGGCAGCGGCAGCAATGATCAGCTCCGGCAGCGCGATCAGTTCCCAGCCGGCGGAGTGGTGTTCGCCGATCCAGGCCTCATCGTAACCAAGCCAGTCGAGCCACTCGAGCAACTCGATATCGCGATTGATCGCCAGTGTCGGGTTCTCACCGACGCGATGAAACGGTGCCAGAAAGATACCGAACTTCATGCCGCGATGGGCCATTGCGTAAACTCCACGTCTTCTGACCTGCATGGTGCAACGTCCGGCGGCGGTAGCCAAGCCGGGCTACTCGTGGCACGCTTCCGATCGGGAGGAACACGATATGCGGCTCGAGGGAAAAGTAGCCATCATCAGCGGCGCCGCATCCGGCATGGGCGCGGCGACAGCGCGCCGGTTCGCCAAGGAAGGCGCCAAGGTGGTGATCGCCGATATGCTTGAGGAAGAAGGCCGTCAGGTCGCCTCCGACATCACGCGCACGAACGGTGCCGCAGAGTTCATGAAGCTCGACGTGACCCGCGAGGATGACTGGAGATCCGTCGTCGACGCGACCGTGCAAAAATATGGCAAGCTCGACATCCTGGTGAACAACGCCGGCATCAGCGGCAGCGCGGTTTCCGACATGCTGGATACCGACGCCTGGGACCGGTTGATGGCGGTCAACTCGCGCGGCGTTTTCCTCGGCACGAAACACGCTGTGCTGGCGATGAAGAAGTCAGGCGGCGGCTCGATCGTCAATCTGTCGTCGATCTCCGGCGTCACCGGACAGACGATGACGCATATGGGCTATAATGCCTCGAAGGGCGCGGTGCGCACGGTGACGAAATCGACGGCGGTGCAGTTCGGCCGCGACGGCATTCGTGCCAACTCGGTGCATCCTGGATTGATGCCGCCGATGCGCACATCGGGCGCCACGGCGGACCCCGCAGTGCGTGCGAAGATGCTACAAGGCGTGCCGTTGCGCCGTGCCGGCGAAGTGGACGAAGTGGCGAACGCCGTACTGTTCCTCGCTTCGGACGAGGCGTCCTACATCACGGGCGCCGAGCTTTATGTCGATGGCGGTTATCTCGCGACATAGATCAGGGGGCGCGCGATGGCTCTGAGCAACCAGCAGCTTCAGCAATTCGACAAGGAAGGCTACCTATTCCTGCCCGATCTCTTTTCGGCCGAGGAGATCGCGGTGCTGCGCCACGAGGCCGACGCAATCTTCCGCACGGACCGGCAGGAGATCTGGCGCGAAAAATCCGGTTCGCCACGCACGGCGTTCGCCGCACACACCTATGACGAGGCATTCCACCTGCTCGGCGCGCATCCGCGCCTGATCCGTCCGGTCGAACAGGTGTTCGGCGAAAAGCTGTATATGCACCAGTTCAAGATCAACGCGAAATCCGCGTTCGATGGCGAGGTGTGGCAATGGCATCAGGACTACGGCACCTGGGCGCGCGACGACGGCATGCCGGAGCCGCGCGCGATGAACATCTCGGTGTTCCTCGATGAGGTGTTGCCGATCAACGGACCGTTGATGCTGGTACCGCGCAGCCACAGGGAAGGCGTGTTGAAAGCCGGACACGACACGTCCACCACATCGTATCCGCTGTGGACCTTGGACAACGTGACAGTGGAACGGCTGGTCAGACAAGGCGGCATCCTCACACCGACTGGCAAGCCAGGTGCGGTGCTGATGTTCCACGGTAATCTGGTGCACGGTTCGGCCGGCAACATCACGCCGTATCCGCGCAAGATCGTGTATCTGACGCTGAACGCTGTCTCTAACTACATCCGCACGCCAACGCGCCCCGAATGGATCGCGCACCGTGACTTCCGGCCGATTGAGCCGGTGCCGGACGATGCATTGCTACGCTATGCGCGCGCTTCTGCGGCCGCGGCTGATTAGGGTTCAGCCAGGCGGGCCCATTTCAACGAAGTGTTGCCGCATACGCGCTGCGTCCGCCGCAATGCCGGTGAACAGGCGAAAAGCCTCGACCGCCTGGTAGATGGCCATGCCGCCGCCATCGAGGACACGACAGCCTGCATCACGTGCCGCGCAAAGCAGCTCCGTTTCAAGCGGGAAGTAGATCACCTCAGCCACCCACAAGGACTGCCGCAGCAGCTTCGCCGGCATTGGCACTCCCGGATGGCCGACCATGCCGATCGGCGTCGTGTTGATCAGCCCATCTGCCTCCGCCAGGGAAGCTTCAAGATCGCTTCCCGCAACGGCCCGATTCGTTCCGAACTGCGCACAAATCTGCGCCGCCAAGGCACCCGCGCGACCGGTATCGATGTCGAATATTGTCAGTCGTTGCACGCCCAATTTGGCAGCCGCATAAGCCACCGCCGAACCAGCCCCACCCGCACCCATCTGCACGACCCGCCGCAGCGCGACGTCGGACAAGCCACGCTGAAAGCTCTCTGCGAAGCCCCACCAGTCCGTGTTGTGCCCGATGCGCTTGCCATCCCGCAGCAGCACGGTATTCACGGCACCGATTGCGCGCACATCGGGCGACAGCTCCGTCAGCAGCGGTATGACCGCCTGCTTGCAGGGATGCGTGACATTGACCCCCGCAAAACCCAGGCGTTCTGCCGCGGTCAGCAGTTCGGGCAGCGCCTCGACACCAAGCTTCAGCCGCTCGAGATCAATCAGTTTGTAGATGCACCGGAGACCATGCTCGGCAGCTTCGCCCTCGTGCAAGGCAGGCGCGCGCGAGGCCTGAATGCCAGCGCCGATCAAGCCCAGAAGCAGACTGCTTGCCATACGAACATCCCAAGCGTGCGATTTGTGCGAGCCCACATCTGTATTCTCTGTCGCTGACGGCACTCTGCTTGTCTGTCTCGATAAGCAGCTCACCCAGGAGGTAATCGACGCCATGGCGGACATGGAGCCATCGCGCGTGATCTGCCTGGACGCAGGCTTCCAGGGCAACGACCAGCTCAAGGCCAATGCGGTGCAGACCTTCAAAGCGCGAGCGCGAAACCGGGAGACCGCTATCGAATTCCGGACGGTGTGAGGCGCACCGTCATGATGAAGCTCAAATTCGACCCTTCCCTCGCCTACCAAATCGACGCTGTTCGCGCTGTGGCTGACGTGTTCGACGGTCAGCCTCTCGGGCAGACTAGCTTTGAGACCAGCAGCACAATGCCGAGCGGCGTGGTGCTCACCACGAGCGGCGTCGGTAACAACGTTGTGCTCACCGACGAGCAAATTTTGGCCAATGTCCACAAGCTCCAGGAGGCAAACGACATCGAGCGCATAGCCTCTCTCCAAGGGCGGGAATTCTCAGTCGAAATGGAGACCGGCACCGGCAAGACCTACGTCTACCTCCGCACGATCTTCGAGCTTAACAAGCGCTACGGCTTCAAGAAGTTCATCATCGTGGTTCCGAGCATTGCGATCCGCGAGGGCGTGCTGAAGAGCCTGGAGATCACCCGCGACCACTTCGCGGCGCTCTACGACAATATCCCCTTTGCATCGTTCGTCTACGATTCTAGGCGGCTCGGCACCGTTCGGCAGTTCTCGGATTCGAACCATGTGCAGGTCATGGTCATCAACATCCAAGCGTTCGTGAAGGACGTGGACGAGGAAGCTGACCTCGACGAGATGGATGAGGAAGCGTTGAAGCGGCTCAACGTCATCTACCGCGACAACGACCGCATGGGCGGCAAACCGATCGAGTTCATTCGCGGTGCCAACCCGATCGTCATCATCGACGAGCCGCAGAGCGTAGACACGACGCCGAAATCCCGGCGCGCGATCGCGCAGCTCAATCCATCGGCGACGCTTCGGTATTCGGCGACCCATCGCAACCCTTACAATCTTCTCTACAAGCTGGGGCCGATCGAAGCCTACGATATGCGCCTGGTGAAGCGGATCGAGGTGGCGTCCATCAAGGCCGATGACGACTTCGCCGACGCCTATGTGAAGCTGCTGGCGACCGACAATCGCAACGGCATCCGGGCACGGCTTGAAATCCACAGAGGCCGGCGCAGGGGGGCCGAAAGCGACGGCTGTTTGGGTAAAGCAGGGCGATGACCTGTTCCAGCTCTCCGGCGAGCACTTCCCCTATCGGCAAGGGTTCGTCGTGCAGCATATCGACAGCACGCCCGGCTACGAGACCGTCGAATTCAATCAGGGGCAATTCCTGGAGCTTGGGCAGGCCATTGGTGGCACCGAGACTGAGGTCATGCGCGCGATGGTCTACAAGACCGTCGAACAGCACCTCAAGAAGGAGCGTGCCCTCAAGGCGCGCGGGATCAAGGTCCTGTCGTTGTTCTTCATCGACAAAGTTGCGAATTACCGCATCTACAACGACGACGGCACGACCAGCCTCGGCAAGATCGGCACCTGGTTCGAGGAAGCTTTCAACGAGTTGAGTGCGAAGCCGATGTATAAGGGCGTCGTGCCGTTCGAGGCATCGCAAGTCCACAACGGCTACTTTTCACAGGACAAGAAGGGCCGGGCCAAGGATACGAGAGGCAATACCGCGGATGACGAGGACACCTACGCCCTTATCATGCGCGACAAAGAGCGGCTTCTCGATCCGAACGAGCCACTTCGGTTTATCTTCAGCCACACCGCCCTTCGGGAGGGCTGGGATAACCCGAACGTCTTCCAGATTTGCACCATGCGCGAGGTTGGGACCGAGCTGGAGCGCCGCCAGCAGATCGGCCGCGGCCTTCGCCTGCCGGTCAACGACCAGGGCGAGCGCGTGCATGACGAACAGCTCAACCGGCTGACGGTCATCGCAAGCGAGTCCTACAAGGACTTCGCGGCGGCCCTGCAAACCGAATACGAGAACGACTTCGGGATGAAATTCGGCCGCATCGAGCGCCAGGCGTTCGCCAAGCTTCTCCGCCGGGCAGAGGACGGCACCGACAAGCCGATCGGCCAGGATCTCTCCGGGCAGATTTGGGCGGCGCTTCAGACCGAGGGCTACATCGACGCTGCCGGCGACATTCAGGGCGAGTTCGACCCTGACAACGTCCTCTTCCGTCTAGAGCTGCCGCCCGAGTTCGAGGACCTACGCGCGCCGATCCTCGATCAGATGAAGCGGTATGTGTTCCAGAACCGCATCGCCAATGCCGACAAAAAGCGCGACGTGCACTTTAACAAGCAGGTCCACCTGCGCGACGACTTCCGCGAGCTTTGGTCCCGCATCAACCAGAAGACCCGCTACAGGGTGCATTTCGAGACGGCGGAGCTGGTCGATCGCGCCGTCAACCGGCTCAAGGCCATGGAGAGGATCAATCCCCTCACCCTCGTCGCAACGCGCGTGGACGTGGACTTCACGCGTGCCGGCGTCAACGCGGATCGTGTCCTGGAGCACGATACCCAGGTTATGGCAGCACCGACGGTGCTGCCCGACATTATCGCCTACCTGCAAAAGGAAACCGAACTCACGCGGCACACTCTGGTCACGATCTTGAAGGGGTCCAACCGGATCGGTGACTTCCGCATCAACCCCCAGCAGTTTATGGCCATGGCCGCGCGTGAGATCGGCTACGCGATGCACGACCTGATGCTCGAAGGCATCAAATACGAGAAGATCGCCGGCGAGTATTGGGAAATGCAGAGGATCGAGGAAGACGCCGAGAGGGGCATCAGTCGCTACCTCAAAAATCTCTATGAGGTCCAGAACCGGGAAAAGACCCTGTTCGACGCCGTGGAATTCGAGTCCGAGGTCGAGAAGCGCTTTGCGGCTGATCTTGATGCCAACGAGCATGTGAAGCTGTTCGTGAAGCTTCCGCGCTGGTTTAAGATCGACACGCCGATTGGTGAATACAACCCCGACTGGGCCTTCGTGACGGAGCGGGAGGAGAAACTCTACTTCGTGCGCGAGACCAAGAGCACGCTCGACAGCGAAGAACGCCGGACCAAAGAAAACCAGAAGATCGATTGCGGGCGCCGGCACTTTAAGGTGCTCGGAACGGACTTCGACGTTGTCACATCGCTCAAGGAGGTAAAATTCTGATGGGGCAAGCCATGTTTAGTGAATGTGCAGTCCCCCAGACTTTGTGCCGACGTGCCTAGTCACCCGCTTGCGTCCGGGGGGCGAGTTAGGATCAGCCAGGCCCCGCGGCCACATGCAGCTCGACGCCAGCCTGCTTTTGTAGGTAACCAATGATGCCAAAGAGATTGCGCGCCTGCGGATTGCCGCGCGGGCCGAGCATGCGGATGAGGCTTTTGGGCGGCGTGCCGGTCGCCTCGCCGAGCTTCTCGAAGCCGACCGTCGCCTTGATGTAGTCGCGCAGGATCGCCTTGCCGGTATCGACATCGCCGGTGAGCATGGTGTCGATGCCTTCGCGCAGGAGCGCGTCGCCGAAGGCGGGATCGCGCGCGATCCGCTTCTGCACCAGTTCCTTGAAATCTCGCGTCACTGCCATGGCCCGCCTCCGTTCATCGTGCGGACGGCTTTCGCCGCCGCTTGTAGTCCGTCCACAATTCTTTCGCCCGCCCGATGTCGCGCTGCTGGCGCTGCTTGGTGCCGCCCGTGAGCAGGATCACCAGGGTTTCGCCGTCGCGCCCGAAATACACCCGGTAGCCAGGTCCCCAATCGATCCGGTATTCGAGCACCCCCTCGCCCACGGTCTTCGCGTTCGACGTGTTGCCCTGCCCCAGCCGCACGAGCGCCACCGAGACCTTGGCAGCCGCCGCCGCATCGAGGCCGTCAAACCAGCTTTCGAACGGGCTTTCCCCGCCGGCCGTGAGGTAATAGCGCAACTCAAGCACCCCATAGGGTAACACAAGTGTTACCCCTTTTCAAGAGCCTTGGTTTGCAGCCGGGCGCGCCCCGCCAAAGGGGGCGGGCCAGGCTCTAGGCTGCGCCCCGAGCCGCCAAAAGCGTCTCCCATTCGGGTGACGATCCTTCGCGCAAGGGCCTCATGCCGCCGCAGACGCGGCGTAGCGGGGGGCCGAGAGGCGTTGCCTCTTCTCTCCCCCAAACAGGCTTCCGCCCAGAACGACAGACGAAATTGCCGAAGGGCGGTCAATTTCGTTGCGTTCCGGTTCCCTCGAGAAGCCTGTTTTCCCCCTCCATCTCCACCGCTCACGCGGCCCCGGGAAGCAGCGGCGCGCTGCTTCGCAATCCAAAAGGAAAGGGACCGGGACATGAGCGAATTTCGGGACGTTTACAGCAGGATCACCAACAAGATCATCGCCGACCTTGAGCAAGGTGTGCGCCCGTGGATGCGGCCATGGAACGCCGACCATGCCGCCGGCAAGATCACCCGCCCGCTGCGGCACAACGGCATTCCCTACAAGGGCATCAATGTCGTGATGCTGTGGTCGGCTTCCGTCGCCAAGGGTTACGCCTGCCCGCTTCTGGCTCACCTTCAAGCAGGCGCTGGAGCTCGGCGGCAATGTCAGCAAAGGCGAGCATGGCGAGCTGGTCGTCTATGCCGACCGCATCACCCGCACCGAGACCGACGACAAAGGCGAGGAGACCGAGCGGGAAATCCCCTTCCTGAAAGGCTACACCGTGTTCAATGCCGAGCAGTGCGAAGACCTGCCCGCGCATTACACCGCCAAGGCCGAGGCCCCTGCCCTCACCCCGCTGCAGCGCATCGAAGCCGCCGACCGGTTCTTTGCCGCGACCGGCGCCGACATCCGCCACGGCGGCACCCGCGCCTATTACGCCGAAGGCCCGGACTACGTGCAGATGCCGCCCTTCGAGACCTTCCGCGATGCCGAGAGCCATGCCGCCACGCTGGCGCACGAACTCACCCACTGGACCAAACACGACAAGCGCCTGGCCCGCGATCTGGGCCGCGTCCGCCATGGCGACGAAGGCTATGCACGCGAGGAGCTGGTTGCCGAGCTGGGTGCGCGCTTTCCTTTGCGCCGATCTCGGCATCACGCCCGAGGTTCGCGACGGATCATGCCGCCTATATCGCGACATTGGTTGAAGGTGCTGAAGGACGACAAGCGCTTCATCTTCACGGCCGCCGGCCATGCGCAGCGCGCCGCCGATTATCTGCACAGCCTGCAACCGCAGCAGCCGAAACACATCGAGGAGGAGCGGGCCGCCGCATAGGCGGCCCGGTTCGCGCGCGGCTTTTCCGGTTGCGAAAGAATCCCGTTGAAACGGCGCGCGCGAAGCAACCTGCGCTTTCAGCTTCCAACGAATCACCTGATCCGGCACGCTATGCGACCACCGGGTCGAGTTGGTCCGGTGTCGTGTCAACCATTCTGCGGAGAACAACCCCAGAAACAGCAAACCCCGCTAGGAGCGGGGCTGCATACCGGCAGAGGCCGGGAAATCTCTGGTGCTTGGAGCTCAGAGATTCCCCGAAATCCGCCCCGTAGTCAAGCGAAAACCCCGTTTTCGCTAAAGGGCGAGCTTGTGCCGATTTTCAGGCCCTTTCCCGGCGGGTTGCGCTGTCAACCCGAGCGGAGAACCTATGTCTCACAGCACCCCGACAGCCGAATCAGCGGCCTATGACGGCTGCCCAATCGAGGACACGCGCACCAAACAGAGCCGCTATTTCGACCCGCACCGAGAGCGGCCCGCCGCTACGCGCAAAAGCATGATGCTGCCGCTGCCCGGCACC
>CAVTEC010000110.1:0-11893 GCA_963733475.1 uncultured Alphaproteobacteria bacterium | reverse complement strand
TAGGTGCTCAACTTTTATCGCCACGTCCATTAGGTAGCGTGTGCACCATTCCGGAAGCACCAAGGGAGGAAGCGGATCTCCGCGGCGCCAATTTCCTTGTTCGATCGCCGCATCCAGACGGTGGAAGGCCAACAAGAAGAGCGCCTGCCATACATAGATCGGGTTTCGGGTCGCTTTGAAATTCGCTGCCTCCGTGGCAACCCATCGTTCGGGAGACGTCAGTGCCGCATCACTTGTAGATGGCATTGGCCGTCTGACTGGCTTACGCGCAGTGCGCGGCTTTTGTGTCGCAGTACCGTTGCTCATGCGTGCCTCAACAGCACTACATCCGCATCGTCTGCCTCACCGTCCATGAGCTGCACTGATCGCCGCGCTACCTCGTCCGCTGCGGCCAGCAGCACGGCATCAGCGGCGTGCACGTAGCGCGACGTGATTGTGTGTCCCTTATGGCCCACCAGCGCTGCAATGGTTGGCTCGGAATATCCCAGGTCGCCGGCAAGGCTTGCGAAACTGTGCCGCAGGACGTGCGGGGTCACGTCATCGGGCAGGTCCCCCAGCTTTGCGATTCGGTTCCACAGCTTGCGGAAGCCGCTCATGCATCTCGCGCCGCGGGTCGGTGGGAACACAAGTTCGCCGCCGCGCGAGAGGTCGCGCAGCACGTTACAGGCCGCGTGCGATAGCGGGCGCATGGAGCGTCCGGTCTTTGTGTCGGCCAGGATCACCGTCCGTCGCGCCAGATCGACGTCTGTCCAGCGCAGCCCCAGCGCCTCGCCGCTGCGCCAGCCGGTCAGGGCGAGGAACCGCACCGCCGCCACGGCAGCCGGCCAGACATTCTGTGCGACAGCTTCGCGAAGCGCCGTGCCCAGGGCGGGATATTCGTCATCCGTCAGGCGCCGCTCGCGCCGGCCGTCCGCCGGCCGCATGACGCCACGCACCGGGTTGTCCGCACGCATGCGGTGCCGCACAGCATAGGTGAAGATCGCGCCGAGCAATCCTACCGTGCGGCTTGCAGTGCCGATGCCGCCGCGGACGTTGGACAGGCCACCCTTCTTGCCGGTTTTGGCACGCGCGGCGGTCTTGCCCTCCGCCACGGCGCGCATGAAGCCTTCCACGTCCGTCGGTGTGACGGCGGCAACCTTCATCTGGCCGAGCAGGGGGCGGATATGCTTTTCGATCCGGCCCTTGTCGGACAGCAGGGTGCTGGCCTTCTTCGGCGCGCGGCGGCGGGTAATCAGGTTGCCCGCCTCGGCGTCGGCCCAATAGGCGTCGCACAATTCGGCCACCGTTTCGGCCTTGCGCTTCGCCTGTTTCTCCGCAGCGGGGTCGGCGCCCTTCACGGTCTCACCCAGGATGCGCCTGGCTTCGTCGCGAGCAGCGTCCGGGGTCCACGGCGCACCGTGGCGGCCGATCGTGTGCCAGCGCTGGCGCCCCTCGGCCGTTCGATAGAAGAGCACGTAGGCCACGGCCGCGCTGCGTTGGCGGCGGGCGCCGAAGCCGGATACGACCGCATCCCAGACGATTTGCCCCGACGACAGGGCGCGCACCTCGCGCAGCCCGATCCGCTTCCGCTCCGCCATCTGTTGCACCTCCAGTTTGCTAGCTAGCAAGCAGATAGCTAGCAGGATCGCGCAAATGCTAGCAAACATAGGCGAAGCTGAACTATAGGAAACAGCACTGTGAGTGGTCTTTTTTTAATGCTCCACAGACCCTGGCAAACGCCGGCAATGCTGCGGATTTGCCCTCCGAAGGCGAAGGTCAGGCGTTCGAGTCGCCTCGGATCCGCCAAGTTTTTCAATGAGTTATTGTGGGATGCTTGTTGACCCCAGATTTGTGGGATAACACCAGGATAACAGCAACCGGCCGTTTCTACCTGTCCCCCATCTGTTCGGGACATGCCCATCTACCCTGGACGAACTCACGCAGTCCATGTCCTTTGCCCTGCCGTTCAGCAGCCGGAAGCGCCGCACCGCGTTGACGAGTTGATGGCACAGCTCACCGCCGATCCTCAACGCACGCGTCAGACCGCGCCGGGTGCCGCTGCTAGGACCGGAGGCGAGGGGATGATAGGCGCCGAGTTAACCTGGTACCGACCTCGATCCGTGCTATTTTGGGCGCCGTGTCCGGATCGACGATGGAGGCCAAGATGTCACTGCCGGCATTCACGGATGCAGACTCTCGAGGCAAGGTCTACATCAACCCGCTGGGGGTGAGCGTCGTGATGCAGCGCTCGCCTGGCGTCACCGTGATCCGCTTTGAGAACGGGGACTCTCAGACCGTGAGAGAGCCAGCGGAGGATGTTTCGGTTAAGCTGTGGGACGCGCTCAGAGCGATGAACGCCTGAAACAAAAGGGCCGCCCGAAGGCGGCCCGAGTTTGTGGGTAGGTTACGAGTTACCTCTTTATAGCTCGGCGCGTTCGGCGTGTCACATCGCCACCTTGCTACGCAAGGCGACTAACAATCGCCACGGCGCCGGCGGCGTTTGCTGCACCGAGCCTAGCGGTCGCCAACGCGACGTGCCGGCGGCTCAGTTCGGAACGCGCCTGAAATTCTTCGTAACTTTAGGCTGGGGTCAGCCGTGACCATACTTCCCCTGTGGGATCTGACAAGCCTCCCGCTCCTGAGCGCGCCGATCCTGTCGCAGCGACCCTTCTGCGCATCATGGAGGCACGTAGGGACAGGCAGCCATATGAAAAACAGAAGGTGATCCATCCCACTTGGGTTGACCGTCTGGCCCAAGCCATCAGACGCGCATTGGGCCGCCACTGATCGCTACCAAGCGCGGTCGTCAAAGCCCTACCTGGCGCCGAGAAGGATCCAAATGTACCACGCCAGCGCTCCGCTGGCGCCGATGAGCAGCACGATGGCAACCGCGATGACAAACCGCATTGTCTCATGGCTCCCGTAGGCCAGACCGCTCCTGCGCCAGAAGCCTCAGTCGGGCGCAATATTCTCGGTCGGTTTCCTGTCTGAGAGTCCGATCGGCGCGCACCCATAATCGATGGGCGTTGGGCAACTGACGCTTGAGTGAGCGCAGCTCGCCCCCGGCGAGGAACACTCGCACCCATCGCCAAACTCGCTCGAGTTTCATGCAGCAGATTCCCTCGAACTTCAGGCTTCTGCCGGCGCCTGTATTAAGCCATATATCGCGTATTGATCGCTGATATAACGCTAAAATGACGCACGGGCCATTGCCGCATCGGCGAGAGACGGTGGGACTGGCTTCCGCGGGCAGGCAACAGATCAAAGCCCGAGCGATAGGCTCGCCGGGCGCCCCTTTGGGCGGGGAGGCATGCGGGGCGCCTTGTGCGAACCGCGCCACGTGGCCCTTGACCACATGCCCGCGTCGCGAAGGCGCCCCGATTGTGGCGCCACCATGCGCCTCGGCCCGATCTAACGCTGTGCCGTGGAGCACACCCCGCGCGGCCTCTACAGCCCTCCAGCTTTCCGCGTCCGGTTTCCTCGCGTGAAGCCCGCGGCGCCACAGCGCCTTACGGGGCTGGCGTCTAGCACCGAATTGACGCGACTCCGCCAGAATGATCCGATGGTGAATGCACATCATCGAGAGGCAAGGCCGTGCGTTCGTGGCCCTCCGCAAACTTGGGCGAGTAACCCGTGGCAGGGAGCCAGTCTTCCACGCGGTTAGTCCATATTGCCGCATGGCGCTTTGTTCAGATGAGCCTGGTAGCAGCTCAGGATGGGCCGAACCACCGGCGCCCGAAGTCACTTGCCCGGTGTGTCTACAGCGGCTGGAGAAACTGCGGGCGCAGCGCACTAGTCGCCCGCGTCATTGAACCTGACGGCAGTTTGTGACTCACTCGCAACGTCGTCAACGTTGGCCAGGATTCGGGACATGTCAGAGGTCGTCGTGAAGAAGTATGTGGTTCGGCTGGACGCGGAGGAACGCGCGCGGCTGGAAGCGCTTATCGGCAAGGGCAAACATTCGGCCAGCGCGATCCTCAGGGCACGCATCTTGCTCAAGGCAGACATTTCCGAGGTCGGCGAAGCCTGGAGCGACGGCCGTATCGTGAAGGCCCTCGACACCAGCCTCGCGACCGTCCACAGGGTTCGCCAGTGTCTGGTTGAGGAGGGGCTCGACGTAGCGCTCGCCCGTAAGCCCCGCGCGAGACCGTCGATCCTGCGGATCTTCGACGGCGAAAAGGAAGCCAGACTGATCACGCTGGCCTGCTCCAAGCCTCCGGCCGGGCACGCGAAATGGTCGCTGCGCCTGCTGGAACAGCAGGTCGTGGAACTGGGGATCGTCGCCAAGGCCAGTGACAACACGATCGGGCGGACGCTAAAAAAAACCTTCTCAAACCGCACCTGAAGCAACGGTGGGTCATTCCGCCGTCGGCCAACGCGGCGTTCGTGGCCGCGATGGAAGAGGTGCTGGAGGTTTACACGAGGCCGCGTGATACAGCCCGGCCCTTGGTTTGTCTTGACGAGACCTCGAAACAACTGATCCGGGAAACTCGCGCGCCGTTGCCGATGAAGCGTGGTCAGCCGAGGCGCGTCGATTATGAGTACGAACGCAACGGCACCGCCAATCTGTTCATGCTGTTCGCGCCGCTGGAAGGTTGGCGGCATGTCGAGGTGACGGATCGCCATGCCGCCGCCGATTATGCCGCCATGCTTCGCGACCTGTCGGACCGATATTTCCCCTCAGCAAACAAGATCGTTCTGGTGCAGGACAATCTCAGCACCCATACCGCGGCGTCGCTGTACGCCGCCTTCGCACCGGCCGAGGCGCGCCGTCTCGCCGAGCGGTTCGAGTGGCACTACACGCCGAAGCACGGCAGTTGGCTGAACATGGCGGAGTCAGAACTCGGCGTTCTGTCATCGCAATGTCTGGATCGACGGATCGAGGACAAAGGCAGCCTTGTCGAGGAAGTCGCCGCCTGGCGTGAACATCGAAACAAACATCACGCCAAGGCCAACTGGCAGTTCACCAATGAGCATGCCCGGATAAAACTCAGACGACTTTACCCGTCACTTTGAATGACTCTGGGCGACTAGCCCCAACGGACATTGATCGCTGTACCAGGTGGGAGAACGATTCCGTCACCGGCGAACTGATGAACCAATTGGTTGATCTGATACGGGCGCAGCGCGACACGGTGGGGCTGGCGGGATGGAGGCGATTAGGCGAGCTGGTTGGGGGCGTGGGGACGCTTGGTTGCCATCAAAATCGCCACGGCATGGCGAAACGTCCCTGGTGTTCGGGAATGCCAGTCTTCGGACGAAGCGCTACCGCCCGAAGCCGAGCTTCCTCCGCGCGCTTACGCAGCACGACGCTTTGTGCGCGTGCCGCCTCAGCCGATGCTCGTAATACCCTGCCCTGGGCTTGCAGCTCAGCAGACATTGCGCGGAGCGCCTTGGGGTCCACCATCCGCCAGTATGGCGACGCTCGGAGGGACGGCGCAACAGCCCTTGCATCACCCTGCATCCGCGAGCGTAATGTTGCGGCAAAGCGGCGCAGTGAGGGGGGGGTGCGGGACCGATGGCGACGGCTCTCCGACGCGATCGGCGGCATCGGAGTTGCGGTGCTTACGGTGACCATCGTGGCTTTGGCCGTGTACGGCGGGCTGTTCACGACAGCGATGCTCCGACAGTTCACGTGGGAGCATCTCATCGCGTTGCTGTTTCTCTGGCAGACACAGACTGGAGCGGCATTGGCCGTCGCGGCTGCGTTGATCGGCGCGAGTGCCGTCGTGCGCCAAACAGCGGCGACCGATCGCCGGGCCGATGAGCGCCGGGAACGCAGGGCGAGCGCGTTACGGGCGGTGCTGCCGCTCATGCTTGCCGAGTTGTCCGACTACGCGGCCCGCTGTGCCGAGATTTTTGGAGAGACGCTCCGAAACGCCGACGAACGCGAAGGCGTTGCCAAACTGCCCCTGGGAGTGACCGGCCCTTTTCGTCATCCCAGCCCTCCAGGGGCCATCCAAGGATCGGACTGGCCGATCGATCACCGGATCCCGCCCTTGCCGTCTGGGCTCACGGAACAATTGACCGATCTGATCGAAACCATCCCGCCTGACCACGCGCGACCGTTGGTTAACTTGATCAAGTGCGTGCAGGTCCAGCACTCCCGGGCGGAAACCTGGCAACGGGACATACCGAGCGGAGGCAAGGAAAAGCTTGTGGTTCGCGCGAACCTGATCACCAGCCTGATCGATGCCTGCGAAGTACACGCCAGATGCGACGCACTATATCCTTATGCCCGTGGCAACTCTGCGCAACCGCCCGCGACGATCTCGGCAAGCGCCATCGGAGGGGTGGCATTTTATTTCGCTCCCGGCGGCCTCCTGCCGGATGAAGTCGCCGTGGAAATCGATCGCCTCGCAGCGACCAGTACCTGGCCCGATTGATGCGGGCGCCGACATTGTTCACGCGCTCTGCATGGCCGCAGCGCCTCACAGGGCCGGCGGGGCGGTGGCGATCAGTCAGACAGGAGTGCGCCGCCGGCTGATGCGGCGCCGGGATGACAGTGTCGGAATGTAGCTCCCGTCGTTGATCGATCGCGCCTCCATCGCCTGCAGCTCGCGGTAGATAGCAGCGCTGCGCTCGCTCGCGGTCATCGCTTGCCAGGCTTCGTGCGAATAGGATGCCATGGCGCGCTCAAGGGCGAGGTCGATATTGCGAACGAACATGGCGCACCTCCAATCGAACGCCGCAATCTGCATCGCCGCGCGCGCGCCATGATCTCCATTCGGCGGACACGGGCGCAGTGGGAACACTGCTCCGAAGTCAAGTGCTATTCAATCAGGTGTTGCACAGCACAGTTGGGGCCGCTTGCGGGTGCGATATTCATGTCACCCGCTACCATGGTGGCAGCGGGGCATAGGAGGAAGTCATGGTAAGCCAGGTGAATTCAAAATCCGTGGTCGGCATGGGCACGGTGGCAGACAGTGGAAAGATGCACGAGCTGTCTGCGCGCGAACTTGACATGATCAGTGGCGGCTTTGTGCCCGGTGCGTTGGCAGACGCGGCAAATCTCCGTCTGGTCACGGGCTCGGACGGAAATTCCTACAAGGATTAGCCCGTCTCGTCTGATGCTCGCGTGATGGGCTTACGTGGCGGGCCAGACGGAGGCAGTTCGACATCAAGGAGAGGCGGGGCGACCACGACAGCCGCCCCGCCCATCGCTACCCTGTGGTTGCCAGACCTACAGGAGCGAACTCGGTGAGCGATACCATTCCATTTCGGTGTCCATCATGTGGCGCGCAACACTTCCGCGTCGGGCGCGAGGGCAAGACTTATAACGATTTCCTGGGAGCCAACTGTAGCGGATGTGGTCGCACTGTGACGGATGAAGATGTCCGCAGCAAAATTCGACAGGTCACCGTCGACGAGTTGAAGAAGGCGCTCGAGCGCTGACCTGCGCAATCGATCGAATGTTCGTCTAAGACCGGAAGCGTCCAAGGCGATACTCGTTTTAATCGTCACGTCAAACCTTCGACATGACATCATGCCAACTTGGTCGGGAACATTGCCCGGCAGGTGGGATCAGCTTGCCGCAGTATGCAACTGCACCACCTCCGCGCTTGCCTCACGCCCCTCGATGGCAGCGGCCAACAGCCGTCCCCACAACTGCATTGCCCTGACTTGCTCGGGCCACCGGCTCGCACGCTGATACACACCGAGTACGCCGCCGCGCGTTGCGGACTGGCGATGGTTCAACACTGCATCGGCAACAGCTTCCGGGACGCCAGCCTCCCCCAACGCCGTGGCGAACGAGCAGCGGAAGTCGTGTGAGGTCCAGCGGCCACCGCCTCACCGCTGTCCTTCGCCGCTGCCTTGGTCAGCGCTGTCGTGAGAGCGCTGAACGTGTCTACCGGCACACCAGACTTTGGAGCCGGGAACACGAGCCCATTGCCGCCGGTCGCTGCGTGGCGTGCGCGCTGCACGTCGAGAGCCAATGGATGGAGGTGCAGTCGCCTGGTACTCGGGGCAATTATACCACACCATCGCCTGCTCTGGGCTGTCGAACTCAATGATGATGACACGGCTCCCGAAGGCGACACCCTCGATCGCTGTCGGGGATCCGCCCCGAACCAGGGAGCGTCCACCGTACTTTTCAACAGTCGGCAATACACGCGTCCGGTATGCTTCGTATTCATTGGGGTTGGCCACATCGACTTCGGCCAGGAAGAAGCCCTTCGGCACTGTTGTGATCCCCCTAATCCAGAAGCCTCAAAGACTATAGCTGACAACTTCGAACCGTGCTGAAACGAAAGGGCCGCCCCAAGGCGGCCCGGGCAATGTCAGGGCATTGGCGAAGGCCAGTGACCGAATTGCCGCACCGGCTTACCATGCCGCAGTGAGTGACAGCCCGTCCCCTCCAATCCGAGTGAACCGCGCCCCCGTCCTGCCGGCCGACGATGGCACACTGCGGGCGGATGATGATGGCAAGCCCGCGTCAGCGCGAAGCGTGGCGTCGTACATTACCAAGGCTTTCGGCGACCGACTTGACGAGGCACGCGCAGCGATGGACGCGCTGGCCGGGTCGGTTCCGCCCGAGGAGTTCAACCGCGTCGGCTTTCGGCTGTATGAACGTTTCCGGCCGGACGTGCCGGATGGCGCGCAGGGATGGGGCGCGAAAGGGGAACTCAGGCTGGAGCGGATCGCTGGCGCGAGGCTGTAGGGGCGGCTTGGCCGGTGACGGTGTGAGCCATCGTCACTGTTGTCGGAAAACTTTACAGATCGGTTTCACTCGGCGGGAGCATAAATTATACCGAGTTGACTTTGCTCAATTTTCTGTCGCAGCATGGAATTTGCATTATTTGTCGTGAATGCCCCGTGAGCAACGACGGAGAGATGACGATGAAGAAGCTTCTTATTGCCGGCTTCGTGCTCGGGGTTCCAGTCGCGGCGCATGCCGGCGGCAACCTTCTGACCAACGACAGCTTCGGAACCGGCAGCTTCTCGGGCTGGACGACCAACGTAAACAGCGCCAATTCGATCGGCGAGGTGATCGCGGTCAACTCGACCACCAGCGGCTTGTACAATGGGGCGTTCGGTGAGGCGGTTCTCCCCGATCCTCTAACGGCCGGCAGCCCAGATCCCGCGACAGGCTATGTCGGGTATTTCTCGACCGACACCAGTACGCAATCGATCAGCCAAACTCTCTCGCTGGCGGCCGGCACCTACAAATTCGGTCTCGACGCTTATGCGCCCGCGAACGGACTGGCCAACCCCGGCGATTCCACGTGGTCCGTGAGTCTCGGCGGCGCATCGATCGCCAGCGACGTTGACTCTCTGGGATCACAGACCTGGAATTTGGAGGCCTCGACACTGACACTGGCCTCCGCCGGGATGGTTACTTTTTCCTTCGTCTTCAATGGCCCGGACATCACAGCGAACGATATGGCGATTGACCGGGCGTTCGTAGCGTCCACGCCCGAGCCGGCTTCGATGACGCTGCTCGGGGTCGGTCTCGTCGGTCTGGGTCTGGCTCGCCGCGGCAAGGCTCGCTGATCCGGTATCTACGTCGACGCATAACGCGGCGCGTTCGGGTGCCGCTTTCCATGGATCCGGCGGCTTGGTTGGCGACGAGTCCGACGCTCATCAGCCTGTCCGGCCTCGCCGAATGCCGCTGCCGGGCCGGAGGCGCGGGGGGTAGAACGCAGCTAACGGGTTGCGAAAAGAAAGGCGCGCCGTTGGGGTGGCGCGCCAAAAGTGGGGGAGCTGGGCTCCAATCTGGAGCCGAGCGGACCGAGCATAGGCAAGGTCATGTTTTAGAGATGTTGGACGGAACCAATATCTTTTGTAATGAACGGCACAATGCCGCGACCAGCGAATTCCTGGATCAATGGCGAGGGGATGCCCAAAGAGGTCCCGGCCGCTGGTGACCTCCGAACAGCACGATGGCGACAGCGCAGGCTGAGAGGCTGACCCGGAACTGTATCGGAATGAAGATTGGAGTCATTTCAACGGGTTATTCCGACGGAGCCTGTCGTCCCCGATGACCGTGATCGGCCGAACAAAAAAGCAGTTGCGTGATCCCAGCGGCTACGATTCTCTCGTGGTTGCGAAGACACGAAGGACACACCGATGGCCTGGACTGAAATCACGCGACGCAAGTATCAGCGCGACGGGCTGCGCTACGCAAGCGATACCACCGACCAGGAGTGGCTTCTGATCGAGCCGCATTTGCCGCCGCCCGCAAGCCGCGGTCGAACCCGCAAGGCCTGCTTGCGGGACATCGTCAATGCCATCTTCTTCATTGCCCAGTCTGGCTGCCAATGGCGCATGTTGCCCAAGGACTTCCCGCCGTTCACCACGGTGCAACGCTACTTCTACGCCTGGCGCGATGACGGAAGATGGCAGATCATCAATCAGGCGCTGCTGATGGATGTGCGCGAAGCCGCCGGCCGCGAGGCAAGTCCGACCGCCGGGGTCATCGACAGCCAATCCGTCAAGACAACCGAGGCCGGCGGTCCGCGCGGTTACGCGGCGGAGAAAATGGTCAAAGGCCGCAAGCGGCATATCCTCACCGACACGATCGGCCTGCTGGTCGGCGCGATCGTGCACCCGGGGGACGTGCAGGATCGTGATGGTGCGCCACCGTTGTTGGACAGCGTGCGCAGCGCGTTTCCCTGGCTGCGCCACGTGTTCGCTGATGCCGCCTACGCCGGTGACAAGCTGAAGGGTGCGCTTGAAGCGCTCGGTACATGGACGATCGAGATCGTCAAGCGATCCGACACCGCCAAGGGCTTTATCCTGCTGCCCCAGCGTTGGGTGGTCGAACGCACGCTGGCCTGGCTCAACCGCAATCGTCGTCTGGCCAAGGATTTCGAGGCCACCATCGAGAGCGCGGTGACCTGGCTCTACATCGCCAGCGTCAAGCTGATGTCGCGCCGTCTGGCGGCCGCCTGATACTCCCCCGTCAGCCAATATCATCAATCAATTCAGGCCAGCACGTGTTGCGACCACGAAGGTCTGGATCATCGGACACTGGCAGCCATTCGATTGATGGCGGTCGAGCGAGTGAGGGACGGCGAGCTGCCATAATCATGGGCGATGGCTTCCTACCGGCTTTCATCGCACGACAATATACCAATGGCTGCAGTGCGGCGTCGAAAGCCACTTATGGAGCTGAAAGCTACTCATGCCTGCAAGGCCGGCGACGGGGCGGCCACGCAGTTTGACACCGCAGCAGGAGCAGCAGGTGTTTCGCTGGATCAATGGTCGCGATCCCCGGCAGTATGGCCTGGACTTCGGGATTATCGACGCGGTGGTCGGTATCGCCGATCTGATCGAGCGGAAGTTCGGCATCCGGCTTGGCGTGACGGCGGTGGAAAATACTCGCCAATTTGGGACTGACGCCGCAAAAAGCGCTGCGGCGGGCCTATCAGCGCGATCCTGAAGCAATGGGGCGTGGCAGCGCGAACGGTATCCTGCAATTGCCAGACAGGCAAAAGTCTCAGGCGCTGGGGTGTATTTTTGGGATAAATGAGGATTTGATGCCAATGCCGTTCACGGCAAGACCTGGGCCAGAAAGATCAGACGCCAGTGATGAAGGCGCTGGGCAGCGGCGGTCGATCATGCGGCCTCGGCGGTGAATGCGCGGGGCAGGTTCTGGTCTTGCGCCTACCAGGGCGGGCTGACTGCCGAGTGTTTGTCTCGTGCTGCGGCGAATATTGCGCCGGCATGCAAAGCCGGTGCCGTCTGGTAGTAAAGCGGCTTTCCGGCGCACAACACCACGCTGTGGTGAAGACCTATGTGCCCGCCACGAATGGCATGCTGACGCTGCATTTTCTTCCCGGCTATGCGCCTGAGCTGAACCCCGATGAACTGGTATGGAGCCACATGAAACGTACCGGTGTGGCGAGAGCACCGCTGCGGCGAGGCGAAAAGCTGCAAGCGAAGATCGAAGCGCAGCTCAGCGCCATCA
>CAVTEC010000109.1:0-100274 GCA_963733475.1 uncultured Alphaproteobacteria bacterium | reverse complement strand
TGGCCTGTTCGGAGTCACATGGACGTAAAACGCTAGGACCTTATCGGAGGTGCCCGGCCAGAAAAAAGGCGCGTACCAATGCCCCCAAGTTTGGCAGCCGGGCACTTTCGATAAGGCCGTTTGAAGGAAGCCGCTGGTGATTGCGGCGGACGGGGTCAGCTATGGGATTTCAATAGCGCTTTCCTTGATAATGCGACACTCAACCTCTGCCTTCGCGCCTGACGATCCATGACTGTCACAGAGGCCAATCATAAAGGGTTAGCGAGTCCCGGCGCAAGCTCACTCGACAAGCTCACCTTAGAACCAGCCCACGCCACGCGCAGCGTCCCCCGCGCCAGCGGGTTAGTTCAAACGCCCTACTCATAGAAGTGCAACCCCTGGCTCCCAGGAAGTCCTGTTTGGGAGATCTCCCGGTAACGCGTCAGTGCGCGATTCCTGCCAACCGACGGACAAACCGGAACGTATGGTTCGCCGCTGCATCGCCAGCAGTGCAACAATCCTAAGAGCACGTCCATCACCCGAGCATCGTCACAATGCCATGACTTCCGTTGCAACCAGCACACGCCGCAGTTTGAAAGTTCGCACATCAGTGCGCATTCTCGTTGCAACCAGAATCGACAGCCGCGTGCATCTGATGCGCATCCTTACACAGCGCTGTGCGCACGGCGGTGCAGACTGACCACGCAGTTCGAATCTCAAACGAGCTTGCACCTTGCCACTCGTCTTGCACCAGCCATCGCACGGTTCGGCAACAACCAGCGCGTAAGTGACAACGATTGGCAACGGATGTCCACACCGATGCTGGTGGATCAGTCCACAACACAGCGCCGCGCCGCTCGAACGATAGCCGGGTACATTCATCGCCCAAACCGAACCACTGCTGTTCGCACAGCCCGCGCTTGTCGCCGCACCAGCTTGTGCAACTTGCGCGCGCACAGTTTCGCGCAATTGCCGGAACACCAAACCGGAACGAGCAACTCAGCATGTACAAGAACTGCGTCATCATGGCTGCATACAATGCATCGCAATAGCGCGCGCGAATGTCACAACTGCTCGGTCGTTTTTCGGAGATTGAGGATCTCAACAGGGTATAGTCAACCGATAACCGCCGGGCTATCAGCAGGTTGCAAGGGCTCGATTCACGCCAATTCCACGCCAATCCCACTTCAAACCCACGGCAATAGGTAAATCGGGCTCCATTTTACGAAGCAGAGGTGCGCCATCCACTCGGACGGGAGAGGCCACGCGCTAGCACGGCGAGAAAGGTGGTGGACACAGGCGAGTGATTGCTTTGGACTGACAGGCAAAGGCCCTCACTGAGGAAATCCTGCCGTAGGCCGAAGTAAACCGGACGGCGGCAGCCTTCGAACTTCTTCACGAGGAACAGCAACAGGTCATAATTCGAAACAAGATACAAGAAGTGGTGAACGTCGGTCTCAGCTGGATCCTCTTCTGGATCTCCTGGTATCGCCCATTTGCTTTCTGGGTGCGTTCATACTCGAGGGCGAAGCGGTGTTCGTGTTCGCCAATGCGAACCGCGACTACCGCGTCATAATCCTTCACGTATCCAATTTCCGTGAATTCATTGCGCGACCGGATGTCAGACTCTGGAGTCCAACGAACGAGTGTGCGGTTTTGCTTCAGCGCGAGGTGAATGTCATTCAACTCCAGCGCGTGTTGCACGTGACCGTTGGACTCTTTACCGATGTCTGTGGACCCGGAGTAATACTCTCCTCTGCCAACCAATTCCGACGCTCCAGCTCGGGATATCGAATACACCACGCCGCGGTTCATTGTTGGAATATCGTGCCGCACCAGCAGGTCATGCGCCAGCAACCTTCGTAGCCGGTTGTCGAACGCATTACGCGACGACACGCAGTAGTCCAGCTTCATGAATTGGTATAACTGAGCGGGTGTGACGAAACTGCAGTGCAGCACACGGCGGAGCAGCGGATAATCCCGGATCTCACTCAGCGCGATCATGCCTTTCCGATACCGCATGGGATTCACTCCTGCGGCGCGGATACCAGCACAAGCCGTGCAACCCATGGCCGACGCGGTTCTGGTTCCAGGACAAAGCGGCCCAACTCGGTTTGCAGCCAGCTGTGCTCCCCCATCAACAGCATGGCTTCCTGCTGGTCGTCAGATTCGCTGAACGAGATGAGCCAGGTGCCGGCTGACCGCCAATCAGTCCTGCCAATTGTCAGCTTGCCAACTAGTTGGGCCCGCACTACGACAAGAAAACCGTCGGGTTTCTCTGGTGCGTTCAGGAGACGCTTGAAAAGGAGTTTGTTCTGCCCCTGCCATACGCACGGTTCCGCGCATTCAAACACTCGACCGATCATTTGCGAGGGACGGTTCGGGTTGAATCCGCCACATCCGTTGAACCGGGCGTAGCCGACGATCTGGGGACGCTGGCGTATCGTTCCCGCGATGCCGATGCCGGTCGTGTTGTAATACACGCCTCTTGCAAAACGCCGCGGGTCATCCGGGTTCTTGCCAAAGCGCCGGCGCCACACGCTACCAAAATCTGTCACCGCAACCAACACTCTGCTATGCACCTTTCAGCCGACGGTTCTCCCGACGCTCCGCGTACAGTTGCTCCTGCAGGTTGTTGATGAGTTGCACCACCGTTGGATCCGCCGCGCTCATGTCGACGGAACTCGCAGCAACCTGATTTGGATCTGTCTTCTTCCCAATCGCGTCAACGCGCAAAGACATGGCTGCTATCAGCTTTTCCTTTTCCTGCAAGTCACGCGTAACCAAATCACGGTCGCGTTTATAAGAGTCTCTCTGCTCGACGAGAGATGCCAGTTGGCTCTTGAGGTCGTTCGCATCCGAATCTGCTCCGGGGATAGATATGCCTTGTTCAGCCGCCTCGATCGCCCGGTTGCAGCGTTCAATGTGGTCGTTGTATTTCTGGATCGCCTCCCGAGCGACGCCCCGGGAATAAGCGTGCCGAGGCCGGCCGTCTGATCGCGGCGAAGCGCCTGTCCCCAGTCGAGCTGGTGAAGGACCTGCTTGCCCGGATCGAAGCGATCGACCCGAAGCTGAACGCCTTCCTGCTGGTCACCGATCGCCAGGCGCTGGCCGCGGCGCGGGCGGCCGAACGGGCGGTGATGGCTGGCAGGCGCGGCCCTCTGCTGGGGATCCCGGTCGGGTACAAGGATATTTACGAGACCGCCGGCGTCCGCACGACGGCGCACTCTCGCATTCTGGCGGAGAACGTCCCCAAGGACGACGCCGAGACGGTCCGCCGCCTAAGCGCCGAGGGCGCCGTGATGCTGGGCAAGCTGGCGACGCACGAGTTCGCCATCGGCGGGCCGGCTTTCGATCTGCCGTGGCCGCCGGCGCGCAATCCCTGGGACCCTCGGCGCTTCACCGGCGGCTCCAGTTCCGGATCGGGCGCCGCTGTCGCTGCCGGACTGGTGCTGGGGGCGATGGGCTCGGATACCGGCGGTTCGATCCGGCTGCCTGCGGCGTACTGCGGCATCGCCGGCATCAAGCCGACACCGGGTCTGGTGTCGCGGCGTGGCGTCATCCCGCTGGCTCCGAGCCTGGACACCGCTGGCCCGATGGCCTGGACGGCCGAGGATTGCGCGATCCTGCTGGATGCGCTGGCGGGATACGACCCAGCCGACCCGGCCTCGGTTGCCGCACCGAAGGTTTCCTATGCGAGTGCGATCACCGCGCCGCTGCGGGGACTGCGGGTGGGGCTGCTTCGCCGGTATTACGAACACGACGTGCCGGCGTCGCCGGAGATGCTGCAGATGATGAGCCGGGCGGCCGCGACGCTGCGCAGCCTCGGCTGCCGGGTCGAGGACGCGGCGCTGCCCTCGGTCCAGGAATACAATGCGATCGGCCGCGTCATCATCTCGTCCGAGGCTTATGCGCTGCATGAGAATACGATACGGACGCGGCTATCCGACTACTCGCGCGTGTTCCGGGTGCGGGTGATGGCGGGTGCACTCATCCGCGCCGCGGACTACATCGCGGCGCAACGCCGGAGGAGCGACCTGATCGCGATCACCGCCAAGGCATTCGAGCGGTTCGATGTGCTGATCACCGCGCCGACGTCCGGCACGGCGCCGTTGCTGACCGAGCAGCGGCCGGATGATGGGTTTGCACGGCCCTTGCTGACCACGGTGGCGAATGTGGCCGCCATTCCGTCGATGGTGGTGTGCGGCGGATTTACCTCGGCCGGGCTGCCGCTCGGGCTCGAGATCATGGGGCCTGCGTGGGGCGATGCCACCGTGCTGCGCGTCGGCCATCACTTTGAGCAGGCAGCGGGTACGCGGGGACGACGGCCGGAGCTGTAGCGTCTTCAACGTGACTGGAAAGCTGATGGGTTCCGCTTGCCGCTCAACCCATCGATTCTGGTCTGCCTGTAAGTGCTCCAGCTACGATTTGCGTTTTTGGCGTTATCGCCTTTCGCTGATTTGCCCCAGCGCGTAATGCGCCGAACGCAGGGCGCCTTCCTGCCAGCCTGTCAGATAGGACAGGTGCTCGCCGGCGAACAGGAATGGGCCGTCGCCCTTCAGTAGCGTGGGATAGTGCTGGGCGCGGGCCTCGGGGCTCCATATCGCCCAGGCACCGGCACTGAACGGTATGTTCTTCCAGGCCACCGTGACACCACGGACGAGATGCTTCCGATAATCGGCATGCAGTCGTTCGCCATCGGCCAACGCGGCTTCGATACGCTGTGCCGGCGGCATCGCGGCGAACTTGTCACCAATGTCCTGCGTCCAGATGTAGGCGCCGACGAGCACGCCATTGCTCTGGTGGATGCCTGCTGACGGATACCAGACCTGCGTGATGTCGCGCGTGGTCCAGGAGATGCCGCCATAGATCGCCTCATCGAGTTCCCAGAATCGGCGTTCCGCCTGGAAGGCAACCTTCACCGCGGGCACATAATCACAAGCCGCAATCGCATCGCGGACTTGCGGAGCGAAATCCGCGGCAATGTTGCGCAACACCGGCAACGGTATCGTCACCACGACGAGTGGCGCCTCGATCGCTTGATCGCGGCCCGACTTCGCATCGCGCCATTCGACGCGGGCGCCGTTTGCCGTGCGGCGCAGCGCGCGTACCTCGGCGTCGTACGTGATGATGCCGCGCAGGCGCTGGCCGAAAGCCTGGCCGATGCGGCCCATGCCGCCGACTGGCTGCATCATCGTCGCCGCCTGGTCCCAGCTTTCGCCGAAATTGGTCTGGAATCGCCAGAAGCCGGCATCGAGGATCGCGCGCAGGTCGAGCGGCTGGCTGAGTGTGCCTGACTGCGTGCCGCCGCCAGGTGGCTCGCTATAGCCGGCACGGCCGGAGCCTTTGTACGCCATGTCCTTGTCGAGCGCGCCAAAGCTGCGCAGCAGTGCACGCACGCGTTCCTTGTCTTCGGCCGTGACCGGCTGCGTCAATGCATTTGTATGGACGACCTTGGCTGCGAGCTCCGCGACATAGCCGCGGATGTCATTGATCATCTGGCGGTTGGATTGCGGCTTGCCGTCGAATGCCGTGTCGGTTTGGAACAGGGCGCCGCGGTTGTCGTTGCACATGACCTCCAGCGGCACGTCGAGTTCGCGGCAGTAGGAGAGCATGCCCTGATGGTGGTACGGCAGGCGCGCCGGGCCGGGGTTGAAATACATGTGCGGCGCGCGATCCCAGGTGACGCGTTGGACGCTGCTGTTCTCCCGGATGCCGTCACCGCCACGCAGCGACCAGTTGCGGCCGCCAGGGCGGCTGCGTGCTTCCAGGATCAGCGGCTTGTAGCCGGCCTTTCGGAGTTCCCAGGCCAGCACCATGCCAGCTATGCCGGCGCCGATGATGACGATGCGGCGCCCGTTTCCGGCTGGCAGCGGTGGGGGGCCGGCATAGGCCTCTGGGGTCGGCAGCAAGCCCATCGCCGCCATCGTGTGATAGGCTGCGGCGAGGCCGCCAACCTTGCCGACACCGTGGATCAGGGAGCGGCGGGATATCGCCATCACGACGGCCGGCGGGCGCGCAGGGCCGCGGCGAGCGTGCCATCGTCAAGTACGTCGAGCGCTCCGCCGATCGGCACGCCGTGAGCGACGCGGGTCACGGTCACGCCGAGAGGCTTCAGGCGATCCGTTAGCCAATGCGCGGTGGTGGCGCCGTCCACCGTTGCGCCGAGCGCGAGTATCACCTCATGCACGCCGTTGTCCGACGCGCGGCTCAGGAGTGGGGCGATGTTCAGATCCTCCGGCCCCACACCGGACAGCGCCGACAGCGTGCCGCCCAGCACGTGATACAGCCCGCGATGCACCACGGCGCGTTCCAATGCCCAAAGATCGCCGACACCCTCTACCACGCAGATCACCGAGCGATCGCGCTGCGGATCGGTGCAGATCGAGCAGGGATCGCGGCTGTCGAGGTTGCCGCACAGGCGGCACGGCTTCACCGCACGCGCGGCTTCGGCCAGCGCCGAGGCAAGCGGCAGCATGCGCTGGTCAGGCTGTTGCAGCATCTTCAGGGCCGCACGCCGGGCGCTGCGTGGACCCATGCCGGGCAGCTTGGCCAGCAGCCCGATCAGGCGTTCGATTTCAGGACCGCCCATTAGGGACCGGGGTCGGGATTTGGGGGAGGGATCAAGGTCGGGGTCGGGGTCTTCCCCCTCCCCTTGCGGGAGGGGGTAGGGGAGGGGGCTGTGGGAGTAGGGCAGCGCCCCCTCCCCCTACCCCCCTCCCGCAAGGGGAGGGGGAAGGCACGTCAGAACGGCAGCTTCATTCCGGGCGGCAGTTGCAGACCGCCGGTGACCTTCTGCATCTCGGCTGCGGCGGTCGCCTCCAGCTTCTGCCGGGCGTTGGCGTGCGCCGCGACGATCAGGTCCTCGAGCATTTCCGCATCCGCCGGATCGATCACCTTCGGGTCGATCTTGATCCGCCGCAGGTCGCCCTTGCCGTTCAGCGTCACGGTAACCAGGCCGGCGCCGGCCTCGCCCTGGATCTCCATGCTCTCCAGCTTCGACTGCATCTCCTGCATCTTGGCCTGCATCTGCTGGGCCTGCTTCATCAGCCCGGACAGGTTCTTCATTCGTCGAGCTCCATCTCATCGGAGGTTTCATCGGCCTCGGGCGCTTCCGCCGTCGGCAAGCCATAGGCATCGGCGGCCGAGTCGTGCACCGTGTCAATCCGCGCGCCAGGGAATGCCTCCATGATCGCGCGCACCAGCGGGTGATCGGCTGCCGCGGTTCGGCGCGCCGCGTCGGCGGCGCTGCCTTGTTCTGCCACTGTCGGCTCGCCCTCGACTGTGGAGAGGGCGATCGTCCAGCGCATCCCCGTCGCATCGGTGAGGAGCGTGCCCAGGCGCGAGGCCAAGTCCTTCGGGGTGTCCGTCTTCGGCCGGATCTCGATCACCGGCGGGGCGAAGCGGACCAAGTGCACCGAGTGGATCAGATGCGCGTGCAGCATGGCCTCGCGCTTATCGGCAACCAGCGCGGTCACATCGCGGAACGTGGCGAGGCGCGGCACTGCACTGGCAGCCGCAACGGCCCCTCCGCCGGCGACGGCCCGAACGCCGCCGCCAGATAGTGGCGGTGGCACGGGAGCGCCGCTGGCAGGCGCCGGGGCGTTGCCGAGCCGCCGCACCAGATCCCCCGGTGGCGGCAGGTCGGAGACATGGCACAGGCGGATCAGCACCATCTCGGCGGCGGCGCGACGATCCGGCGCGGTCTCCACCTCTCCCACGCCCTTCAGCAGCATCTGCCATGTCCGCGCCAGCACCGGCACAGACAGCCGATCCGCCAGTGCGGCGCCGCGGGTGCGCTCGGCTTCCGGCAGGTCCTGACTGTCGCGCAGCGACGGCACCGACTTCAGCCGCGTCACGGTGTAGGTCAGCTCCAGCAGGTCCTGCAGCATCACGCCCATATCTGCGCCGCGCTCATAGGCCTGCTCGGTAATCTGCAACGCCTGACGGGGCTGGCCGGACATCACGGCGTCCATCAGGTCGAACACGAGGCCCCGGTCGGCCAGGCCGAGCATGTCGGTGACCGCTGCCTCGGTTACCGGACCGTCGGCCTGGGCGATCGCCTGATCCAGCAGCGACAGCCCATCGCGCACCGAACCGTCGGCCGCGCGCGCGATCAGGTCCAGCGCAGCCGGCTCGACACCGACCGCCTCCTGCGAGGCGATGCGACCGAAATGCGCTGCCAGTTCCGCGATGCGTACCCGGCGCAGATCGAAGCGCTGGCAGCGCGACAACACGGTCACCGGCACCTTGCGCAGCTCGGTGGTGGCGAACACGAACTTCACGTGCGGCGGCGGCTCTTCCAGGGTCTTCAGCAGCGCGTTGAACGCGTTGCGCGACAGCATGTGGACTTCGTCGATGATGAAGACCTTGGTGCGAGCCTGGATCGGGCGGTAGCGGGTCGCCTCGATGATCTCGCGCACGTCGTCCACGCCGGTGCGGCTGGCGGCGTCCATCTCCACTACGTCCGGATGCCGGTCGGCCAGGATCGCGATGCAGTCGGGGCAGACGCCGCACGGGTCCGCCGTAGGACCACCAGTGCCGTCTGGGCCGGTGCAGTTGAGGCAGCGGGCGACGATGCGGGCGGTGGTGGTCTTTCCGACCCCGCGCACGCCGGTCAGCATAAAGGCGTGGGCGACGCGGCCAGTGGCGAAGGCGTTGCGCAGGATGCGCACCATCGCCTCCTGGCCGATCAGGTTGTCGAAGCTGGTCGGGCGGTATTTGCGCGCGAGCACGCGGTAGGGCACCGCATGCACCGCATGCGCCTGCGCGTCGCCGAACAGGCCGGGGCCATCGGGCGGTGGCGGGGGCTCTAGCTGCTGGTCGTCTTCCTGGAACAAGCCGGACATGCGGGGCGTATTCTGGCCGCCGCGGCGGCCCCCTGGCTGAGCGGGTTACGGTGGGAGGCCGGCAAACGACCCGAGCGGAAACTCACTGCGGCTGCTTCCTTCCGGACCTGACCGGGTTGGCGAGGCGCCCGTCCGCCGCCGACCTCCCAGGGATGCATATCATGCTTTCGGGGGCGGGGGGAAGGGGGTCAGAGCAATCGCGTGAACCGGGCCGCATCGCCGCGCGGGTGGCGCTGCACACCGGTTCGGAATCGCTCACCCAATTGCTTTGGGAAGGGGGTGCACGTGCCTTGATCGGGACCGATCGTGGGAGCACAGAAAGGGATGCAAGACGCGATCGAAGACGGCCCTTCGGCGAGGAACCAATGACCCAATTCCGCGGCACCTACACGGTGATGGTCACGCCCTTCGCGCCGGATGGCAGCGTGAACGTTGCGGCACTGCGCGAATTCGTTGAGTGGCAGATCGCCGAGGGCATCCACGGGCTGATCCCGCTCGGCTCGACCGGCGAGTTCCTGTCGCTGTCCGACGAGGAAAAGGAACTGGTCGCGGCAACGGTGATCGATCAGGCAGCGGGACGCGTGCCGGTGCTCGTTGGCACCGGCGCCGAGGACACGCGCGAGGTCGTGCGGCTCAGCAAGCGGGCCGAAACGCTGGGTGCAGACGGGGTCATGATCATTCCACCGTTCTACTCGACGCCGACGGATGATGAGATCGTGCAGCACTACCGCACGGTCTCGAATGCCATCGGCGTTCCGATCATGGTCTACAACAATCCTGCCGTGGCGAATGTCGATCTGCGCCCGCCGCTGGTCGCGCGGCTCGCGGAAATGGACAATTGTCGATACATCAAGGATTCGACGCTCGAAGTAACGCGCGTGCGCGACATCATTCGGCTGTGCGGCGACCGGATGCAGGTGTTCGGCGGCATCCTCGGCTTCGAATCATTCGTGGAAGGCGCGGTGGGCTGGACGGCGGTCGCAGCCAACGTGGTGCCGGGGCCGTTGGCGCAGCTATACGAACTGGTGACGCAGGGGAAGATCGGAGAAGCGCGCGCGCTATCGCTGCGCACCCTGCCGCTGGTTGAGTTTGTCGGTGGCCAGGCTTACGTCGCGGGCACCAAGGCGCTGCTGGCGCATATGGGGTTCGCCGTAGGTGCGCCGCGTCCGCCGCGATTGCCACTGCCTGCCGAACAAGATAGTGCCGCGCGCGAGTTGGTCGAACGCTTCGAACTGCGGCCATCAGAAAGGAATGATGCGGCGGAACGGACTCGAGGGTAGTACAGTGTTCTTCCAGAAGCGTTGGAACAGTTCCGGCAGTTGCGGCGCATAGGGTTCGACACGCAGCACACGAACGCCTGCGGTGGACAGGGCTCTTTCATGCTGCGTCTCGCGCGCGCCGAGTTCGATGGCGATCACATGTGTGCCGTCCCAGAATACCATGTCGGCTGGCAACCACTGATCGCCTACTGGAATCCAGCCGCGTGGCAGAGGTCTCAGCGCGGACCATGCGAGATCGTCCGGCTGGTAGAGGCCATCGTAAGGTGCCAGGCGCTCCACGATTTCCTGCCGATGCGCGTCAATCTCCATGGCGATGAAGGCGAAGTAGCTGGTGATGAACTGGCGGCGCAACGGGGCGTAGTCGCCGCACTGGCTGTGCAGCCATTCGATTGCCGCCGTGACACGCGCCGCGTGGTCGCTCGCCGTCAGCGGCATCGCGTCGGGTGGCACTGGTTCGCTGTTCAGGCGGAGCGGCTCGTCGCCGACCTCAACGCTGCGCAGTGCAGGATCGCGTGGGAGGCGATCAAGGGCGTAGGGAAATCGAACCATCTGTCATTGCGAGGAACGAAGTGACGAGGCAATCCCCATCGAGATTGCTTCGCTTCGCTCGCAATGACAGGGGGCGACGACCTCAGCCATTCACCTGCCGCATCAGCGTGGCCCAACTGTCGATCACCGGCAGAACGGTGTCCGCCTTCTCCAACTCCGCATTGAACACTATGCGCGACACGCCGAGGTCCTGATAGCGCTTCATCAGATCGGCGTCCTTCTTGGGGAACCATACGGTGATCTCGATCTTCGACGCATCGCGGCCAGCCTCGGTCGCCATCTTGCGAAACTCGGGGATCATGTCGGCGATCTCAGCGTACCCGCCGCGCGAGGCCTGTGGAATCCAACCGTCGCCATAGCGGATTGCGCGCCGCGCGGAATAGGGGAACGCACCGCCGACGATGACTGGCGGGTGCGGCTTTTGCACCGGCTTCGGCCAGGTCATCATCGGGTCGAAGTTGACGAACTCGCCGTGGTACTCGGGCTTCGACTGGGTCCAGATCGCCTTCATCGCCTCGACGCGCTCGCGCGCCAGCTTGTGGCGTGTTTCGAAGACGGTGCCGTGGTCTTCCATCTCATCGCGGTTCCAGCCGTTGCCGATACCAAACAGGAACCGGCCGCCGGATACCTGATCGATCGACGCCACCAGCTTCGCGGTCTGGATCGGATCACGCTGCGCCACGAGGCACACGCCGGTGCCGACCTTCAATGTCTTGGTCGCGGCCGCTGCCATTGTGAGTGTCACGAACGGGTCCATCGCGTCGTAGTATTTCTTCGGCAGATCACCGCCCGCCGGGAACGGTGTCTTGCGCGACAGCGGAATGTGCGAGTGCTCTGGTGCCCAGACAGACTCGAAGCCGCGCTCCTCCAGCGCCTTGCCGAGTTCGCCCGGCGCCATTGAGTAGTCGGTGAAGAACATCGACGCGCCAAAGTTCAGCATTGGTTCCTCCGTGGGTTGGTAGCGCAGATGGCCGGGTCAGGCCCGGCCACGACGGTGGGGGCGCTGCTCCTATTATTCAGTGCCGCGTGGCAATTGCCGTTCGACCAGGCGCGCGAACAGCGCTGAACCGAAGGGGATCGCCTCGTCGTTGAAATTGTAGTGGTGATTGTGCACGGGCGCACAATCGCCATTGCCCAGGTTGATGTAGGCGCCTGGCACTTTCTCCAGCATGAAGGAGAAGTCTTCCGACGCCTGCGCCGGCGCCTGCGCGCGATTGACGTTGGTGTCGCCGACCAGTTCAGCCGCGGCGTCTGCGATAGCGTCGAATTCCGTGGCATGATTGACCAGCGGCGCAAAGATCAGGCGGAAGTCCACTTCGGCTGTTGCGCCGAAGCCTTCGGCCACGCCTTTTGCGATGCGGCGCATGCTGTTTTCCACGGTGGTCATAGTATCGCGCTTGAAGGTGCGCACGGTGCCGCCGAGCGTCGCGGTCTGCGGAATCACGTTGTAGGCATCGCCGGACAGGATGCGCGTGACGCTGACGATCGCCATCTCGCGTGGAGCGATGTTGCGGGATACAATCGATTGCAGTGCTGCGCCGATGTGGCAGGCGACCAGCACCGGATCGATCGATTCCTCCGGCCGCGCGCCGTGCGCACCCTTACCGGTGATGTTGATGTCGAAGAAGCCGCCACCGGCCATCGCGGTGCCAGGCGAAATGCCGAATTTGCCCACCGGCATGCCGGGGCGGTTGTGCATGCCGTACACCGTGTTGCACGGAAAGCGCGCGAACAGATCGTCGTTCAGCATGGCGAGTGCGCCGCCGACGCCTTCCTCACCGGGCTGGAAGATGAAGTTCACCGTACCGTTGAAGTTGCGCGTCTCTGCCAGATAGCGCGCGGCACCGAGCAGCATCGTGGTGTGGCCGTCGTGGCCGCAGGCGTGCATCTTGCCGTGGTTGCGGCTGGCGTAGGGGAAGTCATTGGCCTCGACGATTGGCAGCGCATCCATGTCGGCGCGGAGACCGATGGTGGATTCGCCGTTGCCGGAACGCAGCACGCCGACGACGCCCGTCGTGCCGACGTTGCGATGCACCTCGATGCCCCATTCTTCGAGTTTGCGCGCGACGAGTTCCGCGGTGCGATGCTCTTCCAGGCCGAGCTCAGGATTTGCGTGGATGTCGCGGCGGATGTCGGTGAGTTCGGCGTGATAGCGGCGGATCTGGTCGATGGGCGAGGTCATTCGGGCTCCTGTCAGTAATCACCTCGCCCACGAAGTGGGAGAGGTCGTCGCGCCTAGCGCGACGGGTGAGGGTGCTTGTACGGTAGCGAGACCCTCACCCGGCGCTGCGCGCCGGCCTCTCCCGCAAGCGGGCGAGGCGTGGCTGTTGTGCTTATAGCGCATTCAACGCGTCCACCACCTTGCGGTCCAGCACGATGCCCTCGACGCGGCGATCTCGCGCTCGCGAAACGCACGCTCCGACGGGATGCGGATTTCGTCGACGCCAGGCTGGCGCGGCGTCGCCTTGATGCGCGCGACCAGCTCCGCCATTTGCGCCTGCGAAGTCCGGCAGCATGATCGCGGGATCGATCGCGATGAACAGGAAGCCGTAATCCTGCACGCCGCTGCCGGCCGAGCAGTCCCAGCGCCTGGATCGGCGAACGACAGCCCGTAGCCTTTGTGGCCGCCGAACGCTGTGACACCGCCGTCCTCCGCCACCGCACGCGCATCGCGTGTTGGATTGCCGTCGCGATCGAAGCCGATGCCTTCCGGCAGTGGCTCGCCGAGACGCGCCATCAGCAGCACCTCGCCCCACATCAGCGACGCGGTGCCGATGTCGTAGATCACCGGGCCGTTCGCGGAAGGAAAGCCGATGCTGAACGGATTGGTGCCGAGCGCCGGTCTGCGACCTCCTGGCGGCAGGACGTGAGGCTGCGCACTAGCGGTATGGATCGCGACCAGACCGGCGTGGACGATCTGCTCGACGTAGTAGGCATTGCGGCCGCTGTAGTAGCTGTTGTTCACGCCGACGATGGCGATGCCGCTGGCTTTCGCCTTCTCGATCGCGATCTCCGCGCCGCGGAACGCCGCGACATAGCCAACCTTGTTGCCACCATCGACCAGTGCCGAGACCGGCGTTTCCCGCATGATGCGTATCGGCGTGCGCGGCTTGCTGGTCTTCGCGTCGTCAGCGATCGCCAGGATGCGCGGCAGGCTGGCGAAGCGGTAGCCGCACAGTGCGTTGTCGATCAACTGGTCGGTGATGATGCGTCGCTTCCTCGGCGATATAGCCGATGCGCTGCAGCGCCTTTTCGCCCAGCGCGCGTGCCTCTGCGACGCTGAGGCGCACGCCATCGGGCCGATCGGGATCGAGCATTCAGCGCGCCTTGTACGGGACCGGCTGGGCGCTTCTCGACGAAGGCGCGGGCGGATTTGCGGAAGTCTTCGGTGAGATGCAGCTTCGCCAGGTTCACCTGCATCAGCACCTCGCGTGACAACTGTCCCATGTACCAGCGGCGCGCGCGGATGGTCGAACGGACGCCGAGCGGCGGGTTGCTTCGCGATTTCATTCGCGAGCGCGCGTGCCGTTGGCATCAGCTCGCCCTGCGGTGCGATGCGCTCGATGATGCCGGCGGCTTTGGCTTCCTCGGCGCTGAAGAAGCGTCCGGTCAGGCGACGTCTGTCGCGAATGCGCCGCCGGAGCGGAAGTTCAGGAGCGCCCAGTATTTCGCGCCTGACAGGCCACGTGGCGTCTCGGTCACCTGGAACTTGGTGCCGGCTTCGGCGACGATCAGATCGCATTCCAATGTCAGGCCGAGCGCCAAACCGAGCACGTAGCCATGTACCGCGGCGATCACCGGCTTCCAGTTTACCGAGCGCAGCAGCAGGTCGTGGCTGGATGCGTCCTGTGCCTGCGCGCCACCGTGACGCTCGAATTCCTCGCGCGAGCGCAACTGACGCTGGCGCACATCGGCACCGCTGGAGAAGGCGCGGCCTCGGCCACAGAGGATCGCGACATACGCGTCGTTGTCGGTATCGAAGCGCGACAGGGCGGCGGCCATCTGCCGCACCATGTCGTCGTTCACCGCATTCAGCTTATCCGGGCGGTTCAGCGTTATGGTGGCGATATAATCGCTGCATTCGTATTCGACCAACTGGTCGGACATCGGCCGCTCCTGGTTCGCTCTGGAGGATTGTGCGCGGTCACGCCCCGAGCAGCAAATCCGCTGCCTATGTCATTGCGAGCGAAGCGAAGCAATCCCGATCGAGATTGCTTCGCTTCGCTCGCAATGACAGGGAAGGTAGCTACCACGATCGCACGTCCAGCCACGTGCTTTGATACGTGGCGCCTTCGCCCATGTCGGTAAGCGCGTCTGAGCACAGCATGTTCACTGTGCCTTCGGCGGCCTCATCGTCGGGGCGTTGGCCTGGGACCAGCACCACGCCAGGCTGTATTTCATCACGTATATGCAGTGTCAGACCGACAGAGCCTCGATCATTCAGCAGCCGCACGCGTTCGCCGTCGTGCAGATTGCGTGCCGCGGCATCGGTGGGATGCAGGACGCAATAGGGCTTGCCCTCGCGTTGGCGCAAAAAGGCGACGCCGGAGAAGGCGGTGTGGCTCTGGAAGTATCCAGGGCCGGTCAGCAGCCGTAGCGGCCATTGCGCTTGCTGTGCTTCGGCTGGATCGGGCTGCCAATCGGGCATCGGCGGCAGTCCCTGCTGCTCCAACATCTCCGAATAGAACTCCAGCTTGCCGGAGGGCGTGCGGAACTCCTGGCCTTCCCCTGGCGCAACCTTGATCGGGCCGGCATCACGCAATGTGTCGGGATCGATATCGGCAAGCGCGCCTTTCGCGCCGCGGAACAGCTCGCGCAGGATCTCCGGCTGCGACATGCGGAATACCGGATCGGCCAGGCCCATGCGTGCGGCCAGCTCCTGCGCGAGCTTCAGGTTGGGCCACGCCTCGCCCTGCGGTGGAACCGCACGATGGCTGTATTGCATGTAGTAGGTGCCGTAGGCGCGGAAAAAGTCCTCGGTCTCCAGATATGTGGCTGCGGGCAGCACGATGTCGGCATAACGCGCGGTCATTGTCAGGAACGGGTCGTGCACGACGGTGAACAGGTCTTCGCGTGCCAGGGCACGACGTGTCTTGGCAGCATCGGGAGACGTCACGGCCGGATTGTTTGAAGCGATGAACAATGCGCGGATGGGTGGGTCGTTCAGCTCCAGCAGCGCCTCGCCCAGCTTGTTGTGGTTGATGGTGCGCGTTGCCGCGGGACCTGATGGCTTGCGCACCGCGTTATAGTTCAGTTCGAACGAGGCGTTGGTGCCGTTCACCGCACCTCCGCCGTAGCGGCCATAAGCGCCGGTGACGCCCGGCAGCAGCGCGACACTGCGCAGCGCCTGGCCGCCGAAAGTGTTGCGCGTCATGCCCCAGCCGAGGCGGATCAGCGATTTCTTCGCCTCTGCCATACATCGTGGCGAGCCGTTCCACATCCGCGGCTGCAA
Source organism: uncultured Alphaproteobacteria bacterium (assembly GCA_963733475.1). GTDB lineage: Bacteria > Pseudomonadota > Alphaproteobacteria > Acetobacterales > Acetobacteraceae > JAMXLO01. Next base: position 84,165 of record CAVTEC010000109.1, on the reverse strand, counting down.
CGCCAGTGATCTCTGCAACGCGACCCGGTGCGAAGCTCGGCAGCACGTCGCGCTCGACGCGATCGAAGCCCAGCGTGTGTGCGGCGATGTAGCCGCGATCGCATAGCCCGTCGCGCACCAGAACATGCATGATGCCCAGTGCCAGCGCGGCATCCGTGCCGATACGGATCGGAATGTGCCAATCGGCAATTCTGCGCTGAGCGCGTGCGGCGTGGATCGATCACGATGAAGGGCAGGTTGCGGCGCTTGCGTTGCTCCTCGAGCTTCGCCCAGAAATGCACGTTGGTCGCAAACAAATCGGCGCCCCAGCAGATCACCAGGTCCGAGTCGGTCACCGATTCCGGATCTGCGCCGCCGATGGGACCGACGGTCGCGTCCCACGCGGCCTCCATGCAACTGTCGCACACCGTGCCGGCCCAGAGGCGGCTGACGCCCATCGCGTGGAACAGCCCATTCGGCAGGCCGCGATTCATCAGCCCCTGATGCGAGCTGTAGCAGTAGCCGAGCAGCGCCAGTGGGCCTGATTCCGCGATGATCGATTTCCAGCGCGACGTGATCTCGTCCAGAGCGGCATCCCAGGTGATCGGCGTGAACTTGCCCTCGCCCTTCGCACCGATGCGGCGCAGCGGCGTGGCCAGGCGTTCCGGCGAATGCACCAGTTCGGTGTCGCGGTTCACCTTGGCGCAGGCGAAGCCGGCGGTGAATGGCTGATCTGGATCGCCTTCAATACGAACGACGCGGTCGTTTTCGACATGCGCGAGCAGCGAGCACATGTCGGGGCAATCGTGACCGCATACCAGACGGATCGTATCCACACCGCTTCTCCAGCTTGAGCCGCCCGACGGTACGTCGGCTGGCCCTGCCGGGATAGACCATCGGGCATGCCGCCGGCCAGACCATTCAGCGCGACACTGGCACGCGGTCCGGCCAATGTATGGTTCGGCCAATGACCATGGCAGTTGCAGCGGCGCTGGCGCAGATGGCGGCGGTCACCTTCAAGGCGCCCGCGATGCCAATCCACCCGGCGAGTGCGCCGAAGGCTGGTCCACCCAACGGACTGCTGCCCAGATAGCAAATGGCGTACAGTGCCATCACGCGACCGCGCATGTCCTCCCTGGTGCGTACCTGCAACGTGCTCATGACCGTGACGCTGAACAATCCGGCGCTGATGCCGTAAGCAAAGGTAGCGGCAAGTAGCGGCGCCAGCGAGTGCATTGCGGATAAAGCCAGTTGCGCGATCGAAAGCGCTCCGGTCCATATCAGCGTGATTGGAACGCCCGTTCGCGTGAAGCGCGCGAGGATCAGCGATCCCACAACAGCGCCTGAGCCAAGGGCCGACATCAGTGCACCGTAGGTCTGGCCGGTTCCCGCAAGGGTCAGCGACGCGATCAGGCCGAGCGAGATCTGGAAATTGTACGCGGTCGTGAAGACGACGAGCATGAGCAGCATTGTTATCGCCAACTCCGGCTCCGAGCAGACATAGAGGAGTGCTTCGCGGACCCGGCCTTGAGCTCGCGGCAAGAGTGTTTGCGATGCCAACTCGTCGGTGCGTAGCATGGCCAGCGTCACAACGACCAACGCGAAGGTCGCAGCATTGATCAGGAACCCGGGCGCGGTCCCAAGGGAACTGAGCACCAGCCCGCCGACAGCCGGTCCGACCATCCTGCCGGTCGCGCTGATCGCATTGCTCCACGCAACTGCGTTGGGCAAGTCGGCCACGCCAACCAGATCCTTCACGAAGCTCTGCAACGCTGGCCGATCGAAACAGGTGACCAGGCCGAGCGCGCCGGCAGCGAACCAGATGATCCACACTCGAATGATGCCAATGCCTGCCAGCAGGCCGACTGCGACTGCGATCAACCCAAGGCAGGTTTGCGTGATCATCAGCAAGCGCCGGCGGTCGTGCGTGTCGGCGATGACTCCCCCGTAAAGGCCAAGCACCACCGATGGTCCGAATTGCAGTGCGTTCGTCACGCCGACCGCCAAGCCGGAATGGCTCAACTGAAGGACGAGCCAGTTCTCGACCGTGATCTGCACCCAGGTGCCGATGTTCGAGACGATCTGGGCAGCGAAGTAGAGACGGAAATTGTAATGGCGCAGCGCGGCGAGCATCGACGCCGTTCAGGCGGTCACTGAGGCAAGGCGAGGCCCGTTGCTATGCCAGACATGGGCACCGACGGCGGCCAATACGACTATGCCGCCGACGATGCTGCTTTGCGGCGGGACTTCGCCGAAACACGCCCATACCCACGCTATGGCGAGCGGTGTTTCCAGCGAGTTGAGCAGGGCGTTCTCGGTGGCGGAGACCCATCGGCCTCCCAACGTGAAGAGCACCAGACCCAGGCCGAATTGAGCCGTGCCGAACAGGAACAGGTTTGCCATGTCGCTGGAGACAGGCACCTGCGTCGAGATGAACGGCCAGACCAGCAGCGGGCAAAGCAACGCCGACAGGCATGCTGCTGGCAGCATGGGGGTGTCTCGCCGCTGACGCAGGATCAACATCATGATCGCCATGCAGGTGGTCATGCCGAGCGCGAGCAGGTCACCGACCAGGTGGCCTCGTGCGGCCGCGCCGCCCACCATGATGCTGACGCCGAACAGAGCGAACAGGCTCGCGACGAGAGTAGCCCGGCTTTCCGTGATGCGCAGCCATAACCAGCCAATGCCGGCGGTGATGAATGGCGCCGCCGCGAAGATCACGGCGACGTCAGCGACCGAGGTGCGGCGCAATGCGTTGAGGTAGAGGATGGTGGCGGTGGTCGAGCAAATCGCCGCCGCGAGGCCTGCCAAGCCGACGGCCCTGATCGCGGCGATGGTGCGGCCTCGCTCCTGGATGACGATGACGCAGAGGATCATCAGGCCGGCGAACAGGCCACGCCAGAACAGCATGGTCCAGGCATCCAGATCGATCAGCCGCGTGAAGAACCCGGCCGAGCTATAGGCCACCGTCGAAAAGACGATCAGCAGGATACCTCGGGCATGGCGGTCCACGGCTTGTTACTTTCCATTCGCTTGAGCTCCATATACCAGCCCGCTGCTGACAGCGCTGTGTCAGGAGTCGATCGGCGGTCTCTCAGTTCGAAATTCCGGTTCCGACCCTACTCAGACTTTCATCGCGGGCGATGCAACGTCCGGGCTTGGCCGGTAGCGGAATGGTGGCTTTGGAATTCCCCACGCGACAAGCGGACGTTCACCGTTGCGCATTGTCGATCGAAGTAGTGACCCTTAGCGGGCGGCTGTTGAACTCAGATCAATGACGACGGCGGTGGCGTCGTGATCATGCTGTCGTAGATGCGAAGTCGCACCGGATATTTCGGGTTCACCAACAGGCTGTTCCAGCAGAGTACACGGATGACCAGGGCCCGAGATTGGCGACCGACTCGCCGGCGTGCGTGCAGCCCGGGCCTGGCAATTGCCATATTGCTGGCATTGACTGCCTGTTCGCTGCCCGAGCGCTTGAATGCCGTACCGCAGAGCGACACGACGCTCGCGCAGATACCCAATATCCCGAATGCCCGGTACTTCCCGGACACCCAGATCGACCTGATGGCCCAGGAGACGCTCGCTGCGCGCAAGCGGGAGGCTGCGGATCTCGCCCAGGACGGTCATAACGGACCGCTACCCGTAACGGATATTCTGGCCGTATCCGGCGGGGGCGCCAACGGCGCATTCGGTGCGGGTTTGCTGATCGGATGGACGGAGGCCGGCACGCGCCCCGAGTTCAAGCTGGTCACTGGCGTAAGTACCGGCGCCCTGACGGCGCCATTCGCGTTCCTCGGGCCGGCCTGGGACCCTCAATTGACCGCTGTGTATACCGGCATCAAGTCGGCCGACGTGTTCGAGAAGCGCGCTTTAACCGCCGCGATCTGGAATGATGCAATGTCCGACACCGCCCCCCTGTGGCGGCTGATCTCTCGTTATGTGAACCAGGAAATGCTGCGCGCGATCGCCGGCGAATATGCAAAAGGTCGTCTGCTTCTGATCGGCACTACGGACCTCGACGCGCGTCGCCCGGTGATCTGGAACATCGGCGCGATCGCCGCGAGCGGTCAGCCACAGGCATTGGATCTCTTTCGCAAGATCCTGCTGGCCTCGGCTGCCATCCCGGCGTTCTTTCCGCCAGTCCTCATCGATGTCGAGGTGAACGGCAAGCGCTATCAGGAAATGCACGTTGATGGGGGTGCGATAGCGCAGATGTTCCTGTATCCACCCGCGCTGGCGCAGGCTGAGCTGCTCCGCACCAAGACGAAGCGCCCCATTCGTGCGTGGTTGATCCGAAACAGCCGTCTGGACCCCGATTGGGCAACTGTGGAGCGTTCGACCATGGGCATCGCAGAAGACGCCATTGCAACGATGATCCAGACCAGCGGAATCAACGATGTGAACAGGATTTATCTCACGACCCTGCGTGACCACGTAGACTACAATCTGGCCTATATCGGTCAGGATTTTACACTCGAGCCGAAGGAAGATTTCGACCCGGTCTTCATGCGCGCTTTGTATGACTACGGACGCGACAAGGCGCGGGCAGGCTATCCTTGGGCCAAGCGGCCACCCTGGGTGCCGGCGGGTGAAACCGTGCTCCGTGCTGTGCCCATCCCGACCGGTGCCGGGCGGCCGTCCAATAGCCGTTGATCATCGGCCTGCAGACCTCGGCCCGACTCTGTCTGCCACCACGATCTCTTTGATCCATATCAATGCGATCCGCCGGACCAGGGGGCAAACCGCCACGGTGCACCAGCGATATATGCAGGCAGGGAACGCAATCATGAACGACGTCGCACAAGCAAGAATGGTCGATACATTCAGCACGGTGCCACTCGACTGGAAAGAGGTGTACTACACCAATTGTCCCCTCGTGTCTGCCAGCAATGTCGATCAGGAGCTGGGTTGGACCCGCGAGGAGTACAAGAAGATCGGCGTCAAGTACGGCTTCTTGCGCTCCGTCCGCGCGAACAACTGGTATCCGCACTACATCCACAATCTGGACAACCTCATCCGCTTCGGCGGCTTGTTCCCTCCGATCCACGTTCATGCGGACATCCGCAGGACCAGGCTTCTGGGCGCGACGCACGTTTACGAAGGCGGCTGCATGATGGTGCGCGCCAGAGACGACATCTATCGGATGAAAGATCTGAAGGGCAAGAAAATCGGCCTCACCAAAAGCCTGAACGCCATCAAGAACGATTGGTGGCGCATCCAGGAAGAGCAGGGTATCGAGTTGATGCTCCGTCTGAACGACATGACCCGCGCCGACGTGGAGATCGTGGAGTTCCCGTACGCGGATGACTGGTACGACAAATCTGAAATGCTTGCCCCGATGGAAAACCCATCGGAGCTATGGCTAAAGCGCGACCACAAGCACGACCTGGCGTTCCGCCCTCTGGAGACCGGCCTGGAAAAAGGCATCGTCGATGCAATCTATACGCAATCCGGACCCTTCCAGCATTTGCAGGAGGCAACGGGCAAGTTCAAGGCGATCGAGGACTTGTCCAGATACCCGGACTGGACCCTCCAGGTGTGCAACGTTCCTGCCGTTATCACGTGCACCGACGTGATGGCCGAGAAGCACCCCGAGCTCGTCGTCGCCTTCATGAAGGGCATGATCAAGGTAGGGCGCTGGGCCAACGAGCATAAGCGGGCTGCGGCAGCAATCCTCGACAAGCAAACCTTCTACCTCGATGTCGAGGACACGTATCGGGGCATCAAGGACATAGACATGGTGCCGAACCTGTCGCACCAGAACCTGGTCGCCATCGACATCGGCAAGGACTTCATGTTGAGCCATGACTACATCAAGAACGATTTCGATGTCAGCAAGTGGGCCGCGCCGGAGTTCGAAGAGCAGGCGGCCAGGGAACTCCTTGAAGAACGCTGGGCGAAGGTGACCGGCGACAAGCTGCCCGAGGCTTCTACGCTTCGGCTCGGATAGCCCGACACAACTGTGGGCCTGCGCACCAAAGACCAATAAATCGCTGCATTGGTATTACAGACAGGCCCGTGACAACGACGCACTTCTTTTTCCGAAGGGCGTCGTTGGAGGTTTGATTGCCCCGCGTGGACTGAGGATCGAGTTCATAAATCCAGACACCGCCATCCCCAAGGATAAGCAGACCACTTTGGGTCTGTACCTGAGTGCCAAGGAGGCGTACTAAAAATGGAAGGCCGCGCCCACTAAAATAGTGATTCTCGATGTCCGCACCCCCGAGGAGTTCCTTTTTGTCGGCTATCCGACAATGGCTTGGCGAATCCCCATCGCTGCTCAGACGTATGAGTGGGACTGCGACAAGGGGCAATTCCCCATGAAGCTTCTCCCCGATTTCGTTTCACGCATGAACGAGGTAGCCAAGACCACCGACACGATCCTGGCTATGTGCCGATCCGGCGGCCGCAGTGCCATCGCTGTCAACCTGCTCGCCAAGGCCGGATTCGTGCAGGCGTATACCATCGTCGATGGCATGGAAGGGGATGCGGTCAAAGATCCTGATAGCATCTTCCTGGGCCAGCGGCTGGTGAACGGTTGGAAGAACTCGGGATGTCCATGGACGTACAAACAAACCCCCGACCGAATGCTGCTTCCCAAGACGCCGAGCTAGTAGGTCCACTGGAAAGATAGATCCCGATGACTCTGTTGCGGCCACTCTGGTGCGAGAATGCCTTGCGCCTGTGCCCACGGCGATACGGGCATCTCGCCCTGGGGGTCAGTGTGGGTGATGGCTGGATGTTATGCTCCAGCATCGCATCGGCAGCAGTACCCGACGCAATTCTGATATCGACACCGAGATTCCGCCGAGACCTGCTGTCGAGCGGCCGATGACGCGATACACTAGTCCAGCGGAACAGCGGATAGAATGTGGTGACCCGCGCCACTACCCGGCTCCGCGCGATTGTCCCGCGATCCCAGAAAACTTCTCGATCTTTCTGGAAGGGCCCCTCTGCCGCCTTCTGCGTCGGCTAGGGGTGCAGGAGGATCGCCTTGAGCATGTGCGCAATCAGGCACTATGCGTGCTGCCTCTGGCGGCTTGGCTTCCTCTGGTGGTGCTGTCCGCAATCGGCGGGCAACTGTTTGGAGGAAATGGCGCGACACCATTCCTGTGGGACCTCGAAGCTCACGCCCGATTGCTCGTCGCCCTGCCGTTGTTGATCGTCGCTGAAAATGTAGCCGAGCGACGCACGCGCCGCGTGCTTCAAGGGTTCCTCCAACGTCAATTGATCCCGCCTGATGCAATGCCCCGGTTCGAGGCAGTCGTTGCGTCCGCGCTTCGCCTCTGCCGTTCGATTCCGGTGGACGCTCTGATTATTGCCTTCGTCTACGGCGTTGGAATACTCGTGATCTGGCGGCAGTACGTGGCGCTCAACACTGCGACCTGGTACTCAGCGCCCGAGGCGAACGGCTCTCGGCTCTCACTCGCTGGAATGTGGTATGGTTATGTGAGCCTGCCGATCTTCCAGTTTCTGCTACTGCGTTGGTACTTCCGGTTGTTCGTCTGGGCGCGCTTTCTTGGGCAGGTTTCGCGCATAGATTTGAAGCTGATTCCCACGCACCCAGATCGATTGGGCGGCCTGAGTTTTCTGCTCGCGGCAACCGGTGCTCTGGTCGTGCTCGCCAGCGCCCACGGCGTGCTTCTCGCTGGCTGGCTGGCAACACGTGTTCTCGTCCTGGGAGTTCCTCTCACCGAGTTCAAGATCGAGATCGCTGCCATGGTGATTTTCGTGCTGTGCATAACCCTGGGTCCGCTGCTGTCCTTTGCCGGGCCGCTCTTCCGGACTAAACGTCGGGGAATTCGCAAGTACGGGACCCTTGCGGCACGTTACGTTCGAGAATTCGACATGAAATGGCTGCGTGGCGATATCGATGTAAAAGAACCGTTGATCGGCAGTCCTGATATCCAGTCCCTCGCTGATATGGGCAACAGCTACAGTGTGGTTTCGTCGATGCGTTCCTTACCGATAACTCGGGAAATCATCCTCCACATTGCGGTCGCAACACTCTGGCCGGTGGCACCACTACTGCTGACACTCATGCCGTTGGAGGCGATCTTGGCGAAACTTGTTGGCATCATTCTGTAACCATGAGCGTACGAGCAGACATTTGAGGAGCTACGCCTACGTTCCGCCGAATGCCTGAATTCAAGCGACGGCGACGCGGCTCTTGAACGATCGCAATGAGCGCAAAGCGGAAGACGATCTGAATAGGTGCGGAGAGTGTAATCTTAAGGCGGGGCTACAACTGTCACATTTACCGATAGGGTGTAGCTTGGCCCAAACAAAACTGCGAAGCGATCCGCCCCGACATAGTCGTGATTGGGGGTATAGACCATTATTGCGGTCCCATTAGAAATGCGAGCAGACGCAGACCCGCGACGGGCGTGGTGATCAGTTGTGGATGAGAGACAAAGCCTCCGCCACTTGGAATACTACGGGACCAAACCCGGCAGAAAATCTGCCCGGGAACCTCAACATCGCGCCGCACTGTTTTCGCGCTGATGCTCGTTGTTCATCCATTCCAATCCCCCATCGACGACCTGATCGCTGTGGGCGGCATGGATAGCAACCATATCGCTGCCGCAGCATCTGCCAATATCGGCATCCGAGGCCCTTCCAGTGGGCCATTAGAGGTGGATGCGCACTCGGAGCAATCTATCTGCCGCCTCAGGGCCAAAACTGACGGTTGCACGAGCCCCTGGCGGGTTCCGCCAGTATGTTGACGTGGGTTCTCTTGCTCTATCCAAACGTTCTCCGTCAAACTGTACGGGCAACGCGGGAGAGAGGCGTCATGGACGGCAAGAAGTTTCTCGGCCACCTCGTGGCAGGACTGGTTGTGTTGTCAGGCGCTTGTAACGGCGCGACCCTTGATCGCCTGCGGCAAGATGGAACTATCCGCATTGCATACCGACGTGACGCTCCACCATTTTCATATCAGAATGCTGACGCCAAGCCCGCGGGCTTCATTGTTGACCTCTGCCGAGCCGTCACAACGAGACTGTCCCAACAGCTAGGAGTGCCACCATTGAAGGTCAGTTACGTGCCTGTCACCGCATCCGACCGGTTCGATGCAATCCAACAAAACAAGGCGGACCTGCTCTGCGAGGCCACGACGGTTACGCTGAGCCGGCGAAAAACGATGGATTTTTCGGTCGATACGTATGTGGATGGTGCAAGTCTGATCGCGACCGTGAATGGCCTCACGAGCCTGAAATCAATGGCAGGCCAGAAGATCGGCGTTCTGGCTGGCACGACGACCGAGCAGGCTCTGCGAAATACGCTCGGCTCGGAAGGAATTACCGCCACTGTTACGCCGGTCAAAACGCATGCTGAAGGTTTGGCAATGCTGGATTCCGGCAAATTGTCAGCCTACTTCGCCGATCGCACTATTCTCTGGGTATTGCAGGCGAGCAGCAAGGCGCCGGACAGGCTGCTGCTCGCTGACGAATACCTGACGATTGAACCATATGCACTTGGATTGCCAAAGGGTGATGATGATTTTCGGTATGAAGTCGATCGGGCGCTCAGCGGGATCTATCGATCGGGTGAGATCGTACCGATTCTTGCTCATACGTTCGGAGACAAATTTCAGCTTAGCCCGATGTTGCAGAACCTCTACCTGCTGTCGGCAATTCCGGACTGAAGGTCGCCGAAAGCTGGTCGCATCAGAGGGAACACGCAGCTTGAACAGGTAACGGGGTGCCTTGCTTACCGGCCCAAGATTGACCGGCGCTCCCCGATACGGCCGATGAAGCAATCGATGCGTGAACGCAGCGCTCTTCGTTTGGCCCGAGCTACATCCTCGGTGGCTTCAGCCCGTTTGCCTCCGCTTCCAGGTCAGCAATAGCGAGCTCGATCATCTCCAACTCCGCGTACAGCATTTCGCAGTCTTCTGCTTCGTTGTTGTCGGCGCGCTGAGCGATGAGTTCGAGTACGAGCTCGGCATGGTAGTCAAGGAGAACTCCGGCCTTGTTTGGCAAGCTGCCGGAGCGAGTGACAATCATGGGTCGAGGCATGTTCGGTATCCTTGGTAATTGGGGAGGCAATCACGCCATGAACTGACCGCCGTTGACCGCCATTGTCGTTCCCGTGATGAAGCCGGCCTCGTCGCTCGCCAGGAACTCGATGAGCCGAGCGATCTCGTCGGGCTGCCCGAGGCGGCCGATAGGGATCAGCGCCTGGATCCGTCCCAGTATCTCCTTCGACGTCGCCCCCAGCATTTCGGTCTCGACATAGCCAGGCGCGACCGCGTTCACCGTGATGCCCTTTGCCGCCGCCTCAAGTGCCAGCGCCTTGGTGAAGCCAAGGACGCCCGCCTTCGCGGCAGCGTAATTGGTCTGTCCGAACTGCCCCTTCTGCCCGTTGATCGATGAGATGTTGACGATCCTGCCGAACCCGTGTTCGCGCATCGAGCCGATCACCGCGCGGCACATGTTGAAGCAGGAGGTGAGGTCTGTCGCGATCACTTCGGCCCATTGGCCGGGCAACATCTTGTGCAGCATGGCGTCGCGAGTGATGCCGGCGTTGTTGATCACGATTTCCACCGGCATCGCGAAATCGCTGGTAACGGTCCCGATGCCTGCCTCGCAGGCGGGAAAGTCCGCCACATCCCACATATACGTCTTGATGCCAGTCTCGTTCTCGAAGGCATCAGCGGCGGTGACGTTGCCGTGATAAATCGCGGCGACCCTGTGCCCGGCACGATCGAGCCGCCGGGCGACGGCCGCTCCTATACCGCGCGTTCCACCCGTGACGATCGCGAGCCGGCCCATGAGAGTTCCTCCTTCTTGTTGTCAGGCGCTGAAATGCTGCATCCATGGTTGGGGAAATCGTGGTTTCCCCCTGGGCGCACATGCCGTTGAGGCGGCGGCCCCTGCCGTCAAATCGCCTGACAAGTTAACAAAAGGTTAATAGCCCGGACCGGCCGGTGCATTGATTTGGATCAAACATTATCGAAAATGCGCCGAAGCGATTATTTCTGCAGCACGTAGCTACCCGGCGCATCCCGAACCGGCGGATGGGCGTCGCTGCCAAGCGGCGGCGGCTTGCGCTTTGCACCGGAGTGCTCGGCTAGCCAGGCCGCCCAGTCGACCCACCAACTGCCGTCGTGACGTTCCGCGCTCTCGCGCCACCGGGCGGGTGTGTCCACCTCGGCCTCGTTCGTCCAATACGCCCCCTTGCCACCGGGCGGGTTGATCATGCCGGCGATGTGCCCGCTGGACGCAAGCACGTAACGAACCGGGCCGCTCACGAGTTGGCAAATCCGCCAGGCCGCGTCCCACGGCACGATGTGGTCTCTCTCCGCGCCGACCGCGTAGATGTCGAGCCTGATCTGTCCCAGGTCCAACGCCTCGCCCTTGAGCCGCACGTTGCCTGGCTCGACGAGGTTATTCTCGACATAGGTATTGCGCAGGTACCAGCTATGGGCCGTGCGCGCCATCCGGGTCCCGTCACTGTTCCAGTAGAGCAGATCGAATGCCGGTGGCTTCTGCCCGAGCAGGTAGTTGTTCACCACATTCGACCAGATGAGGTCGTTGCTCCGCAGCAGGTTGAACATGTTCGACATCTCGCGACTGTCCAGATAACCGCGCTCGAGCATCTGCTGCTCGATGAAGTCGATGTGATCCTCGCCCAGGAACACCGCGGTATCGCCCACGCGGCAGAAATCCAGCAGCGACACCATGAGAGTTGCGCAGCCAAAGCGTTCGTCGTGCTTCGCAGCCAGCCACGCCAGCGCCATCGCCAGCAACGTGCCGCCGATACAGTATCCCATCACGTTCAGCCTCGGACTTCGCGCGATCTCCCGCACTGCCTCGCTGGCCTCCAGCAGACCAAGCTCGAGGTATTCCTCGATCGTTGTCCCTTCCATGCTCGAATTGGGATTGCGCCAGGACACCATGAACACCGTGAACCCCTGCTCGGTCAGGAACTTCACCATGCTGTTCTGTGGCTGCAGGTCGAGAATGTAGAACTTGTTGATCCACGGCGGGACGATCAGCAACGGCACGCGATGCACCGCGGCGGTCGCGGGTGCATACTGGATCAGCTCGATCAGCTTGTTGCGATGCACGACCTTGCCCGGCGAAAGCGCGAGGTTCCGCCCCGGCGCGAACGCCGTTGCATCCACCATGCTGAGCCTACCCTGCCGCAGGTCGTCCAGCAGGTTGCGCCAGCCGCCGGCCAGGCTGGTGCCGCCGGTCTCGAACGCACGGCGCAGCGCCACGGGGTTGGTGGCGAGAAACAGGGCGGGGCTGGTCGCGTCCACGAACTGCCGCAGGTGGAAATCAAGCCGTTGCCGCGCCGCGGGCGTGAGGCCGTCGACGTCATCGGCCAGGCGCAGCAACCCGTCGGTTCCCAGCAGATAGAGCTCTTTCAGCGAGCGAAAAATGGGGTTGTCGTGCCATTCTGGCGCTGCGAAGCGCTTGTCCTCACGCGTGATGGCCTTTGGCGGTTCAGGGGCCACCCCGAGCCAACGCCCAGCGCTATCGTTCCAAATGTCGACGGCGGCCTGCCATGCGCGGAGGTTTAATTCGGTGAGATGCAGGTACCGTTCGGTCCGGCCGGCGCATCGCCCCCAGCGCCACGGTCCGCAGGGCACGCGCGATCTCTGCCCAGTCCACCGGGATGACCTGATGCAGAGGATGAAGGTTGAGCAGGCTTTCGGCATACCGCAGGACCGGATGATCGAGACCGGATTTATCATCAGCGGCGCGTGGCGGGTGGATCTCGCTGGTGTCGAGCCTATGCATCTGATCCCCCGGCGGCGTCCATAGCCGCCTTTGGTGGCGACAACTATGATCCAGATCAAGGCTAACTGAGCCGAACAACAACGCGGACACAGTCTCCCTGTGGCCAGTCATTCGCCGCGCCGCGGGTTCCTGATCTTGGCCAGCGTCGACGGCGGCAACTCACGCACCCAGTGGATCGGGTGCTAAGCATGCGGACGCATACACGTCGGGATCTCAGGTATCCGCTGGAGACCACGGAAGAAACATCGGTGCTGATGTCCGCTGTCGAGAGTTGAGCCGCTCCGCCTGAACCACCCAAAGCCAGCATTCAAACCGAGACACTACTGGTGAATGACTTAGGTTGACGGCATGGCTCCGCGCCCGCATCTTTTGCGTGCCTCCCGGAGACGCCGCACGATGGCACTGAGCCGCTCGACCCGTGTCAATCTGCTGATTGGCAACGGCCACTTCCTGTCGCACTTCTACTCGCTGTGCATGCCGCCGCTGCTCCTGGCGTGGCAGCCGGCGTTCAACGTGACCTTCGCGGAAGTTGGGTTGGCCGTCGCGGTGATGTCGGGCGCGGCCGCGATTTTCCAAACCCCGGTCGGCTTCCTGGTCGATCGGTATGGCGCGCGGAGGTTCCTGATCGGCGGCGCGCTGCTGATGTCGCTGTCGATCATCTCGATGGGCTTTGCCACGAGCTTCTGGCAGATCGTCGTACTGGCGCTGCTGTCCGGCACAGGCAACTCGGTGTTCCATCCGTGTGACTACGCGATCCTGGCCGGCTCGGTGGATAAAGAGCGGATGGGCCGCTCCTTCGCACTGCACACATTCAGCGGCAATTTGGGGTTCGCCGCCGCGCCGCCTGTCATGGCAGTGCTGATGGTGGAGATCGGCTGGCGGATGAGCCTGATGGTGGTCGGGCTGCTTGGCGTGCTGGTGGCAATTTCCATCGTGCTGCAGAGCTCGATCCTGAACGACCAGGTGCGGCATGGGCCGACGCATGCGGGGCCGACGCTCTCCGGCCGCGAGCTGCTGATGACCCGCAGCATGCTGCTGTTCTTCGGCTTCTTCCTGTTTGGCTCGATGGCGGGAGCGGGGGTGCAGTCCTGGCTGATCACAGTGCTGCACACACTGAAGGGCCTCACGCTGGAAATCGCCTCGGCGGCGCTGACTGGCTACATGGCGGGATCGACTGTGGGCGTGCTGGTCGGCGGCTGGTTCGCCGACAAGCATAAGCGGCACGTGCTGGCGTTTGCTGTGGCGCTGACTGTGGCGTCGGCGGCGCTGATCGTGGCGGTGGATTGGCTCCCGCTGTCGGGGCTGGCTGTGATCGGGGTGATGTTTGCTTCGGGCCTGGCACTGGGGGCCAGCCGGACGCCGCGGGACGTGATGCTGAAGGACGCGGCACCGCCGGGGCAGATCGGCAAGGTGTTCGGCTTCGTCAGTGCTGGACTGCCGCTTGGTGGCGCGCTGACGCCGGTGCCATTCGGGTTCCTGATCGACCGCGGGCATCCGGAGCTGATCCTGACGCTCGCGGCCGTGCTGCTGCTGGCGAGCTTGCTGTGCGTTGGCACGGCGCGTTCGACGACGACGCGCACACAGGCGGCGGTGGCGGCGGAGTAGAGGGCCGTTCTGCTAAGCGGTTGCGGCACCCTCACCCGGCGCTATGCGCCGACCTCTCCCGCGAAGCGGGAGAGGTGGGGGTGGGAGCGTCTACGTTGACCGCTCTTTCAGGATGTCGCGGATCTCGATCAGGATCTCGTCGGGCTTGGGACCGGCTTTCGCTTCCTCGCGCAGATGGATGCGGGTGAGGCCCTTTACGACCCAGAACACCGAGAAGGCGACGATCACGAAGTTGATGATCGCGTTGATGAACAGGCCGAGGTTCAACGTCGGCGCGCCAGCCTTCTGGGCATCGGCAAGCGTCGTGTAGTGCTGGCCGTTCAGCGACCAGAAGACGTTGGAGAAGTCGATACCGCCGGTCGCCAGACCGAGCAGCGGGTTTAAGACGTCCTTCACCAGGCTGTTGACGATGCCGGTGAAGGCGGCGCCGATGATGATGCCGACGGCAAGATCAACAACGCTGCCGCGCATGATGAAGGTCGTGAATTCGTCGACCCAGGAGGGCTTTAGCGAGGACAATCTGGGAGTGATGGCCATGGACGATTTCCTCTGTCCGGATTCGCGTTTGCACATTCGGGGGACAGATGCAGTTCAGGTCAATGTCCTAAGCATATGCCGGGAACGATTAGCTGAATTTGACCGATCCGCTCGGATTGGCGCCGGGAGATTTGTTCTCCGCGCCAGGGGCTGCTGCTTACGATGCCCTTGCCTACATCAACCCGACCTCTACTCAACAGAATCCGGGCAAATCGGCCGGTAAGCGCAACAAGATTTTCAAAGACCAACGCACAAAACTGTTCCGCCACAGCACGGCGATATGGCGATGGCAACAAGCCGAACGGTTGGCCTGCGCGCTGGCAGTGGCGCGCAGCTAGGACTATATTGCCAGCATGGATACTGCCCCGCGCCCGAACGACAGCGCCCAAGCGGCCCACTCCGAAACCGAGGACGAGCGCCATGCCCGCCTCGCCTGGGAAGCCGAAGGCCTTGCCCACGCGCGAGCTTCGATCGCGGCCGGCTATTACGTAACCGCGGCCGAGGTGAATGCCTGGATCGACAGTCTGGGCACCGACAATCCGTTGCCGGTGCCCTACCCGCGCCATCCGCGGCCGCGCTAATCTGACCCGGCGTCCCGGGTGCCCCGTGAGCTGATATACGCGCCGGAGGCGCTCGCCGATCTTGCGGCGGCGACCCGCTGGCTGACTCAGCCAGGATCAGGACCGAGTGCGTGGCGCCGGCTAGCCGCGATTTGGGACAGTATTGAGCGCCTGCGCGAGCATCCTTGCCTCTGGCCGGTTGGCCAGCATGCTGGCGTCCGCGAGTTGCCCTGCGAGGGCGGCTACCGGGCACTCTACGAGGTCAACCCCGAAACCGGACGCGACGAGACTGCCGGCGACGTGATCGTGCAGCGGGTCTATGGCCCCGGCCAGGACCGCCGCCCGCTCCGGGATCCCGCACCTTCTTAGCCACCGATCCTGCTTGCAGCCAACGCATGCGCGGAACCAGGATGCGCGTCAGGGAAAAATCTCTGGCGGGGCATGGCTACATCAGCGAACTCCGACTACAGGAAAACGGCTCAACGTAAGGCGAATCCGGGCCGGGCGGAAGATTCTACGTGATATTCCGAATTGATAGCGCCGCGCGCCGCGGCCATTTTGCGCGTGAAATGCAGTGTCCTCCTGTCCGAGTTGCAATCGTTGATGATGACGATGCTGTCCTGGAATCCGCGCAGTTCCTGCTCGAGATCGAAGGTCATGCTGTCAGTCCGTTCCCGTCGGGTGCGGCCTTCCTGACCGCGCAGGCGGCGCGGCCGTTCGATTGCCTGATCCTGGACCACCACATGCCGGACCTGACGGGCCTCGAGCTGGCCCAACAGTTGCGCGCTGTCGGTGATCGACTGCCGATCATGCTGATCAGCGGCGCGATGACGCCGGACATTGCGGCGAAGGCCGCTGAGATCGGTGTGCAACAGGTCGGGGAAAAGCCGGTATCCAGCGAGAGCCTGATGCACTTCGTGGAGTTGGCCAGCGCTTCCTAGGCCTCCCCGGCGGCGGCTTTCGCGAATATTGTGCCTCGATGTCTGACTCTCCCCCTTATGAAAAAGCCAGCGAGGTGCTGTTGGTCTTCCTGCGGCTGGGCTGCACCTGCTTCGGCGGCCCGATCGCGCATCTCGGCTATTTCCGCGCCGAGTTCGTCGAACGCCGGAAGTGGCTGACGGAGCGGGCCTACGTCGATCTCGTGGCGCTATCGCAGTTCCTGCCAGGGCCAGCTTCAAGCCAGACCGGGTTCGGCATCGGGCTGATGCGCGGAGGCTTGCTGGGTGGGCTCGCCGCGTGGGTCGGCTTTACCATGCCCTCGGCCATCCTGATGGTACTGTTCGCCTTTGGTGCGGGGAGCATTGCCGGCTCGCACATCGGCGCGGGGCTGCTGCATGGCCTGAAGCTGGTGGCAGTTGCTATCGTCGCCCAGGCAGTCATGGGCATGGCGCGCAGTCTCTGCCCCGACCGGGCGCGCGCCTCGATTGCCACGGTTGCCCTGGTTGTGATGCTGCTTGCGCCGTGGTCGCTGTTCCAGGTTGGCACGATCGTAGTGGGCGGACTTGCCGGTTGGATGTTATGTGGCGGCGAGGTGGACAGCACTCCCGATGACGTCGCGATGCCGGTGTCGCGCAAGTTGGGTGTGGTGTGCCTGGCGGTCTTCTTCGTCCTGCTGGCGATTGCATTCTTGCAGGTACGGTATGGCGCGGTGACGCTGTTCGACGCCTTCTATCGGTCGGGGGCATTGGTGTTCGGCGGCGGCCATGTGGTGCTGCCGCTTTTGCGCAACGCCGTTGTCGTGCCGGGATGGGTTTCGGACAACACGTTTCTCGCCGGCTATGGCGCGGCACAGGCGGTGCCCGGACCGCTGTTCACCTTCTCCGCCTATCTGGGCGCGGTTGCCGGCATTCCTCCCGGCGGGGTTGCTGGGGCGGCCATTGCACTGGTCGCGATCTTCGTGCCTGGCATCCTGTGCCTGATGGGGACACTGCCGTTCTGGCACCAGTTGCGCAGTGTGCCGGCGGTGCAGGCGGCGATGCGCGGCACGAACGCCGCGGTGGTCGGGCTGTTGGGGGCAGCGCTGTACAATCCGGTCTGGACGAGCGCGGTGCAAAGTCCGGCGGACTTCGCGGTGGCTGCCACGGGCTTTGTCCTGCTGGTCGCTTGGCGCGCTCCGCCGCTTTTGGTCGTGGTGTTGGCCGCACTGGCTGGCGTTGGGCTGAGCCTGCTCGCCTGAGCTGGCTTCCCCCAGGTTACGCCCGATACGCCTCGCCCCAACGGTCCTGGTAGACCACGCTATCCAACGACGCCCGGCGTACGGGCCCAAGTTTCCCATCGGATAGCCGATGGGAAGGATCGCGTAGGTGTGCACGTCGTCAGGCAGGCCAAGCGCGGCTTCGACGTCTTTCCCGAAGTTCAGGTGCAGCGTGGTGAGCGTGCAACCAAGGCCCAGGGCGCGGCAGGCAAGCAGGATGTTCTGCACGGCGGGGAAGATCGAGGAGCCGGCGTTCCTCGCGCCCGGCGCGCAAGGCACGATCCAGATTGGCGCCTCGTGGATGTGGTCGGCGAGGTATTCAGCCGCAACCAGCATGCGGGCGAACTGTTCGGGCGACTGGCCTGGCGCCGGCGTGGCGGACCGATAGCGAGGGCCGACGATCTCATGCCAGGACTTGCGGTACCAGGCGCCGGCGGCAGCCTTGATGGCTGGATCGCGGATCACCAGGAAGCGCCAGGTCTGCATGTTGCCGCCATTGGCCGCGCAGGTTCCGGCGTCTAGCACCTGGCGCAGCACATCATCGGGGATCGGATCGGGTTTCAGGCGGCGCATAGAACGCGTGGAGCGCATGATTTCGAACAGTTCGTACGACATCGCGGCGTGTCCTTGGCTGGATCTAAGCAGAGATTCGTCGGTTCGGCCAACGGAAGGGCCATCCGCTCGGCGTCCAGTTCGCCGCCGGTGCGGAACTCCTGGATCGCCGGGTGTAGCGCGCGCGGGCGAACCGGATGGCCACGAACCGCTACGACGCTGCTTCGCCGGACATCGCTGAACCTTTCACTTGCCACAGCGTCGCATAGTTCATGATCGGGCGCTCGAACGTCGCGCCCTTCGCCGTGAATGGTTTTCCCAGATCCAGCATCGGCTGGAACGTGTCCAACTGCTTGGCGGCTTCGAGGCTGGTCCAAAGGCTGACGTTCGTCAGCGAAGACGTCGCCTCATCTGCACCGAAGTAGAAGGCCAGCAATCCCGCCATGGCCTCGATACCCGGACGCAAGACGAGATCAGCCTCCACCGCCATTTGCCGCAGCTCGGCGAAGCGCTCCGGCGGACATCGCAGAATCGACACGCGCACTACTGGCTGCATGCACCGCATCCTCTTTGTCGTTCGGGTCGTCCCGCGTGGGCGGGGGCAGCCTTCTAACAGTGGGCCGATTTGCTCACAAGCGTTGGTCAACCAATCGGAATCTGCTTAGGCATCCGACCGCCGAGACGGTATCGGTTGATGAACTGAACGGCCAGGAGGGACGCATGTCCATCAGCGTGACGCCGACGGGAGCGGCGCTCGGTACGGATGTCGGCGGGGTCGATCAGCGATTCATCGGCGACGGTGAGTTCGCAGCAGTCTACCGCGCGTGGCTCGATCATTCGGTGCTGCTGCTATGCGGACAGGTGCTGATGGACGACGATCTGATCGTGTTCAGCCGTCGGATTGGCGCATCGGATTTTGCGCCGATCCAGGAGAATGGGCGGCGGTTCGTCGTGGGGCGTCCGGAGATCTGCGTGGTGTCCGATGCGATCGAGGTGCCGGCGTTGGAGGGTGCGTAGCGCCGAGAGCATCCAGCGCATCATGGAGCAGGCCTGGGTGCGGTTGCGGAACGCCACGTCGGGATCCTGTCTGGCATGACGCAACGCAACCGGGAGTTCCTCTGGTCCACCGGACTATGCCTGATGATGACTGTGGTGATTGCCGCGCTGTTCTCAGCCGAAAGCGCCTGGGTCTGGTACCATATCGACGAACCGATCGCCCCAGGCCCGCTGAGCGACTTCCTCGCGATGCGCCAGGGCGTGCTGACGGTGCTGGACCTGGAGCAACTGCGCGGCCTGGTTACGTTCCCCTCCTTCCACACGTCCGCTGCTGTCCTACTGGCCGTTGCCGTCCTGGCAATCCGCCTGAGCCGGGCAGTGTCAGAGTTCCGCCTTGAAGCCTTCCAGGGAGGCTTTGCCCCCCTGGACCCCCCACCAAAGGCATAGCCTTTGGAATCCCAATTGTTTGGCAGGGGGAGGGGACCTGCACTGACCTTGCAACGGCTCGAATGGCCCCTCCCCCGGCCAAACAAAGCGGGTTCTAAGGGCCACGCCCTTAGCAGGGTTCCAAGGGGCAGAGCCCCTTGGTGGGGTTCGGGGCGAAGCCCCGATCCTCCCTGACTCAGCCAGGATTTGACACGGGCAGCGCCCGGCACCTATACGGCGGCCCACTGCCGGGAACGTGGACGGAACTTCGGGTTCCGCGCCCGCCACGCTGAGTGGCCTACCGGTGCAACAAGAGCCAAATGAAAGGGCAACGCGCAGATGACCAAGCGCGCCGAGAGCAAGTACAAGATCAACCGTCGCCTGGGGGTGAATCTCTGGGGGCGGCCCAAGTCTCCCATCAACAAGCGTGAATATGGCCCGGGCCAGCATGGCCAGCGCCGCAAGAAGGCCACCGACTATGGCACGCAGTTGATGGCCAAGCAGAAGCTGCGTGGCTATTACGGCAACATCAGCGAAAAGCAGTTCCGCAAGTACTATCAGGAAGCGGTGCGCGTGCGTGGCGACTCCTCGCAGTTGCTGATCGAGCTGTTGGAGCGCCGGCTGGATGCCGTGGTGTATCGGATGAAGTTCGCCATGACGCCGTTTGCGGCGCGGCAGTTCATCTCGCACGGGCATGTGCAGGTGAACGGACGCCGGGTGAACATTCCGTCGTATCGCGTGAAGGACAACGACGCGATCGAGGTGAAGGAGAAGTCGAAGCAGCTTGCGATGGTGCTGGACGCCTCGCAGAGCACCGAGCGCGACGTGCCGGAGTATCTCGAGGTCGATCATCGCGCGATGAAGGGCCGCTTCGCCCGGACGCCGAAGTTGTCGGACGTGCCGTATCCGGTGCAGATGGAGCCCAACCTGGTGATCGAGTACTACTCGCGCTAATCGCGCCGACCAGCGGCGTAGTGGAAACCGGCCGGATGACGTGCACGATCGAAGGCATCAACCAGCGCGGCCGCCACCCGGAAGACGAACCGGGCATAGAGCCTTCGTGGACACCGCCGACCCTGCACCGATCGCCAATGACCACGTCCCATGGCCCCAGGACATGACGTGTTCTATCAGTTATACCACTACACACTGACCGCGCCCCATTCGCTCTGGCTAACCGTCATGGCCGGGCCCGACCATGACGACAGGGCGACAGATGAGTTCAGGGTCAGTGAGCTTTGGTATTACCGGTCGCCGCTGGAGCAATCAGTCGTGGAAACCGCAGGATACCTCGATTACGCATACTTCTTTCATGCCATCGATGGCCCTGGCGGCTTCCTTGCCGTCCAGGGTTGGTTTTGCGTCAGGAATCGGCACGATCTCGAGTTGTCGGCGGAGTTGCGGACGGGCGTGATCAACGCACCGATCATGTGTCGCGAGCCGCGTCATGACGTAGCGGCAGCAAATCCCGCATTCGCGGTTCACTCAGGATTTAACGCGGTCGTTCAGATTGCCGAGGAGGTCACTCTCGATCAGGTCATCGTCATCCAATTCAGAGCGGGCAATATGGC
This sequence comes from uncultured Alphaproteobacteria bacterium, assembly GCA_963733475.1. Classification (GTDB taxonomy): domain Bacteria; phylum Pseudomonadota; class Alphaproteobacteria; order Acetobacterales; family Acetobacteraceae; genus JAMXLO01. The sequence goes on along the minus strand of CAVTEC010000109.1, from coordinate 62,990 downwards.
GTGCGGGCAATTGTCCGGCACAATACGCCATCCCGAGCGCGAGATCGAACAGCGGACAAACATGCTGTCCCCGCTGCGCATGGTGAAGCTGCGCAACCTGGTGCTGAACGAGCGCGAGCGCCTGTCCCACGCCGAGGTAACAAGATCGATGCCGGTGACCGGCCAGATCGATCCGGCCTTCGCCTGCAATCTACATTGCCCACTCTGCCTTTCGGAGATGGCGCGTCAGCAGGGCTACTCGCTGCCTATTATGAGGCCCGAGAAGCTTGATCACATTCTCGACCAGTACGGTGATTACCTGATCCGTATCTGGCTGTCGCTCTGGGGGGAGCCGCTACTGAACAAGCAATTGCCGGAGCTGATCGCGAAGTGCAAACGCAAGGAAATCTGGGTCCTTATTAGCTCCAACATGAGCGTTCCGCTGACAGATGGCGCGATCGACGCAATCGTCCGTTCCGGTCTGGATTCCATCATCTTGTCGATCGATGGCGCAACGCCGGAGACATATGAGACCTACCGCCGGGGCGGCGATCTTGACCTCGTATTTGACAATGTACGGCGCTTGCGGGCGGCCAGGGAGCAAGCGGGCCTGCGAACGCCATATCTCTACTGGAGGTATCTCACATTCAATTGGAACCTGCATGAGGTTGAAAAGGCGCGGGCATTGGCCACAGCGTTGGGGGTTGACGAATTCGGCATTATGGCTGGGGTCATCACTCCCCAAACGACGCATGCCCTGGCCACGCGCGAACCCAACGCGCCCAAACAGGTGCAGTCGCCAGCACGCACGGCCGCATGGCAACGGCTGGCCGCAGAGCGACGCGGACGCCGGCAATGGTTCGGGTGCGACTACCTCTACCAGAGCATCAGTATCAATTCGAACGGTCTCGTCCACCCGTGCTGTTACGTGGTATCGCCGGAGCACGCTGTTGGAGATGCCAACGACGGCGCCGACGCTCTGCGCAACGGCCAGTTGATGCGCGCGAGCCGGCAGTTGCTGACCTCGTTCGCCCAGAACGGGTCCAACACCGGGAAAATCGGTTACGAACCGTGCCTGTCTTGCGATGTCGTGCAGAGCACGTCGGGCCACGTGCTGACGCAGGCCTCGTTCCTCCCCATGTACCGGCATTTGATGGAGGGCAAACCAATCCGATCGTGACAAATCCATGCAATGTCGGTGCTTGCCGGTGACCATCCACTGGTAGCCGCACAGGCGCCGCTGCTAACGCGCCGCCAAATTCACCAACGCCGCATCAATCCTCAACAGCAGGCGCACAGCATGTTGCGCCGGATCATCCTGCACCGAGACAACCAGATCCTCGCCCGGCTCCCGCGCCTCCGCGACCTCTGCCTCCGCCCCCAGATGCGCAACCAGCCCAGCCACCGACGCGTCGATCCGTGCCACCGTCTCGCGCACCGATCGCACCCTGGCCGCATCCTTCAGCACGATCCCCTGTAGACACATCTGCCCAAGCTCGCGCGCCCATTGCTCGCACGCCTCCAACAGCAGCATCCGCCGTCGCGGCGCCTCATTGCGAGACAGCGGATGGCTCGACTGCTCCAACTGAGCCACTGTGCTGAGCTCGCGAAACCGCTGCTCCGCGGCAAGCACATAGCCACTGAGTTCCGGTGCCGACACATGCTCAAGCAGCACCCGCGCCGAGCAGTCCACCGACTGGGCGAGCGCACGCAGAAAAGCGATGGTGGCATCATGCGTCACGGCATATTCGCGGCGCACCAGCACAAAGCTGGCGACGAGCACACCGCACAGTGCCCCTGCCATCGTCTCCTTCAATCGCAGCAGCAGGAATTCAGGCGCGAAATACCCAAGCATCCCGAACGTCAGGCCCAGGATGATAGTGATCCAGAAAATCATGACGCCGTACGCGGCAACATTGGCCTGGAACGCCAGGAACACTGCACCGATAATCATCACCAGTGTCAGCAGATCATGTCCCGACATCAGAGTCGCCAGCACCGCGCCGATAACGACACCGGCCACTGTGCCGATGATGAACTGCACGCCCTTGGCGATGGATTCGCCGCGCGATCGGGTGCCCTGGAACATCACGTAGGCCGCGAATGCCGCCCAATACCAGCGGTTGGCTGATACCAACTCGCCACTGACAATCGCCAGTGCGGCGGCAATCCCAGCCTGAATGGCCGCGCGCAGAACAGGCGCCCCGGCGGGCGGTGGCGGAGCCGCAGCCGGCATCGGCGCAGCGGGAGGCACTTCAGTCAGCAGATGACCCAACAGCGCGAGCGTAGCAGCAAGTGGCGCCTTGGATCGCTGCAACGGCACTTCCCGGCTTTCGCGCACCGCATCCAGCATCGCCAACAACTCGGGGCGATCCGTCGCATCGCCCAGTCCTTGCAGCGCCACACGTGCAACCCGTTCGGTGCCTAGTTCGATCGCCAACAGATGCAGCCACTGGCTGGCTTGCTCCGGTACCTGCGTGCCAAGCGCCGCGATGCGCGCCTGTGCCAGCATGATGCAGTCGCCAAGCCGAAAGATATCGCGATGCAGGGCCGCGCGCGCCGCATCAGACCAGTGACCCGCGCCAACAGCAGCCGCAATCCGCAGCAGCACGCGATCCACCCCCGTGCGGATGGCACGGCGCAACCGGCCGAGTTCGACCCCCGGCCGTTCCGGCAGCAGGACGCAGCGGATCAGCGCGACATCACCCGCCGCCAGCAGCAGCACAACGAAGCGCAGCGGCAACGTCTCGGGTCCCTGGCGTGTAACCAGGCCGATGAAATATGCAATCAGCGCAACCGCACCCAACGAGGCATATCGCGGCCCACGAGCACCGCCAAACACAATGCCAAACATCATCAGCGGCACAATTGCAGCAGCGATGAACGGCTGATCCAGCAACAACGTCGCAACCGCGATTGCAACAAACGCGGCGAACGGCGCGATCAGGATAGTAATCAGCCGATCACGAGGCGTCGCATCGCGAACATTGGCCGCCGTAAACAGCGCAATCGCAAACCCCAGAATGCGGTCCGCGATCGGCAAATCGACCACCAGACCAAGCAGCACCACCAGGAAGAAAGTGACCACAGCGGCCAGCGTGGCTCGCAACGCGGCGAGCAGCCGCAACCCGCCCGGATCGGGCGGGAATAGCAGGTCAGTCAGAGGATCAAGAACCAGTCAGAACCCCTCGCGAATCACATCCCGCGCGAAATAGGTCAGGATCAGATCAGCCCCCGCACGCTTGAATGCGCCAAGCGTCTCCCGCACGATCGCCGCTTCATTGAACGCCCCCGCGGCCGCGGCGAACTTGATCATCGCATACTCGCCGCTCACCTGGTACACCGCGATCGGCAGCAGCGTCCTGTCGCGTAGCCGCGTCAATACATCCAGATAGGCGAGACCCGGCTTGACCATCAAAATGTCCGCGCCCTCGGCCTCGTCCTGCAGCGACTCGCGGATCGCCTCACGCCCATTCGCCGGATCCATCTGATATGCCTTGCGGTCGCCTTGCAGCTCGCATCCCGCCGCCACCCGAAACGGCCCATAAAACGCCGAAGCAAATTTGGTGGAATACGCCATGATCGGCGTATCGGAATGACCCGCCGCATCCAGCGCGTGGCGGATCGCTGCCACCTGCCCATCCATCATCGCCGAGGGCGCCACCATATCGGCGCCCGCCTCAACCGCCGCCACCGCCTGGCGCGCCAGGTTCTCGATCGTGACATCGTTCGCCACGTGCCCGTGTTCGATCACGCCGCAATGCCCGTGATCGGTGTATTCGCAGAAGCAGGTATCGGGGATCACCACCAGCTCCGGCGCGGTCCGCTTCGCCTTGCGCACCATCCGCGCCACCAGGCCATCGCGGTTCCACGCATCGCTGCCCGAGGCGTCCTTGTGGTGCGAGATGCCGAACAGCATGAGCGCCTTCACCCCGTCCCGCGCCAGCCCCTCCACCGCGTGTTCCAGTTTGCGCTCTGGGATACGCGTCACGCCGGGCATTTCCTCGATCGGCAAAGGCTCGTCGATGCCTTCCTCGATGAAGATCGGCTGGATCAGGTCATTGGCAGCCAGCGTCGTCTCGCGCACCAGGGCGCGTAGCGCATCGTTGCGGCGCAGGCGGCGCAGACGGGTAGTTGGGAAGCTTGGGGCCATGGGTGCCTCGGCGGTGCTGGGCCTGACATCATTTAGGGCATGGCAGGGCGGGAAGCCAAGGCAGTTGGCAGAGACGCCCAAAATCTATACACTATTCGTTATACACTTATACATCAAAAGATGCAGACCATGGCCTTTCACGTCAAGGACGCCGCTACCGACCAGTCCGTCCGGCGCCTCGCCCGCCTCAAGGGCAAAAGCCTCACCGCGACCATCCGCGAAGCCGTCGAGCATGAGTACCAACGCGAAATCGCCAAGGTTCCCTTGATCGAAAGACTGAAGCCGATCCAGGAGAGTTTCGCGGCCCAGTCCCAACCGGGCGGCCTGCCAGCAGACAAGGCGTTCTTCGATCAACTGTCCGGCGAGTTGTGATGTTCCTCGACGCCTCGGCGATCATTGGCATCATCGCGCGCGAAGCTGATGCCGCCAGCCTGGCTGCGCGCCTTGGTCGTGCTGCGACTGTCTATACGTCCCCCATCGCGTTGTACGAGGCAGTGCTTGGCTTGGCGCGCATCGGTAATATGCCCCCAGCGCAGGCGCTGCCGATCGTCGAGCGATTTCTCGGGGAAGTAAACGCAACGGTCATCGCAATCGACGCGGCGCTCGGCCGTGACGGCATCGCGGCCTCCGACCGGTTCGGCAGAGGCCGCCATCCTGCGCGACTGAATATGGGCGACTGTTTCGCCTACGCCTGTGCGCAGCGGCTCAACGTCAGCCTGCTGTGCAAAGGAGATGACTTCCCGCAAACCGATGCCGTACTGGCGTAATAGTGAAAATGGGTTCCACACGGAGACCACCGGAGAACCACGGTGACACACGGAGAGTGAAAACAGTGCTGCGCGCAGCGCATCAAAATCTTCTCCATGCTTCTCCGTGGTCCTCCGGTGGTCTCCGTGTGAACCCTTCCTTGCGGACCTAAACGACAGTCCCCGCCCGCCGCCGAAGTTCCCGTGCAGCCGCGACAAGGCTCTCCAGCGCCGGTTTCACTTCCTGCCAGCGACGGGTCTTCAGGCCGCAGTCCGGATTGACCCAGATCTGCCAGTCCTCCAGGCGTTGGCGGGCCAACGCCAGAAGATCGAGGATCTCCTGCGTCGCGGGCACGCGCGGACTATGGATGTCCCAAACGCCAGGACCGATCTCCGCCGGATACGATGGATCGCCGCGGCGAGAAAACGCATCAAGCAATGCCATCCGGCTGCGCGTGGTCTCGATCGAGATCGCATCGGCGTCCATCGCCGCGATCGCCGCCATGATGTCGTTGAATTCCGCGTAGCACATGTGCGTGTGGATGGCGGTATCGTCACGGACACCCGCGGTGGCCAGCCGGAAGCACGCAACGGCCCATTCCAGGTAAGCAGGCCAGTCGGCGCGACGCAGCGGCAGGCCTTCTCGGAACGCCGGTTCGTCCACCTGGATCACGCCAACGCCGGCGCGCTCAAGGTCCAGCACTTCAACGCGGATCGCCAGTGCGAGTTGACGACACACGTCCCCGCGGGAGATGTCGCTGCGGACAAAGGACCATTGCAGCATGGTCACCGGACCGGTCAGCATGCCTTTCACCGGCCGCGGCGTGAGAGATTGCGCATAAGCCGACCACCGGACGGTCATTGGTTCCGGGCGGGATATGTCACCCCAGATGATCGGCGGGGCGACACAACGGCTGCCGTAGCTTTGCACCCAGCCATGGCGCGTCACGGCATAGCCCTCAAGCTGTTCGGCAAAATACTTGACCATATCGTTGCGTTCGAACTCGCCATGCACCAGGACGTCGAGGCCAATCTGCTCCTGCCAGCGCACCGCCTCGGCAATGCGGTGTTCGATCTCCCGGTCATATTGCTCGCCGGTCATCTCGCCGCGCCCGAGCGCCGCTCGCGCATGGCGAACGTCACCGGTTTGCGGGAATGAGCCAATCGTCGTGGTTGGGAACGGCGGCAGGTTGAGCCGCGCTTGCTGCTGGCTGCGCCGAACCGCGTACGGGCTGACGCGGCGCATCATCATCGCGTCGACGGCTGACATTGCCGCCGCGACATCGGGCCGATGCACACGCAGGCTTTCGCGGCGCGACGCAAGGGCGGCATCGCTCGCCTCCAATTCAGCACGGATCGACGCCTCGCCCTCCTCGAGGCCACGCGCGACAGCCCTCACCTCGCGGAGTTTCTGAACGGCGAAAGCGAGCCAGCCTTTGACTTCCGGATCGAGCTGATCCTCTTGCGCGAGGTCGATCGGCACGTGCAGCAAACTACAGGACGGCGCTATCATGAGGTTGCGCGAGCCCCGAGCTGATGCGACCCGCTGCGCCACACCAAGCGCGCCGCGGAGGTCGGCACGCCACACGTTGCGGCCATCGATCAGCCCAAGCGAGATCCATTGCTCGGGCCTTGCCCCCGTCAGGACCGGTTCCAGATCCCCCATGCCGCGCGCGAGGTCGAGGTGCAGACCAGCCACTGGGAGACGCAGCGCGGTGCAGAGGTTATCGCCCATCGGGCCAAAGTAGCTGGCCAGCAGGATGTCCGGTGTCGAACGCTCCGCCAACGCAGTATAGGCATGCAGGAACGCGGCCTGAGCCTTCGGCGACAGATCGAGCGCCAGGCATGGCTCGTCGATTTGCACCCATGAACAGGCCGCTTCAGCCAGCTCGTCCAACACCTTGGCGTAAAGCGGCAGAACACGATCAAGCAGATCGAGCGGATCACTGCCATCGGAAGATTTGCTGAGCAGCAGAAAAGACACTGGTCCCAGCAGCACCGGGCGTGTGCGGATCGACCGCGCCCGCGCCTCGCGGAACAACTGCAGCGGCCGGTTCTCGGTCAGCTCAAAGCGCTGATCGCGAGTCAGCAGCGGGACCAGGTAGTGGTAATTGGTATCGAACCATTTGGTCATTTCGAGCGCGGCCGCCTGGCTCTCCCCGTCACGCGAGCCGCGGGCGAGGGCAAAGTAGGTCGCCAGTGACACCGGGCCGCTCGACCAGCCGTAGCCTGGCGGGATCGCCCCCAGCATGCAGGCGGTGTCCAGCACGGTATCGTAAAGCGAGAAATCCCCGCTGGGGACATGGCACATCCCATGTCCAAGCTGTAGCTGCCAATGCCTCGCGCGCAGGGTCGCGGCCTGCTCCAGCAGTGCGTTGGCGTCCAGCTCGCCGGACCAGTGGCGTTCGAGCATGAACTTCAGCTCGCGGCGCTGACCAATACGTGGAAACCCAAGATTGCTGGCAACGGTCATCTGACTGTCTCCTGCCTCCGGGACGCCCCGCCCAGCGGCTGCGGTTGGTGCGACGCCGGCAGGTCTCCTGGCTCACGGATCGACGCCGCTGACCTTGCCTTCCCGGGCCGATAAGCCCAGTGGCCCGCCCCGGGCGGGACGGACAGGCCAGCGACTCACCGCTGACAGTTGCGGGGACAGCCGCCGACTTGCCTCCGGACGCGAGGTCCAGCCGAAGCGCACAGCGTTCCCTTTTCACCCGCTCGCGCGGGACCGACGATGCATAAACATAGCTTTATATGCGCATGGGATGCAAGCAGATACTTCGGTGCCGGTCGCAGTGTCAGCGCTCGATGCCACAGCCCCTCCGCACCTACGTTCCGGCCACCAGAATTCGGAGATGCACGTCATGAAGCTTGATCCACGCGAGCAGCGCTTCCGTATCCCCAGCCCTGTCGCCGGACTGGACCTGTTCCTGCGCCATCTGCCGCCCACGCGTCAGGACGGACCGGCCAGGCTCGTGCTGTACGTCCACGGCGGCACGTTCCCGTCGGCGCTGTCGATCGCACATCGTTTCGATGGCCGTTCCTGGCGCGATGAGCTGTGCGATTGCGGCTTCGATGTGTGGGGCTTGGACTTCCTCGGCTTTGGCTGCGCGGATCGCTACCCGGAGATGGCAGAGCCAGCCGAGAGTCACGCCGTCCTGGGCGCCGCCGAAATCTCCAGCCGCCAGATCGAATGCGCCGTTCGATGGATTTGCGCGCATCACAACGTGCCGCGGCTTTCGATCATCGCGCACTCGTGGGGCAGCATCGCGACGGGCCGCTTCGCCGGCGCCTGCCCGGACATGGTCGATCGGCTGGTGCTGTTCGGTCCCGTGGCTTGGCGCGCACCGCAAGCCGACGCACAGCGCTATCCGGCCTGGCGGCTGGTCTCGGTGCAAGACCAGTGGGCGCGCTTCACCGCGGAGGTGCCGAAGGGCCAGCGACCGGTACTGGCGCAGCGCCATTTCAACGAATGGAGACGACTGTATCTCGACACCGATCCAGACAGCCGAACCCGCACGCCGCCAAGCGTGAAGATACCGAGCGGACCGTGGCAGGACATCGCCAACGCCTGGGCCGGACAGCTCGCCTATGATCTGGGCCTGATCCGCGCACCCGTCGCGATCATCCGTGGCGAATGGGACAGTCTCGCCACTGACGCGGATGCACGCTGGCTGTTCGACGCCTTGCGGTCCTCGCCAATACGGCGTGACGTGAAGATCGGCCGCGCCACGCACCTGATGCACCTGGAGGAAGGTCGCTACGCCCTGTACCGCGAAGCGCAGGCTTTCCTCCAGGCGCGCGATACACCGGAAGGGAGGGCATGATGTTCGCTGTTATCTTCGAGGTTGTGCCAAAGCAGGAGCGCTGGGACGATTATCTCGACCTCGCCAAGATGCTGAAGCCGGAGATCGAAAAGATCGATGGCTTCATCGACAATGAGCGCTTCGCCAGCCAGCGCACCAAAGGCCGCTTGCTGTCGCTCTCAACCTGGCGGGACGAGAAAGCGGTGATCCGCTGGCGGACGCTCGCGGTGCACCATCAGGTGCAGGAGAAGGGCCGTTTCGAGGTATTCCAGGACTACCACCTGCGGGTGGGCGAGATCGCCGCCGACAACGAAGTGCCCGCAGGACTGGAACTGCGCCAGCAGCGGCTGGACGAGACTGAAGTCGGCGACGCGAAGTACGTCACCATCAGCGAGCTTCCTGGCGTAGCCGACAAGCCGGCGGCCGGCGACCTCGCGGTGGCTCTGAACACGCCAGCCATCGGCACGCAGGGCCTGCTGGACGTGGAGATATACGGGAGTATCTACAGACCTGGCAAGCTGCTGCTGCTCGGTTCCTGGGCCACGGCAGCCGCCGCCAACGCATGGACGCCGCGAACACGACGCGAAACGAAGCTGCGTCACCGGAAGGTCCGCGTGATCCGCGACTACGGCATGTTCGATCGTCGCGAAGCCCCGCAATATTATCCAGAGGTCCGCCGCTGACCCTTTCCGCTCAGCCCGGTTCGGCTTGCGCACGCAGCCGGATTGGCTGCGGCATGTTGGACGGTGGTTCATCCAGCAATAGGCCAGACGGCAGGCGAACCACGGCGCCGTCGGTCGCCGCATCACCCGACGCGCTGGTCAACTGCACCCGTGTCACCGGTCCCAGGCCGCAACCCATACGGATTGGCCCCACTCCCGGGTTCAGCCGTCAGCGGCAGCAGTTGGCTCGGCGGCCTGGCCTGCTGCTGCATAAGCTCGATGACCGCCTGCTTCTCCGTCGGTTGTTCTATCGTCTTTTCCGGTTCCGCCGGCTCTCTGAATTCCAGTCGCGCCTGCTCCGGCTGCTGGCGGCGCATCGAAACCCGGAGAGCTATGTGGCTGGCGCAGCACCCCTTGCACGCGTTGGTCCACGTTTTTCGCGCGACATAGACTTGTTTCATGATCGCGAGGCGGCCATGCAGGAGGCGGTGGAAGCCGACGCAGCGCTGCTGCAACAGCACGGGTTCTCGATCGAGTGGACGCGGCGGTTCCCGACCATTTGCTCGGCAATCATCCGATCCAGCGATGACGGCACAGTGCTGGAATGGCTGGTGGACAGCGCGTTTCGCTTCTTCCCCGCTCTGCCAGATTCGCTGTTCGGTTACGTGCTGCATCCGGCGGACATTGCGACCAACAAGGCGCTGGCGGCGGCCGGCCGGCGTGAGCCGCGCGACGTGGTCGATCTGATCGACATCCATTGTCGATATTTGCCGTTGGGCGCAGTGATATGGGCGGCTTGCGCGAAAGATCCCGGTTCCTCACCGGAAGGGATCATCGCCGAGATCAGGCGCAACGCGCGCTACCAGCAGGCTGATTACGATCGGCTGGCGAATGAGACGCCGATCGACGCAGCGGAAACCGCACGGTCACTGTGCTCGGCATTGGGCGATGCGGATGCGTTCGCGCGGTCGATGCCGGCCGGCTCTGAAGGACTATTGTTTCTCGACGATAGTGGCCGTCCGGTGCACCCCGATCCGGCGCAGCTTGCGCGATACACGGCCCACGGCGGCCAGGAGCGTGGCCACTGGCCATCGTCGCCAGAAATCACGCGCGCGATGATGCAACGCTACGAACAGGAGGCCGGTTAGTCGGATTTATGAGCCGCTAACAGCAATCCTCCCGCGCCACGCCGCGCGTCCTTCTCTCGCCAGGAACCAGACAATGCCCAGCGAGGCCACCGAATCGACCCACCAGGCCCTGATAAGGCCCTGGGCAACAAGGCCAGCCGCCACCACGAGCGACAACCAACCGCACGTCACGCTTTCCATCGCATCAGCACGCATCGCGCGGCTACCAAGTGCCTCGGCAACCGCAATCTTTCGCCGCGCGAGGAGATACATCAAGGGCATCGCCAGCAGTGTGACCAGCAGCCCCGGCCAGGAGAACGACTGGCCCGTCTGGATCCAGAGTTTCCAGCCTGCCGCTATCACCACGTAAGCGGCCAGAGCGAACAACAGGCCGCCTGCAATCCGGCTTGCAATGCGCTCGGCGCTTTCGGCGAACGCCTGACCGCGGCGCAGCTCCACCGTCAGCCGCCAAATCAGCACGCCAGCCGATGCTCGCCGCCCGCACCCCGGCCCACACCGCAACAATGGCTTCCACCACCATCCAAGCCACTGTCACGTATTCCAGCCAGAATGTCCGCCGGATCAGCGCAGGCCGATCGGAATGGCTCGCCGCCGTGACTGCGAGAACTCTCGACCATCAGGCCCTTCGCACTTCCACGGTGAGGTGCGAGAGTGACCGGAAGCGCGCCAGCTTGGCACGATAATAGTCGGCACTCCGCCCTTCCCGCGTGCCAATCGACACAATCGCGCCAAGATGTCCCGGTCCCAGACGCCACAGATGCAAATCGGCAAGCGTGTCGCCACCTTCTTCAAGTGTCTGTCGCAGATGCTCCGCCATGTGCCGGTCAGGATTCATGTCGAGCAGCACGGCGCCGGTATCGCGGATCAGGCCAAACGACCAACTGGCAATGACGAACGCGCCGACGACACCGACCAGCGGGTCCATCCACAGCCATCCGAACTCTCGCGCCATCAACAGGCCGACAATCACCAGCACGGATACAGTCGCGTCAGCGATGACGTAAATCACTGCCGCACGCATATTGTTGTCGCGTGAGGCGCCGCCATGCGCATGTTCGTGTTCTTTGAAGACTGTGGAATGTTCTTCACCGTCGATCCGCAGATTTGCTGCGAACTCGTGCGGCTCGGGAATTTCATCGATCAACTCCAGATACGCGCCCCGATCCACCATCGTGAACACCTGGCGCCCCCCATCGGGTCGCACCGTCTGGACGGTCGTCGCCAAGGCGCTGAGCGGCATTCCAGAACGCGCGCACAGCCGGAATCGCGGCGGCACTCCTTCTTCAAAGATTTCCAGAATGACCGTTCCGCCAGCCGTCTCAATATGCTGAGCTTCATCGCGACCATGTTCGGCGGCGTGGCCATGCGAATGCCCGTGACCATGTCCATGATCGTGCTGATGGCCCCCTCTACTGAGAAGCCATGCGCTCGCGACATTGACCGCAAGGCCCAGGGCAGCGATCGGGATGGCTTCGGCAAAATGGATCGGCACTGGCGAAAAGAAACGGCTTACCGCTTCGTAGCCGATCAGCAGGGCGATCATCGCCAGGATGATGGCGCTGGTGAACCCCGCAAGGTCGCCCAGCTTCCCCGTGCCAAACGTGAAGCGCGGATCGTCGGCGTGCCGGCGAGCGTAGGTGTAGGCAAGTGCCGCAAGCAGCAGTGCTCCAGCATGCGTGCTCATGTGCAGGCCGTCCGCTACGAGGGCGATCGAGCCAAACAGCAGACCTCCGATAATCTCGGCAACCATCATGACGCCGCACAGCCAGATCACAGCCCACACCTGGCGCTCGCTCTTTTCGTGTCCGGCTCCCAGGAAGACGTGAGAGTGCCGGAGCGTATCAGCCGCAAAACCGGCTTCACTCATGCCAGACCTCACCGGAGATAGGTTCGAACGACTTCCAACAGTTGCTCGGCGGCGTCTGCATTCAGCGCGCCGGGATGCTTCTCGGCATCGACCAGGTGGGTGCGCACGTGATCCTCGACCACTTCAGCCATCAACCCGGCCGTCGCGCCGCGCACGCCTGCGATCAGGTGCATGACCTGTTCGCAGCCAGCCTCACCCTCGAGCGCGCGCTCGATCGCCTCGACCTGGCCGCGGATGCGACGGACACGCGCCAGCAGCTTTTGTTTTTCGCGGATCGTGTGTGTCATGGCGGGCTTATAGAATAGGCCCCCACCCTATTCAAGATGGACTTGAAGCGCGGATCGAGGCATGTAGGATGCAAAAGCTAAGTATTCCAAAAAGATAGAGTAAATAGCGCTTCGTTCACCGTAATGAACTGAAGTCGAGAAGTACTTCCCGAGAAATTCTCCGTGGAACTCTGTGTGCACTTTGCGAGACTCTGTGTCTGATTACCTATCCGCCACACAAGCCCATTGGTTCTGGGCGTCGGGCTGCCATAATCGCGCGCGGTGGCGGAGGTGGTCGAGGCAGCGTGACCGGCATAGCGTGCCAGCGCGCTCACAAGCAACAGGAGGCACCGCGTGGAACAAGACCAGCTCTTCGAGCGGCTTTGGAGCGGCACCGCGCCAATGGAAGACTGGACGCAGGCCGTGTCAAACACCGCCATCACGCGGGTCGCCGACAACATCATCACCGTCCATTCGACGTACTTCTGCGGCAGTGTCACGGCCATCCGCACCTCGGCGGGACTGGTACTGATCGACACGGCCAATGCCGCACTGGCCGCGCGCACCTTCGCCGCGATCCGGCGCTGGGACGACAGCCCGGTGCATACAGTCATCTACACGCACGGCCATATCGACCACACCGGCGGCATGCAAGTCATCGATGACGAGGCCGATGCGCGAGGCGTCGCCCGGCCGCGCATCGTTGCCCATCGCGACGTTCGGCGGCGGCTCGAGCGCTACAAGACGACGCGAGGCTTCAACAGCATCGTGCAGGGTCAGCAGTTCAATTACCCAAACTACACTTACCCCGTCGGCCAGCGGCAGCCGGACGAGGTCTATGACGACACCCTATCGCTGACGATCGGTGGCGAGCGGTTGGAACTGTTCCATGGGCGCGGTGAAACGGACGACGCGACGTTCGTCTCGCTGCCACAGCGTCGCGTGCTGGCGAGCGGGGATTTCGTCATCTGGATGTTCCCCAACGCGGGCAATCCCCGGAAGGTGCAGCGCTACGCAGCGGAATGGGCGGAGACTTTGCGACGCATGCAGGCGCTCAAGCCCGAAATCCTTATCCCGGGCCACGGGCCGGTGATCTTCGGTGTGGCTCGCGCCGAGCAGCTATTGGACGATGGAGCCACGCTGCTGGAAAGCCTCGTGGCGCAGACTTTGGCGCTGATGAACAGCGGATGCACGCTGGACGAGGTGCTGCACGGCGTGTCGGCGCCGGCGGAGTTGCTGGCAAAGCCCTGGCTGCGCCCGAAATACGACGATCCGGGGTTCGTCGTGCGCGCAATCTGGCATTTCTATGGAGGATGGTTCGACGGCAATCCGGCGCATCTCAAGCCGGCGCCGGCGGCGGAACTGGCCGCGGAACTGGCAACGTTGGCCGGCGGGCCCGAGCGATTGGCCGAACGGGCAGCAGCGCTGGCCGAGTTCGGCCGGACACGGCTCGCGGCGCATCTGGCGGAGTTCGCGGCAGACGCGGCTCCTGGCGACAAGGCAATCCAGGCAACACGGGCAATGGTGCTGGAGCGATGTGTGGAGCGGGAGACGTCGCTGATGGGCAAGGCGTTTCTCGCCGTCTACCAGCGCGACGCGAAGGCGCGATCAGTGCAATGAGTGTCCGGTTGCCGCAACATACCGACCCGGTATCGACCCGATGAGTCATGAACGTTCGTCTCTCCCCGCAACATGAGAAATGGTTGTCCGAGCAAGTGGCGACGGGTGCCTTCGCGTCGATCGATGATGCGCTCGCATGAGCGATTGAAGGTATCATGCACGTGGCTGACGACGACCTCGATTGGGCGCGGCCCTACCTGGAGAAGGGCGACGCCTCGCTGGCACGCGGCGAGGGTATCCCTGCCGACGAGTTCTTTGCGTATCTGGATCGCAGGCTTGCTTCGTTGCGCTGACCATGGCGCCGTTGATCGTCTCGCCCGAAGCGCGGAGAGACATTGACGACATCCTGGATTACCTCGCTGAGTTTGCTGGTCGGCGATTTGCCCTTCGATATGGCGAAAGATTTCGTGCCGCTTTCCACCACTTGATGGCGTTTCCCGAGACTGGCGCCAAGCGGCCACGGCTCAACTCCGACATGCGCATCTGGATGGTAGCACCATAAATCGTCTTTTATCGCTTCAGAACTGACGAAGGCTCCGTGCAGGTGATCCGGACCCTGCACGGACGGCGCAATATCACGCAGCACTTGTTCAATGCCTGACCGGAATTAAGCTGTCCGGCATCTCAACCCCTGGTTTTCCCGCCTCCAACCCCATATGACAGGCAGCAGCGCCGGGGCTCGCCTCCCCGGCGCTTCCTTATGAGGCCCGCATGTCCGACCGCGCCCAAACCACCGCCACCGCCGAGATCGCCCGCCGCCGCACCTTCGCGATCATCTCCCACCCGGACGCCGGCAAGACGACCCTCACCGAGCAACTGCTGCGCGCCGGCGGCGCCATCCAGCTCGCCGGCAACGTCCGCGCCAAGGGCGAGCGCCGCCGCACCCGCTCCGACTGGATGAGCATCGAGCGCGAACGCGGCATCTCCGTCGTCACCTCGGTCATGACCTTCGAGCACGCAGACTGCGTCTTCAATCTGCTCGACACCCCCGGCCACGAGGATTTTTCCGAGGACACCTACCGCACCCTGACCGCCGTCGACTCAGCGGTGATGGTGATCGATGCCGCCAAGGGCATCGAAGCCCGCACGCGAAAACTGTTCGAGATCTGCCGCCTGCGCGACATCCCCATCGTCACTTTCATCAACAAGATGGACCGCGAATCGCGCGACCCGATCGAGCTGCTGGACGAGATCGCCTCCACCCTCGCGCTCGACACCGCCCCGGTCACCTGGCCGATCGGCCGTGCCGCCGACTTCGCCGGCACCTACGACCTTCGCGCCCGCGTCCAGCACCTGACCATCGAACTGCAGCAGTCCGATCCGCGCCTACAGGCGCTGGGCGACGAAGTGGACCTGATCCGCGCCGCTCTCCCAGAATTCGACCGCGTGGCGTTCAACGCCGGCCACCTGACGCCAGTCTATTTCGGCAGCGCCATCAAGGGCATCGGCGTCACCGACCTGCTCGACGGCCTCGCCGAGTACGGCCCACCGCCCCGCGCACAAAAAGCCGACACGCGCATCGTGCAGGCGACCGAGCCGACCCTCACCGCACTGGTCTTCAAGATCCAGGCGAACATGGATCCCAACCATCGCGATCGCATCGCATTCGCCCGTGTCTGCTCGGGCAAGCTCGCGCGCGGTATGCGCCTGAAGCAAGTCCGTACCGGCAAGCTGATCCCGCTGCATGCGCCGCAATTCTTCTTCGCCCGCGAGCGCGAGATCGCCGACGAGGCCTTCGCCGGCGACGTCGTCGGCATTCCCAATCACGGCACGCTGCGTATTGGCGACACGCTCACCGATGGCGAGGACCTGAACTTCGTCGGGGTTCCCTATTTCGCTCCCGAAATTCTCCGCCGCGTCCGCCTCGACGATGCGATGAAAGCAAAGAAGCTTCGCCAGGCGCTGAGCGAGCTCGCCGAGGAAGGCGTGGTACAGTTGTTCCGCCCACAAGACGGTGCAGCGCCGCTCGTCGGTGTCGTCGGCACACTGCAGCTCGACGTGCTCCAGGCGCGGCTCGCCGCGGAATACAGTGTGGCCATTGGCTTCGAGCAGTCACCCTATGCGCTGGCGCGCTGGGTCTCCTCGCCCGATCGTATCGCATTGCAGAAATTCATCAGCGAGAACCGCAGCGCCATGGCGGATGATGTCGATGGCGATCCCGTCTTCCTCGCAACGTCACCCTTCATGATGCGCCGCGCTGCCGAACTGGCCCCGACGCTCGCATTCCGCGACATCAAGGACGTTCGCGCCGAAGCCATCGCAGCGTAGACGCGGCATCTCCGCGATCGTCATCCCCGCGCAAGCGGGGACCCAGGAGCATCCCCATTGGTGACGCCCTGGGTTCCCGCTTTTCGCGGGAATGACAGAGTGGCAGCAAATTGCCTATCACACCGTCATATTCGGCCCACCAACAACAGTACGATGACGATGAGCAGCACCAATCCCAATCCACCGCTCGGGTAGTAGCCCCACCCGCCACTATATGGCCAGGTCGGCAGCGCCCCCAGCAGCAGGATGATCAGAATGATGACGAGGAGGGTATACACGGCCGTTCAGCCCTTCTCGGTCGATCGTTCCAGTGTTTCGCGCGCCTTGTCCTTCATCCCGCCGACGGCGTTCTGCACCTTGCCTTCCATCTTGTCGGCCTTGCCTTCGGCCTCGGTCTTGGCATCGCCGGTCGCTTTGCCCCACGTTTCCTTGACAGCCCCTTTTGCCTGCTTGGCGGAGCCTTCAACTCGATCCTTGTCCATATCGATCTCCTATTCAGATATTATGGGCGATAGGTCGTATTTTCCTGTGCCGAATGGGTGATCCCGTGTCCGGCCGCTTGCAGATCCTTGCCGGCGCCCGCCGTCGTGTAGCAGCCGCTTAACAGCGGCGCCGCGCCAGCGAGCAACAGCACTGCCAGTGAGGTGGCGAGCTTCCTTCGCATCAATAGCCCTTCCTTTATACCCGTGATGAAACGTCTCCAGCGTTTCCTGGGATCCATTGCCCATTGGTCAAGCATAGGTGAAAGGAAGAGCAATGCCTCCGTTACTGTTCCGGTTTCCCCATTTGGAAATCAACTCTTCGGCGTTGGGCAAAATCAGCTAATCCTGTTCGAACTCTCCTTACGTGAATTGCCGTGAATTTGCCGTTGCTGTCGCAAGACGACCGTGAATCTCACATCGGATCTATCGCGTTTCACGAATGGTTTTATTTTGTGATAAAACTATTGCTACTCCGTTTAGCAGACACTAGGATTTGATCTACGCTGTTAACGTTGTTGCAGCTATTCCGGGGGAATGGATGACAAGCTATCGCTGTTATGTTCTCGACGCCGAGGACCACATCCTTCAAGCCCACGATCTTACTTGTGATAGCGATGCGCATGCGGCAGTGATCGCCGAAACCCTGCTCGATCAAGATCCCTATTATACCGCCGCGGAAGTCTGGCGATCGACCCGTCGGATCGCAAAACTGGAACGGCGCGCCGGCAAGCGGCCGCTCCCATCTATCCGTAGGATGGCCTCCGCCACCGACAGTTCAACATTGACTTCGCGCTGACGCCCCCAGTACCTAAATAACCGCGACCAAGAATAGAACATCCAACAACGCGCCGGCACAGGGGCTCGCGTCAGGAAGGGGTATTGCCACCACTCCTGGAAGTCAGGGATCTCCACACCGAGTTCCGTACCGGTGCTGGAATTGTGCGCGCTGTCGACGGCATCAACTACACCGTTGAACAAGGTGAAACCGTCGCCATCGTCGGCGAAAGTGGTTCCGGCAAGTCAGTCAGCGCGCTTTCCATATTGCGTCTGATCCCCGATCCGCCAGGCCGCATCACGCAAGGCGAAATCCGCTTCGCGGGCCGCGATCTCATGCGCTTGTCTGATGCCGAAATGCGAGAAGTCCGCGGCGGGGAGATCGGCATGGTCTTTCAGGAGCCGATGACCTCGCTCAACCCAGTGCTCACCATCGGCCGCCAGATCACCGAAACGTTGGAGCAGCACCGCGGCATGGATCGCGCCGCCGCCCACAAACGTGCGATCGAGCTGCTCGGCCTTGTCGGGATCGCAGATGCGGGCCGCCGCCTCCGGCAATATCCGCATCAGCTTTCCGGCGGCATGCGTCAGCGCATCATGATCGCCATCGCGTTGGCCTGCGATCCCAAGCTGATCATTGCCGATGAACCCACCACCGCGCTGGACGTTACGATCCAGGCGCAAATCCTCGAACTGATGAAGGACCTGACGCGCCGGCTGAACGTCGCACTCATTATCATTACGCATAACCTGGGTGTGGTCGCCCGCTACGCAACCCGCGTCAACGTGATGTACGCCGGCCGCCTCGTGGAAAGCGGGCCAGCCGCCGACGTCTATCATCGTCCGCGCCACCCCTACACGATGGCCCTGCTTCGTTCAGTCCCGCGTCTCGATTGTCCGCGCCAGGAACGCCTCGATCCAGTCGAAGGCCAGCCCCCCGACCTCACGCGCCTCGACGGCGGCTGTGCCTTCCGTCCACGCTGCCGCTTCGCCGTCGCCGCTTGTGCCGAAGCCAAGCCCGCGCTCGAACCCGCTGGCGTCACGGGACACCTCGCCGCCTGCTTCCAAAGCCAGGTGATCGCGCCCGCGGCGGAGGTAGCCGCATGAACGACGCCGGCCGTCCGCTGCTGGAGGTTAAGGGATTGCGCATGCACTTCCCGATCATCGAAGGCATCCTCGCGCACAAGCTCGTCGGCGAAGTGAAGGCCATCGACGGCATCGATTTTTCCGTCCGCCGCGGCGAAACGCTCGGCCTCGTCGGCGAAAGCGGCTGCGGCAAGACGACCACCGGCCGCTGCATCCTTCGCCTGGAACGCCCGACTGGCGGCGAAATATATTACGATGGCGTCGATATCGCGCGTATGGAACGCAAGGAGCTGCAATCCCTGCGCCGCCGCATCCAGGTGATTTTCCAGGACCCGTACAGCTCGCTTAACCCACGCATGAAGGTGGGCGAAATCATCGCCGAACCCATCAAGGTGCACGGCATCGAGCCCGACCCCGCCAAACGCTCCGCTCGCATGCGCGAGCTGCTGTCGGTCTGCGGCCTCAACCCGCGCTTCGCCGATCGCTACCCGCATGAAATGTCGGGGGGCCAGCGGCAGCGCGTCGGCATCGCCCGAGCGCTTGCTCTGAACCCGGAATTCATCGTCTGCGACGAGGCCGTCTCCGCGCTCGACGTCTCTATCCAGGCGCAAGTCATCAACCTGCTCGAGGATCTGCGCGAACAATTCGGCCTCACCTATCTGTTCATCGCCCACGACCTTTCGGTGGTGCGTCATCTCTGCCAGCGTGTGGCGGTGATGTATCTCGGCCGCATCGTCGAACTGGCCGACAGTGACGAACTGTTCAGCAATCCGCTACATCCATATACACAGGCGCTACTGGCCGCGGTGCCAGTGCCCGACCCCACCGTCGAAGCCCATCGCAACTTCCGCCCGGTGCAAGGCGAGGTTCCCAGCCCGATCAATCCGCCATCCGGCTGCGTCTTCCATCCCCGATGCCCGATGGCGGTCGATGGCTGCAAGCGCGCGCGTCCCGAGCTGCGCGAATTGCGCCCCGGCCACTACGTCGCGTGCAGCGAGGTGCGTTGATGTATCGCTACATAGCCAAGCGCATCGTCCTGGTGATCCCCACCCTCATTGGCGCAGCGGCGCTGGTGTTCGTGCTCATGCGCCTGATCCCCGGCGACATCTGCATGGTGCGCCTCGGTTCCGGCGGCGGCAGCTTCGATCCGCATGCGCTCGCGCTGTGCCACGAGCAGGCGGGTCTGGATCGCCCGCTGATCATCCAGTTCCTCGACTTCCTCTGGGGCTTCTTCCGCTTCGACTTCGGCATCTCGATGTGGTCGGGCAGACCGGTATCGCTAGAGATCCTCTCCCGCCTGCCGATATCGCTGGAGATCGCCCTGCTCGCCACCGTGATCGCGATCCTCATCGCGGTTCCTCTCGGCACCATCTCCGCACTGAAGCAGAACACCTGGATCGACGTCATCGTCCGCACCGCCGCCATTGGTGGCATCGCCACGCCATCCTTCTGGCTCGGCATTCTCTCCATCCTTCTCGTCCTCAACGTCAGCACTGCCTTGTTCGGCGCGCCCTGGATGCCGCCCATCGACTACGTGCCGATATGGAAGGACCCGATACGCAATCTCGAAATGGCAGTGCTGCCGGCGGTCACCGTCGGCTATCGCTACGCCGCGGTCAGTATGCGCATGACCCGCTCCGCCATGCTGGAAGTGCTGCGCGAGGACTACATCCGCACCGCTCGCGCCAAGGGACTGTTGGAAAAGCTCATCATCTATCGCCACGCGTTGAAGAACGCGCTGCTGCCCGTCGTCACAGTCATCGGCATCGAGTTCGCCTTCCTCATCGGTGGCCTCGTCGTTACCGAGCAGGTGTTCAACCTCAACGGCATCGGCCGCCTGTTCGTGCAGGCGGTGCAGAACCAAGACTACACGCTGACCCAGGCGCTGGTGATGCTCACCGTTGTGATCTTCGTGTTCAGCAATCTCATCGTCGATCTCATGTATGCGTGGCTTGATCCGCGCATCCGCTTCGCCTGATCGGAGGCAACGCATGTCAACGTCGATCTTCACCGACGACCTGATCGAGACCAAACGCAGCTTCCTCCAGTTCACGCTGCATTTCTGCCGCCGCGAGCCGCTCGGCGCCTTCGGCATGGTGATCGTGATCATCATGGCGGTGACCGGCCTTTCCGCCGAATTGATCGCGCCCTACAGCCCGACTGCGAACGACTTCGCCTCCATGACCGAGGCACCAAGCTGGGCGCATCTGCTAGGCACCGACCAGTTCGGCCGTGACCTTCTCTCGCGCATCATCTTCGGCGCGCGCACCGCGCTGATTGTGGGCCTGAGCTCCGCCATCGTCGGCGGCTTCGCCGGTCTCGTGTTGGGCGTCGCCAGCGCTTATTTCGGCGGCCGCCTGGACCTGATCTTCCAGCGCATCTTCGACATCGTGATGGCGTTCCCGCTGATCATCATGGCGCTGGCCATGGTGGCGATCTTCGGCACCGGCATACACAACGTGATCATCGCCATCACCATCCCGCTGATCCCGCGCTGTGCCCGTGTCGTCCGTTCCAGTGCATTGGCCATCCGCGAGATCCCCTACGTGGATGCAGCCCGTGCCTGCGGCTTCGGCCACACGCGCATCATTCTGCGTCACATGGTGCCGAACGTGATGGCGCCCTTCCTGATCATGCTGACCGCCTTCGTCGGCCAGGCGATCTTGGCCGAGGCCTCGCTCTCGTATCTCGGCCTAGGCGTCCAGGAACCAACGCCTGCATGGGGCCTGATGCTGCAAGGCGGCGCCGAGGAATACGCTTCCACCGCCCCATGGATCGCGATCTTCCCCGGCCTGGCGATCGCCCTCACCGTCTTCGGCGTAAGCCTGTTCGGCGACGCTCTTCGCGACGTGTTGGACCCCAAGCTACGCGAACGCTAGCCAGTAGTACTACACCTCTCCCGCTTCGC
The DNA here is from genome assembly GCA_963733475.1 of uncultured Alphaproteobacteria bacterium. GTDB lineage: Bacteria > Pseudomonadota > Alphaproteobacteria > Acetobacterales > Acetobacteraceae > JAMXLO01. The sequence goes on along the minus strand of CAVTEC010000109.1, from coordinate 41,228 downwards.
GGGAGAGGTCGGCGAAACGCGCCGGGTGAGGGTGCCGATACAACTGCATCTACTCCCCTGCTTCCCGGCACTTGATCATCCGCAGCGGCGTATAAGTCAGCGCCACCGTCCCATCCTGCTTGACGACCTGGTTCCGCGTCCTCACCAACCCCCTCCCAGGCCGATTCCGTGACAACCGAGCCTCCACGACCTCGCATTCCACATGGATCGTATCCCCGGCAAACACCGGCTTCTCGACATTGAACTCCATGTGCAGGAACGCGAACCCCGTATGCTGCATCGTTGCCTGCACCAGCAGCCCCTCGGCAAAGCAGTAGCTCAGCGCCGCCGGCGCCAGCCTGTTCTTGATATCCGACTCTTCCCGCAGAAACTCCGTATTGGTGAACAGCACCTCCACCATGCCGGTGCAATTGATGAAGTTGACGATGTCCGCCTCCGTCACCGTCCGCCCGATGGTGCGAAACTGCCGCCCGACCGGCAGGTCCTCGAAATAGAATCCCAGCCCGACAACTTCCACTGCCTCAATCCCCCTGAAACTCCGGCCGCTGCTTCGTGGCAAACGCCCGATACGCCCGCCCAAAATCCTTCGTCTGCATGCAGATCGCCTGCGCCTGGGCCTCCGCCTCGATCGCTTCATCGATCGACATGTCCCACTCCTGATGCAGGCATCGCTTGGTCATCGCATGCGCGAATGTCGGCCCCTGGGCCAATGACGCCGCTAACGCCTGCGCCTCCGCCAGCACGGTCTCGGACGGACACAGCCGATTGAAGAACCCCCAGCGTTCACCCTCGACGCCGCTCATCGTCCGGCCGGTGTAAAGCAGCTCCGCCGCGCGCCCCGCCCCCACGATACGCGGCAGGATATTGCAGGCGCCCATGTCCGCGCCCGCTAGTCCCACCCGCACGAACAGGAACGCGACGCGGCTCGCCTCCGTCCCCAACCGCAGATCCGATGCCATGGCCAGGATCGCACCCGCCCCCGCGCAAACCCCATCGACCGCGGCGACGATCACCTGCGGGCAAGCTCGCATCGCCTTCACCACCTCGCCGGTCATCCGCGTGAAGTCGAGCAGCCCCTGCATATCGCCGGCTTCCTGCATGGCGACCAGCGGTCCGATGATCTCGCGCACATCGCCGCCTGAGCAGAAATTGCCGCCCGCGCCCCCGATCACCACGCACTTAACATCCCTGGCCAAAGCCAGCGCGCGGAACGTGTCGCGCAACTCGGCATAGGACTCGAACGTGAGCGGGTTCTTTCGCTCCGGCCGGTTCAGCGTGATCGTCGCGACCTTGCCGTCGAGCGCCCACAGAAAGTGCTTGGGTTGCAACTGCATCCTGCTCCTCCTCTGGGAGCAAGATACAGGCCTTCAGCGGCGCGCCAACCTCGGCGCCACGGTGGTACCAACCGAGAAGTCGCCATAAGCCCGGCTCATCGGCGTGAAGTCCGCGTATTTCACGGTGCGAGGCGCGAACATCTGATACGCAGTCGAGACAGTACTCACGTTCGGCATTTGCCAGCGCGCCATCACGCGGCGCTGATAGTCAGCCCCGATAGCCGGCGTCTCCGAATGGTACGCCGCGGTCGCCTGCACCCAGCTCCCGCTCACGCCATACAGCGAGTTCAGGAACCGTGCGGCATAGAGGGCATTCGCCGCCGGATCGAACGCCGCATCCAGCGAGGCGAATGCGTTCGGATGATGCATCAGATTGACCTGCATGCACCCGACATCGATCGAGCGCACGCCGCTCGCCTGCAGAGCCTGGACCGCCGCAATTGCGTCCGCTTTCGTGGCAAAGAATTGCCCCTGTCCTTCCGCGTCGATCGTCCACGGCCAGGGCCGGATCGTGCCCTTCGCATCTGGCCGTCCGCTTTCGACGTCCGCGATCGCCCCCAGCAATCTGGCCGGCAGGTGTAGTGCGCTCTCAGCGCCAGCGATCGCAGTTTCGCAATAAGCCGAGGGGGCAGGCGCGGGCGGTGCGGCATGCGCACCTGCTGTGGCGGCGGCGAAGACCAGAAGGAACAGGGCGACGCGCCGCATCTGACGCTCTAGTGCACGAAACCGTGAGAATATCCAGCAAAATCGTCCCAAACCGGCAGGAAGGGTCCACACGGAGGCCACGGGGAACCACCGAGGTCGCACGGAGAAGAAGATATTTGACGCGCTTCCCAGGCCAAATAATCCTCCGTGAATCCCCGTGGTCCTCCGGTGTTCTCCGTGTGGACCCTTTCTCGGAGGCACCATGAGCGATACCGAAGCCGCCCGCCGCTGGTTCGCCGAAGAATTGCGCTACGTCTCCCACGTGCGCTCGTCCGCAGTGGTTGCGGCCTTCGCCAACGTGCCCCGCGAGCACTTCGCCGGCCCTGGCCCATGGCGCCTGATCAGTCCAATGACGCAGCGCGGTTACTGGACGACCGACAACGCCGAACCGCACCATCTCTATCATGACGTGCTGATCGCCATCGACGAGCAGCGCAAACTCAACAATGGCCAACCAAGTCTCTGGGCCCACCTCTACGACCAGCTCGATCTCTCACCCGGCAACCACATCGTTCATATCGGTATCGGCACCGGCTACTACAGTGCGATCCTCGCCGACATCACCGGCCCCGGCGGCCACGTCACCGCATTGGAAATCGACCCAGACCTCGCCGAGCGCGCTCGCACCAACCTCGCCTCTTGGCCGCAAGTGAACGTCATCGCCGCGGATGGCTTTACCTTCCGCCCCGATCGTCCCGCCGACGCCATCATCGTCAATGCCGGTGTGACGCACATCGCTCTGCCATGGCTCGAAGCGCTGGCCGAGAACAACGGCCGGCTCCTCGTGCCGTTGACGGGCGAGAATTGTTGGGGCGCGTTCATCCTGATCACACGCCTGCCTGGTGACCCGCCCCGCTACGCCGCCCGCAACGTCAGTCGCGTTGGCATCATCGATTGCGTCGGCGCCCGTGACAGCGTCGCTGAAGCGCGGCTTATTGAAGCACTGCGCAGAACGCAGGGCGCTCCGCCCGTCCAATCTCTCCGCCGCCCGCCCGACGAACCAGACGAAACATGCTGGCTCGCCGGCGATGGCTGGTGGCTATCAATGGCGCCCGTCGCGACCGATACCTGACCGCAACCCGTTCGCCGAACCGTAGCCGGAGCGGACCGACGGAATGCATTGCCCGGCGGCACACACCGTAGGGCTGTGCGCGCGGAAAGAATTCAACACAGAGAGCGCGAAGGGGCGCGAAGCTCGCGAAGGGCGGCTTGGGCGCTTGGCGCCGCGGCCCGCAGCGCCGGAAACGAAATCTTCTTGGCGACCTTCGTGTCCCTTCGCGCTCTCTGCGTTGAATTGTGTGATCCGTCTGAACGATCGAATGGGGGCACGCCAGCGGCGCCAGGGCTTCTGGCGGTCGCGGCGAGGTCTCGATGGTCCGCCGTATATCGGCCGTCAGTCAGTTCACGAGGCGGCGGTCCGCTGCTGTCCCGATCTGTCGTCAAACGCACGAAACCGAGGAGAACCGGTGCCCTGCACCGAGGACGGCAAAATCAAACCGGACAGAAGTGGGACACGTCCGGCCATGAAGGTTGAAGCGAATGGGTCGCGGTCATTGAGTAGTGGTATGAGCCCCCATCACTGAGCTTTGGTACGGTGCGTGTTATTCTTGCTTTCCTTTACTCCGCCACATCCACCGCCGCGACCGTGCCGACCCTTCGGCTCACCACCCAATTGTAAGCCGCGCCGCAGAACATGATCACAGTCGTCGCCAGGAACACCGCGCGCATCCCGAAATGTCCGCCGACGAACCCTCCCGCCAACGGTCCCAGCACCTGCCCCGCGTATTGCGCCGACGTCGCATAGCCCAGAATCATCCCCGCCCCACCCGCGGCCACATTGTGCCGTATCGTCGCGTTGATCGACGGCAGCAGTCCTGCCAGCGACATTCCCATCAGGAACCGCAGCCCGATCAGCTCCCAGCCATTCGTCACGAACGCCTGCGGCACCAGCAACACGCCGCACACGACCAGCGAGACGATCACCACGTTCCACGGCCCAACCCGGTCGGCCAGCCGCCCGAGCGACGGCGCCGCCAACACAGCACCGACCGCCGCCGCCGCCATCACCACGCCCGACACCAACACAACCCTCTCAACCGGCACAAGCTGCGCCACGTACACCGTGATGATCGGCTCGATCGACATGTTGGCCAGCATCAGCAGCATCGCCGTGGTCAGCATCGCGACGACCGGCCGCTTGTCGGTCACCATCGACCAGGCACCCTCGACGCGCCGCCGCCTCCCGGGAATGGTCGCGGGGTCCTCCCGGATCAGCGTGCTCGTTGCGATGAACGCCAGGAAGATCGCGCCACCGCACAGGAAGAACGACTCGCGCAACCCGATCAGCCCCGGCAGCACCCCACCAATCAGTGGCCCCAGCAGCGTCCCCGCCATCGTGCCCGTGGACAGTGTCCCAAGCGCCCACGCCGCACGCTCCCTCGGCGTCTGCGTCGCCACCAGCACCACAGCGCCCGACGCGTAACCGCCCAGCAACCCGGCCAACAGCCGCAGCGCCACAAGCTGCCAGATATTCTCCGCCAGGCCGATCAGCGACATGCAGATCGCCATCGCCAGGCTCGCACGCATCAGTATCAACTTGCGTCCATACAGGTCGGCGAACCGTCCCCATACCGGCGCAAGCACACCGGCCCCGAGATAGCTCACGCCATACGCGATGCCCGACCACTGCACGATCGCCACATGCGACTTCACCCCAAGATGCTCGACATAGATCGGCAGGAACGGCAGCAGCAGCGTCATCGCCGTCACGTTGGTGAAGGATCCGAACAGGCACACGTACATGTTTCGGCGCCAATGAAGCTGTTCCGCCGACATTCAGGTTTGATCCTTCGGAATTGGAGCGGCCCCCATGCTACCGCCGCTCCCACGAAACGCCAGTCAGCCCCTTTGATCTGGATCAAAGCGACCAACGGCCACGCGCCGTATCCTTGCGCCATTGCATGGCGTCGCGAGGCAAGACGTGGTCGAACTGGACATGGATTTTCTTTGGGAACAGGCCGCGCGTTGCCGCAGACTTGCTCGCGGGGTTACCGAGCCCGACGTGCGGTGCGCCCTGTTGGAAATGGCCAAGGAATATGAGGCGGAGGCTACTACGCGGTCGGACCTTCTCTCGCCTCGCTCAACCGAATAGCGTGCTCCACCACATCGTTAGCGCCAACCGGTTCCGCCAGGAATTCACCCAGGCCGGCGGCGTAATGCGCCAGCGCACCATCGCCAACAAACAGCACCCTGATCCCTGGTCGCTTGGACCGCGCCATCAATGCCAAGGAAATGCCATTCGGCTTATTGGGGCCGTGATCCAAGCCGGTCACCAGCACCTCGATCCGCGTCGCACCCTCGAGAACATTCAGCGCGACCATCGGGTCTGGTAGTGCCGCCGCATCGTGTCCGGCGACGGTCAGCCGCTGGACCACCTCATCGGCCAGCTCTGGTTGGTCCAACACTGCAACAATGCGGGCAGGCATCTATCTAAGTTCCCGGACCCGTGATGCTGGTGATAACCGCAGCCAAAAGCAAGCGCTCTCAGGCATATCCCATGATCTAAATCAAAGCGGCGGCGCTGCATGATGATTACAACAGCCCATCTTCAAACGGGGCGTCTGGCCATGAACGAGTCGACAGACCTGCTGGATTTGGCAACCGGCCTCGCCGACATAGCCAGAACCACCACCGATGTCGTGACCGGCCGGAGGCTGATGGCATTGGTCGATCGTCTGTTGACCGAGGCTGGATTGCCCGCCGATCGTGGAGGCAGCGATCTGCCCCACAGATGGCCCGCCTAGCCCAGGGCACGCGACGCTTCACCAGTTCCTCGAACCGCGTTCGCTATCCTCAGCAACGCGTCCCGTACGTCGCTCGTGGTGGCCGTTACGGCCATCTGTCGATATTCCTCCGAGCGCGCCAGCAGATCGGTGTGGCACAACACAGACAGCGGACCGTGCGGAATGTGGCGCCAGTTGAACCCGCGGGGGAGTGGCGGAAGCTGCTCGCTTCAGCGCGAAAGAGAGCACATATGAAACAACTAGCCCGTCCTCTTGCTTCGGCTCCGTGAGCGTGGACTAGGTTCCCTCCTCGTTCCCGCCCTCCGATTCCTTCGAGTTAGCGACGATCGAAACCGTGGCGAGCGTTTCAGTCCTACGTGCCAACGCTTCATAACTGGCCGCGACGATCAGCATCTGGCGCCGCAATTCAGGATCGTGCAGCCGCGCAGCTACCGTGCGCGCTTCTTCGGCCATGCCTCGCCAGACAGTAGACTGTCGCATCAAGTCCATAAGGCACGCGACATGGCAGTGGTTTCTGTTTAAAGAATAGAGGACCGGCTCACGTTCGGGCGAGTACAACTTAGTACAGATCACAGTTGCGCTAGGAGCACGCGAGGGCGCGAGGCAGTGTGGATTGCGATCACTGGCGCGTAGCGGCCTAAAGCCACCTTAGCGAGCTTAGCGTCCTTTCGTGCTGTCGGCGTTGAATTGCTTCCACAGACCTGAACCCGCCCGCCAGAGGCGCCCATTGCCGTCTCGCATCCGCCAGCGCATCCTCTTGTCGGCAAGCGCCGCCCGGGAGGACGCCATGGATACCGCGATTCCCTCATCAACGCTCGCTGTCCGCGCATGGCCCGATGGTGGCCCGACGCGCGTACCTAATTGGGCTTACACCGATCCGGCGATTTTCCATCGCGAGATGCAACGCATCTTCGGAGCAAACGACTGGCTCTACGTCTGCCTCGAGGCAGAACTGCCAAACCCTGGCAACTTCAAACGCACCCAGCTCGGCAATCGGGAGGTCATCGCCGTCCGCGGTTCCGACAGCGCGATCAACGTGCTGGTCAACCGGTGCGCGCATCGCAGCATGCAGGTCTGCATGGCCAGTCGCGGTTCCGCGAAAGAATTCGTCTGCCCCTATCACCAATGGACCTACGATCTCGCCGGTAACCTGCTCGGCGTTCCGTTCCGCCGTGGCTATCGCGGGCAGGGCGGCATGCCCGACGATTTCCGCCCCGAGGAGCACGGTCTGCATCGCCTGAAGGTGGCGACGCGGCATGGCGTCGTCTTCGCAAGCTTCGGCGCCCCCAACGAATCGCTCGAAACGTATCTCGGCGATCGCATGCTGGGCTACTTCGATCGTGTATTCGACGGACGCAACCTGATCGTTCTGGGCTACATGCGCCAGCGCATTCCCAGCAACTGGAAGCTGATGTTCGAGAACATCAAGGATCCCTATCACGCCAGCCTGTTGCACGTGTTCCTGGTCACCTTCGGCCTGTTCCGCCTGGACCAGCAATCCGCCGTTGAAATGGACGATACGGGACGCCACGCGGTGTTGGTCAGTCGCCGCGGGGCCCAGGTGAGCAACGACGCAACGACCCAGATGCGCGCCTTCCGGCAGGATTTTTCGCTACGCGACAAGCGCCTGCTCGATCCGGTGCGTGAGTTCCCAGGCGACGCGACGGTTGTCATGCAGACGTTGTGGCCAAACCTGATTGTGCAGCAACAGTCCAACACGTTGGCAATGCGGCAGATCGTACCGCTGGAAGCCGGTAGCTTCGATCTGGCGTGGACGTTTTTCGGCTATGCCGACGATACGCCAGAGATGCGCCAACGCCGGCTGCGCCAAGCCAACCTGATGGGACCGGCGGGCCTGGTCTCGCTGGATGACAGCGAGGCGATGCTGCTGTCGCAGGCCGGCATCGACCAGGACGATGACGCGGCCTGCGTGGTCGAGATGGGCGGCCGCGCGGTGGTCAACGAGCCGCACATGGTCACCGAGACCGCGATCCGCGGCTTCTATCAGCACTACCGGGCTGTCATGGACCTATGATCGCAGCGGCGCCCGGGGTGACCGTTGGTCTGGACCTGCGGGCGCGTCTCGCCGATCTGTATTGTGCCTACGACAACGTGCTGAACGAAGGTGAACTGGAGCGCTGGCCCGAGTTGTTCGCCGATGCCTGTATCTACAAGGTGATCCCACGTGAGAACGTCGAACAGGACTTGCCGGTGGCCGTGATGTATTGCGAGAGCCGCGACATGCTGGCGGACCGCGTGGTCGCGCTGCGCGAGACAGCACTGTTCGCGCCCCGCATCGCCCGCAGGATAACCACCAGCATCTGCGTCCGCGCGATCGAGCATGACGACCTGTGCCTCACCGCCAGCTTCGCTGTGTTTCAGACCATGCCCGATCAGCCGAGCGAGCTCTTCCTGTGCGGAAGCTGTCGCGATCGCGTGGTGGACGCCGGCGGCACGCTGCGCTTCGTCGAACGCATGTTCATCTACAACTCAACAATCGTCCCCACATCGCTGGTATACCCATTGTAATCCCCTCTCCGCCCCTCGGGGCGGAGAGAGTAGGGTGAGGTGGGGGACGCCTCCTACTGCATCGTCGATAGCGGCGTCGGCACTATGCGTGTGATCACCATCTTCTCGCGGTCCAGTATCTCCGGAACGCGCGGCGCGATCTTGGTCTTCCAGTAATCCGTCTCGTACACCGCCTTGTACTGCGCCACGCGCTCTTCCTCGCTGTTGAACCGGCGCAGCCAGACATAGACCAACTCGTCCGTCTCACCGCGAAAGCTGCCGCAGATCACCATGCCCTTGGACACCTGGAAGGGAATGATCTCCTCTTCCATGATCTTCACCCATTCGGCCAACCTGCCGGAGCGCACGTGGTACTGACGAAGTTCATAAAAGGCCATCGAATCCTCCCTGCTTGGGTCACGGATACGATCATAAGCCGTGGCTGAATTGTTTGCACGGCCACTCGGTCAGGCAGTCAGTCATCACACAAAGCAGAACGTAGAACGCGAACAACGCAGATGTTCGCAAATAAACGCCGATACCAAATCCGAGCAGACTGACAACGCTCTCAATTTTTGCTTTCAAACTTCTTCCTTCGGCCGCGGCCGAACTGTTGGCGCTGTCAATGCACACGCTGCCCCACCATTTTGGCCGCATGAAACAGACCATCGCCAAGACCTCCCTCACCCTGTTCGCGGCATCGCTTGGCTTTGTCGTGGTTCAACTCGATGTGACGATCGTGAACCTCGCTCTCCCGCAATTAGGCGCGTCTTTCCACAGCGGCGTCGCATCGCTGCAATGGGTCGTCGATGCCTATACAATCGCATTCGCATCGCTGATCCCGACCGCAGGGGCACTCGGCGACCGCATCGGTGCCAAGCGTGTCTTTATTGCGGGCTTCACAGTGTTCACACTCGGCACCCTCGGCTGCGCCGCCGCGCCAAGCCTTTCAGAGCTGATAGCGGCGCGCGTGGTGCAGGGCATCGGCGCATCCGCATTGGTGCCATGCTCGCTGGCTTTGCTGAACCACACTTTCCACCATGAATCGGCGCGTGCGAAAGCGGTCGCGGTCTGGGCCGCCGGTGCGAGCGTGGCACTCGCCGCGGGCCCTGTCGTGGGCGGCGTACTGATCGCCATCATTGGCTGGCGCAGCATCTTCCTGATCAATCTTCCACTGGGCATCACTGGCATCTGGCTGACCCTGCGCCACACCGCAGAGACCTCGCGCTCAACCTGCCGCGGTGTCGATCTGGCATGTCAGTGCGCGATCGTCGCCGCGCTCGCGACGTTGGCCGCAGCAGCAATCGAGGGCGGTCGTCTCGGCTTCGATCATCCATTGGTCCTGGCCGCTATGGCAATGTTCATCCTCGCCTCCGGATCGTTCGTTGCCATCGAAGCCAAAGGCAGCGCCCCGATGCTGCCACTGTCATTCTTCGGCAACGCCAACTTCTCCGCCGCGCTTCTGGTCGGCCTCGTGATCAACATCGCCTATTACGGCCTGATCTTCCTGTTCAGTCTGATGTTCCAGCGCGCCAAGGGCTATTCCCCGCTGCAAGCCGGCGCTGCCTTCGTGCCGATGACGGCGGGCGTCCTCGCAACCAACCTTCTGGCCGGACGCATCACCGCAAGGCACGGCACGCGTCCACCGATGATCGGCGGGCTTGTCATTTTTCTACTCGGTTGCCTCTGCCTGCTTACGATAACGCCGCAGACGCCGTTCACCCACATGTGGGGGCAGCTTGTGCTGATGGGGGCCGGCGTTGGCCTCGTCGTGCCACCAATGACCTCCGCTGTGCTCGGCGCCGTCGAGCGCCACCAGTCCGGCATCGCCTCCGGCGCACTCAACGCCACGCGTCAAGCTGGCAGCGTCATTGGCGTCGCGCTGTTCGGCGCACTGGTCGCGGGCAACGGCGACTTCACCTCCGGCACGCGAATTGCGCTGCGCCTGTCGGCCGGGCTGCTGCTCATCGGGTGCGCGGCCTGTGTCTGCTGTATCGCGAGCAAACCTCAAAGGACACCGCAGCCGAATCACGCCAGGTGCGCCGACGCACACCGATGATGCAGCAGCTCCCTCGTCATTCCTGCGTTCGGAGGATTGACGGGAGGAGGTCGTGTCAACGAATCCATCCGATTGCGTCCGAGCGGATCGACGCCTCACAGCGCTTGCAATGCCAAATGCACCGCCGGATGGAGCCGTATGCGGGAATTCCGCTCGTACGGTTCTGTGCGGGGGGCGCCCAGGAATGGGCGTCCCCATCGCGATTTGATGCACTTCTTGCACAATTGGCACATTCTTGAGACAATATTATTGCCGATCCCAAGGAGTGCCCTATGCGGCTCACCCTTCCGGTTTCCGCCTTGACCGTGGCGGCGCTGTCCGTCACTGGCTGTGGTGTATTCCGTACCGCCGAGACGCAGCCTCCGCAGGCGCAGGTTACTCTGCGGGTCGCTGATGCCGCTCTGGCTTCGGGCGCGCCGGACGTCGCGTTGCGCGTCGCGATGGTGGTGCTCGATCGGCAACCTGACAACGTCGCAGCGATGGTGGCCAAAGGCGACGCACTCTATGCGCTGGGGGCAATGGATCAGGCCCGCGAGTTTTATCGCTCGGCGGTTGCAGTGGATGCAGGCAGCGTAGGTGGGCAAATCGGGCTGGGCCGCACGTTGGTACGGCCCGCACCGCAAGAGGCTGAAGCACATTTCCTCGCCGCGCTCGCGAAGGAGCCGCACAACGTCATCGCGCTGAACAATCTGGGTATCGCGCGCGATCTCCAGGGGAATCATGAGCAGGCGCAGCAGGCATACCGGCAGGCGCTCGAGCTCAATCCCGAGATGACGGACGTGAAGACGAACCTTGGGCTGTCGCTCGCGTTATCAGGGCAGGCGATGCAGGCGGTGCAGATGCTGCAACCGATAGCGACCGCGCCCGATGCGGGAGCAATGAAGCACGCCGACCTGGCGGTGGCCGTGGCGCAGGCGCGTGACGTGGGACCGACGGGACCTGTCAAGGAAGAGGCGGTGCAGGAGGCGACGGCGCATTACGATACGCCGATAGCAATCAGCCCGGCGCCGATCGCTGCCGTGGAGAGTAAACCGCTGATGCCGAAGGTGGTCGAACAGGGCGCATCCATGCCACCACCGCAGACGGTGGAGCATGCGATCAAGCCCGCGGCGATGGTGGAACCTGCGAAACCCTTAGCTCCGAAGCCGGTGATTGAGGCGCCGCTGAGTGGCATTTACGTGCAGATGGCATCGCTCAAAACGGAGCAGGACGCTCGTGCTGAGTGGCAGCAACTGCGCGCCCGCTGGCCAAACCTGCTGAGTGATCATGCGCCAGCCGTGCGGCAGGCCGCGATGCATGATCGGACGTTTTGGCGTCTGCGGACTGGCGGGTTTGCCAGCCTCAGCGATGCCAATGATTTCTGCGACAAGCTGCGTGCGGTCGGCGCGAGTTGCTGGACCGTCGGGGCTGATGCGCGGAACTGACGCACACGCGACGTCGATACCGGTCAAATATTGCCGTCGACGCCAGGATCCGTGACGGCACCGGCGTGCGCGCTGTGGTGTTCGCCGATGTGGCTGTAAGCGATCGTGCCGGCCGTCAGCCGATCGAACATCGCGTAATCGGTTCCGTTGGACTGGTGCACCGCGGCGGGAGCAGTGGCGACCGGAATGCTTGGAGGCAAGCTCTGCCCGGCAGTTTGTGCCGCCAACGTGGCGGAGAATGACGCCGCCTGTGCATCGGTGAGGGGCGTCGGACCGGCCTTGCCGCCGACCGAACCAGAGCCTTTTGAGGAATCCAGCTTGTCAGAGGCCCACTCGGCGCCCTTTGCGCCCGTGGCGATGACGCCAATGATGGCGGCGACGATGGCGATTGGGAACATGCTGCGCCTCCCATGGCTGGAGTTGCGGGAGGCGCAGCAGAATTCGTGCCAGTCGCTACTTCAGTGGTGAGAATGCGGCCGGGACGACCAGCATGTTCTCCTGCTTTAGCAGAGCGCCGGGCGGTGATCCGGGCGGCCAGACGCCTTTGGCCACGGCTTCGGCGCGGATGCGGGAGCGCTCGCCGGCATCCTTGTAGGCCCAGATGTGACACCATTTGTTGAGGCCGCCGAGCTCGGAATACCAAGCGCCGACGAGGGGTGAGAGCTTGACGCGCTCAGGCACCTTCTCGGCCCAGCGCTCCATCACCGCGGGCAGCGTGCCGGGTGCGTAGGTGTACATGCGGATTTCATAGACGCTGCCAAGCTGGCGCGGTTCGAGCGGCGGCGAGAACGGCGCGGGCAGGAAGATCTCGCTCTTCTGCTCGATGGTGAGTTCGCGCGTGTTGGGCGGCCAACCTTCGGCCTTCGATGCTTCGGCACGCACGGTGGCGCGGTGATCGAGGCTGTCATACGGCCAGACGTGTATCACCTGGTTCAACGGGCCGACTTCGGTGTGCCAGAAGCCGGCGAGCTTGGAAAGTTTTTCCCGGATGTGCAGTGCGGAGGCGAAGCGCTCCTCGAAGGTCGGGATGTTGCCCGGCTTCAGCGTGTAGGTGCGCATTTCGATGATCATCGGCGGCTCCCTCCCAGGGTTGAGGCAGCGACGTTAGCTGCTACGCGGGGTCAGCGGAAGCTGGCGAAGCAGAGGCCAGTGCCGCTGAGCGCAGGCGTCCGATAGCCGGGCGCGTAGGTGACCCACTGCATGTCCAAGGTTCCGAGCGCGCCGGCCAGGCAGATCCAATTGCGCATCTCCGAGCTGCCGGACATCAGCTTAGACAGTGGCGCGTTACGGAAGAACGCGGTGTCCTTGCGGCGCAAGGCGTCAATCAGCGCGTGGTCGAATGGTTCATCGACGACGAAGTGGCTCAGGCCGCCCGATGCAATGATGCCGATACGCGCATTGCCAGGGTAGGCCTCGACTGCGCGGCGGAGCGCTTCGCCGAGTGCGACACAGCGTGCCGGTGACGGCTGGTTGGGCGGGTAGTACGCGTTGAGGAAGATCGGGACGAGCGGCACACCGTCCGGCAGATAGAAGCGATGGACGAAGGAAAAAGCGTGCCCTTCACGTTGGCCTTCGCGCAATGAACGCATCACCGACAGATCAAAGCCGTCGTGCTGCACATGCGCGATCAGATGATGAGCCAGCGCTGAGTCACACGGATAGTCGGATTCGACGATCTCCTTTTGGTAGGGCAGGCGGCCGCGGATCGTCTCGCCGTAATAGATGCCGATAGCCGGCATGTTGTCGTGCTGGAACAGCTCTTCCTGGTCGTCACCCACCACGATCAGCGCATCCAGCCGCGCCGCGGCGACATCGTCGCGCAACCGCGACATCGCAGCCATTGCTTCGCCGTGGCGTCGCGTCAGGTGCTCGGGCGCGATGCGCTCCAGCGCGTCGGCCGGAGCGCGCGCCAATAGTGTATCGTAGTCGCAGGGGTTGCCGTCGAAGTCCACGAATTGCCGCGCCTTGTCGCGCGCAAGAAAGCCTGTCTGCCAGTCGTCAATGCGCGATGCGAGCATCGGACTGTGCGATGTACCGAAGGCGGCGATCAGTTGGGCCATGGTGACCTCCATCCGATATTCTGAGGCGAAGGCAACTAGGCGGTCAAATGAACGGGCCGACGGAGAACCTGATCTGATGATGTGCCACGCCTCGAATGACGCACGGAAACCGCGAGGCTGCGCGCCAGACGCGGAGCGTGCTACGGTTCAAGCACAGCGTGGCAGCGAAGGGACATCAGCATGGAATTTGGCGCATCGATCTTCTTCACCGACTATTCGATCACCCCGGCGGAGCTTGGCGTTGCGCTGGAGGAGCGGGGCTTCGACTCGCTGTGGGCCGCCGAACATTCACACATTCCGGTGCCGCGGCGCACCCCACCGCCCGGTGGTGGCGAGCTGGCGAAGCGGTACTACGACGTGATGGATCCGTTCGTCACCCTCGCGGTTGCTGCCGCGGCGACCAAGACGTTGAAGGTCGCGACGGGGATCTGCCTGGTCATTCAGCGCGACACGATCCAGACGGCGAAGTTGGTTGCCTCGATTGATCAGGTTAGCGGCGGGCGCTTTCTGTTCGGCATCGGCGGCGGCTGGAATGCCGAGGAGATCGAAGCACACGGCACTGTCTTCACCACACGCATGCGGAAGATGCGCGAGCAGATCGAAGCGATGAAGGAGATCTGGACGAAGCCGACGGCGGAATATAACGGTGAGATCGTCAAGGTGCCGTCGATGCAGACCTGGCCGAAGCCGACGCAGAAGCCGTATCCGCCGATCCTGCTGGGCGGTGCATTTCCGTGGGCGGCGCGGCGCGCGGTTAGGTACGGCGATGGCTGGTATCCGAACGCGACCAGTGGCAATCCTGACGAATACATGCCCGGTTTTCGCCGGATGGCGACCGAGGCCGGGCGCGATCCGCAATCGATGCCGGTGACCATCGGCGGTGCCCCAGAGGACCTGGCGCAGTTGCAGCGGTTCAAGGCGCTCGGCGCGGCACGGGTGAATGTGACGTTGCCGGCGGAAGGTGCTGATAAAATCCTGCCAATACTGGACCGCTGGGCCGTGCTGATGCGGCAGGTACGCGACTGACTATTCGTTGCGGCCTCGGTGCGCATCGTCGCGAAGAGTGACCCGCGCTCAGGCGAACCGGAATCGATGGGTTTCGCTGCGCTCAACACCATCCTACGCCGCCGCGACATTCGATGACGCTGCGCCATTTGTAGTACGGGTTGAGCGGCAAGCAAAACCCATCAGCTTCCAGCCAAGTTGAGAATGCTCCAGAGCGCGGGGACACGCCTTGCGGGGATGACGGGATAGAAGACCACGAGGTCGCATCGCATTGACCCAAAGGGAGGGGAACCATGCACGTCACACGACGCAGTCTGCTGGCGATCGCCGGTGCCGTTGCCGCCGCACCCGTGCACGCGGCAGACAAGACACATATCACGCTGTGGCACGCGATGGGGGCACGCCTGGCGCTGAGATCGCCAAGCTGATCGACGCCTTCAATTCAAGCCAGGACCAGGTGCAGGTCACCGGTCTGTTCAAGGGTGTATACAAGGACCTGCTGACCTCGGTTGCCGCGGCGTGGCGCGCGGGGGAGGCGCCGCACATCGCGCAAGTATTTGAGGTCGGCACGCAGACAATGTTGAGCTCAGGTCCGGTGATCAAACCGATCTGGCAGCTTGCGCAGGAGACCGGCGTGAAGCTGGACCCAAACGCCTATATTCCCGCGGTACGCGGCTATTACAGCCAGAGCGATGGCAAGCTGATGTCGATGCCATTCAATTCATCGACCTGCATAGTCTGGTACAACCAGGATGCGTTCGAGAAGGCGGGGCTCGATCCAGACAAATTCCCGCCGACGTGGCCCGAGGTGGTCGCACTGGCGCGCACGCTGCGCGACAAGAACGCGACGACGTATCCGGCCATCAGTGCATCCGTCGTGTGGGCGCATTTCGAGCAGTTCAGTGCGATCCATAACATTCCGTACACGACCGAGGCGAATGGCTTCAAGGGTCTCGGCGCCGTGCTGAAGATCGACAGCCCAGCGCACGTCGCGAACCTGCAGCGGCTGTTGGACATGAACAAGGAGGACACGTTCCATTACACGGGTCGTGACGGTAGCGGTGACGGCGCGTTCCTCAGCGGGCAGGCGGGCATGACGTTCAGCTCATCGGCGCTGCGCGGCGATCTGGTTCGCAGTGCCAAATTCCGCTGGGCTCCGGCGTTCCTGCCCTTCGACCCCGCGGTCATCAGGCAGCCGATCAACTCCGCAATCGGAGGGGCGAGTTTCTGGGTCCTGACGGCGCCGAAGCGCATCCCGGCCGAGTATCGCGCGGTGGCGCAGTTCCTGGGCTTCCTTGCGCAGCCGGCGCAGGACTTCGAATGGAGCCGCGTCACCGGCTATGTGCCGATCACCCAAGCGGGCTTCGATCTGGCGAAGCAGCAGGGATGGTTCGAACAGAATCCGGGGACCGATCTGCCGATACGGCAGCTCACGCGCGGCCAGGTCACCGAGAATTCGCGCGGATTCCACCTCGGGCGCATGCCGGAGATACGCACAATCATCGAGGAAGAATGCGAACAAGCCTTGGCTGGCAAGCAAGGGGCGAGGCAGGCGCTGGATAATGCGGTCGAGCGCGGCAACAAGGTGCTGCGCGACTTCCAGAAGTCAGTGCGGACATGAGCGTCGTCGGCGTCTGGCGAGATGTGGTTGGGCGGCTGACACCGGTGCCGCCATCGGTGCGGCAGCACTATCTGGCATTACCGCCAACGCGCGAGGCGCATGCTGGCGCACATGCCGAGGTTGCGGCGATGCATGAGATCGAGCTGATACAGAGTTTGGCAGTGTCGCCGTCTGGTAGTTTGCGCGTTGCGGCTTGGAATCTGGAGCGGTGCCTGTATCCGGACGAGGCTGCCCGCATCCTGGCCCGGCATCATGTTGATCTGGCGCTGCTCACCGAAATGGATGTTGGCATGTTGCGGACTGGCCAGGTCCACACGATTGGTCGGATCGCCGCGCGACTTGGGCAAGGTTACTGCTACGGGCTGGAGTTTTTGGAGCTGGTCTCGCCGCCGCCGCCATCCGGCCTTCCCAGAAATGGCGAGGCCAACACCGACGCGTTTCATGGCAATGGAATTGTTGCCTCGTTGCCGATCGAGGAGGCGATCGTCATCCGGCTGGATGAAGAGGCCGATTGGTACGCGGCGCCGAATGGCAATCAGCGTCGTATTGGCAATCGTATGGCGGTCGCCGCGAAGCTCGGCGCGGGCCGGCGGCGGTTTGTCGCAGGTTCGGCGCATCTGGAGAATCGCACCGATGGCGCTGGACGGGCCAAACAGATGCAGACGCTGCTTGATGCACTCGATGCCCATGCGGGCGACCTGCCGGTCATCATTGGCGGTGACCTGAACGCGCATGTTGGTCCTGGTGGCTATGCCGATGCGTCTGAACCATTGTTCGCAATGGCCGCGGGGCGCGGCTACGATTGGGCCGCATGCAATCTGGCGCGGCCGACGACACGCCAAAGCACCTGGAGCGAGAGCGAGGGCGCGCGACAGCTTGACTGGTTCTGCACACGTGGCCTCACAGTGCGCGATCCGGAGATCGTCCCGGCGATCGGTGAGGATGGCAACATCCTGAGCGACCACGAGATGCTGTTGCTGACGCTACAACTGGGCTGAATGGCCTGCATCAGGAGGAAACAACAAAATGCAACAGACGGCATGTCTGCTTACCGCGGTTCTGTTGGTGGCGCCCATCGCTGCGCGCGCTGACATGGTGTTGTCATCGAACGATGGGCACACGGTGCAGGACGAGCAGAAGACGCTGGTAGCACCGAAGGATCCTCATCCGGATACGGTCAGCCTGATCGATGTCAGCCGATATCCGCCGAAGATCGCAGCGACAATCGAGGTGCCCGGCAGCGTCGTTGGGCCGCCCACGGCGGCCTGGATGGCGAAGGATGAGAGCTGGGGGATCGTAACATCCGCCACAAAGCTGGATCCGCAGGCAAAGGGCGGGATCAGTCCGGATGATCGGGTCAGCGTGCTCGACCTGACGAGCAAACCGCCGAAGATCACGCAGAGCCTGACCGCCGGCCTGGGAGCGACGACCGTGCGCATTTCGCCGGATGGTGCGTTGGCATTGGTGGCCAATCGCACTGAGGGAACGATCTCGATATACAGTGTGGCGAACAAGCAGCTAACGCCGGTTGCCAAGCTTGACCTTGGCAACAAAAGCTCGCTGCCGAGCGGGATCGTGTTCACGCATGATGGCAAGCATGCGCTGGTGTCGCGCGGCGGCGACAACATGGTGAGCGTGCTGAACATCGACGGGACCAATGTCACGGTCGACAAGCGGCCGATCACAACGGGCATGGCGCCCTATACGATGGATATCAACACAGCCGGCACGCTCGCGGCGGTATCGAATATGGGCCGTGGCGATGGGGACGAGGACTCGGTGAGCCTGATCGAGCTGAGCACCATGCCGTTCCACACAGTCGCGACCGTCGGCGTGCCAAGCGGTCCCGAGCCGATGAAGTTCTCGCCTGACGGCAAGTATCTGGCTGTCGGCGCGGAATACGGCTCAACCAAGCCAGCGGGACATTGGTTCCGCCACGATAAAGCGATGCTGACCCTGTTCGCGGTGGAAGGCACGACGCTGCACCGGCTTGATTCGGCACCGGTGGGCGCATGGAGTGAGAGCATCGCGTTCTCGCGCGACGGCCACACCGTGCTGGTGCAGAGCATGCAGGACCGCGAGATCAACGTGTTCCAGTGGGATGGCAAGAAGCTGCGGCCAGGCAAGTCGCTGCCGATCAAGGACGCCGGGCCGGAGACATTCGCGACATCCTGGCCGTAGCGGCTGGTGTTATACGCAATTGGCGAGGTGCGTATAACGGTCCGGCATAGAGTTGCCAGAGCGCAGTCGGGCTGAATGTCCTCGTGTCATTGCGAGCGAAGCGAAGCAGTCCCGTCGAGATTGCTTCGCTTCGCTCGCAATGACACGAATTCGCTCGCCAGCTAGTCCGATACTGCTCTCAACACATGCACTCGATCACGCCGTCCGGTGCAGCGCCAGGCCAAACTGGATCCATGAAACGCCATGGAAGATCAACTCGACGGCGATCAACGTGCCGACGACCCAAAGCCCCGACCAAGGCAGCATTAGATACAGCAACACGCCGACGATCAGGCTGATCACGCCGCTGGCGATCAGCAACCCCCAGCCGGCCATGTGACGATGCTGAATGCCAATCGCGATCCGGAGCACACCACCGATGACCAACGCGGCGGCGACCAGCATGTGATCACCACCGACCCTTGTAGGGGTTCATCCATCAGCAGGAAGCCGCCGACGATGTACAGGATACCGACCAGTAGATGCAGGGCGAAGCTGCTCCACTCGCGGTCCATGAATGCGTGAACCACCTGGAAGGCGCCGGCCACAAGCAGCAGCGCGCCGATGAAGATCACGCCGGCGATGGTGAAGGCGATCACGTCGAACCAGGCGATAATGCCAAGCGCGAGCTGGGCTATGCCGAGGGCAACGAACCAGCCCCAGGTGGTGCGCGGACGCTGTTTGCCATTGGCGACGAGATCGCTCATAGCGGTAACGTTAACGATTGAATCGGCTGGCTGGCAACCCACCCCTGACGGCGCTTGTTTCCGGCGGGCTGGCGGCGTATTGCGTCCGCCGCCCGGACCAACGGGTAATACGGCCGTGCAGAGACACCTTATGAACGAGGCAGGATTGGTTCGGCTGGCGCCTATGGTCGCGCGATGACCGTCGCCACCGCCGCCGGCGAGCTGCGCCGGCCGGCGCCGGCCGTTAGCACCCTGCTCGCCGTGCTGGGCGTCGTCTATGGCGACATCGGCACCAGCCCGCTCTACGCCTTCAAGGCCAGCCTGCCAGTTCTTCGGCCGATGCGCCATCAGCACGATCGAGGTCCTCGGCATCCTGTCGCTGATCTTCTGGTCGCTCGTCCTGATCGTCACGGTCAAATACGTGATGCTGATCATGCGCGCCGACAACCGCGGCGAGGGCGGCATCCTGGCGCTGATGGCGCTGGCGCAGCGCGTCTCCGTCGGCACCGGCATCCGCAGCGTCGCTGACCCTGGTCGGCATCGCCGGCGCCTGCCTGTTCTTCGGCGACGGCGTGATCACGCCGGCGATCTCGGTGCTGTCGGCGGTCGAGGGCCTGGAGGTCTCCGCACCCGGAACTGCAGCAATACGTGCTGCCGATCAGCGTGGTGGTGATCGTCGTGCTGTTCGCGGTGCAATGGCGCGGCACCGCCAGCGTCGGCCGCGTGTTCGGCCCGGTGATGGCGGTGTGGTTCGTCGTCATCGGCGTGCTCGGCATCGTGCAGATCGTGCTGCATCCCGTATCGTGCTGCTGGCGCATCTCGCCGAGCTACGCGGTCGCGCTCTGCATCCAGTACAAGGGCGCTCGCGTTCATCGTGCTGGGCGCGGTGGTGCTGTGCGTGACCGGCGCCGAGGCGCTCTACGCCGACATGGGCCATTTCGGCGCCCACCCGATCCGGCTGACCTGGATGTTCTTCGTGCTGCCCTGCCTGGTGCTGAACTATTTCGGCCAGGGCGCGCTGACGATCAGCGATCCCGGCCGCGTGGACAATCCGTTCTTCCTGCTCGGCGCCGCACTGGATGCGGCTGCCGCTGGTGATCCTGGCCACGGTCGCGACCGTCATCGCCAGCCAGGCGGTGATCTCCGGCGCCTACTCGATGACGCGGCAGTGCATGCAGCTCGGCTTCCTGCCGCGCATGACGGTGCGCCACACCTCGACCACCGAGGAGGGCCAGATCTACGTGCCGCAGGTCAACACCGTGCTGGCCATCGGCGTGCTGATCCTGGTGCTGGCGTTCAAGACCTCGCGACAATCTGGCCTCGGCCTACGGCATCGCGGTCACCGGCACGTTCCTGTGCACCTGCGTGCTGGCGATGGTGGTGTTCCGCCGGCAGTTCCACTGGTCGCGCGCCGCGGCGATCTGCGGTGTTCGGCAGCTTCTTCCTGATCGATCTGGTGTTCTTCTCCGCCAACACGCTGAAGGTGCTGGAAGGCGGCTGGGTGCCGCTGGTGCTGGGCATCGGCGCTGACCGCGCTGATGACGTCGTGGAAGCGCGGGCGCGACCTGCTGCTGGCGCGCTGGCAGCAGGACAGCCTGCCGCTGGCACCGTTCCTGGCGCGGCTGCCGCAGTCGCGCACCGTGCGGGTGCCCGGCATGGCGGTGTTCCTGACCGGCAATCCCGACTACGTGCCGACCTCGCTGCTGCACAACCTGAAGCACAACAAGGTGCTGCATGAGCGCGTGCTGTTCGTCACCGTGCAGAACGTGGACGAGCCGGAGGTGGGGACAGAGCGCCGAGTGGAAGTCGCCGAACTGGCGCCGGGCATCCACCGCGTGATCCTCCGCTACGGCTTCATGGAGAGCCCCAACATCCCGCGCGAGCTGGAGGAACTGAACAGCGCCGGAGTCCCGTTCGACGCGATGCAGGCGAGCTATTTCCTCGGCCGCGAGGTGCTGGTGCCCGCGACCGTGCCGAAGATGCCCTGGTGGCGCCACTGGCTGTTCCTGGTGATGGCGCGCAACGCGGTGCCGGCCACGGAGTTCTTTCGCATCCCGTCCGATCGGGTGGTGGAGCTGGGCGTGCGCGTCGCGATCTGATGCTCCAACGGAGCTATCGAGAATGTGACTATTGCGGCCGCGTCACCAGGGCGTCCTGACGCAATCGTAATGTGGCGGCATGACTGGCGATAGCCGGCCGGGAGCAGGTTGCAGGTCCTGCCGCTGGGAGGCGCAGGATGTTGGCCGGCACGATCGGGTTGCGGTGTTGCTCCCCTGGCTGCATCGCCCCGGTCGGGCCGGCCCCCATTATGCGCCGCCGCGGACGGTAGTGGCGGGTTGTTATCGGTGGGTAAACCACTCGTTACGCGACATGAATCCGTTGCTTGTGACAGGCTCCGTCGGACGGCTGCAACGACCTTCGGGCAGCAGCCGCCCCTTGGTTCGGGAAAGGTCTGAACATGATTACCAATGAAGTCAGTGATGGGCTTGCCGGCATCCTTCGCACAGCGATTGTCGAGCTGGTCCGGCGGGACGGCCCAGATTTGTCGGCCCGGCAACTGGGTGTTTTCCTGACGTGCTATCTGGAGACCGAGGCGCAGACCGTGCGTGGCCTGGCAGCCAAGCTCGGTGTTTCAAAGCCAGCGATCACCCGCGCGCTCGATCGGCTGTCGGAATTCGATCTGGTACGCCGCAAGACCGATCCGCTGGATCGTCGCAGTGTGCTGGTGCAACGGACCGCTACCGGCATGGCTTTCCTGCGTGAGCTTGGTACAATTCTTCGTGATGCCGCGACGGCGATGCGGATCACCGCCGAGCCTGCGCCAGCCCGGTCGCGTGCCGGCAGTGAGGTTCGCGCGACTCACTGACTGTCCAGCTTCCGATGGCGGGGTCTATCAGGGGGCCGCCACCGGGAGCTGAACGATGCATGATACCGCACGGCCCACGCCTTGGACCTCGGACCGGGCGGTGGGCAACAAGCATGAACTCTACGGCGAGTTGGCACAGGAACTCGACGCCCTGTTGAGCGGCGAACCGGATTTGGTAGCGAACGCCGCAAATGCCGCGGCGGCGATTTACCATGCGTTGCCGGACCTGAACTGGGCCGGCTTCTATTTCTTGCGCGATCGGGAGTTGGTGTTGGGGCCGTTCCAGGGCCGACCGGCGTGCGTCCGCATCGCGCTCGGAAGGGCGTCTGTGGCACGGCGGCGGCGGAGCGGCGGTCCGTCGTCGTTGAGGATGTCGAGGCATTCCCCGGGCACATCGCCTGCGACGTGGCTTCACGGTCCGAATTGGTGGTGCCGCTGATCGATGGCGACCTGCTGGGCGTTCTCGACCTGGATAGCCCGGTGCCGGCGCGGTTCGACGAGGCCGATCGGACGGGACGGTGCGCTGGCTCGGATCATCGAACGGCATCTGCATCTTGGAAGACTGACGATTAAACACGTGGATGGCCGGGCCACCAAGCCCGGCCATCACTTGGAGAGCGCGTGTATCAGTTGGTCAGGTTGTAGAACTTCGCCGCGTTCTCGCAGGTGATCTTGTGGATGTCCTCGGCGGTCAGCCCTGGAATTGCTCATCGATGTACTTGGTCGAATTCCGGCCAGATGCCGTCGGTGTGCGGATAGTCGGAGCCCCACATCAGCGTATCCGTCGTCATGAGATTGTTCACGTTGAGCAGCTTGGGCCGATCGGATCGAACTGGAACGTCGCCTTGCACTGGCGCTGCCAGTATTCGCTCGGCTTCAGTTTCATCAGGTCGCGGAAGCGGTCCTCGAACTCGAAATCCATGCGGTCGAGCGCATAGGGGATCCAGCCGATGCCGCTCTCGCCGAACGACACGCGCAGGCGCGGGTAGCGTTCGAACACGCCGGCGCCGATCATCGCCGCGAGGATGTGGATCAGGCCCATCTGGAACGCCGACACGCCGGTGAACATCGCGGCGCGGCGCACCTGGCCGGACGTCATCTCCCGCGCGCGTGGCGGCGTGGTCGGGAAGGTATGGAAATGCAGCGGCAACTGCACCTCGTCGACCGCCTTCCACAGCGGCTCCCAGCACGGGTGCCACATCGGCTCCATGTCCCATGAGCAGGACAGCTCCAGCCCTTCAGACCCATCTTGGCGCAGCGGTGGATCTCCGCGACTGCCCAGTCGACGTCGCCATAGGGCAGGCAGGCCAAGCCGATATGCCGATCGGGATAGTGGCTGCAGAAATCCTTCAGCCAGTCATTATAGATCCTGAACATCTCGGCTGCGGCCTCGTTGTCCTGCAGCTTCGATGCGGACCCGAGAATGCCGAAGATCACCTCGGCATCGACGCCGTCGCGGTCCATGTCCTTGAGACGCAGATGCGGATCGCTGACGCGGCGGATGTCCTTGTGCCGTCGGCAAACAGGCCGGTCTCGGCCATGATGTCGACGCGACGGTTCTGGCCAGGCACCAGCTTCGCGCCGCTCGGGCCCACGCCATTCTTGAGGCCGAAACTGGCGCCGTTCTTGGTGACCCACAGCGGACCGTCGGGACCGTCAGTCGACATACGGCATGCGATCCTTCAGCTCGCGCGACGCGTTCTCGGTGAACAGAGTCGGCGGCATCCACGGCATGTCGAGATGACAGTCGGCGGAGATTCGATTGTAACGCATTGCTGTTCCCTCCCACGGATAGGGTTCCGTTGGGGATCAGCTTCCGCCTGTCTTAACCGGCTGACAAGTTGGGCTGGTCAGCCGCCGTAGCCGTAGGAGGGCGGGTAGTAAGGGTAGTAAGGCGGTGGATAGTACGGCGGCGGGTAGTATGCCGGCGGATAGTAAGGCGGTGCGACCCCGATGAAGACTCCGCCGCGCCAGCAGCAGGCCCAGTGGCCGCCGTGCCAACCCCAGCCGCCGTGATAGCCATATCCACCTCCGCCATGCCATCCACCTCCGCCATGCCAGCCGCCTCCGCCATGCCAACCGCCGCCACCGCCATGCCAATCGGCGTTGGCGGTTGCAACGAGAGCGCGATCAGACCGGCACAGACGACGGCAACGACCGACAGCTTGTGGAGGGGTTTGAACATGCTAGCCAGCTCCATCAATGGCACGGATGGTTGATCGACATCGCGGCGGAGTTAAGGCGGTTGTCTGACGGCCTCAAGGCA
This sequence comes from uncultured Alphaproteobacteria bacterium, assembly GCA_963733475.1. Taxonomy (GTDB): domain Bacteria; phylum Pseudomonadota; class Alphaproteobacteria; order Acetobacterales; family Acetobacteraceae; genus JAMXLO01. The sequence continues at coordinate 16,671 of CAVTEC010000109.1, read as the reverse complement.
GAAGGTCCTGTGTATGGACGAACGTCCATGACCCGCGGTCGGAGATCGGGCCGCCGTGGCGCGACGCTCGGCGGCCGGACGAGCCGAGTTGCGGGTATTCCAGGATCCGGTCTGCCCATTGACGGGAACCTGCTATCGCGAGCAAGAGCCTGACGAACTTGAGGAGATAGCCTGATGCCGGACGCGCCAATTCCGTTCATCGATCTGGCCGCACAGCGGAGGCGCCTTGGCGATGCCATGGATCAGGCCGTGCTGCGCGTCATAAATCACGGTGCCTATATCATGGGCCCCGAGGTAGCGACGCTGGAAGGGCAGTTGTCCGGCTTGTGCGGCGCCCGTCACGTGATTTCTTGTGCCAGCGGGACCGATGCACTGGCACTGGTCATCATGGCGAAGAGGCGTAAAACCGGGTGACGCAATCATGTGCCCAAGCTTCACCTTTGCCGCCACGGCCGAAGTCGTGGCCTGGGTCGGCGCAACGCCGGTTTTTGTCGATTCTTTGCCACACTCATTCAATTTGGACCCGGCAAGCCTGCGACAGGCGATCGTGACGGCCAAAGGCGCCGGGCTGAGACCCGTCGGCGTAATCCCCGTGGATCTGTTTGGACAGGCCGCGGACTACGATGCGTTGCTGCCGATCTGTGACGAGGAGAACCTGTGGGTGCTGTGCGATGCCGCGCAGAGCTTCGGCGGTACCTACAAAGGACGCTGGATTGGGACGTTCGGCCTCGCAACGACGACCAGCTTCTTTCCAGCCAAGCCATTGGGGTGCTACGGCGACGGCGGCGCTGTTTTCACCGACGATGACGAACTCGCCGCGATCATGCGATCGCTCCGCGTGCATGGTCAGGGCACCGACAATACGCAATGTCCGCATCGGCATAAACGGCCGGCTCGATACAATTCAAGCCGCCTCCTGATCGAGGCGAAGCTTCAAGGTCTTCGCGGACGAGATCGAAGCGCGTGAGCGCATCGCCCAGCGCTACAATGCGGCGCTCGCCGATGTGGCAATGGTTCCCAAGGTTCGCCTGGGCTGACCTCCGTTTGGGCCCAATACACCATTCGTCTGCCAAGCAGGAGCCGTGATGCCGTCGCTGCCGCGCTGAAGGCGCAAGGCATTCCGACAGCCATCCATTATGCAAAGGCCGTGCACCAGCAGGTCGGCCTGTCGGGATTATCCCGTCGCCGGAAATGGACTGCCGAGTCGCAGAACAACTCGCGGGCGAGGTACTGAGCTGCCTATGCATCCGTATCTAGAGCCGGCGCTAGGATCGTATCGTCGCAGCTATACACGATGCGATGCTGTCGGAAGGTCATCGCGCCGCGGCCGAGTAAGCCCGCTACCGCAGCGGGGTCAGTCGGCCGCCTTCTCCGCGAAGCCGCGCGGCGCCTTTCCCTCGGCAAACTCTGACAGGAGTCCACGATAGGTTTGCTGAAGCCCGTCGCGGAGGCGGATTTGCGGCGCCCAGCCGAACGACGTGAGTTTGCTGAGGTCCAGCAGCTTGCGTGGTGTTCCATCGGGTTTGCTGCGATCGAGCGCGATCTCGCCCTGGTAGCCCACCGCCTCTGCCACAAGCCGCGCCAGATCCAGGATGGGGATGTCGATCCCCGCGCCCACATTGACCGTCTCAAGATCAGAGTAGTTCTGCATGAGGAACACCCAGGCGTCGGCACAGTCGTCCACGTGCAGGAATTCTCGGCGTGGCGTTCCGCTGCCCCAGATCGTCACCTCGGCGTGCCCCTCCGCTTCGCTGGAAGCGGCGAATCAGGGCCGGCAGCACATGCGAGTTCTGCAGATCGAAGTTGTCGCCGGGCCCGTACAGGTTGGTCGGCATCACGAGATAGCGTCGAACCCTATTCCCGTGCGATACGCTTGGCACAGCTTCAGACCCGGCAATCTTGGCGATGGCATACCACTCGTTGGTCGGCTCCAGCGGCCCGGTCAGCAGGCATTCCTCCCGGATGGGCTGCGGAGCGAGCCGGGGATAGATGCAGCTCGATCCGAGAAACAGGAACTTGCTTCGACGCCGACCGACGGCCGCCTCGACGCATGTTGGATTGCAGGACAGGTTGTCCCGCAGGAAGTCCGCCGGATAGCGAGCCGTTGGCCAGGATGCCGCCCACCCGTGCCGCGGCCAGAACACCACCTCCGGGCGTTCCGCTCGCAAAGAACTGTTCGCACGTCGGATGACGCGGAGATCGAGCTCGGTGCGCGACTAACGCATCAGCAGGTGCATTTCTCGCTGCCAAGCCGGCGCGATCAAGCCGAGCCAACCAGGCCGCGGTGGCCGGCCACCCAGACACTCGCGCCTTTCAGTGAGTTGACGGCTATTCTATGGCGTAGACCTTGTCGCCTGGTTGCAATCTTAGCGTCGCGCTTGCATTCCAGGTCCGCGTCAACCATCTGCTGGACCAGTTCGGAAAACGTGATCTCGGCTTCCAGCCCAGGCTTTTACGCGCCTTGCTCGGGATCGCCAAGCAATGTGCTCGACTTCCGTTGGGCGGAAGTAGCGAGGATCCACATCAACGAGCGTGCACCGGTCTTCCGTCGACGCCGTGCTCCTCCGCCCCGTCGCCCACGCCATGCGATGTCCACGATCGAGCATCGCCCTGAAGGCGCGCTTCGATCACCTCGCGCACCGAGTGCTGCTTCCCCGGTCGCGATCACGTAGTCCTCCGGCTTGTCCTGCTGCAGCATCAGCCACTGCATCTCGACATAGTCGCGCGCATGGCCCCAGTCGCGCAGCGCGTCGAGATTGCCGAGATAGAGCGGTCCTGCAGCCCGAGCTTGATGCGCGGCGACGCGCGCGTGATCTTGCGGGTGACGAAGGTTTCGCCGCGCATGGGCGATTCGTGATTGAACAGGATGCCGTTGCAGGCATACATGCCGTAGGCTTCGCGGTAGTTGACCGTGATCCAGTAGCGCGTACAGCTTGGCCACGCCGTAGGGCGAGCGCGGATAGAACGGCGTGGTTTCGCGTCTGCGGGATCTCCTGCACCATGCCGTACAGCTCCGAGGTCGACGCCTGATAGAAGCGCGTCTTCTTCTCCAGCCCGAGAATGCGGATCGCCTCGAGCAGGCGCAGACGTGCCGAGCGCGTCGGCATTGGCCGTGTATTCCGGCGTCTCGAAGAAACCGCCACGTGGCTCTGCGCGGCCAGATTGTAGATCTCGTCCGGCTGCACCTGCTGGACGATGCGGATCAGACTGGTCGAGTCCGTCAGGTCGCCGTAGTGCAGTGACAACTCGAATGTTGGTCTCGTGCGGATCCTGGTACAGGTGATCGATGCGATCGGTATTGAAGACGACGCGCGGCGCTTGATGCCGTGGACCTGTAGCCCTTGTCCAGCAGCAGTTCGGCCAGATAGGCGCCGTCCTGGCCGGTGATGCCGGTGATCAGTGCTGTCTTTTCAGCCATCTGGCCAATGGTCTCCAATCCGGATCGGAACTTGGTGCCCGGAAACACTCTAGGGCGCAAGTCAGCCAAACCACGCCATCATCCCTCAATCTTTGCTGATTTGGTGCGGGAACGGTGCGGCGTGCCATTGACTGGCCTCGCCCGGGATCATAGAGGCGGCTGTCCGGGCTCCCAACGTTCATCCAACTCGGGCTGTGGCATCGGGCAGTGCGATCTCCAGTCCGACGATCCCGGTAACCAATGGAGATCGAGAGGCAGATTTCGGCGATGGCGTCACAACCTGCGAGGCATTCAGGCGCTGGCCGGCGCTCGGGCGACGGACGATCAGGTCGATTCGCTGTCCTCGGCGGTGGGGGGTTCCTCGGTGTCAATCTGTGCCGCTTCCTTTTGCAGGCCGGGCATGACGTCACCAGTTTCGGCCGCAGCACGCCGTTTCAGCGCGCTCTTGCCGGATGCGAGTGCATTGAAGGAGATTACCGCGATCAGTCGGCCGTCTGCCGGGCCCTTCAGCGCGCCGACGTCGTCTTCCATCTGATCAGCGATGCCACGCCGGCCGCAGTAATGCCGATATGGTCATGGATATCGAGAACAACCTGGTTCCTACAGTTCGGTTGCTCAAGTCATGCGCCGACAGGTGTTCGACGAGTCGTCTTCATTTCGTCTGGCGGCACTGTGTATGGCCGCGTGCAAAACATTCCCATCCACGAAGATGCGCTGATCGAGCCGATCACCGCTTACGGCGTAACAAAAGTTTCGATCGAGAAGTACCTGGCCATTTTCGAGTACTCCACGGGCTCGATTACCGCGTGGTCCGCCTCGCCAACCCGTATGGCCCCTTTCAGCGGAGTGCGAGAAGGGCCAGGGCGTCATCGCGGCGTTCGTCGAGCGGATTGTCGAAAATCGCCCGCTGGAAATATGGGGCGACGGGAATGTCGTGCGTGACTACATTTTCGTCGATGACGCAACGGAAGCGCTTGTGGCGGCAGCCAATGACACAAGCGCATACCGGGTGTTCAACGTGGGTAGTGGCATCGGCCACAGCTTGAATGATCTTGTCCGCGAACTTGAGTTCTTGCTCGGCAAACCGTTGAAGGTTGCCTACCGGAAAAGTCGGCCTGTCGATGTTCCGGTCAACGTCCTTGCCATTGAGCGGGCGCGCGATGTGCTGGGTTGGGCGCCTAGAACCGACATGCGACAGGGGCTTGAGGCAACGCTGGGTTGGGCCTCGTCCTGGATCGCGCAAGGCGTGACCGCCTGACACGACCCCGGCAAACTCTCCAATGGGTTTTGCCGCATCATCCTCTATATGACGATGGGCATCCGCTATGTCGCTCTGCGCTTCTTTCTGACCGGCATCGATCGGATCGCCGGGCGGCGTAGCCTCAAAATCCCGGACGTCGTCGCGCTATCTGATTCGCCTGATCGATCAGCGACGGTTCGGCGAGGTTGATGCGCTGCTGGCTCACGCCGTCCGGAAGCTCAAGCGAACTGGCGCCGATGCGGCGCGCATCGAGCAAATGCCGCGCTGGGGCACAACGGTGATCGATGCCGCGACCCAACGTCTGGACGCGGCAGGCAGCGTCGTCGCCAAACGGAGCTGGATCTATCCCGGCACGCAGGCCTCAATCCTCGTGAGCGTAGTCATATCCTGCTACAATTATGGCCGCTATCTGCCGGACGCGATTGCCTCGGCGCGTGCCCAGACCGTCACATCGCGCGAGATCATCATTGTGGACGATGGTTCAACCGATCCTGAAACCATCGAACTTATTTGGCGAACTACACGGCGCGTCCGACCTTCGCATCCTTTCCCAGGAAAATGGAGGGCTTCCGTCTGCACGCAATGCCGGTATTGCCGTCGCCAATGGCGAGTTCATCTGCTGTCTCGACGCGGATGACATGCTCGATGCGACCTATCTTGAGACTGCGATCGCGAAACTGCTGAGGGATCGCGCCAGCCGGTTTTGTGTATCCCTATGTCCGTTATTTCGGCGACGTCGATGACATATGGGAGACGCACGAGTTCAAATCAGACCCTGATAGCCAACTTCACTGCCGTGACCGCGGTCTTCAGGCGCGACGACTGGGCAGAGGCCGGGGGCTATGCACCAGAGATGCGCGGCGGGTTCGAAGACTGGGAATTCTGGATCAGGCTTGCATGCCTCGGACAGCACGAGCGGGTGCTGCGACAACCGCTGTTCCTGCATCGCCGCCACGGCCGCACGATGACCAGTGAAGCGAAGGAGCGATCTGACGAACTTCACGCGATGATACGAGCGCGCAACCCGGCTGCCTTCACCGATCGCACGCTCCGGCGACGGCTGAAATCGCTCGTGTCGCCAGATCGCGGCGCGCTTGCACGTCTGTCAGCCGCCATTACGCCCGCCCCGCTCCGGGCCTTCTCGTCGTTGTCGCCTGGGCGCGTCGCGGCGGTGCCGAAGTCCTGCTGCTGTCGATACTGCGGGCGCTCTCTTCGCGTTGGCAAATCGTTTTTGTCACTACGGAAGCGGACCCACATGCCATGACCGACGAATTCCGTTCGGTGACCAGTGAGGTGTTTCATCTCTCCGGGACAGTCGATCCGGCCGACCGCATGGAATTTCTGTCGCATCTCTGCCGGACCCGTGGTGTCACTCACAGGGTTGTCCAGCGCATCAACCTGGCTACTGACTGCGCTCCCGGAACTGAAGGCGTCTTTTCCCTTGCGCTGGGTTCACATCACGCACGCCGACGTGCCGGACACCGTCTTCCGCGCGGCGGTGGCCGCGGGAGCTGCTGTGGACGAACACGTCGCGGTATCGAGCCTCGTTGCCAGCAGCCTTGGCGCAGCCGGCGTCGATACAACTCGCATCATCCAGATCGACAATGGCATCGACCCGGCACCATTCGCCGTCGCGGCGTCTGGCCGGGAGTCGATGCGACAGCATCTGGGGATAGCTCCTGAGGAGCACGTGGTTGTCTGGATTGGACACTTCGCTCCGGAGAAGCGCCCGGGGCTCTTTGTCGAGGCGTTGACCGCGCTGGGCGATCTTTCCATTCGGGGTCTGATGGTGGGTGAAGGCCCGCTGGAAGCGGACGTGGATATCGCGATCCGCGGATCATCGCTCGGTTCCGCATCCGGCGCATTGGCCACCAGACGCGGGAGCAGGTTGCGACGTTGCTGAGCGCGGCCGATTTGTTGGTGGTGACGTCCAGCCATGAAGGCCTGCCGCTTGTTGTGCTCGAAGCGTTGGCAGCCGGCTGTCCCGTCGTCTGGATCGACGTTGGTGACATCAATCGGATCGTCAGACCGGGAGAGAACGGCATGCTCGTTGATCCAACGAGACCCGAACATCTCGCACCGGCCATTCGAGACGCGTTGCATGAGTTGCGGAGCGAAGAGGTTCGCGCGCGGATCCGGAATGGCTTTGCTGACGGCCACCATACGGTCGAAATGATGAGCCGGAACTATGCTGCGGTATACGACGATCTGCATTGACCGGACAGCGCTGCCATTGCGCGAAGCGCCTCAAGCAGACGCGCGACGAACCGGTCCGTCGACAGTTCGTCCCGCCTGCGCATCGCGCCCACGGCCAATGAAGCGTGCAGCCCAGGCGTTGTGATCAGGCGGCGCAACGCATCGGCCAGAGCGTCTGCGTCGGGCCGCGTTCAGCCAGGAGACCTGTCTCGCCATCCACGACCTGTTCGCGCAAGCCGCCGACTGGCGTGGAGATAATGGGAGCACCGGCGCCAACGGCGCTCGCCGCGACACCCGACTGGCTTGCTTCAATATGAGCCAGCACAACCGCGTGGTGCGCGCTGAGCGCCGTCGGCGATTCCTCTTCGTTGAGCCAACGGTTGACGACGTTGGCGCCCAGTTTGAGCTGCCAGCCTCTTGGCGTCATCGCCCAGATTACCTTCTCCCATCACGGAGAGAGTGACCACATGGCCTTCGGCACGTAATTTGGATACCGCGTCGATCAGGATCGGAAGGCCCTTATAGGCCTGGATGCGGCCGAGAAAGAGCAGGCGCCACGGCTTCCCCGCACCCGGTGCGGTGGCGACACCCGGTCCGGCCGCACCGTTAGCTGGGTGAAACAGCCGCACGAGCCGATCCGCATGCACAAGACCACGGGCCAGCGCCTGTTCGGCAGATTAAAGATCGCTGAGGGTGATAACGCTATCGGCCCTTGCGGCATCACGTAACAGCACCGGCAGCACGAGGCCGCTGTGGTCTCCAGGATGCAGTTGTGCGTCATGCAGAATGGTATGATAGCGCGCGCCCGCTCGCCGGACGGCAGGTGCGACAAGAGCTGACCAGACATGGGGCATCAGTGTCACCACATCTGTAATGCCGGCGGTACAGATAAGGCGGCGAGATGCCGCGCCAGTGCCGCCGACCGCCAAAGCCTGAGCGAGCCGATGCTGTGTGAGAAGGTTTCGACCGGCACCAGCCGGTTGCCGAATGTTGCAAAACGCTCGAACTGCTCGTTTTGTCGCGACACCGAAAGGCGCCAATCCACATCACCACGATCCGCCAGCGCCACGCCGATATCATAGGTGAGCGCTGTGATGCCCTTGCGGCCCCAATACAGAAACATCGGTCGAACCGACATCAGCCGGTCAGCGCAAGCTTTGGCGGACAGACAAATCGCCTGCTGCGCTAGGGCTTTCGCAGGATCGAAACGCAGTCCAGATCATCCATTCCCCACCCTTCGGCGCGCCCCTGCAGCGCCTGCCGAACAACTTCCAATCCCGCGGTCGCAGCATATCCGCATCAGCGCCGCGGACATATCCGACCGTGTCCCGGAATTGATGCCCAATTGGAGTCAGGCGCGATGGCTCCGTAATTGGAGTGGTGCAGGAAGGTGCTGCCACCCGGCTTCAATGCTCGAGCAATGTCCTGGACGTAATCCCGCACGATCAGCTTGTCGAAATGCACCATTAAATCCCACATACTGTAGGCCAGGGTGAGCCGGTTATCGGGGAATCATCCGCACGTGATTGCCATCCGTGACGTAGTAGTTGAAACGAGTCCCGTCGCTCTCCTCACCAAAGCGCTCGCGGCACGCGTCAATGCATGACGCATTGATATCGACAAGGTGCATCTCCTTGCTGAAGCGACGCAGGAACTCGGTATTGCGGCCATGCCCACAGGCGAGATCGAGCACGCAGGTGAAATCCAGATCCCGGACGAGCGGATAGATCACCTTGTCCCACTGGAGTTCCATGAAGGGCTCGGCGTCCACGAAGTAACCCTTCGATACATCGTGGGTATAGCCACATTGGAGCGCCGTCTTCCACTTGACGATCTCATCGATTGCAAGGGATAGATTTTGGATCGGAGCCTCTGCGCAACGCTGAAACACTGGCGCTCCACGCTCGGCGATACTGTCAGCAAAAGTCACGACGACATAGGCGCCCGGTTGGAGCTCGTGCGATCGCACAAGCGCCTCTTGCCGCTCATCGAGCATCCCATCCTGTTGACAGACGTTGATCAGCTTCACCCAGGCCGCAACGTCGTTTGGCCTCGTATTGAGCCGCTGAATAAGGGATTTATGCTCTGTTCCCGCAACCAGCGGCCCAGCAGACTATTCCTCATTGGCGCCCCCTGGAACACGACACATGGTAAGTCAGCCCCCCAACGACGTCGAAGAGCCGTCGGTATTGGTATCCGCCCCTCAGCGGTTGAACGGCACCTTCCGGTGCCGCACGGCTATGGCGGATCGCGTAATGGTGGGCAAGGTTTGCCAATGCCTCGCGCAATTGCCCCGATAGGTCTGCACCAGGGCTCGCCGCCTCAATGGCTTTCGCCGCAGACGTCACCAGCCGCTCCATCACAGGAAGTTCGACGGTTCCGCTCGCCTCGTCGTAGCCGGCATTCATCAGCGCGGCCGTCTCGCGGCATGCCATGTCCGGTTCCGGCATACCGCTGGTGAATGCCAATTTCTCCGCACCAATGGTGACCAGTTTCTTCAGAAACGGATTGGGACCAACCCGCGACATGCTCTTCGGAACCTCGCGGTAGATCAGTAGCGAGTTTTCCAGATTGCCCACGCGAAATCACCGGGCGATACGCGACCAAAGCTCGAAGTCCTCAGGGGGCTGTCGATTCCGGTCCGTTGTGTACCAGCCCGACGACATCGAAGACGTGCCGCGGAAACATCCACAGAGCTGTGAACGAACGGGTTGTTGAAGAGCAACGCAAACTTGAGTTCGGGCGTCCGAACAGGATGCATGTGGTGTCGGCCCGTCGGAGCGTCCGCGATGCGTATTTCGGCGCGCGTCCCCAGTACGCCGCAATCGCCATGAGCCTCCAGGTAGCCGACCTGCCTGGAAAGCCGCTCCGGTAGCGAAACGTCATCCTGGTCCTGCCGCGCGATATATCTGCCGCGCGCCAGGCTGATTTCGATGGTTCAATGCCCCGGCAAGCCCCCGGTTCTGCTGCAACAATTCGATTCTCAGCCTAGGATCACCCAGTTCTTCATGCAGAGATCGGATAACCTCCGCCGAGTTATCTGACGGGGATGCGTCGTCAATCACGATCAACTCGAGGTCCGCGAACGATTGCTTGAGGATCGACGCGACCGCCGTGGGAACGTCCTCCGCCCCATTGTAGACCGACATGATCACGCTGACCGCCGGTGATGTCATCTGGGCGTGCCACTCCCGTTGCCTAACTGCCATTTCCTTCGCAGCTTGCATCGCTTTGTGCAATTGTGAATAAAAGCGCAACTGCAAGTTACGTGCCCGCGCGCTCGTGGTGAGCCGCATCGGGCACCAGAGCATCGGACGATGCTTGTCAGAGCGGACAGGTGAGCACGTCCTTCAAAGGAAGAGTACATGTTTGGACAGATCGTGCAGCGTATCCGAGGCAATGCTGCCCCCGCTCCCGTCGCTTCGCGAATTGAAGACTTCCCGCAAGATCTCCACCTGGGATGTGGCGGACGGCGTGCGCCAGGCTTCTGCAACGTGGACATCACGCCACAGGCGTCAGTCGACATCACCGACAATGTCGCCACTCTCGCGAAATTCCCCGATGACTACGCGAGTTCAATCTATACGTGCCACGTGCTCGAGCACTTTTCTCACGCCGAAGCGCCAGAGGTCCTGAAAACGTGGCTTCGGGTCCTGATGCCTGGTGGCACGATTCGCATCTCCGTTCCCGACATAGACCGGATCGTCAAGATATACGCGAAAAACTGGGATCACTTCCAAAAAGACGGGCATTCACCGTGGATCGGGCTGCTTTATGGAGGGCAAACCGATATGAACGACTACCACAAGACAGGGTGGAATTTCTGCTGGCTGGCGCACATCATGCGGAATGTCGGCTATGTGGACATGCAAGAGTATCCGCATGAGCCCCATTTCGTTGGCGGCGACTTCTGGGACAACTCCCTGGCGCATGAACCGTTCGGTGAATTCCTGTCCCTGAACATGCTTGCCCGCAAGCCTGTCGCTGGATCCGCTCCGAGCTGAGCCTGCCCGGACGAGCGCCGACCATCACACCGGCCGTCGCAGCCAAAAACAACCGCAACCATAGTCCTGCGCACGAACAAGAGCTGTACTCGGGTGAGACGATCAGCCCACGTTCGCCGCATTCCTCGATCAGCGCGAATTCAACCAGTTCGAGCGGGGCGAACGCGCGGGCAAACTCCTCGTGATCATAGATCCGATGCGCGTTGAACTGCACACGCGCCCGGCCCACGGGCGTCACCACCAGAAGATTGCCGCCGGGCGCCAGCACGCGCACCAACTCCCTTACCGCTTTCAGATCTCCATCAGCATCCAGTGGATCGCCATACCGCCCGAGGCCGATATGCTCGATGACGTGCATGCAAGAGAGCGACGCGACACTCCTATCCGCGAACGGCAGCGCCGTCAGGTCGGCCGAACCGCAGCTAAGGCCCGGCAGGTCCAGCGGGGCCGGCCGGAAATCGTAGAATTGCGTCGGGATGAACGCGGAAATCATCGTCGCGAAAGCAAGGATCGACGAGATGTCCACGTGCTCGGCCGGCTTCGTGCGCATCAGGATCCGCGCCGCCCAGGCCGGATGGTACGTATAGTGCCGGTCGAATGGAGTCGCCCCGGTGCGATCTGCAAGTTGCGGAAACGCGTCGTCCTTCCGGACTGGCAGTCGCGTTCCACCGGCCTCCGATATCGTGCGAAAAGCCTCGAACTCCGACCAGAACGTCGAGCAAGCCGCATCCTTGCCGCGCTTTTCGTCGAGACGTGACATCACGTAGGGCTTGTCGGCGATCGCCCCTTCCAGCCAGTAGCGCTCTTCCAGGGTAGTTCGGACGAACCGCTCGAGCCGCATGACCTCCAACAGGTGCTCGCGCTGGCGCAATGTGTCGCGGACGAATGGCGCAAACTCCAGAACCTCGGTCACCAGGTTTTTGTTTTCGAGAGCCCCATTGACAAGGTCGGTGTCTCGCAGCGCCCGGGTGACAAGGTCGTTGTCCCGGAGCGCCTGCGTGACAAGCTCAGGATGTTGCAGAGCTTGGGCAACCAACGCGGAATTCCGGAAAATGTCCCGGACCAGCGCTGCCATTGCGCGCCATTTGGACAAGAACGGCAGTCGCCCTCGCCCCTCGTTGCGGGGCCTGGAACAAACCCCCGACCTGCCACGAACTTTGATACTATTGCGCACCGACACGCCTCGAATTAGCAGTTACCGCCGTCGCCGCGCAAGATCGCCTCGTAACGGGGAGCGATTCTGCTCCAGCTGTATGTCTCCTGCCATGCGGCCCGCCCGGCGGTTCCAAGCGCCTTTCGCGTAGCATCATCGGCCAGCAGATTCTCGATGTGGGAGCCAGCACCGCCGGGTCCACCCTGGTGTAGCCGCGCTCATCCTTCGGTGCGGGACAGACAACGCCGCCACCGGTCCAGCGCACGATTTCCTCGGAATTGCCAACCGGCACGGTCAGGAAGGGCAGACCAGCGGCACAGGCCTCGAACAGGACCAACGGCGAGTATTCGACATTGGAAGCGAAGACAAAGAGATCGGCCGCGAACATCGTCTCGACCAACTCGCGCCTGGGCAAATCGAGCCGAAGCACCTGCTTGCCCGGCTGATCCTCCGCTTCCGCGATCCAATCGTCGATGGTTTTTGGCGGCGGCGGCGGCGGTTCCGGTTCTGGCATGTCCTCCGGCTTGCCCTTGGCCTGATACAGCGCCCAGCGGACCCCATAGGCGGTCCATGCGCCGGCAGCGACAAACGGCGAAAGGAGCGAACCCAGCAGCCATTGCGAACGATAGCGAAGCCAAAGGGCCGTGCGCCCAAGAAAGGCGGCAAGCCCATCTTGCGTCAACGTTGAAAGTGCTCGCTGCCCGATGTCGGTTACATTGCGCTTCGGTTCAACCTCGATCTCGATCTCCGGAAGTGGCGGGGGCGGCGGGCTTTCCTCCTCCTCCTCTTTAATCGGCGGGGGCGGAGGTGGCGGGGGCGGGGGTGGCGGAGTTGGCCAACGGCCGTTCAGGATCAGCGCCAGCTTGCGATCTTGCGAATTGAGTTGGCCGAAAGCCTGCACGAGTTCGGTGTGACCCTTGGCGTTGATCGGTGTGCCGATCGTCATGATCATCAGTGCATCTTCGGGGATACCGAGGCGGGCTCGGATTCCCGGCGGTGGGCGTTCCGCAAACTCGAGGTCGCTCGCTCCGTTCGGCAAGAACGACAAATGCGTCAGACCGTGTTGCCGGGCAAATGCAACATCGCGGTAGTCCGTCGCGTAGAATATCAGCCGATCGAACTTGGCGAGGATCGCCGGCATTTGTTCGTAGTAAGCGGCATAGTCCGGTTCGTAGAGGCAGGAAAAGCCGCAGGGAATGAAGACCTTCCGCGCTCTTATGGCATCGAGCACGTCCCAGGCGGCATCGAACGTCCATTGCTGAGCCGCTTTGATCAGCACAGCATCGCCGTCGAATGACCGGAGGAATTTGCGATACCTCTCAAGTTCCCCACGCAGGCCGCTGGCGCGGTTCCCGGCGATATCGAATTCCTCGATGCGGACGCCGTTCAATGTGGTGAACGTGCGTTCCTTCAGACGCGTTGTCACGACCGTGATTTCGTGCCCGGCTGCTGCCATGCGTTCCGCGATCTGACGCATCACCTCCTGCACCCCGCCGCGGCTGGGATGATAGTATTCACAGCAGAACAAGAGACGCATGTCAGGTGATCTTTGGATTCGGGCTCATCGCAGAATGAGCTTTCTGACTCTGCGGCGCACCTTTGCCGAGAGCGGCAACCTGCGCCAGAGATGCAGCAGCGGATGCAGTACGGGTGTCACCCCGCGAGCCAGCATGGTGTGATGGCGCAGCGCCAATTCCGCTTCCGCTCGACGCGCTGTAAGGGCGGGTGACGGACCCAACGCGGCGATTGCGTCGCCGGCGCGCGCGACCCGGGCACTGATGGCGCCGATGTCCGCGCCCGGCGAGAGGCGATCGTGCGCCGCGTTCAGCAGCGCCACGGCATCCTTGCATGCGGCGTCGGGCTCCGTGAGGCCGTTCCAATGGGCAAGATTCTCAGCTGCGATGAGCAATAGCCGATCGAGGAACGGGTTGGGGCCCTGTCGGGACATGCTCGACAGGGTCTCGCGGTAGATCACCAGCCGCTCCGGCAGATTGGCAACGCGAAAGCGACGCGCGATGCGTGACCAATACTCATAGTCCTCCGGCGGCTGACGAGCCGGGTCAGTCGAATAGACCCCGATGATCTCGGTTACCTCACGACGGAACATAACGGAAGCATGGACAAACGGGTTGTTCCACAGCAGGTCGAATTTGAGGACAGCGTCTTCAGTTGGATGGTCGTGCGTCCGTCCGGTCGCCTGATCGCCGATCCAGATTTCGGCGCGGGTGCCGACCAGGGCACAGCCTTCGTCGGCGTCCAGATGGCGCACCTGGGCCGCAAGCCTGGCAGGCTTCGAAAGATCATCCTGGTCCTGGCGCGCGATGTAGCGCCCGCGCGCCAGACTGATGCCGTGGTTCAGGGCAGCCGCGAGGCCGCCGTTCCTTTCGAGTTCGACAACCCGTAGACGACGATCGGCGGTTTCCGCTGCGACGCGCCGCAGCACCGCGCGCGAGTTATCCTTGAACGAGCCGTCATCGATCGCGATCAGCTCGAAGTCCTCGAAGTCCTGATCGAGGATCGAGCGAATCGCGGCCGGCACGTCGGCCGCGCCATGATAAACCGGCAGGATGACACTGACAGTTGGCGTGGTCAGAGGCGCACCCATCCAGTTGGTACCAGATCCTTCGGGTTGTTCTCACTGGCAGCGAACCACCGCGTGGGAGCGACGACAATCTTGTCGGGTGCCGGATTCAGCCATGCTCCCCACCAGCTAAAGGAGGAGTTGGCGATAATGTGGTGCCGACAGCGCATCATGAGCTGCATATCGCGGAAGCCGCGGTCCGGCGGATTCGCATCAACATAGGTCGTCGGCAGACCAGGTGCCAGGTTTTCCCGTGTCCAGTCATGATCGTCTGAAAAGACGAAGAGATGCGCATCCGGCACACGGTTGGCGATGAGCGAGATGGCCTCACGGTAGTAGTCCAATGAACATACGCCATGATAGGCGTTTGTGTGGGCCTCGGTCACATAGTCGCCTCGGCGAACATGCAGCGAGACAGCGGTGACGACATCGATCACGGCGGCAACCTGGGCATTTGCCGGCTCGAGCGGGTCGCGCGGCGTCAGTTCCCGGCTCAGTTGGCCGGCCGCATCCGAGAAGTAGCGGTAACTCTGCCAGTATCCCTGGAGATAGATCGGCGGATTTTGCTCTGTGAGTTGGGCATCGTAGTGGTAGTGCGGTTCACGATAGATATGCGGGGACGGAAGCAGCTTTTCCTTAAGTTGTCCCATGAAGCCGCGCGGTGGCTCGCGCGATTCGAACGCGGACAGGTCTGCCGGCGTCGCGATACGCGCCTCGACCGGATACACGCCAAGCTCATAGTGACGCTTGTCGTCGGCGCTGTATTCAGAGAGGTCGAATAGCAACTCGACGCCGTGACGAAGCGCGAACGCTCGCCCCGTGGCGTATTGGAAGAGCTGATTGCCGAGCCCGCCATTGAGGCGGACGATGACCCGGGTCACGGCTTGGGACCTGATGCCAGCTCAAAATTCACAGCACGCAGCATCTCAGAGCATACAAAGACGGTTCCATGGGGCTCGGCCTTACAATATCCGAGCCGGGGCAGAGGGTCAAAAGCCTATCATGCCGTCGAGACTCGCCGTAATGGCCAGTTTGAGTCTGCCACGCCCGTGATGATCACGTTCCGGAGTGAATTGATATTACACTGTGGGGTCGAGCGACGGCGTCGCGAGCGCTTGGCTGCCCACGGCAGGCACCCCAATGCTCGTAGGGCGGCGAAGCAGTCGCTTGACGGCATTGCGCGCCGGCAACTCCAGCAAATAAAATAACAGCGTCGAGACAAAGATCGTCGCTGATGCGACGATTGCAAAGGTTATCATCACCGGGAAGCCCGTCGTGCGCGGCAGAATGATATCGTTGACCACCTGGTGGGTCAGGTAAATCGCGTAACTGATCTCCCCGCCGATCACCAATAATCGAAGGCTCAGCAGCCTCGACAGCCAGCCGTCCTTCGCCAATGAGGCAATCAGCAGGCCTCCGCCAAAAATGAGCAGAGCCTCCCAGATTGCCAGGTTCACCCATAGTTCAATCCGCGGGATCCATCCCATGCCCAGTATCACGGCAACTGCGGCCGCCAGGCCGAGCGTCTGCGGTGCCCTGATCCTGCTTCGGCAAATGACAACACCGGCAACGAATTCAATCAGTCGCACTGGTGGAAACATGTAAAGAAGGTAGCTGCACTCCGCAGCACGCGCCGGGGTTATCGATGTGAAGCAGCCATGAGCCGCAGGTGTGGCGATCCCGACGGCGATGAAGAAGAGAACGACAAGCCATCCAACCCACCGTCGAGGTGCGGAGAATGCTATGTAAACGATGTAGAAAAACAGCTCGACCGAGATGCTCCACGCGGGGCCGTTGTATCCACCCGCTATATCCGGGCTCAAACTCCACGACTGGGTCATCGTATAGTGGAAGAGTAGCCATTGCGTTGACGGATAGAACATGCCGAACGCGACGCCAAAGGTCAGTATGGCGGCGTGAACCGGCCATAGCCGCGCAAAGCGAAGCAAGAAGAAGTCGAGTCGCGCCTTTCCGTTATCCAAGACCGGATAGTTGTGCGCGATAATGAAGCCCGACAGTCCGAAGAACCAGGCAACGGCCATTGGGGCCATGTTGCTG
>CAVTEC010000108.1:0-23457 GCA_963733475.1 uncultured Alphaproteobacteria bacterium | reverse complement strand
GCAATGTCGGCACCATCACCGGCATTGACGCAGACACGGGGGTAGTCCGGGTACGGTTGGACGCGGCGGCGGAGCAGGCGGGTCGCGAGGTGGAGTGGTCGGCCGCAGAGTTTTCCGGGTTCCGGCACGGTTACGCCGGCACGATCTACAAGGGCCAGGGCCGCACCCTGGACCACACCTACCTGTACCACACGCACCATTGGCGCTCGGCGGCGAGCTACGTGGCGCTCACCCGGCAGCGCGAGAGCGCGCAGGTGTTTGTCGCACGGGAGACGGCGCGCGACGCGGCACAGCTCGCGCGGCAGTTGGCGCGCGGCGAGATCAAGGCGGCCTCCGTGGCATGGGCCACGGTGGACGAGCTGGCGCCGGAATTGCGGGCGCGCGCAGGGCAGAATGAGCAGGGTGAGCGGCCGGTCCAGACGGGCCGATGCCGTGTCACAACGTGCGACAGATGTAGCGCACCGGCAGGAAGACGCGGCGCAATCGCCGTCGCCGATCCGGTATCGCCGGCACAGCCGGCTGGCGAGCACGAGCGGGCCGCGCCGGAGATCCTCATCCCGGCCTATGTGGACCGCGGCAGGGCGCGACAGCCTCGGCCGCGGGCTGGATGCCTGCCAGCATCGCCGCGGCCGTGGCGAAGGACCGTGCCGTGCAGCAGGAGCGCGAGGCGCTGCCGCACTACCTGCGCGGAGCCTATCGCGATCCGCACGCGGCCAAGGTGCAGCTTGACGAGATGGTGCAGCGCCAGGGCTGGACCAGCACCGCGGCCCGCATCGCGCAGGACCCGGCCCAGCTCGGGGAACTGCGCGGCCGGGTCGGGTTCTTCGCCGGGGCCAAGGCGAAGGCCGAGCGCGCCATGGCGGAACGGGCTGCCACAGCGGTCGCGCCCAGCCTGGAGCGCATCGCGACGGCCGAGGCGAGGGTCGCGCAGAGATATCGGGAGGGTGTGGAAGCCCAACTCAGAGCGGATGCCACGCCTATCCCGAAGCTCACTGTGCAGGCAGAGGCGGCCGTGGCGGCACTGGCGGCGGCGCCGGACCAAAAGGCCCGTGCGGCGCTGTGGACGCGGCATCACAGCCGACACAGCGATCGGCGCCGAACTGCAGCGGTTCTCGGCTGCCGTGCAGCAGCGGTTCGGCGACGACACAGTGCGCGCCATGCTGCGGGCCGAAGGCCGGCCGGTCGAGGCGGCATCCGTGCATCGCCAACACCAAGCCGCGCTCGCTGCGATCAGCCGGGCCGTTCACACAATCAAACAGGGCGAGCGGGCCAGCGCCCGTCAGGGCGAGGTGGCGCGGCTCGCGCAGCGTCAGACGCTCGGATATCGGCACGGGTTGAGGCCGTAAGCTGAAATTCAGATGCCGATTGCCGACCTTAGCTAGTCCGCTTCCGCAATAAGAAACGCGCGCCCACGCTCACAGTCAGAACGAACAAAGTCATCAGCAACGCTCCGGCCCACGCCAGAGCGTGCCAGGCATCGTATGGGGCGAGTGCATACTGGAAGATAACCACCGGAATGTTGGCCATCGGCTCCGCGAGGTTTGCCGTGAAATACTGGTTGTTGAGCGCCGTGAAGAGGAGCGGTGCGGTCTCGCCGCTGATCCGCGCGATGCCGAGCAAAAGGCCTGTAACGATCCCGGTCTGTGCAGCCGGGTACAGCACCTGAACAATCATCCTCCATTGCGGGGCGCCGAGCGCCAACGTGGCCTCGCGCAGTGTTATTGGCACCAGACGCAGCGTTTCATCAGTTGTACGAACGACGACGGGTAGCAGGATGAACGCAAGAGCGATGGCACCGGCCCAACCGGAGAAATGTCCGCTTGGACGCACAACGAGTTCGTAAACGAAGAGTCCGATGACGATGGAGGGTGCCGACAGCAGGATATCGTTCACGAATTGTACGACCTCGGCGAAGGCGTTCCGCTTGCCGTACTCGGCGAGGTACGTTCCGGCGAGTATGCCGATCGGAGCACCCAATAGGAGTGCCACGATGATCATCGCGGCACTGCCATAGATGGCGTTCAGGAGCCCACCATCCGAGCCAGGGGGTGGTGTCATTTGCGTGATCAGCTTCAGGTTGAGTGCCTCGAACCCATTGACCAGCGTTGTCGCAAGAATCGATACCAGCCAGATCAACCCAAATCCGGTGGCAATCGTCGCCATCCCGAGCGCCACGATATTGGTCACTTTGCGTCGGCGACTTCGCGCGGTTGGCATGGTCAGTTTCCTTCCTTGCGGCTCAGGCGTAGCAGCATGAGCTTCGCAACGGCCAAAACGATGAAGGTAACCACGAAGAGCACGAAACCGAGTGCGATCAGCGAAGACAGGTATATGTCGGAGTTGGCCTCCGTAAACTCATTGGCGATCGCCGCAGCGATCGAGTTTCCGGGTTCAAGCAAGGACGCGCTCACCTGGTGTGCGTTGCCGAGCACAAACGTCACCGCCATTGTTTCTCCCAGCGCGCGGCCTAGGCCAAGAAAAATACCACCGACCACAGCCGTACGTGTGTAGGGGAGAACCACGCCGCGCACGACCTCCCAACGTGTCGCGCCCAACCCGAACGCCGCTTCACGCAGCTGCGGTGGTACCAGCGCAAACACGTCACGCATGACGGAAGAGATGAACGGTATCACCATCACGGCAAGTATGATGCCGGCGGTGAGCATGCCGATCCCGAGCGGCGGCCCGTCAAACAAGAAGCCGATCGCCGGCAATGGGCCGAGATTATCGGCCAGCCAGGGTTCAACATGGTCGGACATGAAGGGCACAAAGACAAACAGGCCCCACATGCCGTATATGATGCTGGGTATGCCAGCGAGCAGCTCGATCGCGGACGCGACGGTGCCACGTAGGACGGTGGGGCACACCTCGTTGAGGAAGACAGCAATACCGAAGCTGATCGGCACGGCAATCAGCATGGCGATGGTCGAGGTGACGATCGTGCCGTAGATCGGCACGGCCGCCCCGAAGTCTTGGTGCACCGGGTCCCACGCGGTGCGATACAAAAACCCCAACCCGAATTTGGCGAACGCGGGGAGGCCGCCGTACAGCATGGAGAGCGCGGCAGCACCAAGGCTGATCAGCACGAACCAAGCGGCGCCGGCTGCTGCGATTCGGAAGATTGAATCACCCAGCTTATGCGAGCGGTGATGCGGTCTGGTGTGGGTGTCTGGCTGAGGAGAGAGCGTCGATGTCTGTGACATTCAGTGCCATGGTGTGACGTGCAGCGGTGCCCAGAGAGAGAGAGCGGGGAATCGGCGATCCCCCGCCCTCGGCGTGACTCTCAGTGGATTTGTGCCTGCCAGTAGGTTTCAATCTGTTGGACGAGCGGCGGGGGCAGCGGCACGTAGTCGAGCGACGTGGCCAGATCCTGCCCTTTCTCGAATGCCCACTTAAAGAACGTGAGCGCGTTGCGGCTGCGTGTTGCGTCTTTGGGCTGCTTGTACATCAGAACGAAGGTCGTCGCTGTGACGGGATAGGCATCTGCCCCCGGCGCGTCAGTCATCACGAGATCGAAATCCTGCGCCTTGGTCCACTCTGCACTGGCGGCGGCAGCCTGGAACGATGCGATTGTCGGTTTGATGAACTTGCCAGCCTTGTTCTCGACCTGGCCGTATTTCATCTTGTTTTGTAGGACGTAGGCGTACTCGACGTAGCCGATCGCGCCCTTGAGGCGATTGACGTATTCAGCGACGCCCTCGTTCCCCTTGCCGCCGACGCCCGTCGGCCACGAAACAGACGTGCCTACTCCGACTTTCGATTTCCACTCAGGACTGACCTTGGAGAGGTAGTCGACCCAGTTGTAGGTGGTGCCCGATCCATCGGAGCGATGCACCACGACCACGGCCTGGTCTGGTAGCGTCACTCCTGGATTGACCGCTGCGATAGCGGGGTCGTTCCATTTCTTGATCTTGCCGAGATAGATGTCGGCCAGAAGGGGTCCGGTGAATCGCAGTTGCCCAGCCTCAATTCCTTCCAGGTTGACCACCGGCAGGATGCCGCCGATCACCACGGGAAACTGTGCTAGGCCAGCTTGGGCCAACTGGTCTGGGGGCAGCGGCGCATCGGATGCGCCGAAATCAACCGTCGCCGCTTTGATCTGGGCGATCCCGCCGCCCGAGCCGATGGACTGGTAATTGATCTGCACGCCAGTCGACTTGCTGTAGGCGTCCGACCATTTCGAGAGGATCGGATAGACGAAGGTAGAGCCTGCCCCGGTGATTTGCTGGGCGGCGGCCGGCAAGGCCACCATGCAGCCGAGCGCGAGGGCGAACAGTCTTGTCGAGAACCGCATATTTCCTCCTGTTGTGGGGCGTTCCAGAATCCCGCCGCCGTCTATCGATCAAGCATGCTTCTAGAGGAATGGAATCGTGAGTCTGGTGAAATTTCCATGACAGGCCCCGAGCTGGCCGGTTCTGCGGCCTACATTGCTGTGGCTCACCAAAAATCGCCTTGCAGGGCGATATTGCTTCTGTCATCCTAGAATGATGGAAACATCGGAAGCGGCTGCTGCCTTCGCCGCGCTCTCGCAGGATACCAGACTTGACCTGATGCGGCTGCTAATCGCCGAGGGTGCCAGCGGCATGCCGGCCGGTGAAATCGCCGGCCGTCTCAGCGTGCCGTCTTCAACGCTTTCCTTTCACTTGGCTGCCCTGGAACGCGCAGGGCTAACGCAATCGACCCGCCAAGGGCGACAGATCATCCACGCCGTGCGGTTTGCGGGCCTGCGACAGCTGCTGGGGTTCTTAACCGAGGCATGTTGCGCCGGCCATCCCGAGTTGTGCGGCGACCTGGCGCGCTTGTTTCCCCCGATCCTCGAAGAGGACAAAGGCATGACCCCCGCCTTCAATGTACTGTTCCTCTGCACGCATAATTCGGCCCGCTCGATTATGGCAGAAGCTGTCCTGGAGAGGTTTGGCCGCGGACGGTTCCGGGCCTACTCGGCGGGCTCCGAGCCGATAGCAGCGCCGATGCCCGAGGTGATCGAGCAACTTCAAGGTGCTTGGCCATGACGTATCCGGACTGCGCAGCAAGTCGTGGAACGAGTTCACCGGTCCGACCGCACCGCGCATGGATTTCGTGATCACACTGTGCGACACCCTGCATGGACAGGTGTGCCCTGACTTCGGCGACTTGGCCGTCACGGGCGCCTGGCCACTACCTGATCCAGCTAAGTTTACAGGCAGCGCTGTCGAGCGTGCGACCTTGCTCAACGAGCTGTACGCCAGCCTGCGCCGTCGGATCGAGATTTTCGCGTCGCTGCCTTTCGCCTCGCTCGATCGCATGGCGATCAAGGCCCGATTGGACGAGATCGGCGGCGGGGTGCCACTTCCCGCGGCGGTGCGCTGACCATGCATGTCGAAATCAACGGCATGGGCCGCATCGGGCGTCTCGCCCTTCGCAGCGCGATGGGCGGTCTTTATCGTCCCGGCGAGGACCCACGTAGCGACAATCGTCTCGATGTGATCCATGTCAATGAAATCAAAGGTGGCGCAGCAACTACGGCGCATCTGCTTGAATTCGACAGTATCCATGGCCGGTGGCGAGAGACCTTTGGTGCCGAGGACGACCGCGCCATTGCCATCGGCAACCATCGCATCGGGTTCAGCGCAGCTCCGACGCCGGACGCCGTGGCCTGGGGCGATCTCGGTTGCGATATTGTATTGGAGTGCACTGGCAAGTTCCTGAAGACCGAACAGCTCGACGGCTATTTCCGGCGTGGCGTGAAGCGGGTCATCGTCGCGGCGCCGGTCAAGGAGGTCGCGGCTCTTAACATCGTGGTCGGCGTCAACGATCACCTCTATGAACCGAAGGAACATCGTCTGCTCACGGCCGCATCTTGCACGACCAACTGCCTCGCCCCGGTGGTGAAGGTGATGCACGAGGCTGTCGGCATCCGTCATGGCCAGATCACCACGATCCATGACCCAACCAACACCAATGTCGTGATCGATGCGCCGCACAAGGATTTGCGACGCGCGCGCTCAGCGATGTTGTCGCTGTCACCGACCACGACAGGAAGCGCCACGGCGATCGCGTTGATCTACCCCGAACTCAAGGGCAAGCTGAATGGTCACGCGGTGCGTGCGCCGGTGCTGAACGCCAGCCTCACCGATTGCGTGTTCGAGATGGCTCGTCCTGTCACAGTGGACGAGATCAACGATCTGTTCCGTGCGGCCGCGACAGGGCCTCTGGCCGGGATCCTTGGATTTGAGGCGCGCCCGCTGGTCTCGGCCGACTACGCCAACGACACACGCAGTGCCATCGTCGATGGGCCCAGCACCATGGTTACCGACGACACGCTGCTCAAAATCTATGCCTGGTACGACAATGAAGTTGGCTATGCCTGCCGCATGGTGGATCTTGCCAACATCGTCATCGAACGGGGGATCTGATGTCTTCAGGAGTCCGCAACTACGCCATCGTCACCACCGCCTATTTCCTGTTCACCGTCACCGACGGCGCCCTGCGCATGCTGGTGCTGCTGCACTTCTACAGCTTGGGCTACACGCCGTTCGTCCTGGCGTTCATGTTCCTGTTGTATGAGACGGCGGGTATCTTCGCCAACGCTGGCGGCGGCTGGATGGCGACGCGCTTCGGCATTCCGCGCATGCTGATGGCGGGCCAGCTCTTGCAGATCGGCGGGCTCTGCATGCTGTCGGCCCTGCAGCCGACCTGGGGCGCGGCGATGTCAGTCGTCTGGGTGGTCCTGGCGCAGGGCGTCGCCGGGGTCGCCAAGGACCTGACCAAGACATCGTCGAAGAGTGCTATCAAGGCGTCATCGACGCAGGACATGGGACAGTTGTTCCGCTGGGTCGCCTGGTTCACCGGTTCGAAGAACGCCACCAAGGGCGCCGGTTTCTTCATCGGCGGCTTCCTGTTGCAAGTGGCCGGCTTCCGCCCCGCGTTGTGGCTGATGGCCGGCATGCTCGCCATCGTGCTGGTCGGCGTCATGGTGTCATTGCCGCGCACGCTGGGTAAGGCGAAGGCCTCGAAGAGCTTCCATGAGCTGTTCGCCAAGACGCGCGCCATCAATCTAATGGCCGCGGCACGTATCTTTATGTTCGGCTCGCGCGACGTGTGGTTCGTCGTCGCTTTGCCGGTGTATTTGTATGGCTTCGGTTGGCAGTACATGCACGTGGCTGGCTTCGTCGCCGCTTGGACCATCGGCTATGGCGCTGTGCAAGCACTGGCGCCAGCCGTGGTGACGCGCAGCCGCGATGGGCTGAGCCGCGAGGTGCCTGCCGCCCGGCTGTGGGGCGCGATCCTGACCGCAATTCCCGTTATATTGGCCCTGTTGCTGACCATGCCGGGCGTCCCGCGGCCCGATCTGATTTTGGTCGTTGGATTGTTGGTGTTCGGCTTCGCCTTCGCTGTGATTTCGTCGCTGCACTCGTATCTGATCCTGGCCTACGCCGGTTCCGAAAGGGCAGCCGAAGATGTCGGCTTCTATTACGCCGCAAATGCGGCCGGCCGCCTGATGGGCATCTTGCTGTCGGGCATTCTGACGCAGACCGGCGGCATGCCGGCCTGCCTCTGGGGGTCCGCCATCATGCTGGCCATCTGCCTTGCGATCACGGTGCTGCTGCCGTCAGGCGCGGAAGCGCGGCGCGTGCCAGCCTAACCCCCGACCAGCTCGCCCGGTGATCCGGGCGAGCCTCCCTTCGGTCCGGGCGAATGGTCAGCTTGCGGCCTTGTACTCCTCGCGACTTGAACGACAGGTGACGCGTGACCTGCGGCGCATCGGCCAACTTGCGGATGTTGCCCCAGGTCTGCTTGTAGTTCGGGATGATCAGCTCGTTTACGCCCTTGCTGACTGCGTTGCCGACCGCGCCGGTCGGATAGGCGAACAGCATGAACGTCTGGTTCCGCCGCGCGGTCGGCGTCGGCCAGACCATCGCCTGGGTGCTGCCGTTGTCGTTGTAGACCTCGACGAGGTCGCCGGGGTTCAATTTCAGCTCGGCCATATCCTGCGGGTTCATCTGGATGTAGGCGAACGGCATGCGGTCCCAGACGAAGTCGTTGTGCTGGTCGAGGTAGACCGACTGCCAGACCTGGTTCGAGCGGCCGTTGTTGATGAGGAAGCGGAATTTGTCTTTCTCCGCCTGCTTGCCTGGCGCCTGCAGGCCGCGCCACTACCGCCGCGGCGAACTTCGCCTTGCCGTCCGGAGTCTTGAACTTGCCGTCGGTGAACAGCCGCTTGGTGCCGACGATCTTGCCATCCTGGAAGCCGACCGCCGGCTCCTGGAAGCCGTTCGTTCCCATCGCCCGCAACCGCTCGTAGGTCACGAATTTTCCGCCGTCCGCGTTCTTGTTGTAGCCATCCATGAACGCATCTTCCTCAGTCTTCCAATCGTATCCCTTGAACTTGGCGGCGACATCCGCCTTCCCCGCCGCCCGCCAGCTTTGCTCCAGAGCCTGCGCGATCTTTGCGACGATCAGCGAGTTCGGGCAGGGCGCTGCCTGGCGGATCCATGTAGCGCTCGGTCAGGCGCATTCGCCGCTCGCCGTTCATGCTAGTGAGATTGGCCTCGCCCGACGTGGCGGCGGCCAGCACGACGTGCGCGGAGCTGCTGATCTGGCTCGGCACGATATCCACGTCCACGACGAATAAGCCACCTTGGCGAATCGCGTCCATAATCGCCTTGACCTGGGCCGCCCGGTCGCCCGCAGGTATTGCATCCATCGCCGTCTTCACCAGGTCGGTGCGCCGCTTGTAGACGCGCTTGAACTCGGTAGCGTTCAGCGTGGTCTTGTAATGGTCGCAACCCCAGATGTGGTGCACGCCACCTTTGCCGGCGATGAGCAATTGGTCGATATAAGGCGCTGGTTTCCCACCCGGGTAGTCGGGCCGCACATAGCCTTCCTGATGCCCGCCCATCCGTACGCAACCACCGCCTGACCGGCCGACATTGCCGGTGGCCAGCGCGATGTTCACCAGCGCCTGGTTGGTGCGGTAGTTGTCGTTGCCCCAGATGAGCCCCTTCTCGTACGCGAACATCGTCCGCCGGCGCGCGCCGCCCTGCTTCGGCTGGGCGATCCATTCGGCGGCCTTGCGGATGTCTTCGGGCTTCAGGCCGGTAATCTGCGCGGCCTGCTCGATGGTGGTATGGTTCGCCTTGACCGCAGCGTCATAGCCGTTGGTGCTGGCAGTGATGAACGCGTGATCCACCCAGCCCTTGGCGGCGATCTCGGTGAACAGCGCGTTGAACAGCGCGAGGTCGGTACCCGGGTTGATGGCGAGGTGCAGCACGTTCTCCGCACCGGCCTCGGCCTCGCAGGCGGCGATGGTCGGTGTGCGCCGCGGATCGACGAAGATGACCCTGGCCGGGCCGATCGGCTCCGTGCCGAATTCGGCCTTCTTCTTGTCGCTGCTGGTGCCGCGCAGGTTCGGGATCCAGTGGTTCAGGAAGTAGTTGGTCTGCGTCTCCAGCGCGTTGGTGCCGACCGCCATGATCGTATCGGCGAGCTCGGCGTCCTCGTAGCAGTTGTTGAGCTCGCCGACGCCCATGTCGCGGGTGCCGTGCACCTCGCTGTTGTAGGCCGGGCGGTTGTGGATGCGGATGTTCTTGATCTTCATGCTCTCGAAATAGAGCTTTCCGGTCGCCCAGGTGTTCTCGTAGCCGCCGCCGGCGCCGCCGTGATCGTATGCCGAGACGATCAAGCCGTCCTCGCCCTGCGGTTTCCACCACGCGCCGCGTCACCTCGGCGACGAGATCGATCGCGTCGTCCCAGGCGGTCGGCGTCAGCGTGCCGTAGCGCCAGACGAGCGGCTCGGTCAGCCGCTCGGGCTGCGTGCCGGTGACGGTGGAATACGACAGCTCGGCGATGCTGCGCGCCGCGCGTGGAGCCGAGGCCCGAGTTCACGACGCAGTTCTGGTCGGGCATGACGACGAGGTTCACGTCGCGACCATTCTGCTTGACGATGTTGTACATCGACGGGCTGAACCAGGCGGTCGCCATCGGCGCCCTGCTGCTTGCTCAGGTCCTGCGTTGAAGGCGTTCTGGCCGGGCTGCGTCCCGCCCTGGCGATCGACCGGCCAGGACAGCGCGTGGTAGCCGCAGCCGACGATGCAGAAGTGACAGACGACGTTGTGCACCTGGGCATCCCTCGGCGGGATGGGCAGGCGGTCAATGTTGCGCTTGTAGGCCATGACGTGCCTCCTATGCCGTCAGGACGTTGGACAGGCGGCCGTAGATCAGCTCGTCGACGGCGACGGCGTAGATGTCGCCCTTCCCGTCCACGACCAGGCGGAACTGCGGCAGGTTTTGCGTGGCGTGCCCGAAGATCTGCAGGCCGCCCTTTTCAGGCGTCGAACCGGCTGTAATGGCCCGGACAGCTCAGCGTCCTGTCACCTGCGGCGTAGAACAGCGGGAATCCCTTGTGTGGGCAGAGCGTGCTGAATGCGACGATGTCGCCGTCCGGACCTACCCCGCCCTCGACGCGGCTTCCCAGTTTCAGCAGCACGCCCGGGCTGTCCGCATCGGGATAGGCGATGTCCTGGGGCACGTCGGGCTTCAGCTCGCTGATATTGGCGAGCTTGCTGGAAGGGTAATTGACCAGGGCCGGGGACGGCGCCGCACGCGCGGCAACCGTCGGTATAGCAGCGGTCGCCACCGCTCCGGCGGCCACAGCCGCTGATCTGGCGAAAAATGCTCGCCGGCCCGCGTCAACGAGCTTGTCACACCGCGTCATAGGTGCCTCCCTCTATATTTCCATGGTTCTGGACTTATGGGAACCGTAACGCACCTCGGCGAAACCCCACAAGAGGAGTTTCGAGATTTCTGGTGTCATGGAATTGGGGTTGAGAGGCCCACGCGGTATCAGGTATCCGAGCCGCCCTACCCCAGTGGGCGATGCGCAGCAGACGAGGATTTACGGTTCATGGGACAGACCATTCAGCAATCGCAGCGACGCGCACGGTTGGGCGGATTTGAGCGCTACCTGACACTCTGGGTCGCCCTCTGCATCATCGCCGGCATCGTCCTGGGCAGCGCGGCGCCTTCGCCGTTTCATGTCTTGGGCGCGCTGAGCGTTGCCAACGTCAACCTTCCCGTCGCCCTTCTCATCTGGCTCATGATCGTGCCGATGTTGCTGCGCGTGGATTTCGCGGCGATCGGCACCGTGGCCCGTCATTGGCGCGGCATCATCGTGACCTTGATTATCAACTGGCTGGTCAAACCGTTCTCCATGGCGCTGCTGGGCTGGCTGTTCATCCGCGGTCTGTTCCATCAATTCCTGCCCGCCGATCAGATCGACAGCTATATCGCCGGCCTGATCCTTCTCGCCGCGGCGCCTTGCACGGCCATGGTGTTTGTCTGGTCCAACCTTTCCGATGGTGATCCCAACTTCACGCTCAGCCAGGTGGCGCTGAACGACGCAATCATGATCGTCGCCTTTGCGCCGATCGTCGGTCTGCTGCTGGGCCTCTCGGCGATTTACGTGCCGTGGGACACGCTGTTCCTGTCGGTCGCCCTCTATATCGTGGTGCCACTCATTGCCGCCCAAATTTGGCGCCGCGCGCTGCTTGCCCGCGGCGGTGAGGAAGTCCTGGCGCGGATGCTGCGCGCCCTGCATCCGGTATCGCTTTTAGCTCTGCTCGCCACGCTCGTACTGCTGTTCGGCTTTCAGGGCGAACAGATCCTGCACCAGCCCATCGTCATCCTGCTGCTCGCCGTGCCGATCATCATCCAGGTCTATCTCAACGCGGCCCTCGCCTACGTCTTCAACCGGGCCTGCGGATCGGCACACAATGTCGCCGCACCGTCAGCTCTGATCGGTGCCAGCAACTTCTTCGAATTGGCCGTCGCCGCGGCGATCAGTCTGTTTGGCTTTCAATCAGGCGCTGCGCTCGCGACCGTGGTCGGCGTGCTGGTCGAAGTCCCGGTGATGCTATCGGTCGTACGGATCGTGATGGCGACGCGCGACTGGTACGCGCGCGCCTGATCCGAGCCGTAGCCCGTCGGCGCATGTAAGCGAATGCTGCCGAAAGCAGCGACGCCGAGATGGCGCGCGTATGGAAGCTATCCCTTTGCAGGTACCCTCGCAGCGGTTGCCGATGCTGTCAGCAGGAACAGAGCGAGGAACGACAACCCAGTGAGCGTGCCCGACAGCAGCAGCGCATAGAGCGGCCCAGCGCGGTCAAGGACCAGGCCAAACAGGAGTGGTGCGCCGCCCTGCAGGATGCGCGCTGGCGCTGAGAGGAACCCGGTCCGCAGACCGTAGCCGGCCGGACCGAAGAGGGCCAGCGGCAGTGTGCCCCGTGCGATTGTCAACATGCCATTCCCGGCGCCATGCAGAAGCACAAAGGGGACCGCAAGAACCGGTCCGAACATGGCGAGCAACAGCGCGCCGAGTGGGTGCAGACTCGTCGCCAGCCTCGCCGAGATCATGGGCGACAGGCCGCGCAGCAGGGTGAACTCAACCATGCGCGCCGCAACCTGGGCCGGGCCGACGAGAGAGGCGGCGAAGATCGCCGTCGCTGTCGTCGTGCCCATGGCTTCCAGAAGCCGCGGCAGATGCGCGGCGAGCGCTGTCGAGACGAACCAGGTCGCACCGAAGACCGAAGCGAGCACAACCATGGTCCAAGGAATGCCGGATGGCGCCGTCGCGTGTTCTGGCGTCTTCTCCGGAACCGAGGGGTGTGCTTTCGGAATGAGGAGCCGGTTCATCGGCAGGCCGATCACGAGATGCAGCACGGCCCAGGCAATACAGGCGCCGCGCCACCCGAAATGCTCAATGAACACGGCGCTTGTCGGCCAGCCGACAGTGCTGGCGAAACCGGCAAAGAGGGTAATGCCGGTGATCGCGTTCCGCGCCTCGCGGCCGTAGAGGCCAGCCGCCGTGGCGAACGCAGCCTCGTAGAGGCCAAAGCCCATGCCGATGCCCAGCAGCCCCCACGCCAGCGCAAGCGTCACGACACCGGAGGCGAGCGAGAGACAAACAAGTCCGGCCGCGAAAACGACATTGGTCGCAGCCAGCACGTCACGCCCACCGAGTTTGTCGATCATCCGACCGGCAAGGGGTCCCAGCAGTCCCGAAAGCAGCAAGGCCGCTGAAAAAATCCCGAAGAACCAAGCATGCGGAAGTTGCAGGCTTTCCGAGATCGGATCGGCGAACACGGCGGTGAGGTAATAGGTTGATCCCCAGGCCAGGGTCTGCGTGATTCCCAGTGCGGAAACGACAACACTCCTGCGCATGCTCAGCGAGCCGCCTCGCCGAGCAAGCGCTCGACGATCACGCAATCCCGCCAAACACCGCCCAGCTTACCGTGCCGTTCATAGATGCCGACTTCGCGAAAGCCGACCTTCGCCATAAGCGTGCGGCTGGCCTCGTTCTCGGGGAAGATCCGCGACAGCAGCTTCCAGAACCCTGCCACTTCCGCTGCCTTCAACAGCGCCGTCATCGCAACGTGGCCGGCACCTTGGCCGCGGCGATCGCGCGCGACATAGACGGAAAACTCGGCGATCCCCGCATAACATGGGCGGTCACGATAGGAAGAGGCCGACGCAAACGCGACGACCCGCGTTCCATCCTCGACCACGACGATCGGATGACGGCTGTCGAACCAGGCCGCGATCTGCTCTGAACTGCGTGGTTCCGTTTCGAAAGTGCCAACGCGGTCGGCAATGCCTTCATTGTAGATCACAGCTATAGCCTGTGCGTCTCGCGGAGACGCGATGCGCGCCTCGAAACTCACATTCGGCATGGCGTCCATTCACCCCATCGCCTCAGCGGGCTCGATTTCGCTGGTCGAGGTCGCACCACAGCATCCAGCCGGCTTTACAGCTCGCGTGCTGCAATCATCCGCCTCGGCGGTGCAGCAACTCGCCGCCTCATCCGTGACGCGATTGCTGCTGCACACCCCGGTCTGCGGCAAGTCCAGCTCGACACGGCGGGCCGCTTCGATATCGCCGGCGAGAAAAGCGGCGATCGAGCGCACCTGTTCATAGCCCGTCGCCAGCAGAAAGGTCGGTGCGCGGCCATAGGATTTCATCCCAGCAATGAACAGACCAGGCTCCGGTTGCGCCAATTCGAATGCGCCATGCGGACGTACCGTGCCACAGCTATGGATGTTCGGGTCGATCAGTGGCCCGAGGGCCGACGGGCATTCGAGTGCCGGATCGAGGTCGAGACGCAGCTCCTGGAGAATGCCGAGATTGGGTCGCAAGCCAGTCGCAACCACGAGTTGGTCGACGGTGACGGTTTGATCATCCTGATCAGTGACACCCACAACGACCAACCTCCCGTCGGGAGCAGGACGCACGGCGTCGACGGCAAACGGCGCGAGCACAGTCACTCGACCTTCCGTAACCAAGTCCCTGAGATGCTCACCGAGTGCACCGCGCTCTGGCAACTGATCGGCGGTGCCACCGCCATAGGCCCGTGTCAGATTGCCCGTACGCGAAGCCCACAGCACTTCCGTTCCAGGCGCATCCAGGGCGAGTTGGCAGAGATCGATCACGGTGCCAATCGCCGAATGTCCTGTGCCGACCACGAGCACGCGACGCCCGGCGTAACGCCAGCGTTCGCCGCCGAGCACGTCGGGCATGCCGTAGCGCGTGAGATGTGCGGCTTTGTGCTCGCCAAGTGCCGGCAATCCGGAGGCGCCAGCCGGATTCGGATGACCCCAGGTTCCAGACGCATCAATCACCGCACGCGCGAAGACTCGCGTTTCGTCGCCGTGGGCATCCTCGATCCGAAGCTCAAAGCTCGCGCCGTCACGTCCCGCACTCCGCACCTTGCCCAAGCCGGTCCGGGTGATCGCCGTCACATGGGCGTCCAATCGGAGGCGTGCGGCGATCTCAGGCGTGCGTGCCAGTGGTTCGAGATAATCCGCCACGAGGTCTCGACCGGTCGGGAATTGACCCGAAGCGGGCGGGTGCCAGCCTTGACTGGCCAACAAAGTGCGGCCTGCCGCATCGATGTTGTAGCGCCACGGCGAGAACATGCGGACGTGTCCCCATGCGCGTGGTGCCGTCCCGACGGACGGACCTGATTCCAGAATGATGCAGTCGAGACCGCGCGCAAGAAGTTGCGCGGCAGCGGCTAGACCGACAGGTCCCGCGCCGATGACGGCGATTGGTAGTTCGGAAATGCGCGCACCAGCAGGCCGAGCGGCAGCGTCGCTCGCTGACGTGCAGCATGAAGGTGCACAGCAGGCGACCGTCGGCGCTTGCTGGACCTGGATACTCTCTTGGTTGTCCGTGGTGCAGCAGGTGGGAGCGCAGCAACTCATGGGTGAGACCTTTCTGACGAATGCCGAGGGTTACGCGGCGAGGGAAAGCACAGCGGCGTAGGCGTAGCCAGCGATGAGTGCACCGAGCACCGCAAAGCCGATGTAGAGTGCGAAGGCACGTGGCTTCACCAAGGCCCAGACCGCGACCATGGCGGGGAAGCCCGTGGCGCTACTGGCCAACATGAAGGCAAGACCGGTTGCCGGACTCATCCCCATGCCGATCAACCCGGAGACGAACGGGATGGCCGCAAAGCTGTTGAGATAGACGGGTATGCCGATCGCAACGGCCAGCGGGACCGCTAGCAATCCTGCATCTGCGCCGAGCCATGTGCCCACCGCGTTCACCGGCAGCCAGGCGATCATGAGACTTTCGAGCGCGAAGGCGATGGCCAGCCAACGCACCAGGAACCACCCTGTCGATGTCGCGGTTGTCAGGAACTTTTGCGAGCGTGCCGCATCGGCCCAGAAGCGCCATACAACCGTGGGCTGACTCGGCACAGGCTTCGGTGTGCAGCATGCGTTCGTATCCACAGCAGTCACCTGCTTGGTTGACCCGCAACATGCACGTGCGGCAACAGGCGGTGCGGCTTTCGATCCGCAGCATGATTGCACGACCACCGCAGATGACAGACGCAGTGCGGCCGGTGCATCGAGCCATCGCAGGCGTATGAGCGCCATGGTTCCGAAGCCGCTCAGCAATCCCATTCCGATCGCACCAACCAATTTGGCGGCAGCAAAACCAACGCCGATCGTGCCCGACGCAATGAAGAATTGCGTCGGGTCCATGAGTGGGGACGCGATCCAGAATGCCATGACAGACGCGAGAGGCACGCCGGCACCAAGAAGACCGGCAACAAGCGGGATGACGCCGCAGGAACAGAACGGCAGCAATGCTCCGATCAATGATGCAACGACGATCATGCGGCCTTCGTGGCCGGCGAAGGCCCGTGCCGCCAGAGCGTCTGCACCAGTTGCGCGCACGGCGGCCGCGATGATGACGGACGCGGCGAGCCATGGGGCGATATGCGCCAACTCCCCAGCGACGTAGAACAGCGTGACCGAAGCCTGCCCAGCGCTGAAAGCCCATAACCCCATGAACAGCGCGATAAGAGCCACCAGCACAGGGTCTAGGCGCGTCACGATCGAGCGCAGGCTCGTCAGCACCTCTCGGGGGGAGGCTGCTGACGACGGCAGAAGGACAGTGGTGGCTGGGGGTGTTTCGGTGGCAGGCATCGGAAATGTCCTATATCCCTAGGTATGTAGTTGTTTTAGGTCCAGCGAAAGTCTTCATGCCGCACGCGTTTGCGCATCGCCGAAGCCGGCGCAGCAGTGCTCTTTGACGAAGGCCAGGGTCTCGTCGATCGTCGCGTACTGCGGTGTGCATCTCACCACCCGCCCCTCCTTTTGCTGGGCGACAAGCCCGGCGGAGACGAGGCCGCGCAGATGGAAGGCGAGGGTCGAGGCTGGCACGCCGAGGTGGGACTGCAACTCGCCGATGGCCAGACCGTCCCTGCCAGCACGCACGAGCAGGCGAACGATCTGCAGCCGGGTGGTGTTGCCGAGTTCAGCCAAACGGCGGGCAGCGGTGTCAATGTCCATGCCGCCTATATGGCACGACGCGCGACCGATTGCAACTATAAAACTGGTTCTATAGATATTTTCTGCTGCCCTACCTAACGGTGTTGCCTCGGGAACTCACCTCAAGTTGTGCCGCCAAACCTTGATCGCTGACAGCACCAGGATGACGGCCAGCAGCGGCAACAGGACGGCGGATGGAACGAGACCGAGCAACCGGCCGCCGATGAAACTGCCAACGATCGAGCCGGTAGCCATCACCAGCACGAAGCCGCGGTTTTCGCCAAGGACGACAAAACTGCGATCACGGCTGTAGCGGGTGAATCCGACGAGCATGGTTGGCAAGCTCACCGCGAGGGACAAGCTCCCGGCCAGCTTAATGTCGGCACCGAACAGCAAAACGAGTGTGGGGATGAGCAGCTCGCCACCAGCCACACCAAGGAGGGCGGCAACGACACCAATCACGAAACCTGCGACGACGCCCACCACGGCCTGAGCGGCTCCGGTGAGCAATGCTTGAGAACCCGCCGTGTCATGTGTGAACAGCAGCACGGCGGCGATCACGACCAGCAGCACGGCAATAACGCGATACAGGGTGTGTGACGCCAGACGCATGGCCCATCCCGCCCCGAACCAGGCACCGAGCAAGCTTCCGGCCAGCAGGTTGACGATGATCGGCCAATGCGCGGCGACGGTGGAGAGGGGCATGGTCGCGGCGCGGAACGGAAGCGCTGACGCCACGACGACGAGGCTCATGGCCTTGTTGAGAATGGCAGCTTGCAGGGCGGCGAAGCGAAACGCGCCAATCAGCAGCGGCAACCGGAATTCCGCGCCGCCTAGTCCGATCAGCCCGCCGAGCGCGCCGATGATTGCACCGCCAGCGAAGGCCGCCGGCGGCCTGCGGGCAGTGATTCCGGAGCTGGCCGAACTCGCGATCTCTGCCATGGTGCCTCGCTATGGTTTATTCGCCATAACGATAATTGGCATGTGCTGGCCGCGCCAGCCATGACGCGTCAGACCTTGGGACCGGCGTCCGGGCGTGCTTGGCGTTCGAGGGTTTCCAGATCGGCTGCGGCTAACCGTGCGACCTTGGTTTCCAACCGGCGATACCTAGCAAGTACGTCCGAACCGAGCGCTGTGAGCGTTGCGCCTCCGCCCCCGACGCCACCGGTCGCACGTTCAACCGCCGGTGACGTGAACGCGCCGCTTAAGCTGTCAATCAGCAGCCATGCGCGCTTGTAGTCCATTCCCATGGCGCGGGCAGCAGCCGAGATCGAACCCGTCGCGTGGATGCTTTCGAGCAGCGAAGCTTTGCCGGGGCCGATGCGACTTCCGGAGTCCAGCACCAGAGTGACCTTGATATGAGCCATGCCCCGACTTTGGCACACGGGTCAGAGAAGGCGGTAGGCGACCCATCCGTCTCAAGTGTGGGATGCGGCGCCCCAGGCTCACCGTCCTGATTTTCGGATTGCGGTTCCCGGTGTCGGCTACCGGCCTGATCCCTCCACGGGATAATCCGGTTTATCGCGTGCTGATCATGCGGTCGTCGATGCGGCCCCAGTTCGTTGCCCTGACCCTACCGGCGGCACGAGAACAGGGCCGAAAATTGCCCGGCCAACCTCTAATGCCTCGGCAGCGGAAAGTTCGACGCCACGTCGGCTCGGGATCTGAACATCCAGCCAGGTCTGGCGATGCGCGGCCGAGCAGAAGAACGCGATAGCCCGGCAGCACGAGGTGGCAGCACTTACGGAATAATCGGAGTCATACCAAACGACGGTATCCGCAGGCGACGCACTTCGCAGCGTTGTGCCCTGCCCGGATGTCGTGAGCCGAATTTTCTCGCCGCAATGGCGGCAAGCAGATTCGATGGTGGTGTCGCATTGATACATTGCCCCGGCACCGAGTGCATCGACCGCACAGAGAGCGTTGAGCCTTTGCCCCGTCAGCAAGATACGGTGCCCTGTTTGCGCTTCGGTGAATGGGTAGGCGAACCGCAGAGCGGAATGACTCGCATCCCAACCGAGAAGATCGTGCTCATGCAAAATTGCCAAGTGTTCCCAGATAGCCTCTGGTGCCAGTTTTGTTTCGTTCGCGAGTTCCACAACCTCGGGCGCGCGACCGAACTCGACGTAAAGCTGAAGGGCGCTTCGCCACACCAGATCAGTTTCCTGTTCAAGTGGTCGCGACCATTTCTCTAGCAGGCGGGAACGCCGCGCGGCGCGGGTTCTTAGCGCCGCGATAGCCGCCGGTGCGGTTACGGCCGACCAATCGGGGCGGAAAACGCCCGGTCGGATTTCCGCAGCGGCATCCGTCGTTGAATCCGTGTTCATAGGCAATGAGGTAAACTCCGATGCTTCACGGATGACCGAGTGTGGCGAGACAAGTCGCTCCGCTAGCCGGCGCAACAGGACAGCTTCGTCACGTCCTTGTCGAAAGTGAGGGCCGCCAGTTTCAAGGCCTCGACCGTCGTCAGATAGGGAAAGATGGTGTCGGTGAGATCGTCGATCGTGAGCTTGTGCCGGAGTGCCAGCACCGCCGTTTGGATGCTGTCGGCGCCTTCAGGCGCAAGTATGTGCGCGCCCAATAGCTGCCGTGTCGTGCCGTCGGCGACGAGCTTGATAAGGCCTCGGGTGTCGCGCGCGGCGAGCGCACGCGGCACTTCATCAAGTGAAAGAACCGAGATGCGCACATCATGCCCGGCCGCGCGGGCGCGCGCTTCGGTCAAACCGACACTGGCAACCTGCGGATCAGTGAATACGACGGCCGGCATGGCAGTATTGTCGTAGCGCAGGCTGTCGCCATTGAGCGCGTTTTTGGCGGCGAGTTTCGCGCCGTAGGCCGCCATGTAAACAAATTGATCGCGGCCGGTAACGTCGCCGGCGGCGTAGACCCCCGGGCGGGTCGTGCGCATGCGGTCGTCGACCACTATACTTCCGTTCGCGCGCACGGTCACACCATGCTCGGCCAAACCAAGATCGTCGCTGTTGGGCGCGCGTCCCGTTGTCACGAGCGCCTGTTCAGCTTCCAATGTGACCGGGTGGCCCGCCGATGCGAGATCGAGTGCGATACCAGCCCGCGTCTCGCGGATCGCACGGTAGGAAGCGCCGGCGACGACGTTGATTTTTTCGCTGACAAGATAGCCATGCAGCGCGTCGCCGATTTCCGGCTCCGCTTCCGGCAGCAGCCGCGAGCGGAATACAATCGTTACCTTGACCCCGGCGCGGGCGAACATCTGGGCCAGCTCCGCGCCGATGTAGCCGCCGCCAATGACGAGCAGCGAGCGCGGCAGCACGTCGAGATCAAGCGCCGTGGTGCTGGTGAGATAAGGTACCCCCTCAATACCCGCGATCGAGGGAACAGCCG
This sequence comes from uncultured Alphaproteobacteria bacterium, assembly GCA_963733475.1. Classification (GTDB taxonomy): domain Bacteria; phylum Pseudomonadota; class Alphaproteobacteria; order Acetobacterales; family Acetobacteraceae; genus JAMXLO01. Next base: position 3,280 of record CAVTEC010000108.1, on the reverse strand, counting down.
GCCGCGCGCCGGTAGCTATGATGGTCTTGCCGGCGGTGATGTGCTCGCCATCGATGGTCACGCCGCCGGCGGCCAAACGGGCTTTGCCCTCGCGATAGGCGATGCCGTCATAGGCTGGCAACAAGTCGGCGTATTTGGCCTGCCTCAGACCGGACACGAGGTTGTCTTTCTGCCGTATCACCGCCCGCCAGTCATCCACCCGCGCGGCGGCGCTCATGCCCGCGAAACGTTTGGCCGCGCCGGTCTGATGCAATATCTCGACGGCGCGAATGAGAGTTTTCGATGGCACGCAACCGATATTGACACAGGTGCCGCCGATGGTGCCGCTGCCAATGAGAGCAACCCGCGCGCCCTGTTCCGCTGCGGTGATGGCCGCCGAAAATCCGGCCGACCCACCGCCAAGCACGGCAAGATCATAGCTTCGGCGACTGTTCGCCGCCGGCGTGCAGCAATCGTCCATTACGCGGAACCTTTGTCTTTGGTGGTGGAATCGCAGCACGCGGCCGCCAACCGCCGCCGGTAAAGTCCGAAACCCGCCACGGCGACACCCAACATGAAAACGGCGATCACCACGTAGTCTGCCTTGGACAGCACGGCGGTCAGACCGATCGCGGTCAGCACGACCGCGAGCAGCGGCGTCGCGCAGCATAGCACGGCCAGGATAACGCCAATGGCACCGGTGGCGATCAGCGAGCGATCGGACATGGCGCGCTCAGTTCGCGACCTTGGTGGGATATCCCGCATTGGTCGTTGCCGCGACGAGTGCAGGCACGGAGGCCACCGTGTCATCGTAGGTGACCGTCGCCATGAAATCCGCCATTTGATTGGCCTGAGTTGTTGCGACGGCCTTGACGCCCGGAACGTGCAACAAAGACTGCTTCACGATCGGCGGGCAAAGCACACAGTCCGCGTTTTTGATGTCCAGAACGACGGACTTTTCCTCCGCGCGAGCTGCCAAGGGCGACAGCATGAGAGCGAGGGTGGCGGCCACGATGATCTGACGGAACATAGTTCGTCTCCGTGTGGTTAGAGGAACAGAACGGCGAGCTTCGGGAAGCCGATCGCGATCACGACGAGCACTCCGGCACCCCAGAGGCCGATCTTCGCCATGCGGCTCGAAGCCGGGCGCGCGCAGTAGGAACCATCGGCGCAGGCTATCTTTGGCCGCCAGTAGACGAGATAAGCGCCATAGCCGATGAGCCCGAAGGCGACGGCCGCGAAAATCGGCTGGTAAGGCTCGAGCGCGGTCAAGTTGGCGATCCACGCCCCGCTGACACCGAGCATGAACAGCGTGAACGGCACCACGCAGCATGAGGCCGCGCCCAGTGCAGCCATGATCCCGCCCGCCGCAAGCAGCCTTTGAGCGCCGGTAGCGCGCCGGCTTTCGCCCGGATCGGGCGTCACTCCAACGATCGCGCCTCGCTCGGAAAGATCGACCGGACTTTGAGCTTTGCTAACCATGATCGATAAGCTACATCCTGTAGTCGCTACAGGAGCAAGGGGAAAATTCGGGTGCCCAGAGACGCGTCCCAACCGCCCGCCGCTATGCCGATCGGCGAATTGTCCCGGCGCAGCAGGGTCAACATCGAGACCATCCGCTATTACGAGCGCATCAAAATGCTGCCGGCTCCACCACGCACGGCCGGCGGCCGGCGGGTCTATGGGCCGGCCGAGACACGCACTCTCGCCTTTATCCGCCGCGCCCGTGAGTTGGGGTTTACTCTCGATGAAATTCGCGCGCTGCTAACTCTGTCCGCCGATGACGGGCCAGACGCTTGCGGCGAAGTGCGCGCGCTCGCGGCAGATCACCTTGGGGACGTGCGCGCGAAGATTCGTGACCTCAGAGCGATGGAACATGTCCTCGCGGATGCCGTGCGACGCTGTGACGCCGGTGAAGCACCCGGATGCCCCCTCATCGAAACCTTGTCACGCTCGACTTCGTAGATTGTTGGCACAACGCAAGATCGGCGTAGTTGGCCGACTGTTTCTACTATCGATGACGTATATTGCAAAGAGCGGAGGCCATCTAATTCATAGAAAATATGATGTAATTTAGTCCTCACCCGATAAGAAGCATCAGATGCGGCGCTATTCCGCCGCGACTGGCGCGCCGGTGCGGGAGTGGAGTTCGCCTCGCGCCTGCGAAACGATCTGACAGCCACCCCACAGGCCAAGCCCGCCCATGATCGCGGCGACGATCACATCCGGCCAGCCGGTGCCAGTGCCAAAGACACCCATGGCGGCGAGCAGCACGGCCGCGTTTCCGACCGCATCATTGCGCGAGCAAATCCAGACCGAGCGCATGTTCGCGTCGCCGGTGCGGAAACGGTAAAGCATCAGCGCCACGCCACCGTTTGCGATTAAGGCCGCAACGCCGACCACGCCCATGACCTCGGCCCGTGGCAACGTGCCATAAAAGGCATGCCACGCAGTGCTGCCGAGCACCCAGAGCGCGAAGGCAATCAGGGTGCCGCCCTTGGCGAGAGCGGCACGGGCGCGCCAACCAAGCGCCATTGCTGCCACGCCAAGGCTGATCGCGTAATTGGCCGCATCACCGAAGAAGTCGAGAGCGTCGGCTTGCAGTGCCGCCGATCCCGCCGCCGCACCGGCGACAATCTCGGCCACGAAGAACCCAGCATTGATGACGAGCGCGATCCACAGTGCACGCCGCCATATTGGACTGTTGAGCGTGCTGGAGTTGGCGGCAGACGCGCCCGCGGAATCGTGACAGCAGGCCATTGCAAGCCCCTCGGCAATTTGCGAAGGCCCATCATATAAACCTTGTAGTCACTACAGGGTCAAGGCGGGCCATGAACATCGGGGAATTGGCGCGGGCGGCAGACACAAAGGCCGAAACCATCCGCTACTATGAGCGCATCGGCCTTTTCGCCGCTCCGCCCCGGACAGCGGGGAATTACCGCGACTACTCAGCCGCGCATGTCAGCCGTCTCACTTTTATACGCCGCGCCCGCGATCTTGGCTTTTCGATTGAGCAAATCCGGGCACTGCTCGATATGGCCGACCAGAAGGAGCAATCGTGCGAAGCGGCGGACGTTATCGCGCGCGAGCACTTGGCGGACGTGAAACGAAAGCTGGCCGACCTCTCGGCGTTGCGGCGGGAACTGGAATCCCTGATTGGACAATGTCGCCACGGCACCGTTGCCGAGTGCCGTATCCTCGAAGCCCTCGCACCCAACAGCCTCTGAGATGCCCATCGGTTTTACTCTTGATAACAGATTTTATCAAGAGTAAGAATTGCTGCATGCCACCCGACCAGCTG
>CAVTEC010000107.1:0-42082 GCA_963733475.1 uncultured Alphaproteobacteria bacterium | reverse complement strand
CGTTCACGACGCCAGTTCTGGCCGGCACCAGGGCGAGACACGGAACCCGCGGGCACGTGGAGCTGGTGGTGCCCAATCCAAGCGGCGGGCGCGGATACTATGTTCTTGGCTGTAATGCGGTTCGGTCGCTGTGCCGCCCGACGGTGCATGACAGCCGATTGAACAAGCTCGTATCGGGATTGCCGCGGGTCACGCCTGCCTCGTGCGGCTTGCGGCGTTGGAGGTGGCCGCGTCCGGACTGGCGGGAAAGCCGGCAATGGAGAGTGCGCTCGCCTCCCTGGATCGCGATCAGCAGGAGCACGTGTTCGCCAAGTTCATGCTGCTGGGAAAACTGGCCGGACAGATTGTGCCGGATGAATTCGATGGTGAGGCATGGCAACGCTCTCCCACCGAGGAGCTTGAGAAGCAGGCGCGCGACATCGTCATGCGGTTCGCGGCGTCGTTCGGCGAGTGCCCGGATACCCTGTCGGTGGAGCTGGAATTGCTGGCGGACCATCTGACGCCACTCGGTATTGCCGGCCAGGCGGGTGGCGGACGGATTGTCAGCTCCTTCAGCATCTCACGGGTCTGCAAGGCGGGCTGGCAGAGTGGATGCAGGACCATTGCAACGACGTGCGCTGCGAGCTCGGTGAAATTATCGTCGCTTCGGCGCAGGCCACGGGCGCGTGCACCGGTACCGTCATTGCCGCAATCCAGTCGATGATTGCCGATGCCCGTCGTTGTTGCGAAACTGGGGCAGGTTCCGCGATCGTTTGGCGGAACTGGCCGGGCGGCCGCAATGGCTATTGGATGGCTGGGACCTGGTATGTGCGTTGTGGCGCGCCAGTGAGGGGCCGGACCAACAAGGCGCCGCGATTACGGAAATGGCGCAGCTTGTGCCCGTGTTGCCGCGCGAAGTCGCGCAATGGGGCATCGCGAGTTTGGAGTTAGGTCACACCGTAGCAAGTGATGGGATCAGGTTCGACCGCGATTGGCGAGCGGGATCGGCGACGCTGCAGCTCACAGCCCGCAATGAACGTCTACGTGCGATGGCGGTGTAGGGCGCATGCAACAAGAATGCACCTGGCTGCACTGGGTCGAGCTTCGCGAACTGCATCATGGATTGGCGAGTGCGGCCGACGCACAAATCGCGCAGGTGGTGGCCGTGGTTGATGCGCTGGAGAGCCGGGGCGCTGCCGATGACGTGATTGCGCGCTGCGGCCGAGACTGGCACAGATACGGCCACCTCGTCCGTTGCGTTTCAGCCGGCTGATGTTCATGCCGCTGGATGCGCTGATAGTGCCGACGTCCAAATGGCGGAAAGATACGCCAACGATTGCGCGCGCCGCCGTGCAGCCTCTGGCGGACATGGTGCATGACGCGATGGGGACTGGGGCCGCGGCGATCGATAACGCGATCCGGGATTGGACGGCCAATGATGCCGAGATCGTTCGATCTGCCGGCCGTATGGTGTGGCCGAATGCCAGCGCTGTCCTTACGGCGGTATCTACACCGTCGCCGGCCTGAGCCGGAACGCATTTGCCTGCCGATTGCTTTGCGCTGCTCGCGCGGCGTGTGGCGATATTGTTGAGCCAGCTCGAACGTCTCGACACGCTGTTGGCGGAGAGTGACATAGGCGTAACCCTCCAGGCCGAAGCGATCGCACCGACCCTGGCGATGGCAGGCATGGAGGATGCCACAACATTGGCGATGATGGTGGCATTGATACTTGCGCGCCTGCCGGGGGCACGCCAACTGCTGGGGCAGGCAGGACAATCGCTGGGGCTTTCTGGTTCACTGATGAACACAGCGATCGAACAGGCGCTGACGGTGCTGGTGGATCGGCTGGAGACCCGTAGCGGTGTTGAGACATTGGTCATTGGCAGCCGGCTGGACCGGGTGGGCGCGGAAGCGCGGCACATCCTCGAGCTGCTGGATGGGATGCATGCGCAGCGTCAGTCGGATGATTGGCCGTCGCGATTGTCCGCGATCTTACAGCGCCTCGACGCAAGTTGCCGGCTGCGGTTTGCCATTGCGCTGGAGGTGGAGTTCGCGGCGGCGTTGCAGAGTGGCGGCACGAAACTGGAGGATGCCGCGCGTGGGGTACGGGACTTGCAGCAACAGGCGCGGCGTGTGAGCCGCAGCAGTAGCTATGACATGATGTTGCGACAGGCGGCCGAGATGGCGACTGGAGCCGAACTGAGCCTGATCGATCGGGTGCGCCTGGTGGAGATCCTGCTTGGACCGGATGAGGCTTTGGCGTTGTTGGAGGCGGCGTAGAGTGGGTTCGGGGGGCGGGATGATGGGTTGAGCGATGCGAAACCCATCAGCATTCGCAGGTCTGAACGTGCCGATCCGCGGGACAAGCCCCATAGGCGCCAACATAACGGCGACGTCGTCCAAATGATCGTCATGGCCGGAGGTGTCCCGGCCACCCGTCACGGCACCGTTCGATGGCTGGCATATCAGGTTGGAGCCTACGGGCGGTCGGCCGCACTTACCCGCAAGTTGGCGCTACGGGTGGCCGGGACGTGGTACAGACCGGCTACATAGGTAACACTTCAGACCGGGCACGTAGGTAACAGTGCAAGATCGGGTTTGGAGGATTGCCCGATGCCGTGGACCGAGATGAGCAAGATGGACGACCGGCTGATTTTCATCGCTGCGTGTCTTCGCGGGGAAGTGTCGATGAGTGAGACCTGCCTGCGGCACGGGATCAGCCGGAAGACGGGCTACAAATGGCTGGAGCGGTACCGGCAGGCGGGAGCGGCGGGGCTGGTAGCCTTGAGCTCGGCCCGCCACACGGTGGGGCAAGCGATTGACCCGACGATCGCGGCGGCGGTTCTGGCGCTGCGCGACGCACGCCCGACCTGGGGTCCGAGGAAGCTGCTGGCACGGTTGCGGATGGACCGTCCGGAGATGATCTGGCCGGCATCGAGCACGGTGGGCGATCTGCTGCGCCGGTCTGAGCGGTCGAAACCGCGGCCGCGGCGGCGGCTGGGCGATCCGCGGCGCACGCCGTTACCGAACGAGCCATTGGCGGCGAACGACATCTGGTCGGCCGACTTCAAGGGCTGGTTCCGCACTGGCGACGGGGTGCGGTGCGAACCGTTCACGGTGAGTGACGGCTACAGCCGCTATCTGTTGGCGTGCGAAGCGGTGCCGCAGGTGACGTGGGTGCAGGTGCAGCCGCGGCTGATCCGGCTGTTCGAGGCGAACGGGCTGCCGCGGGCGCTGCGCACCGACAACGGCAACCCGTTTGCGCGGCTCGACGGTCTGGGAGGGCTGTCGCGGATGTCGGTGTGGCTGCTGAAGCTGACCGTGTGGCCCGATCATATCCAGCCTGGCCGGCCGGACCAGAACGGGCGGCATGAGCGCATGCACCGCGTCTTGCAGGAGGATACGGCGACCCCGCCGGCGGTAACGGTGCCTGCGCAACAGGCGCGGATGGATAGCTGGCGGGCGGATTACAACAGCTATCGCCCGCACGAGGCGCTGGGCCAGCGCTGCCCTGCGACGCTCTACATGCCCTCGGTGCGGGCTTACCCGGGGACGATCGCCGAATGGGATTATCCTGCGGACCATCACACCCGGCGCGTGATCGGCGACGGCCACATCAGATGGCGCGATGGTACGGTGTATTTGTCGGGCGCCCTGCGCGGCGAGACGGTTGCCCTGGCGCGGCGCGACGATGGCGATTGGGCGGTGCGTTTCCGTGGTTTCGATCTGGCTGTCTTGCTCGATGAGAGCAATCGCCTGCGCTGCTGCGGACTGGACCGGACAGCGGTCCGGCGAGCTGCCTGACGAAGGCGGCCGGGTGGCCTCGCCAGGACAGCTCGCGCCATTGTCTCTCGCTGTCCCGCCGGTCTCAAGTCCGGCGCCTGCGGCGCCCCGCTGCGCGGCTGCGGGACTTGACCCCGGCGGGACAGCGAGAAGAGAGCCGCAAATGCCGTCTATGGATCGCTGTGTCTGGAGGGGCAAAGCATGTGAACAAACCGGGGAAACTGTTACCTACGTGCCCGGTCTAACGTGTTACCAATGATGCCGGTTGAACCCACGCCCGGCCATGACGGCGGTTTGGACGGCTCACGAATGCATCCGATTTTATGTTAGCGCCTATGGGACAAGCCCGAGGACATGGGTGCGACCATGACGACGGATATCAGTCGTGGCAGCAAGAGGCTGTGGTGTCGCCGTAACGGTCGTGGTGACGCACCCAGTCGGTCAGGTTGCCGTTGATCGTCTCGTCACGGCCCTTCGGCGTGATGTCGAGGAAGGCATAGCTGGTCAGGAACATCTCACCACCGCGGGCGAAGGATGAATAGGTGTGGAAGATCTGACCTTGCTCGTCCCTGCAGAACACGCTGCGTCCTGACATTTCATCGATTACCTGCGCGCCTTGGCGGTAGTTGTAGTAGGCGGCGTTGTTGGCGATCTCCTGGGGTGTGAATGACACGTGGAAGTCGCGGTTGAAATCGTTGTCGCAAGACGAGACCCATTTGATCGGCCAGCCCATGCGCTGGCGGAAGGCCTCGATCTTTGGGAATGGCGCGCGGGAGACCACGGCATAGGCGACGTCGTGGTGTGTTATATGGAGCAGCGCGCCTTGCACCTGGTCCATCTCGAATGAGCAGCCGACGCAGCCTTCGGACCAATCGGGACCGAACATGAAGTGCTTCACCACGAGCTGGCTGCGGCCATCGAACAGATCGGCCAGGGTTTCCTTGCCATTGGGACCATCGAACAGGTAGTTCGTTTCGACCTTCACCCAGGGCAGCGCGCGGCGTTCCTCGGTCAACTGATCGCGGAGACGGGTGAACTCCTTTTCCTTGCGCAGCAGCGCGGTGCGCGCTGCCAGCCATTCCTCGCGTGAGACGACCTGATGCTGCATGACCTGAACTCCTCAGATGGTTGTCATGTACCCGGCGATACGCTCCAGGCAGCTTGTCCAGCCGATGCCGTGACTGTCGCGTTGCCCGGTTGTCTGGAAGGTCGCCTGACGCAGGGTTAGCAGGGTCTTCGTGCAACGTTCCTCGAAGGTCACCGTGGTGAGCACTTCGTGGCCGGGATTGCCGTAAGCGTCCTCCCAGGCGAAGGTGAAGACGATCCTTTCTGGCTCGACGATCTCGCGATAGACGCCGACTTTGTAGTGCTCGGTGCCTTGCGGTGAACGCATGCCGCAGCGGTATTTGCCGCCGACGCGAATGTCCATGTCGCAATGGATCGTGGTGAAGCCTTGCGGTCCCCACCAACGGGCGACGTGCTCTGGCTGGGTCCACGTCTTGAAGACGAGTGAGCGCGGCGCATCGATCAGGCGGGAGACGACGAGTTCGCGATCTGCCAGGTCAGTGCCGGCGTCCACGCTTCGTCTCCTTGCCTTGCAGTTCCTTCAGGTAGGCTTCCAGGTGATTGAGGCTCTGCTCCCAGAAGATTTCGGTAGGATTCGAGCCAGTCGGATGCTGCTTTTAGCGCGCGTGATTCCAGGCGGCATGGGCGGAACTGCGCGTCTCGGCCGCGGCTGATCAGGCCGGCGCGTTCCAATACTTTGAGGTGCTTGGAGATGGCGGGGAGGCTGATGTCGAATGGTTCTGCCAGTTCGCTGACCGAGGCTTCGCCGCTGGCGAGGCGGGCGAGGATGGCGCGGCGGGTTGGGTCGGCCAGGGCGGCGAAGGTTTGGTTGAGGGTGGGTGGCGGCATACCGTTGTTAGCCCGATGGTTATTTAACCTTGTGGTTTTGTAGTGGGACAAGGACGTTGTGTCAAGCGAAGGGTGTCGAAAGAATTCAACAGTGACTGGAAAGGGCAGTCGCCCCGGGATGAACCTGTGCGGTTGATCGCTGTGCTATTTATCACGAAGAAACAGGAAGGCGGCGATAGTCACCGGCGATCGTGCGTTATTCCGGTCAGACTGAACATCCTGTAGGCGCTTTGCGGCGACAGAAAGAGAAGACTTCAGCTTGTGGCTAAGTCGCCCGGCACGAACTTGTCGAAGCGGACAAAAGTCGCGCCGCGGCGTTGCAGTGCGTTGATGCCGGCGACGACGCCGTCGCCACTTGGCCGCTTTGGCTGGTTGATATGAGCGACGATGATGTCGCCGCTGGTCGCGGCAGCGATGCGCCGGGCAACGCTGCGTGCTGGAAGTGATGCACCGGCGTCCGCATTCAGGGAATAGCCACCAATGCCGAAGCCGAGTTGCTCGATGTATGGGATTACGGACGGGGTGTAGTAGCCCGTTGCGGCGCGATACCAATGCGGTGCCGTGCCCGTTGCGGCGGCGATCGCGGCGGCGCCGGCGGTGATCTCGCGGTTGATGGTGGTCAGGTCGCCGGCTACGGGAATGCCGAAGATCGTGCCGTGGCCGAGCACTGGCGGGATGTGCAGTTCACCGTGGTTCTCCAGCGCGAATAGATCAGGATGCGCGAGCAGGAAGGCCAGGCCGGCGGGATTGCGTTGCAGCCAGAGCCTGGTCACGAAGATCGTGGCGGGAATGCCATCGGCGACCAGTGCATCCGCGATACGCTGATCGAATGCACCTGGACAGGCATCGAATGTGAGGGCGACTACCAGACGATCGGATGCAATATTGGCGAGGCGGCGAAGGGGCTCGACAGGACGGTCCGGACGAACGGTGAGTAGCGGCAGGGTGGGAGAAACGGCCAGCAACGTCCGGCGCGAGAGACAGTAACTGCACATGCCCGCATTATGGCATGGAACGATAACGGATCGCGAGGTGAAAGAAGCGCATGAATGATGATGCGAGGAGTTGCCGCCGGAGTTGCGCCTTAGCCATGATCCTGCGCCATCGAATGAGATGCGGCGTGCGCTTGGCGAGGCGATCGATGCGTTCCATGCGCGGACGGTGGCGCAGGATTCGCGGCGCTTCGCTCTGCTGGTGCATGATGGCGACGAACACCTGGTGGCGGGGCTGAGCGGCGTCGTTGCGTGGCAATGGCTGTTCGTCGGGGCGCTCTGGGTCGATGACCTGTGGCGGCGGCATGGCGTTGGTTCCGCGCTGATGCAGCGCGCTGAGGCGATTGCCGCAGAGGCGGGGTGCCATTCAGCCTGGCTGGATAGCTTCCAGGCGCGGGACTTTTATGTGGGGCTGGGGTACGAGGTGTTTGGCGAACTGGAGGATTATCCGGCGGGGCAGACACGGTATTTCTTGCGGAAGCGGTTGGGGTAGGTAAGGGTGCGTGCGGTTGCGGCACCCTCACCCGACGCTTCGCGCCGACCTCTCCCACTGCGTGGGCGAGGTGTTATACCACTACTCGCTGATCCTGACTCATCTGTCGCCCTGTCGTCATGGCCGGGCATGACGGGTAGTTAGAGCGAATGGGTCGCGGTCAGTGAGCTTTGGTGTTACTTGGTTAGAATTCTCCGCTGCGGTAGGCTTCGTCGAGCCGTTGCGCGTCTTCCTCGGATGGTTCGGGCCATGCCTCACCTCGGCGGCGCAATGAACCGGTGAAGTTGGGCGGGCGTTTGGCGTTGAACGCCTGGCGACCCTCCTCGCCGTCTGTGGTGACCTGGATCAGCATGTTGTTCATCAGCGTCTGCACATGCCACGCCTGATCTGTCGGCAGATCGCCGAAGCGGACGACGAACTCCTTCATCATGCGCACGGCGACCGGGGGAAGCGTGACGATGTGGCGGGCGAGTTTTTCCGCCCTTTCCAGAAGCTGCGCATGCGGGACCACTTCATTCACCAGACCGATACGCAATGCCTCGTGCGCGTCGAACGGTTCGTCAGTCAGCAGGATCTTCATTGCATCGACGTAGCGGACCTGTTTCACGAGCAAGCTCGCGCCTGGGCCATGTCCGAGCCAACCTTGCGAGATCAGCGAGAACTTGAAGCGCGCGTGCTCGGCGCTGGCGATGCGGATGTCGGTGGAGGACAGCAGGATGTAGAAGCCGGCACCGGCCGCCCAGCCATTCACGGCAGCGATCACGGGCTTCCAGACACGCGGGTAATGATCGCCGAAGCGGCCATCGACGCCGGTTTTCTGGCCATGCACGGTGCCGGCGAGCGGCCAGAAGATACGGTTGGTGCGGAGGTATTCGCGCTCTTCCTCGGTGATGTTCTCGCGGGGTGCCAGGTTGTGGCCGCCACAGAAATGGCGATCGCCGGCGCCGGTGAGAATGGCACAGCGGATGTCGCGATCCTCCCACATGTCGATCCAGGCCGCGGAGATTTCGTCCGATGTCGGCTTGTCGAGGATGTTCGCCTTCGCTGGGTTATTCAGCGTGATATAGGCAACACCGTCACGCTTTTCGTATTGGATTGCCAATGAGGGATCCTCCCGGGAAAATGGATTGGTGCGCGCGGCTGGAATAGCGTGTCAATCAGCGGCAGGAGATTTCGTAACGTGCGTTTGTGGCGGCGGCTGACGGCAGGTCCAATCGTAGGTGGCGAGCCGATCTTCTTTCATCATGTGGCGAAGACCGGTGGGACCAGTTTGGTCGAGGCCATGCGCGTCATCACTCCACTGGAGCTGCTATCCGAGCAGCCTGGGGCGCTGACGACGGAATTCACGCAAGCATTGGTGGCGCGCGGTCTTCGGCGTGGGCAGTTCATTTTCGGCCATGCTGCCACGAGTGCGGCGCTGCCGTTGCGCGGACGCACACGGATCATCACGCTGTTGCGCGATCCGTGCGAGCAGGCGATCTCCAATTATTATGCACTGCTCAACGATTACCGGCTGCCCGACGCACGCGCCGCGTGGCGTTTGGGATTCCGCGAATTCTTCAAGGCTAACCCATATTTTTTGATCTTCCAGACGGGGTCGCTGCACGTTGGGATCGAAGAGCGGCCGCTGCAACGGACCGAGGACCTGATCGACCGGCTGCCGGCCATCTTTGACTATCTGGACGAAATGCATGCGGTTGGGACACCGACACTGGCGGCCGAATTGTTCAGGCGAATGGCGGCGGAGCGCGGTATCCATGATCCGCAAGCTTATCCGCACTACACCAGGACACGGCTGTTCCCGTGGCGGCGCAAGGCACTGGAAGACCAGTATGCCGAGTTGCGGCAGGACCCTGAATTGCGGCCCCTCATGGAGGCCGAACAGGCACTCTATCGGAAGGCGCTGGAGCGGGTGGCTGCCTGTGGGCTTACGTCAGCGCCCGCCCCTTCCGGGCGATGAAGTCGGGGAAGGCATCCTCGGCTTTGGCGCCTCGCATGACGTGCGTGGTGTAGTCGTGTTCGATTTCGTAGCCGCGCTCCAGGCTTTCGCCTTTCTGCTCCAGTAGCAGCTCCTTCACGCCGATGACCGCGCCGCGATGGTTGCCGGCGATCATGCCTGCGATCTCCATCGTCTTGTCGCGCAGCTTGTCACGCGGCACCAGGTGGTTCAGCAGACCGATGCGAAAGGCTTCTTCCGCTTCAACGACACGCGCGGTGAACAGCAGCTCCTTGGCCATGGGCCAGCCGATCTGCGCGCCGAGCGACCAGGTGCTGTTGATGCGGCCATAGGCTGCGGCGAGGAAGCGGAATTTGGTGTCCTCGCAGCCAATGCGCATGTCGAGCGACGACGCGAGTACCGCCGCACCGCCGAAGGCCAGGCCGTTCATCATGCCGATGGTCGGCTTGGCCGAAGCCGAAATATCATACGCGCGGCGGCCCTTGCGCATTGCTTCGAGCTGTTCGAACGTGTATCTACGATCGTCCTCACGCTGCTCGTGGATGTCACCGCCGGCGGAGAACGCCCTGCCCGCCCCGGTGAGCACGATGCAGCCGACATCGTCGTTGGCATCCATGGCCTTGATCGCATCGTGCAGCTCCGCCGAAAGCTTGCGGTTCATCGCATTCAGGTTGTCGGGGCGGTTCAAGGTGATGATGCCGACGCCGTTTTCTACCTCGGCGAGGATGTGCTCGTAGGTCATGACTTTCCTCCTGCGGCCCGAGATTGCTTCGCTGCGCTCGCAATGACAATGGAGGCGGCGGATCAGTTCGTCACGGGCGCGTGCGGTTGCGGTGTTTTGGCGATCGCTCCGGTCATCGGAATGAAGAACACACCCATGTCGCGCTTCGAGTGGATCTTGCCCTCGTCGTCCTTGGTGTAGATGTAGAGGACCTGGCCGCGTTTGAATGGCTGGCCGATGGGGATGACCATGCGTCCGCCCGGCTTCATCTGCTTGAACAACTCGGGGGGGGCGTATTGCGCGGCACAGGTGACGATGATGACGTCGAAGCCGCCCTGCACCTCGGGCCAGCCGTAGTAGCCGTCGCCGACTTTGGTGTGGACATTGTCATAGCCGATCGGCGCGAAGATCTTGCTGACGGCCTCGCCCAGGGGCTGGATGATCTCGATCGAGTAGGCCTGCTTCACGATGCGGGACAGCAGCGCGCTCTGGAAGCCGCTGCCGGTGCCGATCTCCAGCGTGGTGTACTCGGGCTTCGGCTGGCAGACCTGGGTCATGTAGGCTTGGCCCAGATAGTCGGACAGAGCGGACCCGTAGCCGATGCCCCAGGGCTTCGGGTCGCTCTCATAGGCATCACCCGGCGTCGCGCGACGCTCGGAGTAGATGTAGTGGAAGTACTCGCGCGGTACTTTTTCGAATGCCGCCATCACGGCTGGATCGGCGGCGCCGAGACGCTCCTTCAGATAGCCCTCGATGAGCTTCAGCGCGACCGGCTTGCGCTTCTGGATGGCATCGAACTGCGCTTCGGTCAGGCTGACCGGACGGCCAGAGGCGATCATCGCGGTCTGGTAGGCATCGCGCGTCCAGGCGGTCTCGGCGGTCGCCCTGCTTGCAATGAATGAGGCGCCGGCGGCGGCAATTACTCCGCGGCGCGTGATCGGGTTGAGAGTAGCTGCCACGCGCTGGTCTTTCTCGCTGCGGGGAAGGTCAAGAGGGCGGTTACATACAGCAAGCCGGCACAGAGCAGAACCCGGCTGAAGCCGGCCTCACGCGCAATGAGGTTGGCTAGTGGCGTGGCAACCACAGAGAAGGCGCCATTGAGGCCCCAGGCCCATGGCAGGAAGCCACCGGACCCGGTGCGCGTAAGGCCCAGTGGGAACGGCAGGCCAAGCGCGAGCGAGACGGGCGCCAGAACCGCGAGGACCAGGGCGGCGCGAGCGAGCCAGGGAAGGCCGAGGGTGGCGAGCACGGCCGGCTGGAGGGCAAGCGCGACCGCTCCGCACCAGCCCACGATTACGAGGCAGGCCAGGCCGAGCGACCGGTACGCGATGGGGGATAAACGATCCGCGAGCATGCTGCCGAGGCCGGAAAAGATCAGCATGCCAGTCAGCACAAGGGCGAAACCGGAGGTTCGGTCGTTCAGCCACAGGCTGGCTTTCTCGATCAGATAAATTTCGATGAACAGGAAGCCGAGACCGAGGGCGGGGAAATAGACGATGGGGCGGAACAAGCCGATGCCGGGGGCACGCAGGCGGCTTGGCGCGGCAAGCGGCACAAGCAGGACCAGAACCGCGATAACGATCGCCTGCGCGAGCACGACCAAATTGACCAGCGCACCAATCTCGGGTTGCGGCAGGATTTCCAGGCGCTTGATGATGGTGCCGAGCTGGTCCAGTCGCAGCACGGCGTAGAAGAACGGCCGATCGAAGGTGATTGGCGTCAGGTTGAAGGCATCGCGCGAGGGCGTCGGTGCATGCGCGAGCACGGCAGCGGCTTCGTCGGCGATGGCATCATCCGGGCCCTGCGACGTGATTTCCCCTTTGGCGAAAGAGACGGCTGGCAGGTCATTGTAGATGTTGGCGCGCGCTGCCGCGGGGTCCAGGCCGGGATACCACGACACGTCGAACGAGCGGTCGTCGCAGAATTTCTTGAGTGCGGCGATGCGCGCGGCGGACCACGGCTGATTGGACAGCAGGATGCGAGCGCTCCAGGCCGAGCGATAGACAACTGTATGCGTCGCAGGGTCGGCAATGCCTGCGTCGCTCAGAGCCACGCGCGCCGTTGCCAGCACACGCAACGCATAAACCGGGAAGTCGCGGATCGATACCGGGATGGAAACAATGCCGCCTGGTGCGAGCGCTCGCAGGTCGTCGGCGAGCGCCTGCACTGTGAATGCAGTAGCATTCGCCTCGGATGCATCGAGGAAATCGGCGGACAGGTCGACGATGTCGTAGCGATCGCCATTGCGTACGGCGGCGACCGGGCCTTTGCCGGACAGCGTCACACGTGGATCAGATGTCCATGACGGTGAGGGAGCGAGGCCATCGCGCAAGGCGCGCAGCAGGATCGGTTCCGGCTCCAGCGCGCGGACATGCGCGGCGCCGAGAGCGAGCACCTCGGCAATGCGAAAGCCACCCGAGGCGCCGGCCAGCAAGACCTTGGCGTGAGGGATCAGCGTGTATGGGAGCGCATCGAGCGAGGCCTTGGCGTAGCCAACGTCCAGCGGTTCGGCCTTTGGGAGCGCGGCGATACGGTTGCCGTCGCGATACAGGCCGAAGGTCGTTGGAGGGCCTGGCAGGCCGAGCAAGCCGGCGTTGTTGGAAATGTCCGTATCGACGCGCTCGGTGAAGTCGTTGAGCAACTGGTAGTCGCCACGTGGCGACAGCACGGTGGCCATGACGCGCGCATCGGGCGTGTGCAGCGGCGCGTAGATCGCCTTGAAGTCGTTGAACTGCGCCTGGTTGTCGAGCAGCAGCAAGGCTTCCATGGCGAACAGGGCGATGCCGGCGGCTGCAATGCCTGCCCATCGCCTGCGGCCTGTGACGAAGCAGGCGCTGGCCGCCAGTGGCACCAACAGGAGTGGGACCAGGAAGAAGGCGTGGACGACGAACATCGCGGCCAGCACCAGGGCAGCGCCGGCGCCCGCGCCAGTCAGGTCGTAACCATAGACGTGGCCGATGCGGTCGGCATTCAGCACAAAGCTCAGGCTGACGAACACGCCGGCGAGGAAGAAGAACGGCAACAGGCTGAGATAGTAGCCGGCGATGTTCCAAAGCTGCGGCTCCCAGGTCACCTCGTTCTGTAATTGCAGCGGATTGAACGGATTGGTGGTGGTGAAGTAGTAGCCAATCGCCGCGGCCACGATGAGCAGCGGGGGAGCGCGATCAGCAGTGATTCTCCGTGGCGGGCGAATGCGTCGCGGAACAGGGCGAGAATGACGCCACTCAGCGCGAAGCCCACCATGACGATGGAGATCACCCAGTAGCCGTACTCCGACCACTTCGCGACGGCGAAATAGCGGATCAGCGCGGTCTCGTATCCCACGGCGGCCAGCGATACGAGGAAGAGGGGTAGGAGCGCGGTTCGGCCCTTCACGGCCACACGGTATGAGCCAGGAACCCTCCGAGCAAGGCATTGAACCTCGCGGCGTCATCAACGAACAGCGCGTGGCCGGCGTCGGGGAATACGGCAATCTGCGTGCCTGGACGATCATGGGCGAGATTGGCTGCCTGCTCGGAGAGCCAGCCGGGACGCACGATGTAGAGCACCGGCTTTGACGTGGTGAACAACGCGTCGCGCCAGTAGGTGCGTGGGAGCGGATAGGAGAGTAGGGCGCGGCTGGCGAATTCCGGCGTGTGCAGCGTCGCCTCGGTCAGGCGATCGAGATAGGCCTCACTCTGCGGATGGTAAAACATGCCGGCGACGAAGCGATGCATGGCCATGGCATGGGACAGTGCGGGCTCGGGACGGTGCGGTTGACGAGGCGGCGGCGGAGGCTCCTCGCCGACCGAGTTGTCCACCAGGACGAGGCCGGCCACTTCCAGGTCACCGTGCGTATGCACGTAGGCGAGCGTGTCCAGTACCCCGAGCGACCAGCCGACAAGGACCACGGGAACCGGCACCAGATGGGCGATCAACTCGGCGATGTCCTGGCTGCGCCGCCTGGGCTCATAGCCTGTCGCGGGCGCTTCCGACTCGCCCTGGCCGCGCGGATCGAATGCGATGACGTGGTAGCGCTGGGCGAACGCCTGGATCTGTGGCTGCCAGATCCAGGCGGGCATGGTCCAGCCCGGAACGAAAACCACGGTATGGCCGGTGCTGGGACCGGCTTCGAGGTAATGCAAACGGACCTCGTCACTGGTGACGAAGTATCTGTCGGCGACTGTGGCGGCCCTTTGGGCAGCGGCCGCGCTCGACAGCAAAATCGAGGTCAGAGCGACCGCAATAGCAATACGCATGGGCGCACAAGACCGATATGCGGCGAGCCGTGTCAATCGCGAAGTGCCCTGGCTTCACCGCTTCTTCATGCCTGACCCAGATACTGGCTCGACAGTCAAATTGCCGGCTGGGGGTCAATTGGATACGCAGCCAGATACCGCTCGCCGCCTGCTGGTGGTGGATGATGAGCCGGTGCAATGCCTGATCGTGACGCGGGCCATGGCTGCAGTTGGGTTCGCGGCAGAGAGCGCGGCGTCACTGGAAGAGGCGTCCAGCCGCATCGCCTCCTGCGCGTACGATGTGATTGTGCTGGACCTTGCGCTGGGCGGGCGTGAGGGGATCAGCTTGCTGCGGCTGATCGCCGCAAGCCTGTCCGATCCGATCGTGGTACTGGTATCCCGGCTGGACGAACGGGTGCGCGCAGCCAGCACACGCTATGCCGTGGCGCTGGGTTTGCGGGTGGGCGGGCGCGTTGGCGAAGCCGGTTGGCCCCTCGGCCTTGCGGGCGCTGCTGGATCAGCCACTGCCGTACTACCCGCGAGCACGACGCCCCGATGGTGTGCGGCCCACGGCAATTGAACTGGCATCCGCACTCGACCAAGGTCATTTGGTCGCGGCCTTCCAGCCGAAGATCACGCTGAGCGACAGCCGGGTGGTCGGGTTCGAGGCGCTGGCACGCTGGCATCATCCGCCGCATGGCCTTGTGCCCCCCGACCTGTTCATTCCGATTGCGGAGCAGAACGGCCTGATCGTGCCGTTGACCCGACGCATCCTGAGTGACGCGCTGGCCGCCTGCCAGCGATGGCAGCGGCATCATCCGGCTTGCAATGTCGCAGTGAACATCTCGCCGATGGTGCTGGCGAACCCGGCGCTGCCGGAGGAGATCGAAGCCCTGCTGCTGGAATACAACCTGCCGCCCAGCGCGCTGATTGCCGAGATCACGGAAACGACAGTGATTGCCAACCCGCTGCTGGCGGCCGAGGTGCTGACGCGGCTGCGGATCAAGGGCGTCGGCCTGTCGATGGATGATTTCGGCACCGGCTATTCGTCGCTGCTGACGCTGCTGCGGCTGCCGTTCACCGAACTGAAGATCGACCGGTCGTTCGTTGCCTCGTGCGAGACCGACGAGGAAGCCTGGAAGATCATCCGGGCGACGATATCGCTGGCACGCGAGTTGGGCTTGTCGGTTGTCGCCGAGGGGATCGAGACCGAGCCTGTCGAGACCAAGCTGCGGAATGCGGGATGCCAGGTCGGCCAAGGCTGGCGGTTCGGCCGGGCGATGTCCGAACGCGTGCTGCACGCCTGGCTGGCCGAGCATATGAAGGCGGCTGCGTAATGCGGCGCGCCTTTGGCCTCCTGCGGGTGCAGGGGCTGCTGATGCTGGGTGTGTTGCATGGGCCATCGCGTGGACGCTGTGATGGATGGGCATGAGGCTGTGCGGGCCGTGCAAGTGGTTCCGTACGATCTGATCCTGATGGATGTCATGATGCCGGAAATGGATGGGCTGACGGCGACCCGGCTGATACGGCAGGAACCGGCACCGGTCGGCACGACGCCGATCATTGGACTGACCGCGAATGTGGAACGCAGCAAGGCAGCCGAGTGCCGAGAGGCTGGGATGACGAGCGTCATTGGCAAGCCGATTACCGCGGAACGACTGGCGGCGGCGATCAACACGGTGGTTGGTTCGGCAGATCGTACTCCATTGCTCGACGAGCGGGTACTGATGGTGCTGGCCGATGACATAGGAGCGGACGGTGTCGTGGATGTCGTGCAACTGTTCCTGGCTGAGGCACCGCGTGTGCTGGAGCGTTTGCAGCATGCATTGATCGACCGCGGAGGGGCGCTACTGCGAGAGGCACATACTCTGGCGAGTTCGGCACGAAGTGTTGGTTTGGTGCAGCTTGGTGAGGCTGCTTCCGACACTGAGCGGGCGATGGGACAAGGAGGGCCGAGCTCGGAACAACTCGCCGCTCTGATGGAACTGTTTGTTTCATGCCAGTGTCGCGCGACTGGCGCAGTGGGAAGCACGCCAACAGAAAGCTGTCGAAGCGTCGGTTACCTGACTTCGATCAGGCGCTGCAGCGCGGCCGGGCGGCGTAGCACGATGAGGCCATCCTCAAGTTCGATCATGCCGCTTTCGCGCCAGGCGCGAAGCTGCTTGTTGACGCTTTCGCGCGACGAGGCGACGAGGTTGCTGAGATCGCGCTGCGACAGCTTCAGTTCGATGCGGGTGCCGGTGGCGCATGGGCGTCCATAGTCGATGCCGAGCTTCAGGAGCACGCGAGCAAAGCGCACCGGCAGGTCGAACAGCGCGATCTCCTCCAGCGCCGTGCTGGTTTGCCGAAGTCTGGCGCAGAGCACGGCCAACAGGCGAAGGAAGAGGCCCTCGTTCTGGCGCAGGAAGGGGAGGAAGTTCCGGCGTTCGATGACCAATAGCGTGGTGTCTTCGATGGCTGTGGCATCGGCACTGCGCGCCTCGCCGTCGAGCAGTGCGATCTCGCCGAAGATCTCGCCGGGGCTGATGACGTTGAGGGTTACTTCCTTGCCGTCGCCGGAGACTGAGCTGATGCGCACCCGGCCACGCAGGACCGCCATCAGCGACGAACCATCATCGCCGCGCTGGAAAATGATCTGGCCGCGCCGGACGCGGCGTTCCGAAGCGAATTTGAGGATCTCGTCGAGTTCCTCAGGTCGCATGGCGTCAAACAGCATGCTGCCCTTGAGGGCCACACGCTTGGCGTCGCGCTCCAGCCTTGCCACGAGCGTCTCCCGGTCCCATTGCCCCGCCCCCACGTTTCGTTCCGCGTCAGGCGAATCCCGGGGGCAGTATGCGCGTTCTGCGCCCGTTATGGTATCCCATGGCACGAAGGTCCGAGGAAACGCGATGTTTGAGGAAGCGATACGATATGCTTTGGCGCGCGAAACGCCGTGGCCGCGCGATCTGCGTGCGCATCTGGAGGCGGGGTATTTTGAGCCGCCGCCGCATAACGAAGTGCTGGGGCCGATCAGGGCGCGTGGCGGTCCGAACGGGCTGGTGATGCGCGGCGGCGAGGTGGTGGCGCGATGGGGTGATACGCGGCAGGTGGATTTTTCGTTCTCGGTGGCGAAGAGCTATTTGAGCTCGCTGGCTGGGATCGCTTTTGCGGACGGGCTGTTTCGAGAGTTGGATGAACCGGTGCGGCTGACGGTGCGCGATGGCGGGTTTGAGGGACCGCATAACGGCGCGATCACCTGGCGGCATTTGCTGCAACAGACGTCCGAGTGGGAGGGCACGCTGTTCGGTAAGTCCGATGTCGTGGATCACAATCGGAACCTGGCGTTGGAGGGGAAGGCTCGCAAAGGCGATGTACGGCCGTTGCGGGAACCGGGGGCGTTCTGGGAATACAACGACGTGCGGGTGAACCGGCTGTCGTTGGCGCTGCTGCGACTGTTCCAGCGACCGCTGCCGGACGTGTTCGCGGAACGGATCATGCAGCCGATCGGCGCGTCGGCGGATTGGAGCTGGCATGGGTATCGCACGTCGATGGTGGAAATTGATGGGCGGATGATCGAGTCCGTGTCGGGCGGGAGTTACTGGGGCGGCGGGATTGCTATCTGCGCTGAGGATCAGGCGCGCGTTGGGCTGCTGATGTTGCGGCGTGGGGCGTGGAAGGGACAACGGATATTGCCGGAGCGCTGGATCGAGGAGTTGCTGACGCCTTGCGCGCTCAATCCGAATTATGGGTTGCTGTGGTGGTTGAATACGGGGCGGACACGGTATCGGAGCGCGACGGAGGGTAGTTTCTTCGCGTCTGGGGCGGGTGGGAATATCACGTGGGCTGATCCTGATCACGAGCTGGTGGCGGTGATGCGCTGGATGGATCCGACGGCGGTGGATGGGTTCATTGAGCTGGTGATGGAGGGACTGGGTCACACCGGCGATTAACGCACCGATCGTTCTTTTTGCGTGATGGCTGCGCTGCGTCTTCAAGGCGGACATCCCATGTGCCGGGCTGCTGCGCTTGCTGTTTATACCCCTACTCAATGACCGCGACCCATTCGCTTTAGCCGTCATGGCCGGCCGCCGAGCCGGCCATCAGTCTCAGCGGCACAACGGTGCCGATATACGGCTGATGGCCGGGTCCGATCCCCGGGACAAGCCCGGGGACTTCGGCCCGGCCATGACGACAGGGCGACAGATGAGTCAGGATCAGTGAGCTTTGGTATTAGCCGCGGGTTGGTCGTGTACAGCATTTTGGTAATTGCTCACCTGGGTGATAGCCTGACATGTCGATGCGTCGTGGGTGCTTCTGCGGCTGTGCGATGAAGGTTGACGCGGTCACGGGCGGTTCGATTCAAGCTCTGTGTGACGCAAGGCATCGACCTTAGCACGCTGAGCCACGCGGAGAAGGATGCACTCATCCTGTCGCTGTTCGCTCGGTTGGAAGCAGCGCTGGCGCGCATCGATGAACTTGAGAAGCGGCTGGCCAGATTTGAACGTCCCACCAAGACGCCGGACAACTCCTCGCTGCCGCCATCGAAGGGGCAGAAGCCCGATCGTCCGATGGGCGACAAGCCGCCGCGCAAGAGCCGCCCCGGGTTCGGGCGGACGCTGCACCCGAACCCGGATCGTGTGTTCGAGGCCAGGCTGACCACCTGTCCGAGGTGCCAGGCGGCATTCCCGGAGGCCTGCCAAACCCCGCAGCAGGTCTACGAACGCATTGAACTACCGCCGATCCGGCCGGACGTGACGCAGGTGCGCCTGTTCGGCGGTCGCTGCGCCTGTTGTGGTGAGCGCGTGGTCGCGACTGCCCCAGCCGGGCTGGAACCCGGTTCGCCATTCGGTCAGTCGATCGCTGCCTTGGTGGTCTACTTGCACTACGCGCACGCGATCGGCATGGAACGGTTGGCCACGCTGATGGACGAGATCTTTTCGCTCACCCTCAGCGAGGGGGCGATCAGCAACATGCTGGCCCGCGCGCGCGAACCACTGCTGGTGGCAGCGGCAACCATCCGCGCCACGGTGCTCGCCAGTCCGGTGGTGTGTTCTGATGAGACTTCCGCGCGGGTGAGCGGCAAGAACTGGTGGGAATGGGTGTTCATCGGCAGCCTGGCCGTGCTGCACGTGATCCGTCCCAGCCGTGGCAAGGCCGTGGTTCAGGCCCTGTTCGGCGAGATCAGGCCGATGGTCTGGGTGTCCGACATGCTTGGCAGCCAACGCGGCCACGCTGCCGAATGGCAGGTGTGTCTGGCGCATCTGCTGCGCGATGCAACCTACGCCATCGAATGTGGCGACACCGCCTTCAGTGCCGCGTTCAAGCGACTGCTGCTGCGCGCGATCGCCATCGGGCGACGCCGCGACGAACTGAAGGACAGCACGCTGAGGCACTATCTTGCCGACCTGGATCGCCGGCTCAACCGCATCATGGCAGCTGTTCCGATCGGCGAGCCAGGACGCAAGCTGCGCAAGCGCATCGCCGCCAACAGGGCGCACCTGTTCGTCTTCATCACCAATCGAGATGTGCCGTATACCAACAACATCTCCGAGCGGCATCTTCGTCCCAGTGTGATCTTCCGCAAGGTGACCAACGGCTTCCGCTGCGAGTGGGGTGCCGAAACCTATGCCGCCTTCCGATCCCTCGTCAGCACCGCAAAGGCCAACAGCGCTTCAGTGCTTGATGTGCTGCGCTTCGTGCTGACCACAAAAATCCCCGAGACGCTATCCGCCAGACCGGGGTGAGCAATTACGCATTTTTGCGGATCCAAGACTGCCCGACTTCTTTTCGGTTGAAGATGGTGAGCCACGCAGCTCCCCGGATGGTGAATTGGCGGCCAGATCGCCCAATTCGTCCGAGATTGCTTCGTCGCTTCGCTCCTCGCAATGACAGTCTTCGACGTATCGTCCTTCAATGATTCCGCGTACTAGGTCTGGGTGGCCCAGCGAGCATTGACGATGGATCCGTTGTTCCCCTGTGCCGTATCGTTGGCGACGGTGCCGGTATCAGCGTTCAGGAGAAACTCGGCTACCAGCCCGTCGCGAGGGGCCATGTCTGTAGCGTAGAGAGATGAGACCTCGGTTGCAGTGAGGGTTCGGTTCCACAGCCGAACGCGCGAAAGACCACCTTCAAGAAAGCTGCCAAGATCCTTGGTCCCTAGACGCAGCGCAGCAGATCCCGCCTGCGGGTTGATGACGACCTGCGTCCCATTCTGCCGTTGAATTTCGCAATTGCCTTGCGCGGGGCCGCGATAGGTGCTGCAGCGAATGTATTTCCCATCCTCGAAGAAATACGTGCACGCGTCATCCGCCATACCCACGACATGCATCCAATGCCCCTTTGCGACTTTGACCTGAACATAACTGCCGACGCCTAACCCACCCTGCGGGTTGAATACGTAGAAGCTGATCCGGTTTGATCGGGGCGGATTCTCCAAGAGTGTATTGTGGTTGTACATACGGAACGTCCACTCCTGGTTCCCCTCGGAGCCTGACTTGTCCCCCTTTCCGAGCCAATGGATGTAGTCGGAGTCGGGTTCAACGTTGGGAAAATTGAGTGTATTCGGTCTTATCCAGGCGGCAACGGTCAACGCTCCAGATGTCGCAAGGCTATAGTCAGCGATGCCCGGAATTTCGACGTAGGCGTCTACCCCGTTGAACTGGAGATAAACGTCCCCGGATTGCGGCGCGGCGTTTTGCGACATGTAGCCCTCTCCACCGGTCAACATACTTCAGATTATCCGGCTCCTTGGCCAAGTGCGGTGCCGGCGCCCTTGGTACGAAAGGGGGCGACGGATGCCCCGCTATGCCAATCGCCGCAAATTTGGCAGGGCGGCCATTGCAGCCACGTCTCGAAGATCGACCTGCACTTTCGCATCCGGGGCAGCGAAGCGGTATTTCGAGCCGCTCAGTGGTCCTGCCACGGTCATCGCCGTCAATCCCGTGTATTGGTACAGGGCGACCCGGGAACCCGGTGGCGCGCGTCTTGCCGACGCCGCGACTGCTCCGCCGGTGGCGATCTGTCCTCGCCTTTGACCGCAGCATGCCATGAACATACTCCCTAATTATCTTCCGTGAACTCGGCCGGCGGTGTGAGGTGCTCGTCGGGCCGGGCCGTGGCACGCTCCAGAAGTATGGCACCACCGGAAAGCGCCGGCCACGACAGCACAAGATCGACGATATCCTGATGGATCAGCCACGCGATCGGCAAGGCGATCCAGACGCTGAGACAGTTGAAGCAATCGAGCGTGCCACCGAAAAATCCGTCGCCTGCCGCGCGGCGAATGCGAATGCTGACATCCCATGGTCCATCCTCGGCTTGCAGCAGATGGGTCAGGCGCCAGGTGCATAACACCGCGATCAGCAGGCGACAGAATTCGGTCACGGCCGGGCAGCAACGCGTCAGTCGGCCGCGACAAGGCAGAAGCCCTGGAACTTGCTGTTGTTCTCCCAGCTTCCGTTGCAATCAACGATCGTTCTGTCGTTCGTAAACAGTTGGATCGTGTAGCCGCAAGGCGGCAGACCGGCGGTATTGTATCGCCAGGTTCCGGTGACCGCGCCGGTTTGAGTGCTCCCCGCCGGATAGGATTCGCCGTTTCCGCTGAGCTGCGTGGCGCCGTCGAACACGGTGAACCCTGACGTGGGTGACGGCGTGGGCTCCGCCTGGAAGCTGAACCCGCCGAGGTGCAGGTCGGACACGGAATAGGTGCCGCAGATGACATCGCCGACGGTGAACGTCGCGCAGTCCGTCGCGGGTAGGATGGGCCCGACGCCACCCGCCATGTAACCGGTGATCAGCAGGTCCGCGGCAGGCGGCGTCTGGTCGAGATCGATCACCACGCCCTGTCGCGTCGTGCCGTCCGCGGTGCAGATGACCATTCCGGCGGGGTACATTGTGGTCTTGGTCGCATCCCACGCCATGACAGAGATCAGATAGGTTCCCTCCACCACGGAGTTCCACACGGCCAGTGGGTTCTGCCCGCCGCCCAATTCGCCGAGGCTGACGATGTTCCAGCCGAAGCCGGGATTGGCGTTCATCTGCTGGTAGGTGAAGTAACCGCCGCTGGCGGTCTGGTTCTGCGACGTGCTTGTGGGGAACCCGCCGCCCACCTGCTTCAGGATGGTGATCGGGAACGGATCGGTGAGGATCTGCTCGGTGCCGGAGATCAGTGTATTGGTCGCGGTGTCAATCTGTTGGACGGTGACTTGATACACGGGCAAACCGACCGGGGGGTCGACGAACAACGGCGCCCCTGGAATCGAACCGTAGATCGCGATCGAGGCGCCGAATGGATTGTCTCCGGTGCCCGGATTGGCCCAGCCTGATTGCTGATTGATATCGCAAGGGGCCGCGGCGCAGATCGAGGAGATGTACGGCGTGAAGTCTCCAATCTGCAGGCCCTCACCGGGGTTGACCAGGATAGTGGTGTCCAGGCGGTTGCCCCAGACCGGCACGAAGTTGGGGTTCGACGGCGGAGGCGGAGAATTCCACGACAGGATCGCGCGGACCTTTGCCGTGACCGGTCCTTCCTCGCAGGGCTTGCGATGGGCATTGAGGTTGACCGGCAGGAGCACCGCGAAGCTCAGGCCCTCCAGCGGAATTGCCGTGATGTCGTGAACGTTCGTCGATGCCGTGCCGGCCCAGACCCAGCCGGCGCCCCAATCGATCCAGAATGCCACGTACTCGTAGCTTCCCGCGAAGCAGGGACTTCCCAGATAGCCAGTTGGCAACTTGATGACCAAGGTCGCGGCAAGCGCATCGGGGTTGCCGTCGCCTTCCTCGAGGCCGACGCACTCGAGCTGCTCGTAGTCGGTGCTGCCGTTGGTGGCGGCGAGCGCCGTCAGGACGGCCGAAACATCGACGCCGAGGGTGGAGAGATAGGCGCTGGAAGCCGCCCGGCTTGCCGGATTCTTGAGGGCGCTCTGGATCTGAGGCAGCAGGAAGCGGTGCGGCGGAACCGCGGTATTGGCGTATTGTGCGCTCAATGCGGTCGCGCTCAATGCTTGCGGTGCCTGCAACTTGATCGTGGCGTCGGCGGCGACGATCGATGCAAGCTCGGGCGGCAGCTTGGCCTGCGCGGCGCTGAGCACGATCGGCAACGGGACATCCAGCCAGAAGCCAGGAATTTGGATCCTGGTCTCGATGACATTTCCCCAGACCGGATGTGCGTTCGGACCCGAAGGAGGCGTGCTCCACGACAGGATCGCGCGCACCAGCGGCAAATTCGCCTCGAAGCACAGCCTCTTGTCGGGCTGGATCGGCAGGCTCACCGCGTATTCGAGCGGATGCGGTCCGGCAACGTCATAGACGGTGAAATTGACCGTTCCTTGCGGAAGCCATGTCGCGCCGTTGTCGTAGGAAAGATAGAAGCTCACATATTCCTGCGAGCCGGGGGTGCAGAGGCCGCCGTCGTATCCCCCCGACTGCTTGATCCACACGACCCCTTCCAGCCGGCTCAATTCCGGACTGAACCCGACGCACTTGAGTTCTTCGTACTCTGTATTGCTCTTGATGATCTGGACCGGTTTCAGCGGGCTATCGGCGATGCTGCCGAAATGATTGGGGTTCGCCAGCACCAGGGACAGGAACTTGCTGCGTTCGGCGGGTACGGTAGCGGAATGCGTCGAGGCGGCCATGATTTCCTCCATTATTTTGTAAACGGACTAATATTTCCGATTGTTCGGCTCTCGCGAACATTGCGGCAGCTCGAGTTCTGGCAGCGGGTCGGAGTGGAGCAACGCTCAACGCGGCGTTGCCAATCCGGGCTGTTGAGTTCGTGGGATGAGTGGCATAGGATGCATGTCAGTCGTATGATGTAGATCACACTCAAGAGCGTTTATTCGCCCTCTAAAAATCTGTCATTATACTGTATAAAATGATCGTTGATCTGGATAGATCTGGCAATAATTTGGAACAGGACAGAAATCGAGCAGGAGCTTGTACCAAAGTTCACTGACCCTGACTTGTCTGCCGGTCTGGCCATCAGTGTGCATCGGCACCGTTGTGCTGCTGAGACTGATGGCCGGCTCGAGGGCCGGCCATGACAGTCAGTTAGAGCGAATAGGTCGCGGTCAGCGAGTAATAGTATTGTGCTAAAGCTGGCGGACCATGACTCATTTGTCGCTGTATCGTCATGGCTGGGCGTGTCCCGGCCACCCGTAACGGCACAAACGTTCAGTCGCCGGCACATCAAGCTGGAGCCTATGGGCGGTCGGGACACGCCCGGCCATGACGGTGGCTTGGACGGCTCACGAATGCATTCACGGTTAGACCCAATGGGTCGTGCTCAATGAGTAGTGGTATTAGTCGAAGCCGAGGAACCCTTCCATTTCCCTGATCGGCCGCGCGGACTTGAGGAGCGCGAGATCGGGAACTGGGCGCGCGGTTCGCACGTCGCCGGCGAGCAACGCTTCGAGTTCGGCGGCGACCGACAGAACGAACGCATCGCCGCGACGCGGACCGACGATCTGGAGGCCGAACGGCATGCCGTTGCGGTCGAGACCGAGCGGCAGCGACACGGCAGGATGGCCAGGCAATGTCACGGCATAAGCCAGTGCCAGCCAGTGGAAATAGGTGCGCGTTGGTTTGCCATCGATCTCGGCAGGGTAGAGCTCGCGCCAGGAACGCGGGCTGATCGTGATCGACGGCGTCAGGATCACGTCCCAGTTCTGGAAGAACGCTTTGCCAGCGGCGATACAGCGCGGTTTGCAATGCCTGCGCCCGCGCGACGTCGAGGGCGGTGTAGCGCAGGCCTTCCTCGACATTGGCGCGCACGTTGGGTCCGACATCGTCTGGGCGGGCGCGCACCTTGTCCAGGTGGCTGGCTAGGAAGCCGAGCGAACGCAGCACCTCGAATGCTTCGTCGGCACCAGCGCAGTCGGGCGTGGTGTCTTCGGCGCGGGCGAAGACATGGCGGAACAGGCGCGGTCTTCTCGGCGAACGACTTCGGCGATGTGGCGTTCGGTGGGGGCGAAGCCGAAGTCTGGTGTGAGCGCGACGCGTAAGCGCGACAGGTCGATGCGCGATGGTGCGGCGAAGTCCTCGGCGACGCACGGTCGGCCGGTCGCAGTGGATCGCGCGTGTCATGCTGACCATGGTGGAGAGCAACAGACATAGATCGGGGACGGTGCGGGCCATGGGGCCGACGACGGGCAGGTTGTTCCAGCCGAGCGCGCGCCGCTCGTTCGCTACCAGGCCGGGCGTGGGGCGGAAGCCGACGATGCCGCAGAACGGCGGCGGGATTGCGCAGCGAGCCACCGGTGTCCGAGCCGGAGCATATCGGCGCCATGCCGGTCGCCAGCGCCACGGCCGATCCGCCGGATGAACCGGCGGCGGATTTTGTGGGTCGAACGGATTGCCGGTGGCGCCGTAGACGGCGTTGCGCGTGTTGGCGCCGGCGCCGAACTCTGGGGTGTTGGTCTTGCCGATGACGATCGCGCCGGCATGACGCACGGCAGCGACCAAGCGTTCGTCGGCGGTGGGGACATGGTCGCGGAAGATGACGCTGCCGTAGGTGGTGCGAAGGCCCTCGGTTTCCTGGAGGTCCTTGATGCCGATCGGCAGGCCGTGCAGCGGCGGAAGTTCATCGCCACGCGCGACGGCGGCATCGGCGGCTTTCGCTGCCGCTCGGGCACGATCGAAGTCGCGCGCGACCATGGCGTTGACTGCGTGGTCGACCGCCTCGATGCGGGCGATGCAGCTTTCCAGCAGTTCGGTGGGCGCGAGGTTCTTCTGCCGATCAGGCGGCGGGCTTCGACGGCGGTCAGGTCGCAGGGTTCGGTCATGGGTGCTTCCGCTGGGCGACGCGGCGGGAGCGGCGCAGCGTTATGGGCGCGAGATTGCTTCGGCGCGGCTCGCAATGACAGGGAGCAGGAGCAGACGGTCAGTAGCCCAGCGCCAAGCCG
The DNA here is from genome assembly GCA_963733475.1 of uncultured Alphaproteobacteria bacterium. Taxonomy (GTDB): domain Bacteria; phylum Pseudomonadota; class Alphaproteobacteria; order Acetobacterales; family Acetobacteraceae; genus JAMXLO01. The sequence continues at coordinate 16,144 of CAVTEC010000107.1, read as the reverse complement.
TCCTTGCGGGGCTCGGAGCCGCCGACCAGAACGCCGCGGTCGTGGTCGATCCAGATCGCCTGGCCGCCGCCATGCGGACGCTCCATCGTTTCCAGCTCGTGGCCGAGTTTGCGTCAGCGCGGCACTGATATCTGGCGTGATGCCGTGCTCGATCTGCACCTTGCCCTTCATCGGCAGCAGACGCGGCAGATCGATCGCCTCCTGGATGTCCAGGCCGTATTCCAGCATGTTGGTGAGGAACAGCGAGTGGCCCATCGGCTGGAAATGCCCGCCCATCACGCCGTACGGCATGACCGCCTGGCCGTCCTTCATCACCATGCCAGGGATGATCGTGTGCATCGGCCGCTTGCGCGGGGCGATGCAGTTGGGATGGCCGCGCTCGACGCGGAAGCCGAAGCCGCGGTTCTGCAGCATGACGCCGGTCTTGTCGGCGAGGATGCCGAGCCGAAGCCCTCGAACAGCGAGTTGATGAAGCTGCATGCGTTGCCGTCGCGATCGACGACGCAGAGGTAGATCGTGTCGCGATGCGGCGGCAGCAGCGTCTCGCCGGCGTTCGGCAGATTGGTCATCGCCTTGTCGTCGCGGATCAGCGTGCGCAGGCCTGACAGGTATTCTGCGCTGAGCAGCTTGCGCACCGGCACGTCGGCTTGGCCGGGATCGGCGACGAAGGCATCGCGATCGCGATAGGCGAGGCGCGCTGCCTCGATATGGCGATGATAGCGCAGTGCGTTGAACGCGCCGTCCGGTGCCGAGGGCAGGCCTCCGAGCATGCCCAGGATCATCAGCGCGACGATGCCCTGGCCGTTGGGCGGGCACTGATACAGGTCGTAGCCGTTCCAGTTCAGCGTGATCGGCTCGACGAATTCGGCGTTGTGCAGGCCGGCGGCGAAATCCTCCTCGGTGTGCAGGCCGCCGCGCGATCGCAGCGTCTTCACCATGTCGGCGGCGATGCAGCCTTCGTAGAACGCTTTGGCGCCGTGGCGAGCGATGGCACGCAGCGTCTCGGCGAGCGCTGGCTGTTCGAAGATGTCGCCCCTGTATCGGCGCCTTGCCGCCGGGCAGGAAATGCGCCGCGCCGTTCTTGCGGAGCTTGGCCTCCAGGCGCTTCCAGTCCCATGCCACCTTCGGATGCACCGGCCAGCCGTCGGCGGCGAAGCTGATAGCGGGCTGGAGCAGTTCGTGCAGGTCCTTGCGGCCGTGCGCCTTCAGCAGCGTCTCCCAGGCGTTGACCGCGCCAGGCACGGTGACGGCGTGGGCCGAGGTATTCTCGATCGCGGCGATGCCATGCTGTTCATACCAGTCGATGGTGGCGGCGGCGGGTGCGCGGCCGGAGCCGTTCAGCGCATACACCTTGCCCTGGCCGGCCGGCGCATAGAGGCAGAAGCAGTCGCCGCCGATGCCGGTGGACTGCGGCTCGATCACGCACAGCACGGCGCAGGCCGCGACCGCGGCGTCCAGCGCATTGCCGCCGGCGCGCAACACATCGAGCGCGGTCAGCGTCGCAGCGGGCATCGAGGTAGCCGCCATGCCGTGCGTCGCATAGACCGGGCTGCGGCCTGGCAGATGGAAGTCGCGCATACTTGCTCCAGTGGTCAGTGGTCGAGGGTTTGGGGCAGTATGCCGCCGTTACCGGTTCATGACCACTGGAGCGACCGCGATGGCCGAAACGATCACCTATGGAGACTTCGAGCGCGTCGACATCCGCGTCGGCACGATCACGGACGCGCAGCCGTTCCCGGAGGCGCGCAAGCCGGCGTTCAAGCTGACGATCGACTTCGGGCCGGAGATCGGCATGAAGAAGTCGTCGGCGCAACTGACGGTGCACTATAAGGCGGACCAGTTGATCGGGCGGCAGGTGTGCGCGGTCGTGAATTTTCCGCCGCGGCAGATCGGACCGTTCATGAGCGAGGTGCTGACGTTGGGCATGCCGGATGGGGATGGGGCGGTGGTGCTGGTGCGGCCCGACTTCAAAGTGCCGAACGGCGGCAAGCTGTTCTGATGGCAACACATTACTACGCGGTGAGCTGGGATCAGTTGCATCGCGACGCTCGTGCGCTGGCGTGGCGGCTGATGGACAAGGGGCCGTTCAGCGGGATCGTCGCGATCACGCGCGGTGGGCTGATCCCGGCGGCTATCATCGCACGCGAGCTGGATGTGCGGCTGGTGGAGAGCGTGTCGATCGTCAGTTATGGGCGGAAGGTGGTGGGACGCTGATCGAGGAGTCGCACGGTGGTGCGCCGGTGGTGATCAAGCCGCCGGCGGCGGCGGGGGATGGCAGCGGGTTTCTGATCGTGGATGATCTTGTGGATACGGGGACGACGGCGCGGGTGGTGCGTGGGCTGTTGCCTCGGGCGCATTTCGCCACGGTGTACGCCAAGCCGGCGGGACGCGGGGCGGTGGATGATTTCATCACGGAGGTGTCGCAGGATACGTGGATTCTGTTTCCGTGGGACACGGAGCCGCAATTTGTGGCACCGCTGGTGAAGCGGGGCGGGTAAGAAGAATTAGGAACCGCAGATGCACGCAGATTGGGCCGATTGAGGTAGCTGCTTTGTAGCCACTCGGGCCCCACCTGCTTGCATCTTCCGTTCCGTATCCGGATTGGCATCGAATAAGGCTGATAAGAGGCCCATGTCCGAATGGCATCGGAACATGACGCGTACTTATGAACGTCCCCCTGTGGACGGCATTGCCGAATATCTATCTTGGGCGGCGGAACCTAATGCTGATGTGGAGAGTAGAGAGTAACCATGCACGCCCTGACAATGTTCTCGCTGCTCCCGTTCGGCATTGCAGCGGTCCAGGCCGAAAGGAGCGAAGGGAGGATTGCCCTCATGGCTGTGGTAGTAACCGGTATCATGTTTGCGCTGGGGTCACTTTGGTATTCAGTATGACTAGAGAAGGATTCAACACGGAGTGCACGAAGAACCACGGAGCACCACGGAGAAGACGAATGCGCTTCGCGAAGCGCCAAAATCTTATCTCCGTGGTCCTCCGTGGTTCTTCGTGCACTCCGTGTTAAGAATCTTGCACGATTGCCCCAGGCACTGGCCCGGCCGATCTCCCCCAGCCAGTTCCCCATTTCCGAAATGCGATCGCCCTGGTCATGGCCGGGTCAGGCCCGCCATAACGGAAGGAACCAACGCGCATAAGTCAGCGCATTGGGCTACTGGTATTAGTCGAACACCGCGACCGCGCGGATCGGACTTGCCGTGCCTCCTCGTATTTTCAGTGGGAAGCCGATGAACCGAAAGCGCCCGCGGCCGATCAGCTTGTCGAGGTTCGCGAGGCATTCCATGTGGGTGATGCCGCGCTCGGCACAGGCCATGTGGGCTTGGTAGTTCAGTTCACCTTCCGGGGCGGGGCTGATCGCTTCGACACCAAACATCAGGATGCCACGGTCGGCAAGCCAGTGGACCGACTCGAGCGCGAGACCGGGAAAGTCGTGCTGGTAGCCCGGCTTGCCGAGCAGACGTTCGTTGGTCGCCATGTAGATCAGGACCGTGTCGCGCGGTCGGATTTCCTGACCCGATTTGGCCAATGCCGCTTCCATCTCGGCGACAGTGATCGCGTGCTTCAGTGGCACGTGCGACAGGTCGAGACAAATGGCGGAGGTGTAGAAGTTCTCCAGCGGCACCTGGTCGATCGATAACGCACCGGGGCGCGGATCGAAATGCACTGGTGCATCGACGTGCGTTCCGGCGTGGTCGGATAGCGCGATCGACAGCGCCTTCGAGGTGAACACCGTATTTCCGGCGACCTTCTTCTCGCTGTGGTCGCCCCAGACCGAGACGATTACCGGCGGATGCGAGGGATGGGTCTGCGTGCGGTGGAACAGCTCTCGGCTGAGATCGATGAGTTCCATGGCGGCCTTCGCGGTTGATCGGTGGCGGTGCTACGGTCGGGCATCGCATGGGAGGAAGCAAGCATGGCCGGATTGTCCGATATCCTGGAAACCACGCAGCTTGAGAAGGTCGCGGGCGGGTTCGTGTTCACCGAAGGAGCGCTGTGGCATCCGGACGATTTCTGGTACTTCGTCGATATTCGGCAGAACCTGCTGTATCGGATGGTGTTGGGGCAGAAGCCGGAGGTGGTGCGCAAGACGATCGGCGGGAATGGCACGACGTTCGATCTGCAAGGGCGGCTGGTGAACTGCGAGGGCGACGGCCGCATGGTGACGCGGCTGGACGCGGATGGTTCGGTGACCACGATAGTCAATCAGTTCGAGGGCAAGAAGCTGAATCGACCGAATGATGTGATCTGCCATTCGAACGGGTCGTTGTACTTTACTGATCCGGGGTATCGGGTGCCTCTGAGCGAGCGCGAACTGGACGCGGCGGTGTATCGCATTGCGACTGATGGGGCAGTTACGCTGGCGGTGCCGGTGGAGTATCCGAATGGGCTGGCGCTGTCGCCGGATGAACGCACGCTCTACATCGCGAACACGCGGTGGACGCAGTATATACATGCGGTGGAGTTGGATAGCGCGGGCACTATGGTGCGGCGGCGCGTGTTCGCTGACATGTCGGCGGATGGCACGAACGGCGTGCCGGATGGGATGAAGGTGGATCAGGCCGGCCGTGTGTTCTGCACTGGCACCGGCGGCGTGTGGGTGTTCGGGCCGGACGGGGGGAAGATCGGGATCATCGAGATGCCGGAGGTTTGCGCGAATTGCGCGTTCGGCGGGAAGGATCTGCGGACGCTGTTCCTGACGGCGAGTACGTCTGTGTATACGCTACGCGTAAAGACGCCGGGGGTGGCGCATCCTTGGTACAAGGCACGCGGATAGACCCCCACCCTACCCTCCCCCGCGTAGCGGGGGAGGAGGTACAGGTGTCCCCTCTCCCGCGAAGCGGGGGAGGAGGGTCAGGGTGGGGGTGTTGCCAGCTACGCTTTACTGACGTTCCAGAACACCGGCGCGGGGCCCTTCAGCAAACCTGATAGCTTGGGGCTCCAGGCGGTGCGCAGGCGGTAGCGGCCCATTGGGATGAATGGCACGGATTCCCACGCCGCCAGTTGATATTCGCGCTCCAGACGCGTCTGTTCCGCGGGGTCGGCAGCGTCCAGCCATTGGTTGTAGATCGCCTCGATCTTTGGATCGTCGGGCCAGCCGAACCATGCATTGGCACCGTTGCTGCGGATCAGCGATGCCAGCAGCGGATCGCGCGATTCCGGCACTGGCGTCACCGAGGTGAACAGCGACCAGCCGCCCTTGTCCAACGGCGCCTTGCTGCCGCGACGCTGCAACGTGGTGCCCCAGTCCATCGCCTGATCGTCGATCTTCATGCCTGCGCGAGACAACGTGTCCGCAACGATCGTCGATGATGCGTTGTGGAACGGCTGATCTGTGGTGTGCAAAAGCACGACGCGCTCGCCGTTGTAGCCTGCCTTGTCCAGCATCGCTTTCACCTGGTCGGGCGTGTGCGGCGTCGTGACGTGCTCGATGCCGGCCTGATCGACCTCCGGCTTGCCGGTGACGAGGAAGCCAACCGGAATGATGTACCCGCCGGGGTCGTTACCCATGATCGCCTGCATCACGTCGCGCTGACTGATCGCCGCCAGGATCGCGCGTCGAACGCCGACGTTGCTGGTTGGTGCGATGATGTGGTTGGGACGCAACTGGCTGATGAAGCCCAAATCGTCCAGCCGCTCGGTGATCGCGCCGCCGCGCTGCAGGATTGGCAGCAGATCGGGGACTGGCATTTCGATCCAGTCGATCTCGCCGGTGACAAGCGCGTTGGCGGCGGTGGCAGCTTCGGGGATCATGTGCCACTCGACCCGATCGAGCAGCACGCGATGGCCGCCCGATGTGAAGCTCGGCGGTTCGTCACGCGGAACGTAACCGTCGAATTTCGCGAATGAGGCGAAGCTGCCGATCACCTGCTCGCTGGCGAGGAAGCGGAAGGGACCGCAGCCGATGGCCTCGGGGATTTGCTTGAAGGGATCGGTGGCGGCGATGCGCGCCGGCATCATCACGGCCGCGGTCTGCATCTTGGACAATGCCTTGGGCAGATGCGGGAATGGTTTGCTTAAGCGCCAGACGATGGTTTTGTCGTCTGGGGCTTCCAATGCGTCGACGCGGGCCTCGATCGTGGCGCCGACGGGATCGCGCTTCATCCAACGGTGCAGGGAGGCGACGCAGTCACGCGCGAGCACTTTTTCGCCGTCGTGAAAGCGTAGGCCGTCGCGCAGCGTCATGGTGCGGCGCTTGCCGTCGTCGTCGATCACTTCACCGGCGAGCATCTGCGGCTTTGGGTTCATGTCGGCGTCGCGGCCATACGAGAGTCTCGAACACCATCATGCCGAAATTGCGCACGGTCATGGCGCTGGTCCACACCGGATCGATGCTGGACAGAGCGGCTTGGGGCACGAATTTCAAGGTGCTGGTGGTGTTACCGATCGCCGGGCGCGCAAGCGCGGCGGCCGCTGCCCCCAGCAAGAGGCTGCGTCGATGCATTGATCTGTTTCCTCCAGGCTTTCGCGAACAGTCTAGCGCAGCTTCGCGATCGTGTGCCAAGCACACGCATTCGGAGCCGGCTTATTGCTGCAGCAGAAATCACCAGGAGCAACGTGAAAGGCAGCACGACCTGAATGGAGAACCACAAGGTTGGGTGCAACAACGGAGCGTACATGGCCAGGGCAACGCCCGGTGGATGAAAGGCGCACAGCAACGGCAGTGCGATCACCGCGAGCAGGGCTGCGAGCACCGCGACGGCTGGGCCAAAGCCCAGAAGCAAACTGAGCACGGTGCCGATCGCGGTGCCGAACGTTGAGCCGACAACAACGGCGAACGGTCGAGCAATCGGGACTTCGGGCAGAAACAGCAGGACCGATGTTGTCGCTGCAAAGGGTGGGACGAGGAATATCTCGCCGCGCTGAAGGTTCAGCCAGGCGAGAGCGCCGAGGAGAACCGCCATCCAGATGCAACCCAACGCCGTGGGCCGAGCGAGCGCGTGGTCAGGCGGCGATGCCTTCATACCTGACCTCCATCATCATGCCGGTCATCATGTGGTAGAGGTTATGGCAGTGGAACGCCCAGCGTCCGGGATTATCGGCGTCGAACGCGATGCGGACACGGCCCATCATCGGCCTGACCAGCACGGTATCGCGGATGGCGCCCTGGATCGGCTGCCCGTCGATGGCAATGACCTGGAAGGCGTGGCCATGCAAATGGATCGGATGGGCCATCATCGAGTGGTTGACCAGCTCGATTTCGACGCGCTGACCTTTGCGAAGCATCAGCGGCGTTGTGTGGGGCCAGTATTCGCCGTTCATGGACCAGGCATAGGGTTTCATCGAACCGGCCAGAACAACAGTCTGAACAACATCGGCTGGACGCGCTGACAACGGAGCGACCGCGGCGAGGCGAGCCTCCAGGGAATTGTCGATCGGTGGTGTTGATGCCGCGCTGTCGGCAATGCGCGGAACGTTGGTACCTCGCGTGGCGAGAATGATGCCGGTTTGCTGACTCGCACCTTCCAATCGGGCCAGGATCGGGAATGCGCCAGGGCCAGGCAGATCGATTAGGATGTCGAGGCGTTGAGCCATCGCCAACGGGAAACGGCTGCCCGCCACCGGCTTTACCGCATGGCCGTCGGTGGCGACGACGTGGCCGACGAGTTCGCCGAAGTCGATCCAGAATTGGCTGGATGATGCGCCATTGATGATGCGAAGCCGAATTCGGCCGTTCCGTTCAATACGGACGATGTCCGGGTCGGCCAGAGTGCGATCATTGGCGAGAAACGCATCATAGCGGACGTCATTCAGGTCCATCTGAATGTGAGGCTGTGTCGGCATGGAGTTCGGCGCCATCGCCATGTTTGCCATCATACCTGCACCGGGCATCGACGGCATGCTGCTACCACTCTTGCTATCACTCCGCTCTGCGTCGGCGGAACTGGAGCCGATGAGCGTGGCGAGCACTTCATCTGGCATGCGGAATGTGAAGTCGTGCAGCATGAGGATAATTTCTTGCCGGTCCTCGCGAAGCTCCGCGGCGTCATGGATGATGAGCGGCGCGGTCATCAACCGCTGTTCCTGCAGCGCGTGATGCGAGTGCATCCAATATGTGCCCGCGATTGGCGCGTAGTCGTAGGCCTGAACCGCGCCGGGCTCGATCAACGGAATTTCTGGCCAAGGGAAGCCATCCTGCATCCAAGGCGGAAGCTGTCCGTGCCAGTGAACGAGGGTGGGGACGCCAGCTTGATTGGCAAGCTCGACCTGGAATCGCTCGCCAGGAGCCAGACGGATGCCTGGCGTTCCGTCCGGCCCGGCGAGTCCGAAGACCCGGGCCGGCCGACCATTCACGTCGAGGATGCGCGTGCCGGCGACAAGCCGATTGGGTTCAGGCGATGCCGCGCGCGCCACGGACGGCAAAACGCCGGTGGCCAGAGCAGCGCTGAGAAAGCCACGGCGAGAAATGGTCGTGTTCATGGTGTGCCCCTCGTGAAACAGGCGGTGCAGGATACATGGGATCACAGGGCGATGGCCGCATGCCTGAGCGGCTCAGCCGAATGGCCGAGCGGATCAAAGTTGTGGCCAGCTTCGTGACGACGCAGCGGCAAGCCGATGTGCTAAGCGGTTTGGCACCGCTGCTGCGCGTCCAGCCCGAGCTTCAGCATTTGTGCCAATTCGGCGCGCAATGGGCTGTCGATCATGCAGCCGAGCAAAACCGGCGGGCGCCGTTTCACTTGGTCACTCAGGGCGCCTGTGTTGTTGATTTGGGTGACCTCGGACGTACGATCCCGCTTTCTTCAGGCGATGCGCTTGTGCTGCCTCACGGTACGGCACACATCGTACGTGGACCCAGCACGCCGGCCAATGCGCGCGGGCCATTCGATATCCACTCGCGTCCTTTCGGTTCGATCAAGCTCACGTCGAATACCGATCTCGATCCCGAGACGAGGTTCATCTGCGGCAGGCTGCGTTTCGTATCGGCGCACGATAATCTGGTGCTGGCTGCTCTTCCTGATGCCATTGTGGTGTCGGCGGCCGACGACAGTGCGAACGCATCGCGCCTGCGCACGCTGATGTCATGGATTCGGGAGGAGCTTGAAAGTCCGCATGCCGGCACCGAGGCGATTGTGACCGATCTTGCGAGCGCCTTGTTTGTCATGGTCGTGCGTATCCACCTTAGCCGCGAGGGGCCAGAGTGCGGACTGCTTGCGCTGCTCGCGCACCGGCAGCTTGGACGCGCGGTCGCGGTGATGGTCGATGATCCTGCGAGAAACTGGACGCTTGATGAGCTTGCGACTTGCGCGAATGCCTCGCGCGCCAGCCTCGTGCGGATGTTCAGAGAAACTACCCAACGGTCACCGGTTGCATTTCTTACTGAGCTGCGGCTCGACCTTGCCCGGCGAAAGCTGTCCGGCACGACCCAATCTGTTGCCGCAATCGCAGGTGATATCGGCTACGCATCAGAGAGCGCTTTCAGTCGCGCCTTTCATCGCCGATTCGGCATACGGCCTGGAGAGGCACGAGGGCGCGCCCTGCGATCACCGCGATGTGCATCAACGCCTACTGACGACCCTTCTCCCCCCAATGCCCTCCTGCGAGGGGACGGAGAGAATGTAGCCGGATCTCGTCGCGCACTTCCTGTTCGATCGCTTCCAGCAGACGGGCCGGGAAGAAGCGCGGCACACCCTGGGCGATGAACACCATGCGTGTGGTGTGATCGGCGGACGGCCAGCGATCAAGGAATTCTGGCGCCGCGAATACGTGCTGCACGCCATGGATGACGGCGGGTTGACCTGGCATTTCCTCGATGTTGACCAGGCCTTTCATGCGCAGCAGGCGGGAGCCGCAGTGTTCGGCGAGGGCTTCCAGCAGCAGGGTCAGGGCGAGCGCGGGAACGGGACGATCGCGTTGCAGAACGAAGGTTTCGATGCCGTCCGAATGGCGCGCGTAAGCGGGAAGATCGGGCTTGGGGGTGGTGCCGGCGAAAAGCGTACCGGGTACGACATCGCGCGTTTCGTGCAACGACGCCTCGGGGTTGAGCGCGGCGAGGCGTGCCCGCAGCACCGCGGACGGTTCGGCGACGTCGGTCTTGCTCAACAGGATGGTATCGGCGAGCGCGACCTGCCGGATTGCCTCCGGATGGCGGCCGAGTGTTGCTTCGGCGTGCAGCGTATCGACGACTGTGGTGACGCTGCCCAGCGTGTGGTGCTGCGCGATGTCGCGATCGGTCATTAGCGCGTGCAGGATCGGGGCGGGATCGGCCAGGCCGGAGGTCTCGATCAGCACTCGGTCATACGCATCGCTGCGCTGCCGCAGGTCGAGGAGCGTGGCGATAAGGTCGCTGCGCACCGCGCAGCACAGGCAACCGGTGGTCAGGGCCAGCAGGGTTTCGTCGCTGCCGGCGATCAGCTCGTGGTCGAGGCCGATCTCGCCGAATTCGTTGACGATGACGGCGGTGCGGGCGAAGGCGGGATCGCGCAGGACGCGCCCGATCAGCGTGGTCTTGCCACTGCCGAGAAAGCCGGTGACGATAGCGACAGGAATCAGGTTCTGAGGCGACAATGGATGGATCCCTGCTGACGGACGCTTCGGCGTTGCGCGAACTCTATGGTGAACCGTCGGAACCGGCGATCGCCAAGGAAATCGACTACGTTCATCCGCATTATCGCGCGATGATCGACGCGTCGCCATTCGTGGTGATGGCGACGAGCGGGCCGGACGGGCTGGACGTATCGCCACGCGGCGATCCGGCGGGTTTCGTCGTGGTGGAGGATGAGCGGACGCTGCTGATTCCGGATCGGCGGGGGAATAACCGCTGCGATAGCTTGAACAATCTGATCGACGATTCTCGGATCGCGCTGCTGTTCATGATCCCGGGGGTGGGGGAAACGCTGAGGGTGAATGGACGGGCGGAGATTTCGGTGGAGCCGGCGTTGCTGGAGCGGTTCCCTGCGCAGGGGAAGCTGCCTCGGTCGGTGATCGTGGTGCATGTGGAGCGGGTGTACTTTCAGTGCCCGAAGGCGCTGGTGCGGTCGGATTTGTGGAATCCCGCGAAGCATGTGGAGCGGAAGAGCTTGCCGAGTTCGGGGACGATACTGGCGGATATTACACGCGGGACGCTGGGTGGGTCGGAGTGGGACGCGGCGTACCCGGAGAGGCTGAAGGCGACGATTTATTAGGCGTGGGGCGGCACCCTCACCCAACCCTCTCCCGCTTCGCGGGCGAGGGGATTCGGTTGCAAGGCCGCTTGGTAGCATGCCAGCACGTCGGGGCCGAAGCAGGCCAGGATCACTTGCTCGATCGACCGATTGCTGACCAGGAACTCTGCAACTGTCGTCACGGCGATCCGCGCGGCATCGGGAATTGGATAGCCGTAGATGCCGCAACTGATCGCAGGGAACGCGATGGTTCGAACGCCATTGGCCACGGCCAATTTCAGGCTTTCCGTGTAGCAACTTGCCAGAAGGTCGGGTTCGCCGTGTCGGCCATCGCGGTAACGCGGGCCGACGGCGTGGATCACGAACTTCGCGGGCAGGCGATAGGCCTTGGTGATCTTCGCCTGGCCGGTCGGGCAGCCGCCGAGCGTGCGGCATTCCTCCAGCAGTTCCGGGCCGGCAGCACGATGGATGGCGCCATCGACCCCGCCACCACCTAGGAGCGACTGGTTGGCTGCATTGACGATTGCATCCACGGTCAGTTTGGTGATGTCGGCTTCGCGGACCTCGATACGGGCGGTCAGATCCAGTTGCGCCATTTGAAGATGCCTAGCGGGAATCAGGGTGGTCAGCACGATCAACGCCATGCCGTAGGCATAGCCCAACGACCAGTCGATTCGGGCATGTTCTTGAAGTTCATGCCATAGATGCCGGCAATCAACACCGGCGGAATGCCGACGACCGACACCACGGTCAGCACCTTCATCACGTTGTTCTGCGCGATGTTGATGAAACCGAGCGTCGCGTCCAGCAGGAATTGCAGCTTGTCGTTCAGATGCGTGTCGAAGTCGTTGAGCGAGGCGATGTCGCGGCGCAGGGTGTGCAATCGCGGCACGAGCTCGTGTGGCAACCAGGATTCGGCGGTGGTCTCCAGGTAAGGCACGATGCGGCTGGCGCCGACCTGGCTTTCGCGGATGTGGGAGACGAGATCGCCGATGCGTCCCAGCGTGATGAGGGTTGCACGCAGCAGTCGCGTCCTCGCGCTTGCGTCCGGAGGCGGCAGCCATGTCCTGCGAGAAGATGTTATGCGAAATTGTCTCTAGATCGTTGCGCACGAGTTCGAGTGCGTCTGCCTGCCGATCGACGATGGCCTCCAGGATGCCAATCAGGATGTGGGCGCTGCAGGATGCGCCGGCGTCACCTTCGCTCAAGGCGGCCATGAAGTTGTCGAACACCCGGCTCGGCGCGAAGCGGACCGTGATCAGCCGCTCCGGCGTCAGCACGAAGCCGATGGAGACGGACCGCGGCTCGGTCTCCGGGCGGCTGACCAGAGGCATCGAGAGATATATGCACACCGTGGCGCGTGGCGAGCCGGCTGGAGCTCTCGATCTCGCTGATGGCCTGCTCGGTCGGAATGGCGAGTGCCGGTTTCAGCCGCGACCTGAGCGGTTTCCTCAGGGGTCGCTTCCAGCAGATCGATCCACATTGCGTCGCGCAGCGGTGCCGTGATCCGGCGAACCGATCCATCCTGATTGGCGTAGGCTGTGATCATTGCAACGAAGATTCACCGCGAGGACGCAGAGGCACAGAGAAGTATCTGTGAACTCTGCGTCCCGGCAAGCGAAGCATCAATTGCGCGAGCGATCCACCAGGGCGTTCTTGGCGATCCACGGCATCATGGCGCGCAGCTTCTCGCCGACCTGCTCGATCGGATGTTCGGCGAGACGGCGGCGCATGGCCTTGAAGCTGGTCTGGTTCACCTTGTTCTCCAGCATCCAGTCGCGCGCGAACTTGCCGCTCTGGATATCGTCCAGCACGCGCTTCATCTCCGCCTTGGTCGCGTCGTTGACGATGCGCGGACCGGACACGTACTCGCCGTATTCGGCGGTGTTGCTGACCGAGTAGTTCATGTTGGCGATGCCGCCCTCATAGACCAGATCGACGATCAGCTTCACCTCGTGGACGCATTCGAAATAGGCCATTTCTGGGGCGTAACCGGCTTCCACCAGCGTCTCGTAGCCGGCCTTCATCAGCTCAACCAGGCCGCCGCACAGTACGGACTGCTCGCCGAACAGGTCGGTTTCGCATTCTTCCTTGAAGGTGGTCTCGATGATGCCGGCGCGGCCACCGCCGATGGCGGATGCATAGGACAGCGCCACTTCCATCGCATTGCCGGACGGGTTCTGCGCCACCGCGACGAGGCACGGCACGCCGCCGCCGCGCTGATATTCGCTGCGCACGGTGTGGCCGGGACCTTTCGGCGCGATCATGAACACGTCGATGTCCGGGCGCGGATCGAGCAGGTTGAAATGCACGTTCAGTCCATGCGCGAACGCTAGCGCGGCGCCGCTCTTCATGTTCGGGCCGAGCTTCTCGCGATACAGATCGCCCTGCCCTTCATCGGGCGTCAGCACCATCACCACGTCGGCCCATTTTGCGCAGTCGGCTGGGTCCATCACCTTCAGGCCGGCGGTTTCGGCCTTCGCCACGCCGGCGGAGTTCGGCCGCAGACCGACGGCGATCTCCTTCGCGCCGCTGTCCTTCAGGTTGTTGGCGTGGGCGTGGCCCTGGCTGCCGTAGCCGATGATGGCGACACGCTTGCCCTTGATCAGGTTCACGTCGGCGTCGCGGTCGTAGTAAACGCGCATTTCTTCCTCGCTGTTGCTATCTGGGAGTTTCGGCGGTCTTGGGTTCGAATTGCATGGGACGCCAGGCGTAGTGATCGGTGCCGGCGGCGATGCGGAACCAACTGCGTCCGGTGGCAGTATCCACCATCATCGTCAAGCCAGCACCGGATGGCTGCACGATCAAGTAGCGGCCCGGCGTCTCGGGTGGTCGTGGCGGAATGGTGGAGGCGGTGGTCAGGCCTGACATGTTGCTTGCTCCGCGATGATTACTGGAGCGAACCCTAGATTGTCCGCACGCCGCGCGCTATCGGCGACGACGCCGGTGCGGGAGACCTCGGCCAGGCCGAGATGGCGCATCAGGTCGATGAAAGCGTCGAGCTTGTCGGTGGCGCCGGTCAGCTCGAACACGAAGCTTTCGTGGGTGGCATCCATCACGCGGGCGCGGAAGGCGTCGGCGATGCGGAGCGCCTCGACGCGCTTCTCGCCGCATGCCGACGACCTTGATCAGCGCCATTTCGCGCGCGATGTGCGGGCCTTCGCGACGCCAGGTCGGCCACGCGATGCACCGGGACCAGACGGTCGAGCTGGGCCTTGATCTGCTCGATCACCATTTCGGTTCCGGAGGTGACGATGTTGATGCGGGAGCGGCCGCCGCCGCTTTCCACCGGCGCGACGGTGAGGCTGTCGATGTTGTAGCCGCGGCCGGAGAACAGGCCGACGACGCGCGCGAGGATGCCGGGTTCGTTTTCCACCAGGACGGAGATCGTCGCGCTGCGTAAGGTCGTATCGGGCATTTTTCCTTACCGTCATGGCCGGCCTCGTGACGGCCTTCCGCACACCACAGCCAGCGAGTGGATGGCCGGGTCAGGCCCGGCCATGACGCACGAGCTCAGACCAGCACCAGACCCTTCGTCGGTGATCCCGGCGGCCTCGCTCTCGTGCTCGGCGCCGAGGATCATCTCGTTGTGCGCCGCGCCCGAGGGGATCATCGGGAAGCAGTTCTCCTTCGGATCCACCGCGATGTCGGCGATCACCGCGCGGTCGCTCGCCAACATCTCGCGGATCACGTCGTCCAGCTGATCGACGCGTTCGGCGCGCAGGCCAACCGCATGGAAGCTGTCGGCCAGCTTGACGAAATCCGGCAGCGCGGCGGAGTAGCTTTCGGAATAGCGGCCGCCGTGCAGCAGTTCCTGCCACTGGCGAACCATCCCCATGTATTGGTTGTTGAGGATGAATACCTTCACCGGCAGCCGATACTGCGCCAGCGTGCCCATCTCCTGGATGTTCATCAGCACGCTTGCCTCACCGGCGATGTCGATGACCAGCGCGTCGGGATGCGCGATCTGCACGCCCATCGCGGCGGGCAGGCCGTAGCCCATCGTGCCCAGACCGCCGCTGGTCATCCAATGGTTCGGCTGCTCGAAACGGAAGTGCTGCGCGGCCCACATCTGGTGCTGGCCGACCTCGGTGGTGATGAAGATGTCCTTGCCGCACCGCGCGGGTCAGTTCATACAGCCGCTGGATCGCGTATTGCGGCTTGATGACCGCGCCCGGCGTCATGTCCTGGGTGAACTTCAGGCTCTCCTTGGCGCGCCAGGAGTCGATCTGCCGCCACCATGCCGCGAGCGCCTGCGTGTCGGGCTTGTCGGCGTCGCGTTCCACGCGGCGATCAGCGCGTCCAGCACGCGGCCGGCATCGCCGACGATCGGCACATCCACCGGCACGTTCTTGTTGATCGATGGACGGGTCGATGTCGGCGTGGATCTTCTTCGACCCCGGGCAGAACGCGTTCAGCCGGCCGGTCACGCGATCGTCGAACCGCGCGCCGATGGCCAGCAGCACGTCGCAGCCATGCATGGCCAGGTTGGCCTCGTAGGTGCCGTGCATGCCCAGCATGCCGAGGAACTGCGGATCGCTGGCCGGGATAGGCACCGAGCCCCATCAGTGTGTTGGTGACCGGGAAGCCGGTCATGCGGGCGAACTGCGTCAGCGCCGCGGACGGCGGCCGGGCCGGCGTTGATCACGCCGCCGCCGGCATAGATCATCGGCCGCTTGCGCCTGCTTCAGCAGCGCGACCGCCTTGGCGATCTGCCGGGTCGGGCTCGGTCTGCGGGCGATAGCTGGGATGGCCCGTGGCCGCCGGCGCATAGGGCGCCTTGCCGATCACGATGTCCTTCGGCAGGTCGATCACCACCGGGCCGGGGCGGCCCGAGCGCGCGACGTAGAACGCCTCGTGCACCACGCGCGCCAGGTCTTCCGGCCGCTTCACCAGGTAGTTGTGCTTGGTGGCCGGGCGGGTGATGCCGGTGGTGTCGGCCTCCTGGAACGCGTCGTTGCCGATCAGGTGGGTGGGCACCTGGCCGGTCAGGCACACGACCGGGATGGAGTCCATCAGCGCGTCGCACA
>CAVTEC010000106.1:0-54215 GCA_963733475.1 uncultured Alphaproteobacteria bacterium | reverse complement strand
CCGGCCGCCCGGCGGATCCGCGCCCCTGGCCTCGGCCGCACGAGCCCGCAGCGCCTCCCGGTCGGGCTTACCCGACGGTAGCAAGGGCAGGTCCGGCACGAGCAGCAGGGCGGCCGGAGCCGCGTAGACCGGCAGCTTACCCCGCACGTGCGCCCGGATGTCGGCCAATCGCGGCGGTGCCGCCGGATCGACCGGGACCACCACCGCCGTGACCAGCTCGCCCCACTCCGGGTCCGGCCGTCCCACCACGGCGGCCTCCCGCACCCCGGCGCAGGTCGCCAGCGCCGCCTCGACCTCCGCCGCGACCACCTTCTCGCCGCCGGTGTTGATCACGTCGTCCGCCCGGCCGCGGACCAGCAGCTCGCCGGACGGGCCGATCGAGCCGATGTCGGAGGTGACGAACCAGCGGCCGTCGCGGGCCCGCGGCGGTCAGGTCCGGGCGCAGCCGGTAGCCGGAGAACAGCACCGGCCCCGCGATCCTGATCCTCCCGCCGGGCCCGATGTCCACCGACACGTCATCAAGCGGCATACCGTTATACACGCATCCGCCGCTGGTTTCGCTCATTCCGTAGGTGGTGACGACCCGGCCGCCCGCCGCCCGCGCGGCGTCCACCAGCCCCGCGGGCGCCGCGGCCCCGCCGAGCAGGATGGTCTTCGCGGCCGTCAGGTCGTCGCCGGCGTCCAGCATCCGCCGCAGCTGGGCCGGAACCACCGAGACATGCGCGCAGCCGCTGGCGGCCAGCGCGCCGGGCTCCAGCCGGCCGGTGATCACCGGGTCGGCGCCCGCGAGCAGCGACCGCACCAGCACCTGGATCCCCGCGATGTGGAAGACCGGCAGGCAGCACAGCCACCGCTCGCCCGGGCCCGGCGCCCACGCGCCGCAGCGAGGCCCGGGCCGAGGCCAGCAGCGCGGCCGCGGTGAGCTCCGTGCCCTTGGGCGGCCCGGTGGAGCCGGAGGTGGCGACGACCAGGGCCGTGTCCGGCGCGACGCCCGGCGCCGGCGTGCGGCCGGGGCGGGCGCGCGGGTAGCGTTCTGGCCCTTGCGCCGTTTCGACGACCGACGGGGCGAAGGCGTCGAGCAGGGCGGCCAGCCGGCCCGCGGCAGGGCCGGATCCAGCGGCAGGATGGCCGGCCCGGTCCCGTCCAGGGCCGCCGCGAGCGCCCCGAGCATCCGGCCGGCCGGCGTCGGCGGGGGGCAGCAGAACCGCGTGCAGCGCGCGGGTGGTCACGGTCGTAAGGTTAATCCGGGCAGATCAGGCGCGGGCGGGCCGCCAAAGGGGAGGCGGGGTGGTCGACTGACGGCAGCGGGCCGGCTTCGCGATGGCGCCGCGTGACCGGCCGGCCGGCCTGCTCGCGGCCCTGCTCCCGACCGTCCGCGCGTTCGCGATCCCGATGCGCACCCGGTTCCGCGGCATCACCGTCCGGGAAGGCGCGCTGATCGAGGGCCCGGCGGGGTGGGGGAGTTCTCGCCGTTCGCCGAGTACGGCCCGCGCGAGTGCGCCCGCTGGCTGGCCTGCGCGCTGGAGGCCGCCTGCGCCGGCTGGCCGGAGCCGGTCCGGGACCGCGTGGCGGTGAACGTGACCGTGCCCGCCGTGAGCCCGGACCGGGCGCGCCAGATCGTCGCCGGCTCGGGCTGCCGGACCGCGAAGGTGAAGGTGGCCGAGGCGGGCCAGGCCGACGCCGACGACATCGCCCGGGTCGAAGCCGTGCGCGACGCGATCGGCCCGGCGGGCCGGGTCCGGGTGGACGCCAACGGCGCCTGGAGCGTGGACGCACGCGGCGCGGATGCTGCGGGCCCTGGACCGGTTCGGCCTGGAGTACGCCGAGCAGCCCTGCGCCACCCTGGCCGAGCTGGCCGAGCTGCGCCGCCGGGTGGACGTGCCGCTGGCCGCGGACGAGTCGATCCGCCGGGCCGAGGACCCGCTCGCGGTCCGCGCGGCCGGGGCCGCCGACATCGTGGTGCTCAAGGTCCAGCCGCTGGGCGGCGTGCGCGCCGCGCTGCGGGTCGCCGCGGAGTGCGGCCTGCCCGTGGTCGTGTCCAGCGCGGTGGAGTCCTCGGTGGGGCTCGCGGCCGGGGTGGCGCTGGCCGCCGCGCTGCCCGGGCTGCCCTACGACTGCGGGCTGGCCACGATGAGCCTGCTGACCGGGGACGTGACCGCCGAGCCGCTGGCCGCCGAGGACGGCACGCTGCCGGTCCGGGGCCTGCGTTCCCGACCCCGGGCGGCTGTCGGCCTGGGAAGCCGACCCGGCTCCGTGGGTCGCCCGGATGCGTGGCGGCCGCCGAGTTCCTCGGCCCCGGGCAGGCCTGGCCCAGGTCATGAACCCGTCCACCGCGTTCGGCACGGTCTTCGTCGACGAGCTGGTCCGGTGCGGGCTGCGCGAGGCGGTCCTGGCGCCGGGCTCGCGCAGCGCCCCGCTGACGCTGGCGCTCTTCACGCCCGGGCCGCGGACGCGGCGCCTCCGGCTGCACGTGCGGATCGACGAGCGCTCCGCCGCGTTCCTGGCGCTGGGCCTGGCCAAGGCGAGCCGCCGCCCGGTCGCGGCTGGTCTGCACCTCGGGCACGGCCGCCGCCCACTTCCACGCCGCCGTGATCGAGGCGGACGAGGCCGGGGTGCCGCTGCTCGTGCTCACCGCCGACCGGCCGCCCGAGCTGCGCGGCACCGGCGCCAACCAGGCCATCGACCAGCTGAAGCTGTACGGCGCCGCGGTGCGCTGGTTCTGCGAGGCCGGGGTGCCCGAGGCGCGGCCCGGGATGGTCGGCTACTGGCGGTCGCTGGCCTGCCGGGCCTGGGCGCACGGCGTCCGGCGAGGCGGGCGGCTTCCCCGGGCCCGGTGCACGTCAACCTCCCGTTCCGGGACCCGCTGGTGCCCGACGCCGACGGGGCCGGCGCCGACTGGCCGGAGCCGCTCGACGGCCGGCCGGGCGGGGCCCCGTGGACCAGCTGTGGGCGCCGGGCCGCAGCGGCCCCCCGGCCAGGCCGCGGACGGCGGCGAGCCGCTGCGGCTGGAGTGGGCCGAGCGGGGGGCGGTGGTCTGCGGGGACGGGGACTACGACCCCGCGCCGCTGCTCGAGCTGGCCGAGGCCGCGGGGTGGCCGGTGCTCGCCGAGCCGTCCTCCGAACGCCCGGCGCGGCCCGAACGCGCTGTCGGCCTACGGCTACCTGCTCGGGCGCGCCGGGGTTCGTGGCGGAGCACCGGCCCGAGGTCATCGTCTCGGCCGGCCGGCCCGGGCTGTCCCGGGGCCAGCTGGCGTTCCTGCGCGGAAGCCCGGGGCGGCCGCCGCCCCGGCACGTGGTGCTCGCGCAGGGGCCCGGCCGCTGGGCCGACCCGGCCCGGACCGCCACCTGACGTCGCCGCGGCGCTGCGGCTCTCCGGGCCGCCGCCGGGCCCGGGTGCCTCGCCGGCGTGGCTCGGGTCGTGGCAGCGCGCCGACGCCGCCGCGCGCGGCGCGGCCGACGCGATCCTGGACGCCGAGCGCGGCGCTCAGCCGAGCCGAGGCTGGCCCGCGACCTGGCGGCCGCGCTGCCGGACGGCGCGCTGCTGTGGGCCGCGTCCAGCCTGCCCGTCCGCGACCTGGACCTGCACATGGCGCCGCGGACCGGGCTCCGGGTGCTGGCCAGCCGCGGCGCCAGCGGCGTCGACGGCCTGGTCTCCTCGGCGCATCGGGGCGGCGCTGGCGCACCAGGCCGCCGGCGGCGGCCCGGCCGTGGCCCTGCTCGGTGACCTCGCGTTCCTGCACGACCTGCCGGGCCTGCTGCTCGGGCCGGACGAGCCGCGGCCCGACCTGTGCCTGGTCGTGGTCAACAACGACGGCGGCGGCATCTTCTCCACGCTGGAGCAGGCGGCCTTCGCCGGCCCGTTCGAGCGGGTCTTCGGCACCCCGCACGGCGCGGACATCGCCGCCTGGCCCGGCCGCCCGGCTGCCGTACGACCGGCGGATCGTCCCCGCGGACCTGGGCCGGGCGCTGGCCGGGCCGCGGGCTGCGGGTCATCGAGGTGCCGACGCAGCGCGCGGCCGGCGCGGCGCTGCGGGCCGAGCTCCGCGCCGCCTGCGCCCAGGCCGCGGCGGGCTGAGCGCGGCCGCGCGGGGCGGCCTAGCCCTCCAGCGCGTCCTGCATCGGCCGGAACTTGACCTGGGTCTCGGCCAGCTCGGCCACCGGGTCCGAACCGGCCACGATGCCGCAGCCCGCGAACAGCCGCGCCCGCGAGCCCGTCCAGCTCGGCGCACCGCAGCGCGATGCCCAACTCGCCGTTGCCCTGAGCGTCAACCCAGCCCACCGGGCCCGCGTACCGGCCCCGTTCCATGTGCTCCAGCTCGCGGATCAGCTCCATGCGCGACCGCGGCCGGCGTGCCGCACACCGCGGCCGGTCGGGTGCAGGCCGCGGCGGTCGGGGCCAGCGTACTAGCACGGACTGGTCCGCCGCCAGCGTGCCGCGCCACCGCCCGTCGCCCAGGTGGCGGGTGCTGCAGGTTGGCCAGCCGCAGCAGCGACGGCTGGGACGTGATATCAGCCGGTGCACAGCGGGGCGAGCACCTCCCGGATCGAGTCGACCGCGTACCGTGTTCCTCGGTGTTCTTGGCCGAGGCGAGCAGGGCCGCACCCAGCTCCTCGTCCTCGCTGGGCTGGGCGCCGCGGGGCGCGTGCCGCCCAGGATGAGCGCGCGACCTCGCGCCCTTGGCGCCGGATGAGCAGCTCCGGCGTCGCGCCGACCAGGTCGGCGACCGCGAACGTCTAGCAGTCCGGGTACCGGGCGGCCAGCCGCCGCAGCACCACCCGCGGATCGATCCGTCCGGCGCCGGCCGCGAACACGTCCCGGGCCAGCACCACCTTGCGCAGTGCGGCCAGATCATGGGCCGCCAGGTCATGGGGGCCGGAGGTGATCCGGTCCACCGCGAGGTCGACCGCGTGCGCCCACTCGGGCGCGCTCAGGCTGCCGTCGTGCCAGCGCAGCGTGGCCGCCGGCCGGTCCTGCTCCGGGGCCGGCGCGACATCGGCGGGCCAGGGCGCCTGGTCCGCCGCCTGGCCGCCATCGCTGATCGTGGTCAGCCAGGCCGTACCGGCGCCGTCCCGGCCCACGACCACGCGCGGCACGAGCAAAACCGAGCCGTCCGAGGCGGGATCGAAAGTGAAGCTGCCGAACGCGAGCGGCCCGGTGCCGGGCACCTGGACCTGGTCCTCACACGTGACGCCCTCGAACAGGTTGCGCAGCCACTTCTCCCCGGCGGTGAACCGGTCCTCGCCCGCGGTCAGCGTGACCCGGGCCGCCTCGCCCCAGCCGACCAGGCCGCGGCCCGGCGCACCCAGGACAGCACCGGCGCGTCCGGCAGCCCCGCGAGCAGATCACCGGGATCGGCGATGGGCACGGTGCGGCGGCCAGCCGGTCGGTATCGGCCGCTCGGGCTCTCGCGCTGGGCTCCCACCGCAGACAACTTTACGTGGGTTTCCCCGCGGCTCGGGCCGACCGGGCGATGGACGACGCGCCTGCCGTGGCCGATGTCCGCGGCCGCGGTCACGCCAGCTGAGTTTATGACAGCGGGACCAGTGGCGGAACGGCTGCTTGAGCGTATCCCGACTAAAACGATGGGCGACCAGGATGACGTCTCAGCGAGTGGCCGGCCAGCCAGACTGATCCTGACCATACGTTCCTGGTCAGCGCGCCCGCCAGGCTGACTCGCGAGCTCGTGAGCTGCGGTGGCGGCGACGCGGAGACGGCTGGGCGGACTGGTGCGCTTGACGCCGGATCGCTGGTACCGGCGCCTGGAGCTGGCCGACGACTACGAGTATGGCTGCTGTCCTGGCTGCCCGGGCAGCGCACTGGCTTCCACGATCACGGCCACGCGGTCGGGGCATTCGCGGTGGCGCAGGGCCGAGTTGCAGGAGCGGACTGGTCCCGCCGGCGGGTCCAGGTCCGGGAGCGGACGGTCGCGGCACGGCAGCGTCCGGCGATTCGGCCCGCGGCACGTGCACGACGTGGCCAACGCCTCCGCCGAGCCCGCCGTCACCGTCCACGCCTACTCGCCGCCGCTGACCGCGATGCGCCGGTACGAGATGACCGCGTCCGGTCTGGTGCTTACGGACCGAGCGCGCGGAGCAGGACTGGTGACTACGCTCCGGCGATAGCGACCTCCGCCTGCCCCGGCCGCCGGACTATCGACCAGGTGCTCGCCGAGGCCAGGCCGCGGCTGGACCGGCTGGCGCCGCGCAGGCGCTGCGCGCGGCACGCCGGGGCGGTGCTGGTCGATATCCGCCCGGCGCCCAGCGCGCCGCCGAGGGCGAGATCCCCGGGGCCCTGATCATGGAGCGCAACGTGCTGGAGTGGCGCTTCGACCCGGCGTCGGCGCCCGGCTGCCGCAGGCCAGCTACGACCTGCAGTCATCGTCTTCTGCTCGGAGGGCTACACCTCCAGCCTCGCCGCGGCGGCCCTGCAGGAGCTCGGCGTCCGCCGCGCCACCGACCTGGAAGCGGCTTCCAGCCTGGCAGGCGGCGGGCCTGCCCGCGGTCAGCGAGCCGCTCACAGCAGGCCAGCTGCAGCGGCTCGCGGCACGGCCGGGACCGGCTCCGGTGGCTCGAGCGGCTCGGGCCGGAGGCCGGGCGGCCCGATCCGGCGGCCCTCGGCGGGGCTGGCGGCGCCGACTCCGTAGCGCTTGGCCAGCTCGCGGACCTGGCCGGCGATCTCGCTCTGGTAGGCCTTGGGTGCGTAGGCGCCGCGGCCGTAGAGCGTCACGGTAGCGGCGGACCAGCTCCGGGATGGTTGTCGCGCAGCCAGCGCAGGAACCATTCCCGCGCGCCCGGCCGCAGGTGCAGCACGATCGGGGTGACGTGGACCGCGCCGCTGTCCGCGATCCGGCGCACGGCCGCCTCCAGCTGCTCGGGGGAGTCGGACAGGAACGGCACGATCGGCCCCATCAGCACCCCGCAGCGCAGCCCGGCGTCGGTCAGCGCCTCACAGGCGTCCAGCCGCCGCTCCGGGCTCGGGGTGCCCGGCTCCAGGGTCCGCCATAGCTCTTTATCGATAAATCCGGCCGACACGTTCAGCCCGACCTCGGTCACCTGGGCCGCCTGCGTCAGCAGGTCCAGGTCACGCAGGATCAGCGTGCCCTTGGTCAGGATCGAGAACGGGTTGGCCGCGTCCCGCAGCGCGGTGATGATGCCCCGCATGAGCTGGTACTTGCCCTCGGCGCGCTGATAGCAGTCGACGTTGGTGCCCATCGCGATGTGCTCGCCCTGCCAGTTGGCGGACGCGAGCTCCTTGCGCAGCAACTCCGGCGCGTTGACCTTGACCACGACCTTGGAGTCGAAGTCATGCCCGGCGTCCAGGTCGAGGTAGGTGTGCGTGTTGCGAGCGAAGCAGTTGTGGCTGACCACCCCGTTGGCGATGAAGTCGCCCGTCCCGGTGGCGATGTCGTACATGGGCATTTCAAAGCCCAGCGGCTTGACCTCCGCCACCTGAATCTCGGCGTCACTCTTGAGCGCAACACCGTCGATCAAGCGCTTCCTCGTGATGGCCGGATCGGTGGTGTGGAAGAACCGGAGCACCTCCCGGAGCCCGCCGCGCAGCCGTACGGTTACCACCCCTTTCGGTTGGCCTGACGGCTCCAGCACGTAGTCGAAGCCGAGAAACGCCAGTGCCCGGGTGGTCGCGTCGATGATCTCCAGATCGGTGTTCGAGATTCGCCAAACGCCCTGGCTGTAGCTGCCTTCGGCGTCGAAGATCCCGGCCAGGAAACCCTTCTGCCATTCCAGCGTAAATGTCTCGGGCCAAGCAGTTAGGTGCTTGATCGCTTCGACGGAGCCATATGAAGACACATAGATCGCCCGCACTGCCTTCCGCTGGCCATGCGCTTCGGCAAGGTCCGCTCCGACGTCACGATGCCGAAGGTGCCCAAGCAGTAACGGGTCCGGCTCAGGCCTTCCTCATCCACCAGCGCGAGACGGAACCGGTGAACCTCGCCCCGCGCGTAGCGGTAGCTGCGCAGGAGGCCATCGCCGCGAACCATGCCACAGAGGTAGCCGCGCCGGTAGTCGACGGTGTCCTTGGGCGGCTCGGCGAACCTGCCCGTCCCCATCAGCTTGTTGTTGACGGTCAGAAACGGTCGCTGCAGCGGGCCCTGCTCCGCACCGGTCACGTGCTTCCAGCCCCGCTCGGTCAGGAACCGGTGGTCGCCGCTGGCCACCAGCTGGGTCCCGTCGGCCAATGTGATCCGATAGGCGGGCTTGACCGTAGACCAATGCGCTAGGACCTTTGTGATCGCGTAGCGCCGGTAGTAACCGTTACGGACGGTGCCGTAGATTGCGTCGCCGACGCGGACGTCCGCTAGAGGTTTGGTGCTGCCGTCCGCCATCAGGATCGGTGTGTCACCTGACAGGCAGTAAACACACGAATGCTGACAGCCACGATAAGGGTTAATTGTCCAGGTGAAGGCCATGCGGGAGGTGGCGGGCACCCGGTTGACGATGGACTTGGCCTGGACCTCGTAGAAGGTCATGCCGCGGAAGCCCGGGGTGTCGAACGTGCGGGTCACCGCGCCCCGGGCGAACAGGGCCGGCGCGCCGGCCCGGATCCTGCGGGACCCGCCGGGCTGGCCTTCATCGAGGCGCAGGCTATCCCATCGCATGGAGTCAGTCTAGAATAATTGTTCGATTAACCCAACTATTCGGCATTTCGCCGATGGTGTGTTGCGCCGCGCGGCAACCCGACGAGTTTCCGTGTCACAGGCGCACCGGCAAAGCGCGGGTAAAAGCTCCAGCGGGGGATAGTAGAAGCGGATCCCCGCCGCGGCCCGGCGGCAGCGGTGGGCGGACGTGGTGCGGAGGTGGCCATGGCACTGTCCATGGACGAGCAGCGCATCCTCGAGGAGATGGAGCGCAAGCTTGCCGATGACGATCCCCTGCTGGCATCCCGGCTGACCTCGTTCGGGCGGCCGGGCCTGGCCGCGCTGATGCGGTCGCGGCGGGCGCGGATCGTGCTGTCCCTTCCTCGGCCTGATCGTGATCGCCGCGGTCTCGCTGGCGGTCTACGCGCTGACGCCGTTCCGGACCAGCTTTGTCAACGGGCGCTCGGCACGCCGCACGTCGTCGACCGCCAGCCCGCGCAGCCGGCGGCACCGACACACCGGAAGGCGCCGCCGCCCGACGCGGCCGGAGCTCCAGGATCAGGGGTCATGATTCGCGCCAGAGCTGAACCAGGTACTGTTCCAGCCCCTCCAGCCGCTTCCTCGCCTGCTGGAATTCGTCGCCGAGCGGGTCGGCGTTCATCTTGAACAGGGCCGCGTAACGCCGGACGGCCTCGATCCGGTTGCGGGTATACACGTGCACGCCGTAGTCGCCCACCCCGCCGGCCAGCCGGAGGCTGTCACCGCGGGGTCGGACCGGCCGGTGTCGATGACGCTCAGCCGGCCCGCAGGTACAGCACGCACTTCGCCTCGTCCTCGTACCCGTCACTGAACGGGGGCGGCGCGTCCTCCCACTCCTCGATCGTGAGCTGCACGCTGACGTGCTCCTGGGCGCAGGCCACGATCATCTGCTCCCGGTTGGTGCTGATCAGCGAGCCGGGGCACCGGGCCGCTCGGCGCGTCCGGGTCGACCGATCGGGTCATGGACACGGAACATCCCTCGCTCTGGGAAGACCGGGATCTCCAGCCGAAGCAGCCTGCGGCCCACTGATCCCCCTAGGCCGACGATATCCCTGAATACAGCATGGACCGTGCTGACCTCACGTGCAGGCGCAATCCGTGATAAAGGCCGGTTACGCTCCGCAACCGCAGGCTCCTGGGCTGGGCAGAACCCGGGCACGGCGGGTCTTCCGGGCGGCTCCGGCCGCCGTTATTCTCCGACCATGCGCCACGACGATCTGCCCGGGGTGAGCCACCGGTTTCGTGGACGCGCGCGGGCTGCGCATGCACATCGCCGAGGCGGGCTCCGGGCCGCTGGTGGTGCTGCTGCACGGGTTTCCCGAGTGCTGGTACTCGTGGCGGCACCAGCTGACCGCCCTGGCCGAGGCCGGTTATCACGCGGTCGCGCCCGATCAGCGCGGCTACTGCCGGACCGGCGGGCCCGCGAAGGCCGGAAGTACACGATGCTGCACCTGACCGGCGACGTCATCGCGCTGATGGACGCCCTCGGCGAGCAGCGGGCGGTGGTGGCGGGGCACGACTGGGGCGCGCCGGTGGCCTGGAACACCGCGCTGCTGCGGCCGGACCGGGTCCGCGGCGTGATCGGGCTGAGCGTTCCTACCGGCCGCGGGGAGCAGGCCCGCCGACCGAGGCCATGCGCGCGCAGGCTCGGGGACGGCTTCTACATGCTCTACTTCCAGGCAGCCGGGCGTGGCCGACGCCGAGCTCGCCGGATCCGCGGCAGACCTTCACCCGGGTGCTCTACGGCGCCTCGGGCGACGCGCCCGCCGGCGTTGCCGGTCGTGCCGCCGGGCGGCGGCTTCCTCGACATGTGCGCCGAGCCGCCCGCCGTCGGGCCTGCCCGCGTGGCTGACCAGCGACGACATCGACGTGTTCGTCGCCGAGTACGCCGGACGCCGGCTTCACCGGGCCGCTCAACTGGTACCGCAACCTGGACCGCAACTGGGAGCTCACCGCCCCCTGGCACCATGCCCCGGTCACCGTTCCCGCCCTGTTCATCGCGGGGGACCGCGACCTGGTCATCGGCCTCCGGCGGGCGGAAGATGCTGCCCCGGCTGCGCGACTGCGCGCCGCAGCTCGCGAGCCGGTCCTGCTGGACGGCTGCGGCCACTGGACCCAGCAGGAACGCCCGGACGACGTCAGCAAGGCCATGATCGGCTTCATCCGCGAGCTGGACTGATCCGGAGGAGCCCATGACTGTCGTGACCGATCTCGACCTGCCGGCCATCGACCTCGAGCTCGGACGAGCTCGCCGGTGACCGCTACCACCAGCTGCTCGCCGAGGTGCGCGGGCAGGGCTGGCTGGCCAGCTCGCCGCTGGCGTTCATCGTGCTGGACCGCGAGGCGGGGGAGTTCTTCCTCCGCGCCCGGGAGACCGCGTTCCCTGGCCGGGAGATCGCGGACCTGTTCGGCGTCACCGGCGGCCCGCTGCGGGAGCACATCGACGCCAACATCCTCAACCAGCAGGGCGACCGTCACCGGCGGCTGCGCGCGCTGGTCGGGCCCGGCCTTCACGCCCCGCGCCGCGGACCGGTGGCGGCCGGCCATGCGCGACTTCCTCGGCCAGCTGTGGGACCAGGTCGGCCGGCGACGTCCTGCGACTTCGTCGCCGCGCTGGCCAAGCCCTACCCGTCGCTGACCATCGCCGCCGTGCTCGGCGCCCCGGCCGCGGACGCGCCGAGGCTGCACGAGTGGTCCAGCCTGGTGCAGCGGCAGTTCGACATCAGGGCGCTGGCCAGCCAGGTGCCCGAGATCGAGCGCGCGGTCGTCGAGCTCCAGGACTACGTCGAGGCAGCTGCTGGAGCAGCGGCGGGCCGAGCCGGGCGACGACCTGATCACCGCGCTGCTGGCCGCCGAGGACCGCGGCGACCGGCTGTCCCACGAGGAGTGCGTCAACCTGGTGCTGAACGTCATCGCCGGCGGCATCGACACCACCCAGGCCCAGCTGTCGCACGCGATGCGGCTGTTCGCCGCGCACCCGGCCAGTGGCAGCTGCTGGCCAGGCAGCCGGACCTGGTTGCGCGCGGCGGTCGACGAGGTGCTCCGGGCCGAGCCGATCACGCCGTTCACCGCGCGGATCTGCACCGCCGACTGGAGCACCGCGGCGTCACGTTCCCGGCCGGCACGATCGTGGCGATCTGCGCCGAGCGGGCCAACCGGGAGCAGGACCGGCGGCGAGGAGTTCGACATCACGGCCGAACGCGACGGGCGGCTGCTGACCTTCGGCGCGGGCGCGCACTACTGCCTGGGCTCCAACCTGGCCCGCGCCGAGCTCGAGGAGGCGCTGGCGTTCCTCGCGCCGCGGATGCCCGGGCTGGCCCCGGCGGGCCCGGCCGGCCTGGGCGGCGTGGAGGGGATCTACGGCATCGACGAGCTGCCGCTGCGCTGGGCGGCGGCCGGAGTGGCGGGCCGCCGGGCTCGGCCCGCCGGGGCGTGCGGTCACCAGGCGTCGTCGGCCGGATCGGGCAGCCCGCTGCGCTCGCGCGCCTCCTGCCACAGCTCCGCGTACTGCCGGGCGGCGACGCTGCGCGGCGCGAACGCGGTCACCGGGGCCCGCTGCACCGACATCTGCTCGATCACCGACAGCGCCGGGATCGCGGTCGCGGCGAAGTCGGCGCGCTCGTCGGGCAGCTCCTCGGCGATCTCCCTGTGCAGCCGCTTGCGCCGGTCGATCATCGAGAAGAACGCCAGCACCTCGGCCTGCTGGCCGTTGAAGTCGCCGATGAACTCGGTCAGCTGGTCGAGCGTGCGGACCGACAGCGTGGTCGGGATCAGCGGCACGAGCAGCAGGTCGGCGGCGTGCAGCACGCTCTCCGACAGCAGCGAGATGCCCGGCGGGCAGTCCAGGATGACCACGTCGTACTCGCGCTCAGCGGCGCCAGCAGGCTGCCGAGCCGGCGCGCGGGCTTCTTCGCGGCGTCGAGCAGCAGGTCCAGGTTCCGGTAGGTGAAGTCGGCGGGCAGCAGGTCCAGGTTGTCGAAGTCGGTGGCCTTGATCGCGTCGTCCATCGGCCGCGTGCCCCGGATCAGCGCCTTGCCGCCGCCCTTGACCCGCGGCTTGACCCGGAACAGGAAGCTCGCCGCGCCCTGCGGGTCGAGATCCCACAGCAGCACCCGGTAGCCGTCGCGGGCCGCCAGGTAGCCGAGGTTGACGGCGGTGGCGGTCTTGCCGACGCCGCCCTTGATGTTGTAGGTCGCGAAGATCTTCATGCCTGCCGCCCCGGTCAGGGTGCCGATCCGGCCCTGGCTCGGCCGGGCTGGCGAACGTCGCGGAACCTGCCGGCGAACTCGCTGCGCGCCTGCCGCTGCCGGGCGGCGAGCCCGGCCGCGATCTCGCCCATGGCCAGCAGCGTCGCCGCGGGCGCGGCCCGCTCGGCCATCATCTGCTCCGCGAACGCCCGGATCTCGTCGCGCTGCACCTCGGTGTCCTGGAACTCGCCCAGGCAGTCCTGCAGCGCCTTCAGCTCCCTGACCGCCCGCCAGTGCTGCTCCGGGATCGTGCAGCGAGCCGAAGAGCTCCAGCAGGTAACGCAGCTCCTTGCAGCGCTTGCGCAGCTCGTGCAGGCTCTCCGGCGGCGAGGCGGCGGTGATCGCGCTGCCGTCGCGCAGCACCCGCCGGTGCGCGCGGGCGATCCGGCTGCCGGCCAGCCGCGCCGCCGCTGGGCCGCGTGCGCGCGCGTCGCCGCGGCGGCCAGGTCCTGCCGCCACTGCCGGCTGAGCCGGGCGAACCGGGCCGAACGCAGGCCGCGGGCCAGCTCCCGCTGCGCCGCGGCCCGGCTGCGCGCACAGGTGGTCATGGAACGGCTGCGAGCTCCTCGGCCGTGGCGGCGACCAGGCCGGCGGCCATCTCCGGGAAGCCGAGCAGGTAGACGTCCAGATCCCGGGTCGGGGTGGTCAGGTCGCCCAGCCACTTGAACTCCGCGCGGTACCGCCCGGCCACGCCGCCGGGCAGCGCGTCGCCGGCCAGCTTCAGCGCCGACCTGGTCCGCCGCACCGCGATCCGCAGGTCGTGCAGGAACTCGGTGTCGACGTCGCGGACCGTGCCGGGCACGTTGGCCTCGATGGTGTCGAGCAGCGCGGTCAGGACCGCGGCCAGCGCCGCCGCCGCGGGCATGCCGCGGCGTCAGCTGGACGTCGACCTTGCCGGTGTAGTCGCCGGGCCGCTGGCCCGCCGCGGCCAGCGCGGCCTCCAGCCCGCGACTGGCTGCCGACGGCGACCCCCGGCGTCCGCGGCCAGCAGGTCGGCGAGCCGCTGGCGCCTGCGGCCTGGTAGCCGCGCAGCGCGGATCACCGCCAGCCGCGGCGGCACGGTCCCGGCCGCCGGGTAGGTGACCGACATCGGTCCACGGTGATCCGGGCGACCGTCTTGTCGTCGGCGTTCAGCACCCGGTGTTCGCGCACCGGCTGACCGCCCGGGCCACCGGCAGCAGCGCGCGCACGCCGACGACCGGGCGAGGTGGTCCCGCAGCGGCCCAGCGGCAGCGCCGCCAGCAGGCCCGGCCAGCCGGGCCCGCCCGTTCCCGCCCGCGCCCGCCGCGGTCCGCGGCGCACGGTGATCGCGGCGAGCGCTCGCCGTCCCGGCCGGTGAGCACCAGTTCGGTGGTGCCGCGGCGGCTGATCTGCTCCAGGGTGAGCCCGGACCGGTAGAGCCGCCAGTCGAAGGTGTCGAGCCACAGCCGCCGGAGCGTGGCGGACCTGGCCGCGCTCCGACATGGCGAACGCCGATCCCGGCAGCTTCAGGACCTTATCCGGGCTCGGCCCCGTCGTCGCCGGTTGACCACGAACTGGCGCAGCACGCTCTGCAAATACGACCTCACGCGAATATGCATTTGAAGAAAGATATCACGGACATCACGACGCATAACACCGCGTACATGCTAGCGGCATGCGGTTGACCGTACCGAGATGTTGGGCGGACTCACCATCGTACGTGCCTGCGCACGTGCACCGGTACATGCCATCGGTCGGCGCAATAACGCCTAGGCTCGGGGGTGACCGACTGGACGACTGTCTCCTCGCTGGCCACCGGCGTCGGCACCCTGGTGCTCGCGGTGGCCACGTTCGCCGCCGTGCGCTCGGCGAACCGCGCGGCCCGGGTCGCCGAGCGGGCCCTGCTGGCCGGGCTGCGCCCGCTGCTCGTCCCGTCCCGGCTGGACGACGGCGAGCAGAAGGTGTTTTTCGGGGCGGCAAGTACGTGCGGATCCGGGGCGGGCGGCGCGTCGCCGCAGGATCAGGACGGCGGCGATCTCTACCTGGCCGCATCGCTGCGCAACGCCGGCAGCGGGCTGGCGTGCTGCACGGCTGGCGGTTCCACCCGGGGGACCATGCGCGGCGACGACCGCGCCGACCCGGCAGACTTCACCCACCAGACCCGGGACCTGTACATCCCGCCCGGCGACACCGGCTTCTGGCAGGGCGCGTTCCGCGATCCGGCGACCCCGACTACGACGTGCGCCGCCAGGCCGTCAAGGACCGGCGAGATGCTGACCATCGACCTGCTCTACGGCGACCACGAGGGCGGGCAGCGGATGATCACCCGGTTCATGCTGCGGCCGGCGAGGACGAGGACGCGCTGGCTCAGCCTCGGTCACCCAGCACTGGAACGTCGACCGGCCCGACCCGCGCTAGCCCCGCGGCCCGCCCTGGCGCAGAGGCAGCCGCGCCTGGACGATGTCGGACGGCGAGGCTACGGGAGGCGCCATGCTCTATGCGTTCGGGTTCGACCGGGTCGGCGTGCTGGTCAGCGACATGTACTTCGTTGATCCCGAACCCGCGGCCCGGCCAGGAAGGCGCCGAGCGCGGCGTCCGGCTCGAGGTCCGGCTGCTCGAGCGCGGCGAGCTGCGCGGGATCATCTACTCGGCGCGGCCGATCGAGGTCGGCCAGCCGGTCTGGCGCGCGGACCTGCTGGAGTCGGTGGACGGGCCGCCGGGCAGCCTGAACCGGGCGCACCATCACCCGGACTTCCGCGGCTGGGACCCGGGCCGGCGCGCTGTTCGACCCCGAGCTGACCGCCGACCCGGTGCCGTGCGTGGGGAGCAGCTCGCCGACCTGGAGGGCCTGCTCGAGCGGGCCGGGCTCGCCGCCGACGAGGTCACGGCCGCCGACGCCAAGAGCCTGCGCGCGCTGCCTGCCCGAGATCATGGACGCGGTCGGCCGCCTGCTGGAGAGGGCGCAGCGACGGTGGACTCGCCGCGGCGCCCGGGCGGCGAGCCGGCCGCCAGCGCCCGGGTCGGCTGGCTCGTAGCCGAGCGCTCAGAACGGCGTGGCCGCGAGCCAGCCGGTGAGCAGCGCCGCGTCACCCAGCACCTGCGACCTGGGGTCATCCGGCTGGCACCCGCCGCAGCAGCACGAGCAGCAGCCGCCCGGCCTGGCCGCGCAGCGCCACGTCGCCCTTGCCGTGGCCGGGGTCCACCTTCACCGGGATCCCGTCGCGGCGCACGAGCCACTCGCCGGCGCCGTTCAGGCCGTCGTCGGTCGCGTGGACGTGCAGCACCGCGCCGTCGGGCAGGGCGTCCAGGCGCGGGTCGGGGTCCCCGGGCGCCGGGCCGGACAGGAAGCCGAGCCACTCGTCGATGGCGTCCGCGGCCAGGTCCGGCTCGAACTCGGCCTCGCGGCCCGTGGCGATCTGGGCGTCGGCCCGGTGCACCGCGGTCTCGTGCGCCATCCGGCGGGCCCAGAAGCTGGCCGGCTGCATCGCGAGAACGCCCACACCGGGTCGCTGCCCGCCTCCCGCACCGCCTCGATGACCCGCGCCGCCCCGGCCCGCAGCCACGGCGCCTGCAGCGCCGGATCGTCGGGGAACCGGCCGTCGGGCACCTGGCGGAACGGGATGAACTCGGCCGACCGGGTGCCCACGATCTCCGCCGCCCAGCGGTGCGCCCGGCCGACGTGGGTGGCCAGCTGCCGCAGCGTCCACTCCGGGCAGGTCGGCACCGGCCTGGTCAGGTCGGCGCCGTCCACCAGCCCGGCCAGGGTCTCGGTGCTGGCCTCGATCTCGTCGTAGCAGCGCTCAGGCGACTGATCGGCATCGCGTTCCCTCCGGCGGCTCGGCGGTTGCGGACGGGGAGCAGGCTAGCCCCCGGCCACGGCCGGGCCAAGCTGACCGGCCGGCATTGTTTAGCGGTCATTCCCGGGAATGACGGCCAGTTTTTGCCATTCTGCCTGCCTCCGCGTTCTAGACGTTTCCAGGACAATACCGCTATTGTCTGACTGAACGGTCAGACAGCAGGTCGGAGTCCCTGAGCGGTGGTCGCTGCGGTGCGTCCCGCGAGGATCGCGGTGCGTGCCCGTCACGGAAAGGGCATCGCGATGGCCCGGCTAATAGAACGGCGCGCCGCCAGCATCACGGCCACGATGGCCATCTGCGCAAGCCTGCTGGCGGTCGCCGGGGCCGGTGCCACGCCAGCGGCCGCGGCGGCCGGTGTTTCCCGGAGACCGTCGCCGCGACCACCGTCCCGGCGGCGCCGCCAGGCAGCAACCTGCTGCTCAACCCCGGCGCGGGCGCCGGGGACACCTCAAAGCTCGGCTGGGACGCCGTGACGATCCCGGGCTGGCAGGTCAGCCAGGGGCTGCCGACGGTGGTCAGCTACGGCACCAAGCGCTTCCCGGGCGCCTCAGGCGCGCAGCCGACCGGCCACCCCGCCCGGCTGTTCGCCGGCGGTGCCGGGGGCACGGCCGTGCTCACCCAGCAGGTGCCGCTGCGGACCGCCGCCGGGCACGGCGTGCCGCCCGGGACCAGGTACCACGTCTCGGCCTGGCTCGGCGGGACCGTGGTCAGCAAGGCCTCGCTGGAGGTGATCTTCCTGTCCGCCGCTGGCAAGGCCCTCGGCGAGCGGCGGATCGGCCCGGTCGGCGGGGCCGGGGACGCCAGCCACCCGGAGTTCGCGTGGCGGCAGGGGAGCGGCACGCTGCCGCGCGGGACCCGCTCGGCGCGCGCCGTGCTCGACCTCGCGACCTCGCTCACCAACTACAACGGCCCGTACGCGCCGCAGGTCGGGTACGACCGCGCCACGGCCGGCGGCCTGCGCTTCTCCGTCTCGGCGCCGGTCCGCGGGCTTGCTCTCGCCCCGCCCGCCGCCCGGGTGCCGCGCTACCAGCACGTGTTCATGTTCTATTTCGAGAACGAGGACTTCCGCCAGATCGTGGGCAACACCCGGCAGGCCCCGTACCTGAACAGCCTGCTCCGCCGTGCGAGCCTGCTCGGCCAGTTCTACGCCGAGGAGCACCCGAGCGACGGGAACTACCTCGCCCTGGCCGGCGGCAGCACGTTCGGGGTCCCGCTGGACGACCCGGCGGAGGAGAACCCGCAGTACACGATCGACGCGCGCAACATCAGCGACCTGATCGACGGCGCGCACGAGTCGTGGAAGGGCTACCTGCAGAGCGCCGCCGGGCCGTGCGACGACACCGTGCACGGGTACTACTGGGACGACGACCTGCCGATGATGTACTTCGCCGACGTCAGGGACCGGCCCGGCCTACTGCGCGTCGCACATGGTCCCGCTGGAGTCGCTGGCCGCCGACCTGCGAAGAGCGTCGACCACGCCGAACTTCGCCTGGGTCAGCCCGGACGACTGCTCCGACATGGAGGGCTGCGGCATCAGGGCCGGCGACGACTTCCTCGCGGCCGAGCTCGGCCTGATCATGCGCTCGCCCGCGTGGACGCAGGCAGCGGTCGCTCGCGATCATCACGTTCGACGAGGACGCCTACGACTACGAGCACCCGGCCCAGCGGGTCGCGACGATCGTGCTCGGATCGGCGGACGTGCGGCAGGGCTACGTCTCGCCGGTCCGCTACACCCACTACAGCCTGCTGCGCACGATCGAGGGCGCGCTCGGGCTCGGCACCCTGACGGCAACGACCGCTACGCCCAGCCGCTCAACGATGTTTTCAGCCGGAACGCGACGCCGCGTGCCACCGTCGCGTCAACCGGGACCACGGCCGCGGCGGCCACGCCAGCGTCGGCGCCTGCGGTGAGCACGGCCCGGCGCACCGCCAGGGCCGCCGCCGGCCGGTGCCGCCACGGCGTCGCGGCTCACGCCCGCGCGCACCGGCTGCGGCGGCGTCGTCGGCCCGCTGGCGCCGACCGCGTTCGTGGTGAACTACGCCTCCAACTCGGTCACGCCGGTCAACCTGGCAACCCGCAAGGCCGGCGGCGCGATCGCGGTCGGCGCCGACCCGGCCGCGATCGCGTCACCCCGAACGGCCGGACCGCGTACGTGGTGAACTCCGGCTCGGGCACGGTGACCCCGATCACCACGGTCACCCGCAAGGCAGGCAAGGCGATCCCGGTCGGCGCGGACCCGCCGGCGATCGCGATCACGCCGGACGGCCGGACCGCGTACGTCACCGACTCCGGCTCGGACACGGTCACGCCGATCAGCACGGCGACCAACAAGGCCTGGCCCGGCGATCCCGGTCGGCGCCTACCCGCAGGCGCTGGCGATCACCCCGGACGGCGCCGACGCGTCTACGTGCTGAACTGGGAGGGCGGTCGGTCACCCCGATCGCCACGGCGACGAACCGCGCCGGGCGCCCGATCCGGACCGGCGCGTTCCCGTCCGCGATCGCGATCACGCCGGGCGGCGCGACCGCGTACGTCGCCAACTACGGCTCGGACACGGTCACGCCGATCGCAACCGGCGGCCGGTACCGCGGGTCCGCCGATCCCGGTCGGCCAGGCCCCGAACGCGATCGCGATCACCCCGAGGCCAGACCGCGTACGTGGTCGACGGCGACACCGACCGGTCAGCCCGATCACCATCTCCACCGGCCAGGCCAGGCCCGGCGATCCGTATCGGGTACTCGCCGGTGTCGGTGGCGGTCTCCCCGTCCGGCACCGCGGCCTACGTGGTCAACATGATCTCCGGCACGGTGACGCCCGTGAGCGCCAGCACTGACGCGGCCGGCGCGGCGCTGTCGGTGGGCCTGTACGACTACCCGGACCGCGATCTCGTTCGAGCGCTCCGGCGCGACCGCCCTCGTGGTCGACACCTATGCGGGCCAGGTCACGCCCGTCAACACGGCCACCGGGCACGTGTACCCGGCGATCACAGTGGGCGGATACCCGGTGGCCGCCGCGATCACCTCGTGACCTGCGCGGGCTTCCAAACCTGGCCGGAGATCGCCACACTGGTGGTCACTGGCCGGTGTGCACGACTTTGACCTGCTAGTGATCGGTTCCGGACCGGGCGGGCAGAAGGCCGCGATCGCCGCGGCCAAGCTGGACCGCCGGGTCGCGGTGGTGGAGCGGCCGCGACATGCTCGGCGGAGTGTGCCTGAACACCGGCACGATCCCGTCCAAGACGCTGCGCGAGGCCGTGCTCTACCTGACCGGCCTGGACCAGCGCGAGATGTACGGGCAGAGCTACCGGGTCAAGGACGAGATCACGATCGCGGACCTGACGGCCAGCACCCAGCACGTGGTCGGCCGGGAGAGCGACGTCGTGCGCAGCCAGCTGACCCGCAACCGGGTCGCGATCCTGCCGGCACCGGCCGGTTCACCGGCCCGAACACGGTGCGAGGTCGACGACGGCGAGCCGGCTGCGCCAGGTCACCGCCAAGGACATCGTGATCGCGACCGGCACCAAGCCCGCCCGGCCGGACAGCGTCGCCTTCGACGAGAAGACGATCATCGACGCGGACGGGATCCTGCACCTGCGAGCGCGTCCCCGGTCGATGCTGGTCGCGGGCGCCGGGCGTGATCGGCATCGAGTACGCGTCGATGTTCGCCGCGCTCGGCACCAAGGTGACGGTCGTCGAGCAGCGCGACCGGATGCTGGAGTTCTGCGACCTCGAGGTCGTCGAGGCGCTCAAGTACCACCTGCGCGACCTCGCCGTGACGTTCCGGTTCGGCGAGACCGTCACCTCGGTCGAGGCCCATCGCGGCGGCGCGATCACGTCGCTGGCCAGCGGCAAGCGGATCCCGGCGGAGACGGTCCTGTACTCCGCGGGCCGCCAGGGCGTGACCGACGAACTCGACCTGGAGGCGGCCGGGCTGGCCGCGGACAAGCGCGGCCGGATCGCGGTGGACGAGTTCTACCGCACCGAGGTCCCGCACATCTACGCGGTCGGCGACGTGATCGGGTTTCCCGCCCTGGCCGCCACGTCCATGGAGCAGGGCCGGCTGGCCGCGCACCACGCCTGCGGCGAGCCGGTGCACAGCCGCGCACCTGCTGCAGCCGATCGGGATCTACAGCCTGCCCGAGATCAGCTTCATCGGGAAGACCGAGGACCAGCTCACCGCGAGTGCGTGCCGTTCGAGGTCGGCGTGTCCCGCTACCGCGAGCTGGCCCGCGGCCAGATCATCGGCGACTCCTACGGGGTGCTCAAGCTGCTCGTCTCGCCGGAGGACCGCACGCTGCTCGGCGTGCACGTGTTCGGCACCGGGGCCACCGAGCTGGTGCATATCGGCCAGGCCGTGATGGGCTGCGGCGGCACCATCGTGTCCATGTCGTCACGGTCGAAGGCGATCGCGCTCTGTGCCTGCGGACAGGCCAGGCAGACCTTGAACGCGGCACCCCAGACCACCTCGGTCTGCTCTGCCGCCTCGACCGCCTCGACCGCCTCGACCGCCTCGACCCGGCAGATTTCTCGATCGGTTTGAACCCGCCGTCGTGCGGCAGCACGATGGTGGCCCGCGCGTCCACCGACCAGGACGCGGCGCCGGGCACCCGGCTCCGCAGCCGCTCGAAGATCCCGTGCGTGTAGTCGAGAACCGTCGGCTGCGGACCCGGCCGGTCGATGCATTCGATCAGCCGCGACATGTGCGCGCCACGCTGGTGTGGCTTCAGTCCGACGGAGATGTTCATGACGACCATTGCCGCACTGTCGTACTCGTCGATCGCGACGATCCGCTTGACCCCGAGATGCCCGACAGAGTGCACAGGAATAGAAACACTCGGAACTTCCGAATGCAGGTCCGGCAGCCCTTCGTTGTTCTTGTTAATTGCTCACCCCTCCGACTCGCAGCCATAAATGAATGCCAGCTCGCTCACACAACTCGAGTTGGGCACCTTGTGGATCTCATCGCCCGCCGCTCGCATCCGGTCGAACATGTCCGCCGGCTCCGGGCTCGGGTTGGTCAGGTGGTATGCGCGACGAGTCGCCGCGCGTGTGGTGGCGATATCCACGATCGCTTTGGCGAGGTAGTCGACTGCTACGAAGTCCAGCGGCAGCGTGATAGAGAGACATGCGCGAAGGGGGACAACCTCTAAAGAAGGCGCTCAGTTCACCCATCATGACTCCCGCCCTGGTAGATTCAAGGACACAAAAGTGACACTAACTATACGCAGATACGCGCGATGCGCAGATATGCGTGACACGCTGGCCACGCAGGCAAAACCTCGCGTTAACCCACCAAAAACGCTGATGGGTCAGGCGTGCTTCGCTCCCGGTGAGGCCAAGAACACTTATGGCACCGGATGCTTCCTGCTGATGAACACCGGTGAGGCGCCCATCACCTCCACCTGCGGCCTCGTCACGACAGTCGCCTGGCGCCTCGGCGAACAAAAACCTTGTTACGCACTCGAAGGTTCGATCGCTGTAACCGGCGCGCTGGTACAGTGGCTGCGCGACAATCTGGGCCTCATCAAGTCCAGCCCCGACATCGAAATGCTCGCTGCCTCGGTCGCCGATAACGGCGATGTATACCTCGTGCCGGCATTCTCAGGTCTCTATGCGCCCTACTGGCGCGCCGACGCACGTGGCATCGTCGCTGGGCTGACCCGATACGCCAACGCCGGCCACATCGCTCGCGCTGTACTGGAAGCTACCGCGTATCAGACCCTGGATGTGATTGAGGCGATGCAGCGTGATGTCGGCATTCCGATCAACACGCTGCGTGTCGATGGCGGCATGGTGGCAAATGCGCTGCTCATGCAATTCCAGGCCGACATTCTGAACGTGCCCGTGCTGCGGCCTCGCACTATAGAAACCACTGCACTAGGCGCCGCGTACGCCGCGGGTCTCGCGGTCGGCTACTGGCACGATACGGACGATCTCGTCCGCAACTGGGGTATCACGCACACCTGGACGCCCGCGATGACCGACGAACGCCGCAGTGCGCTCGTCACGTCGTGGCGCAAGGCCGTGGGGCGCTCGTTCGACTGGGCATAGCCCGGGCCAGCCGGGCCGCGATGATTGTCATCACCCTCGGACTGCGCCCGATCAGCGCATGCGGAACAGGAACCTCGATCACGTCTTCCACCGCCGCATCATGGTCAAAGCACGAGGCCCAGTGGACGATCCCGTCTTCCGGACTGATGAGGCAGGTCAGCGGCACAGACAGCGGTTGCGCGATTTCCTCCGCAAGCCTGGCGACATCGACATCGGGCCATAGTCCAAGGAACGGTTTCAGTGGCAACCAGAAGCTTTCCGCCGCAGCATGGATCGGGCTGCACACCGTGATCACCTGCCGAACCCGCTGCGGCTCCTGCTTGCTCAGCCATCGAGCAAACAGCCCTCCCATGCTGAATCCGACGAGACTCACTGGCCCGTGTGCATCCGAAAGCTCGCGCAGGCGGTCGATGGCCCCGTCGAGCAGCCGCCTACTCGGACCGACATTGGTTCCAAGATTCCAGCCATAGGTCGGATATCCCAATGCGGTCAGGAACGCGCGCACTTGCGCCGTATATCCATCGCCTCGCAGCAGAGCCGGCAATACCAGAACCGCATGACCATCACCGCGCAACACGCTCCCCAGCAGTGTATTGACACCCAGGTTCGGCGTCGGACTGAGCAGCGCGAGGGCTTCAGCAAAGGTCTGCCGCAAAGGCGGGCGCTTTGGCTGGTGCATCCGATTACATCCCGATCGAATATCCGCCATCGACCGGGATCGCCGCGCCCGTGACGAAGTCCGAAGCGGGGCTGGCCAGGAATGCCGCAATGCCCGCCATGTCGGGAGGCCTTCCCCAACGGCCCGCAGGTGTGCGATCCTCGACGCGCTGTTGCAGCCCCGGCACCTGCTCTCGCGCGCGGCGCGTGAGGTCGGTGTCGATCCATCCAGGCAGCACAGCATTGACCTGGACATTGTCCTTGGCCCATGCGGTCGCCAACGCCCGTGTCATCTGCACGATGCCGCCTTTGCTCGACGCATAGGGCGTCGCATACGGCGCACCGAACAGCGACATCATCGAGCCGATGTTGATCATCTTGCCGCCGCCCTGGCGCTTCATCGGTTCGTAGGCCGCCTGCGAGCAAAAGAACGCGCTGGTCAAGTTGGTGTCCAGCACGTGGTGCCACTCGTCCTCGGTGTACTCATCCGGCATTTTGCGGATCGACGTGCCGGCATTGTTCACCAGGATGTCCAGCCGACCGAATTCCGACACCGTATCGCCAACCAGCTTCTGACACGCCGCCTTCTTCGTCACATCGCCGGTGATGAAGACACAGCGCGCGCCAACCTCACGCAACGATGCCAACGCAGGTCCCGACTTCACCTCATTGCGCCCGGCGATTGCGACCGACGCGCCGCAGGAGGCGATACCTTGCGCCATCGCCAACCCGATGCCGCCATTGCCGCCAGTGACCAAGGCCACCTTCCCGCTCAAGTCGAAAAGATTCACCAACTCAGCCTCCGATCAAGCCGCCCCACGCTTCAGTTCGCCACGTGATTCGGCCAAATGATCGAACTTACGGCGATATGTGCCAAGCCCGAGTGTTTGTGACCGCAGCTCAATGATTAAGTCATGCAGCTCGGCTTCTGGCACCAGCGCCACTACGTCGTCCCAGCCCTGCCAACCCTCCTTTTCCGAGAAGCCAAGGATTTGCCCTCGCCGCCCTGTGAGCAGTCGCTGGGCACGCGCCGTGAACTCGTTGGGCACACTGATCGTCACATGATCCACTGGCTCCAGCAGGATTGGGTCTGCTTTCGCCAGCCCTTCCCTCATGGCAACGCTCGTCGCGGTCTTGAACGCCATGTCGGAGCTGTCCACCGAGTGGAATCCGCCATCCACCAGCGTCACCGAGATATCGACCACCGGGAATCCGAACGGCCCCTTCTTCGCCGACTCTTCCGCCGCTTCGGCCACTGCTGGAATGAAGTTCCGCGGCACCGCACCACCGACGATCTTGTCGATGAATTCAAATCCCGACCCACGCGCCCGCGGTGCGATGTCGATCTTCACATCGGCAAACTGTCCATGTCCGCCGCTTTGCTTCTTCAGCCGCCCATGTTCATGCACGGCATGCCGGATTGTCTCCTTGTAAGCCACTTGCGGCCGCTGCGTGGAAACCCGCAGTCCGTAGTCCCGTGCCAATCGGTCCACGGTCGAGTTCAGATGCATTTCGCCCTGGCCATACAGCACAGTCTCGCTCGTGTCCTGCTGCTGCTCCATCGCCAGTGTCGGATCCGCTTCGCGCTGCTTCTGCAATGCACCGCTCAGCTTCGCATCGTCCTTATGATCGGATGTCGAGATCGCCAGCGAATACACAGGCTGCGGTGGTTCAGGGAACGGCACCTGTTCAGGAGTTCCACTGGGTGAAACAGTGGCGCCCGTGGGCACCCCATCAAGCCGCCCCAGCGCAACGACTTCGCCCTCGACCGCCTCGGTGATCTTCGCCAATTCGCCGCCCGGCATGCGATAAATCCCACCCAGACGTGTACCGCCCAAAGTCGCGCCATCCTTGATCGTGCCGCGCCAGACGCGTGCATAGGACAGCTTGCCTGTGTGTCCCGCATGCACGGTCTTGAAGACCTGAGCGATTGGCGTCCCATCGGCGTCGACGCTCCTGCGCTCCGCCGTCTCGCGGGCCATAGGCGTATCGTGGCGCAGCGCCTTCCACAACCGGCGCACGCCACCGGCATTCTCAGCCGAACCCAGCAGCACCTCCACGACCGCGCCGCTCGCAAGGTCCTTGCGTAGATCGTTGTAGATTTCCGCCGTGGTCGGCTTCACATCCTCCAACACCTTCTCCAGCAGTGCATCGTCACGATCCGCCAGCACTTCCACCAGCTTGTTCAGCGCGTCAACCTCATCGTCGGCCATCTCTGAGGGAATCTGGATCAATTCCGATGGCTGTCCCTTCCGGTAGCGGTAGGCGCGCTCGCTTACCACATCGACATAGCCGCTCACCGTCTCACCATGCAGGATCGGCACCTGCCGCAAAACCAGCGGGGACCGCGAATACGCCTGCAGCGCCGCCAGCGCATCGCGCACGCTGCCTTCCAGCGTGTCGATCTTGTTGACAAACAGCATGTGCGGCACGCCTTCGTCCGCCAGCAGCTTGAGCAGTGGAGCGACCGTCAGCGCGCGTGCCGGGGTCGGCTCGCAAACCACCACGGCCAGATCCGCCATGGCCAGCGCGCAACAGGTTTCATAGGCAAATTCTATCGAGCCCGGGCAGTCCAGCACTGTCCAGGAGTTGCCAAGATAGGAGCTATGACCGACCCTGATCTCGGTGGTCGCTGCCCGGTTGCGCGGGTCGGCCGGCCGCTTTACCGGCGTGCCCGCCGCATCCATCAAGGCCTCAAACAGCGTAGATTTGCCGCTGCTATAGGGCCCAACCAGCGCCACCGAGCGGGGACTTCTGCCGTTCTGTGTTCCTGACATGCGGGCGCCCTCCCATGAGCTTGTGCGCCCCAATCCTAGCGAAGTTTTTGTGACAGGCCAGTCCGGGGTTCACTCGGCGGCAGCACTGCTCTCCGGGCCATCAACCCCCTCGGCTAAGGTTGCGAGCTTGTCGAGTGCCTTAAGTAAACTCCCCCACTCCGTCCGGCTCATCCCTTCAGCAAGTTGTTCCTCCAACTCACACGCCAAAGGCACCATGCCTTGTCGTACCGCCATCCCTTTGCGCGTGAGCCGCAACAACCGCCCGCGACCATCCTTCGGATCCTGAGCCTGCTTCACCAAGCCCCGCGCAACAAGGCTTGCAGCAGCGCGACTCACTTTGACCTTATCCATTGCAGTCCATTCGCCGACTGCACTCGGTGAGATCGTGCCGAACCTCCCGATGACTGCCAGCATGCGCCATTCGGGAATACTCAGACCGTACGACTCCGAGTATTGACGCGCGAACAGCCGCGACACCCGATTCGCCGCGACCGAGAGCCGATAGGGCAGGAAGTCCTCCAATCGGAACGCCCCCCCGTTCTCTTCCGCTCTCTTGCCGTTTCTCCCAGAATTTGTTTTCATTGGAAGCTATCTCCAGTCCAGCGCGCGCCATATAACGCAAATGCACGCAACTGGAAACCTAGGACATATCAATTGATTGCAGCACTACGCAGGCGCAAGAGTTCAGCAGGCCACGACCCGTAATCATTGGCGCATGATAAGTGCGCTGCACCCGCTTCATTTTTGGCCCAAGCGGTGATCGTTTCGGCATGACCTTATGGCGCCGCCGCACTGTATTGCACCCCACATCGGTACGCCCCTGGCCTCGCATGCAGTCATCTTCGACTCGGACGAATGCCGCTCGCTTCAAAGCATCCGTCAGCGGCATGCCATCCGGTTCAGCCGAGAGCCCGCACACGACCGCTCGCCAGTGAAAACCGGCGCGTCGGCGATCATGTGATCCATCGCGGTATCCCTATTTCAGATGCCGGTCCCACAGTGCGAAAATCTTGGACCACGTCGTCTCTGCGGCCAGCGTGTCATAGGTCGCGCGCTCCGGAAAACAGAAGCCGTGATGCGTGCCGGGGAACAACTCCACCACCGCCTTGACGTCAGTCTTGTTCAGCGCAGCCTTCAGGTCAGGGATCACGTTGTCGGGCACCGACTGGTCGTGCTCGGCGAAAGCATAGTAAAGCTCACCTTTGATCTTGTTCAGCGACAGATGCGGCGAATCATCCATGTTTGTCACGATCCCAACGCCATAAAGCGAGGCCGCCGCGACCATGCGATGTGGAAATGCCGCCGCAGCGGAGGTGATATAGCGCCCGCTCATGCAATGCCCGACGCAACCGATCGGACCAGGCTTGACGCGTTCGTTCGCATCGAACCAAGCCAGCATCGCCGCCGTATCGTCATTCACACCTGCAATGCTCAGACTGTTCATCGAAGCACGCATGACACCCGACATCCCATCGTCACGCCGCGGAATATCGAAACGCACCATCCCCAATCGGTAATACATATCCGGCAACAAGCAAACATATCCGTGCTTCGCGACGCGCCGTGCCATGTTACGCAATTCCTCGCGGATGCCCGGTGCGTCCATATAGAGAATGATGCCTGGATATTGTCCCGGCTCCTCGGGCGTCGCCGAGAAGGTGGGCATGTTGCCATGCTTCGTGGTCACGATGACCTCGCTCTCAATCATCTCTCGCCTCCCTCGGACCAGCTTGCTTGGAGTGACCACGATGTTGCCCGCACTGGTCAGCAGACGCAACCACACGGCATACTCCCGGTCTAATCCTGAGGGGTGCGAATGTCGCGAGACGAAATCGATAGCGTCCTGCAACGTGCCGTCAGCGCCGGGCAGGTACCGGGCGTCGTTGCCCTGGCGGCCTCTCGCGAAGGCCCGTTGTACCAGGGCGCCTTCGGAAAGCGCCTCGCCGACGGCTCCCCAATGACCACCAATACAGTGTTCTGGATCGCCTCGATGACCAAAGCGGTGACCGGCGTTGCGGCGATGCAATGCGTCGAACACGGCAAGCTTGCACTGGATCAGCCGGCCGGGGAAATCACGCCGGAACTCGCCGAACCGCTGGTTCTCGAAGGCTTTGACGCCGATGGCAAGCCCA
Organism: uncultured Alphaproteobacteria bacterium; assembly: GCA_963733475.1. Classification (GTDB taxonomy): domain Bacteria; phylum Pseudomonadota; class Alphaproteobacteria; order Acetobacterales; family Acetobacteraceae; genus JAMXLO01. The sequence continues at coordinate 25,897 of CAVTEC010000106.1, read as the reverse complement.
TCCTGCGCGCAGCCCGCCGACAGATCATACTGCGCTTGCTGCTGACCCACACCGCCGGCCTCGTCTACGATATCTGGAACGCCAACCTTAAGCGCTTTGTCGAGACCACCGGCTTTCCCTCGGCGCGATCGCGCACATTGGCATCGCTGAACGCGCCCCTCGCTTTCCATCCCGGTGAGCGCTGGGAATACGGCATCAGCATTGATTGGATCGGCCGAATGGTTGAGAAAGTCAGCGGCCAGGACCTCGAAACATATATGCATGAGCATATTGTTCAGCCACTCGGCATGCACGATACGGGATTTACACAAGGCGAGGCTCAAGCCGCGCGCGCGGCCCAGGTGCATGCCCGCGGGCCGGACGGATCGCTGGAGCCGATCGCCATGACCGCGGCAGCGAAATCGGAATTTCTCGCAGGCGGCGGTGGCTTATTCTCTACCGGCCCCGACTACCTCACCTTCCTGCAAATGCTGCTCGATGACGGTACGTCGAACGGCGCGCAAATCCTCCGGCCAGAAACTGTGACGCTGATGGCGGAGAACCACATTGGCGATCTCGATGTGCAGCTGTTACGCACCGAAGCGCCGGTGATGTCGAACGATGCGGAATTCTTCCCAGGCCTGAGCAAGAAGTGGGGCCTGACCTGGCTGATCAACACGCACGACGTCCGAGGCGGACGTAGCGCCGGCAGCCTCGCCTGGGCCGGCCTGTTCAATACCTACTATTGGCTTGACCCAAAACGGCGCATCAGTGGCCTCTTGCTGACCCAGATCCTGCCCTTCGCGGATCCCACTGTGCTGCGCTTATTGGACGACTTTGAAGGCGCGGTGTATCGCGCTGCCGCGGAGACCTCACGATGACCGAACCCAACACGAATCCCTATCTCGCGCTCGGCGTGCGCCCATTCATCAACTGCTGCAGCGTGCGCACGATGCACGGCGGCAGCCTGATGTTGCCGCAGGTACGTGCCGCGATGGACGCCGCATCGCGCCAGTTCGTCAATCTGGACGAGCTGATGGAAGCCGCGGGCCAACGCCTCGCCGAACTCACCGGCGCCGAGTGGGGCGTCGTGACCTGTGGCAGCGCTGCCGCAGTCGCGCTGGCATCAGCCGCATGCATCGCTGGCAATGACCCCGTGCGCATGCTTCGCCTGCCATTCACCGATGGCTGGGTGAACCGTGTCATTCTCCCCAAGAACCAGCGCTTCGCTTATGATCAGGCGATCCGCATGGTCGGCGCACGTATCGTCGAAATCGACTCGATGGCCGATCTCGAAGCGGCGCTCGCAGAGCTGGTGGCGATGGTGGCGATCCTCGGGACCAACGAAAATTTTTCCAAGATCCGCCTGGAAGAAATCGCTGCCCGCGTGAAGCCGCTTGGCATTCCGATATTGGTGGACGCCGCATCTGAACATTTGCAACGCCCCAGCCCCTGGCTGGTACGTGGCGCCGACCTGGTGGTCTACAGCGGCGGCAAGTTCCTGCGCGGACCACAGACCAGCGGTCTGCTGCTTGGCAAGAAGAACCTTGTGCAAGCCGCGTGGCGCAATGCCTCACCGCATCAGGCTTTCGGCCGCCCGATGAAAGTCTCCAAGGAAGATGTCATCGGTCTGCTGGCCGCTGTCGAATACTGGATGAACGAGCGCGACGAAGCCGCCGAGTTGCAGCGCTGGCACGACGACCTGCAGGAGATCGCACATCAGGTCGACGCGGTCCCCGGCGTCACCAGTGAGGTGATCGAGCCAAAGGGCGTCGTCCGCGTGCCCTTGCTGCGGATAGGCTGGGGCGGCATTGCGTTGGATGGCATGGCGCTACGCCAGCGTCTCCTCGACGGCACGCCGCGCATCATGCTCGATGACACATCCGCCAAGGCGAACTCCATTATCATCGACCCCTTTCAGCTCACTCCCGGCGAGGCAACGCAGGTCGGCAATGCCGTCGCCAAAGCGCTCACCGCGGCCCACAATCTCCAGCCGCCAGTCGAAGACGCAGCGACCAACGATGTCTCCGGCGATTGGGAAGTGCTCGTGCAATTTCTGCATGGTGAGCGTAAGCATCGGCTGAAACTACACCAGAAGGGCAGTCAGCTTACTGGTAGCCAGCAATCGGAGCAGTTCGCGAGCAACGTAATCGGCAAACTGGCCGACCGTAATGTGTACATGGAATTCGAAACGCGCCACGAAGGCAGCGCCATCGCTTATCGTTTCGAAGGCACCGTCAGCGACGGCACGATGCAAGGGGCTGTATTCCTCGGTAGTGCCACCGACAGCCATCGCGGCCCGGTCAACCTCAGCCAGTTCGGCACCGGCCAATGGGAGGCATCGCGCGTAGCCTGACGCACACTTTCGCGTGAACGGCCAACCGGTCTTCGGCGTGGCAGTTGCCACCGGATGGCCGCGCAGGAAGGACAACCGCTATGTTCATTCGTCGTCCCCGAATTTGACGTCCGCAATCTCGTTGCCACAGGCACAGCAAGGTGGCGGAGCAGGTGCCGCCCAACAGGTTCGCCACACGCCGTCAAAGCAATAGCACCCGTCCCCATGTCGCGTTAGGCTTCCCTCGCATCCATGCGGGGGAAGCAGTATGCACGTTGGCGCAGCAATGTTCTTTACCGACTATTCAATGGCGCCCGGCGATCTCGGCCGCGCCTTGGAGGAGCGAGGCTTCGAATCACTTTGGGCGCCTGAACATTCCCATATACCCGTCTCGCGTCTTTCGCCGTTTCCGAATGGTGGAGATCTGCCCAAGCAGTACTACGATGTGATGGACCCATTCGTCACATTGACTGCCGCGGCGGCCGCGACCGGGATATTGAAAGTCGGTACCGGCGTTTGACCGGTGCAACAGCGTGATCCGATCCAGACCGCCAAACTAGTTGCCTCAATCGATCAGGTTTCGGCCGGGCGCTTCCTGTTTGGTGTCGGCTCCGGCTGGAACGCCGAGGAGATGGCCGATCATGGCACCCCCTTCAAGTCGCGCCACAAGATCGCCCGCGAGCGCATCGAGGCGATGAAGGTGATCTGGACGCAGGACAAAGCCGAATATCATGGTGAGTCCGTCAACTTTGATCCGATGATAACCTGGCCGAAGCCGGTGCAAAAACCCTATCCCCCGGTCTTCGTCGGTGGCGCGTTTCCGTACGGTGCGCGACGTGCGATCCGCTACGGAGATGGCTGGATCCCGCACGCAAGCCGTCCCGAATATGGCGACGTCAGCGATTTCCTGCCGCTGTTCCACGCGATAGTAAAGGAGGCCGGCCGCAATATCACCTCACTACCGGTCACCATGTTCCGTGTGATCGAAGCGCTCGATCGTCTGCGCCACTACCGCGACATCGGCATTGCACGCGCGGTCATTACGCTCCCCTCCGCCGACTCCAACCAGGTCATTCCGATCTTGGATCGCTGGGCTGAAAAAATCAGGCACATCTAAATCGCCCCCTGATTGCCACCACTGCGCCCGGTTCGTCTATTCCGCATAGCTGACCGAGCGGGGCATTCCTCTGTCGAGATCGATCCGCGACCGCTGAAGGCTCGCCGAGATGATCGCGCTGCCCAGGTTTCTCGCCATCAAGCACGGAATTCCAATGTGACTCCGAAGGCTTGCGTGGCCGGCACGACGATACGATCCGCCTCATGGCGAACGCCCGCGATCTGTCCCGCCTCCAGCGCCACTTTGGTCAACTGCAACGACCGTGTCCGAATCGTCAAGGCAGCCATGAACTCAGTGCGGCCTTCAGCATCCGGTGCGGCATCATCAAACTGACGCATCAACTCCTCGATGTGGACCACATCGAACCGCGACAAGCCAATCGCGAGTGAACACCCAGCCGCGCTCCGCCGCACCGCATCCTCACCAAACATCCGCGCGAACAAGTCGCCCAGGGCAGCAGGATCGCGCGCCACGCTTACCGCGCGGGCCACCCCAATGGCGCCATTCGCGTGATGCCGCCATGCGTCGCGCCATACCAGGTCGCGCGTGAAATGATGACAGAAATAAATCCGGCCACTCGCCACCGAGCCTGGTTTCAGCCGCACCGTACGAAACGTCGCATCGCGCGTCCCGCCGGGGATTTCCACTGGCCGTGAGAATTCCAATGGCGGCTCAACTGGCACTCCGTTCTCGTGCAGGACAGTGTAGACCGCAGTAGAATTTTCCGTCCCGAACACCAGACCGTTCAAGCCAAACGGAGAGCCGAGAATCTCCGCGCGTCTCGTGTCGCCTGGTTGTGCCGCGATCAGCTCCAGATATTCCGTCCCGAAAATTGCCAAGTGGTTCATTGAACCGAGCGTGTGATAACCGCGTGGCGTGAGCGTGAAACCGAGACGTTGATATGTATTCAGTCCGACATCAATGCGATCACGTACATTGACCACAACGTGATCCAGTGTCGGCATTGGTAATGTTGCGCTCATCTTCTCGCCCCCCGCTCTCGGGGCGATGCTATTGCGGCGGCGTTCTCCTCGCCAGCCCCGCGACAATGCGGCAACAAAAAGGCGGCGTCCCGAAAGACGCCGCCAAGTTTGGGGGGGAAACGTCACGCAGCAGGATGGCGGGCGCCATCCGCCGCGCCTCAGACATTGTATCCCTTTCTGCTATGTCAAGGTCACAGATACGCGCGGTGCATCCTGTCCGCAGCCACCCGACAGCACCCCCACCCAGGACGCGCGCGCACGCCGCGCCGGTAGCATGTCCGAAGTTGCGTCACCCACTACGGCGGCGCGATTGATCGAAATGTTCAAGCAGTCAGCGGCAGTTATGGATGAATTGGAGCGTCGGCCAACGTACCGTCGAGGTCGAAGATGCATGCCATCTCCATGCATCTTCAGCGTCGTCGTTTGGGCTTGGCTGCGGCGACGATGACCGATTTGCCTTTGCGAGGTGCCACCACTGCCACCTCGTGCATCACATCGGACACAGGTCGGCGGGCAGCCTCAAATTCCTGCCAGGGATCTGCCTTTAGTCTGGCCAGGCGATCGGGCGTATTGGCCAACGTGAATTTCATTGGGTCCAGTTTTGGAGTCACCTCGTCCCAGGTGAGCGGCGTGGCAACTGGCGCGCCAGGGCGCGCTCGCGGACTAAATGACGCAACAGCGGTAGCCCCCAATCCATTGCGGAGCCAATCAATTAGAATTCTTCCCTTGCGATCGGCCTTCTTCACCGTAGATAGAAACCGATCCGGCTGGTGCTGACTAAGCGATTCTGCGAACCCACGGCAGAACGGCTTCACTGTATCCCAGTCCGCGATCGGCTCCAGCGGAACCACAACGTGCAGCCCCTTACCGCCCGTCGTGCGGCAGAACGGTTCAAATCCAAGCCGCCGCAGTTGGTCGCGGACATCAATCGCTGCTCGCACGACGTCAGCGAACTGTACGCTCTCGCCCGGATCCAGGTCGAACACTACCCGATCAGGTTGCAATGGCTTAGCTTCGGTAGCGCCCCATGCGTGTATTTCGATGGCGGAAATCTGCGCCATCGCGACCAGCCCATCAGCATCGTCGATCGCAAGATAAGGCTGCCCCCCAGCCTCACCCTGCCGTATCGCTGACGGCAACGCGCCATGTCCACGCTTCTGAAAGAAATGCTCGCCCTCGATCCCTTCAGGACACCGCACAATAGCCAAGGGCCGCCGCGCTAGCCCGGGCAGCGCATGCTCCGCTACCACCGCCCAATACTCCGCCAGCTTCCGCTTGGTGGTCCCGGGCCACAATTCGCGATCAGGATGCGTCAACGCGACGTTGCCAACGGTGATGCCACGCCGAGCCGGTGGATGCGCCGTTATAATAGCCCCATGATTGCCGTCTCTCTCTGTATATTTGGGCGTAGTGTGCCGCGGCGGAACCGCAATTGCAGGCCTGCGTCCCCCACGCACTGATGGCGGCTGAGGCCGTATCGACTGCCGATCCTCATCTGGGTCCGCTGGCTCACGCATCACCTCAGATGCCTTCCTGTCCTCACGCAATCCAAGATAGACCGCTTGTCGTACACGTCCCGCACCAGACCATGACGCAAATTGTATTTCCGCGATCAGCTCCGGTTTCACCCAGCGGATGTCCTTTGGCAGCGGATCGCCGGCCACCATAAGTGATCTCGGCGGCTCGCTTCCGAGTTTTTCCAACCGCTTGCTGAGCGTCTCCAGTTCGTCGTCCGAATATCCTGACCCTACGCCGCCAGCATAATGCAGGCGTCCTTGTGCATCATAGTAGCCCAGCTGCAGCGAACCCAATCCTGTTCGGCTACCGCCCGGTGGTGTCCAGCCAAGTACGATGAATTCCTCTCGCCCGCGACACTTCACCTTAAGCCAATCATGGCCTCGGCCGGACCGATAGAACGAATCGGCCCGTTTGCAGACAATACCCTCCAATCCCGTGCGGCATGCCTCGCGACCCAGGTCGCCGATCTCACCCTCCTGGTGATCGCTGTAGCGCAGTATCCCCTGCCAATCGGACAGCGTTCCCAGTACGCGTTTGCGATCGACCAGCCGGCATTGCCGCAGATCCCAGCCATCGAAATACAGCAGATCGAACAGAAAGAAATTCAGCGTCGTGTCGTTGCCGGCGGACAACGCCGCTTGCAGCAACGGGAAGCTTGAGATCCCGTTCTCGTCGGCAGCCACCAACTCCCCGTCGACCAACACCGTATCAACCCCGATTGTGCCGATCGCATGGGCCACAGCGGGCAACTGGTCCGTCCAGTCGAGACCATTGCGCGTGATTACGCGCACTGTTCGGCCATCTTTCCAGCACAGCAGACGATACCCATCGAATTTGATTTCGCTGATCCAGCCTTCACCCTCCGGTACTTCATCCGACACCGAGGCCAACTCCGGAGCCTGGTTTTGCGGCAACCGCGTGTGCTTCGCCCCTTCGGCTGGCGGTTCATGACGCTGTTTGCGCCGCACCTTCGGCGCCGCATCCTCGTGTTCGATGACCGTTGCATCCGCACCTTCGCGCTCCGCCTCATCATGACCCTTGATCAGCAGCCAATTGTCCTGCCGGTTACGCTGGCCAGGTCGAGGCTTCAGTCGGACCAAGGTGAAGCGGCCATGCAGCCGCTTGCCATCCAGGACGAACTTCAGTTCACCCTTGCGCATTCCCTCCTCGGGATCGTTTAACGGCTGCCATTTGCCACGATCCCACAGTTCCACACCGCCCGCCCCATATTGACCGTCCGGAATCGAACCCTCGAAGTTGGCGTAATCGAGCGGATGATCCTCTACATGAACTGCAATTCGCTTGTCGGCAGGATCGAGCGATGGACCCTTGCGCACCGCCCAACTCCAAAGTGCACCGCCGTGCTCCAGGCGAAAATCCCAATGCAGACCCGCCCGATGCGCCTGATGCTTCTGCACAACGAACTGCGCGCCGTCTTTCGGCGGTGCCCGATCGGCTGGCGAAGGCTCGCGCGTGATCGAGAAATCGCGCTTGGCCCGATAGGTCCGGATCGAGGTATCGCGCGCGGCGCCGGAACGCCGCTCCGGCGCCGCTGCCATGGCGACCTATCGCCCGCTGGTCGTCAGCGACTGAGCCAGCTGCAGGTGCTGACGCAGGATTGGCAGCGTCTTCTGTGCATAAGTCTTCAGGGCAGGATCGTGCCCGGAGCTCTTTTCCTGGCGGAATAGTGCGACGGCCTGTTGATGATCGCGCACCTGCGCCTGCGCATACGCCTGGTCAAAGGCCGTCCCACTCAGGCTGCTCAGCCGTTGCGTATCGGCCGCATCCTGGGCACTCGGCTGCGGCGGCAAATTGATGTTTTCCTGCTGCGCAATCTGCTGCAATTGATCGTTGGCCTGGGTGTGGTCAGCGATCATCCGGCTAGCGAAAGCTTTTATCTGCGGCGAAGTCGCCCTCTGCTGCGCCAACTGAGCAGCCTGGATCTCCGCCATTCCGGCAGCAGCAGCCTTATCCGCAAATGCGCGATCAGCACTCGACGGCACCGCGTACGCTTGGGTCGCCGCCATGCCAATTAATCCCGCGGCAACATACATCATCATGCACTTGGCCATGTCTGCCTCTCCTTAAACCAACAAATTCTCGATCCTGATCTGCAACCTTCGGACCCGCACGCCCGTGGCGTGGTACACCGCAGCGGCAACGCCAACCATCGGCAACTCGCCAATTCCTTTGGCCCCCAGCGGATTGGAATTTCGCTCGTCGTTCTCCACCACGATCGCCTGAATGTCTGGCACATCGGCATTCACTGGCAGCAAGTATTCGGCGACGTTGGAATTAACCACGCGGCCCGTCTCCCCATCGACATGAGTCTCCTCGAACAAGGCCATGCCCAGCCCGAATATGATGCCGCCAATCAACTGGCTATGCGCCGTTTTGCTGTTGATGATCCGTCCGCCGTCGAACGCACCGACAATGCGACTCACGCGGATCGTACCCAAGTCCGCATCCACCCGCACCTCAACGAATTGCGCGCCGAACGCATGCATTGCATAGCGCTTCGCTTCCTCTCCAAACCGAACGCTGCTGACAGCTTCAACGTGATCTTGACCAGACCGCGCCAGCAGCTCCGCCATGGAAACGCGTCCTTGCGGACCCATAATCGCCGCGCCCTGCAAGCGCAGCGCCGAGCGATCCGTCCCGCCCCAGCCAAGCCGCGCATCGGTCAGCGCCAGATCGAACAATTTGTCGCGGGCAGCCTGGCAGGCTGCCAGCACCGCCGGTCCAACGCTCGCGACAGTCATTGATCCACCGGAGACTGGTGCGTGAGGGAACTCACTGTCGCCCAGTTCGAACTGGATGTGGCGCACATCCATTCCCAGTGTGTCCGAAGCAATCTGCGACATCACCGTGTAAGTAGCTGTGCCAAGATCCTGTGTGCCCGACCGCACCAACGCTGTTCCATTCGCCTCGACGCGGACGTAAGCGGACGCGGGCATACGATGCGTCGGGTACACGCTGGTCACCATGCCCCAGCCGATCACCGCATTGCCCTCGCGCATCGAGCCCAGCTCCTGCGATCGCTGCGACCAGCCGAATAAGTCCGCACCCTGCTGATAACAAGCCCGGACGATAGCCATTCGAGGTGAACATCTGTGCCCGTGTCACCACAAGTTTCACCGGCCTGCCAACCACTTTGGCTGCCATCGCGGCCAGCGTTGCGGGCGGCCACGTACTCCCTTTGCAGCCAAAGCCACCCCCAACATAGGGGCAGATCACACGCACCTTCGCTGGCTCGATCCCGAACATTGCCGCAAGGGCCGACTGTGCACCGGAAATCCCTTGCGTCGCCGTCCACACCGTTAGCGTATCGCCATCCCAGCGCGCGATGGTGGCGTGCGGTTCCATGGGGTTGTGATGCTCCATCGGGGTGATGTACGTCGCATCGACCTTGGCGGCACCGCTCGCGAAGCTCAGATCAGGATCGCCTCGCATCGAATCAGGTGGACGTTCGCCATTACGGAAGTGCTTGGGCACATAAGCCTGATCGAGCACCGCATCCATCGACGTGATCGGCTCGGTGCTGCGATACCGCACTCGCATGCGTGAGGCTGCGCCGTTGGCGCGTTCCAGCGTGTCCGCCACCACCACAGCGACATGTTGCCCGTTGAACAGAATGTCCATGTTCTGCAGCAACGGCGCATCTGTGGTTTGCGGCGTGCCGCCTTTAATCGCCAGCTTCGGGGCGTTCTCAGGTGTGATGATCGCCAGAACGCCAGGCATCGACTGCGCTGCCGATAAATCGAAACCAATGATAGCCCCCGCGCCGATCGTGCTCTGCACCAGGACCGCGTGCACAACATTCGGCGCCACGAACTCCGCAGCATATTGCGCCCGCCCCGTCACTTTCAGGCGTCCGTCGACCCGGTCGATCGGCTGTCCAATGATAGCCATCCCGCGCCTCCATTACGCCGAGACTGTTTGCAACGCGCGCAGCACGGTGCGCCGCAGCAACGTAAGCTTGAATTTGTTCTGCTCAGTCGGACGCGCACCGACACCTGCACGCGCCGTTGCCTCGCGCAACGCCGGGTCGCTCAGTGCGATCCCGTGCAACCCGGCTTCCACTTCGGGTAACCGCCACGGCCGCGTCCCGACGCCGCCTGCCGCGACACGAATGTCACGCACTATGCCGTCCCGTGTTTCCAGCGCGACTGCTGCCGATACGAGTGCGAACTCGAAGCTCGCGCGGTCCCGGACCTTGAGATAATGCGAGTTCCGTGCCGCCGGACTGTCCTCCACCGTAACCGCTTCGATCATCTCGCCGGGGGCCAGCACTGTCTCGATGTTTGGCGTATCGCCTGGCAGCCGATAGAAGTCCGCCATTGGCACCTGTCGCCGCGCCTCTTTGACACCACGCAGATGCAGTGTTGCATCCAAAGCCATCAGCGCCACGGCAAGATCTGATGGATGCGACGCGATGCACTGATCGCTGGTCCCAAACACTGCCATCATGCGGCTCTCGCCCCTGATCGCCTGACAACCTGAGTTCGGGTTACGTTTGTTACAAGCGAAACCTGTGTCACGGAAATAGCCGCACCGCGTCCGTTGCAGCAGATTGCCGCCAATCGTACCCATGTTGCGCACTTGCGGCGACGCCGATGCAAGCAGTGCCTCGCAAATCATCGGCCAGCGTTGCCGAACAGCAGGATGAGCGGCCACCTCACCCATCCGCGCCATAGCTTCCAGACGCAGTCCGCTGCCATCCGCCCAGATCCCAGCAAGGCCGATACCGTCGAGGTCAACGAGCTGGGTTGGTACCTCGACATTATCTTTCATCAACTGCATCAGGTCGCTGCCGCCAGCGATATATTTGGCACCCTGCTCCTGCATGGCCGTCACGGCATCCGCAGCAGAATCCGGCCGTACCAGTTGGAATGCTTGCATCTCTCAGGTTCCCTTCGCCGCGTCTCGGACCGCCGCGACGATGTTTGGGTAGGCGCCGCAACGGCAGATATTTCCGCTCATCCACTCGTGGATTTCGGCGTCCGAGGCGGCGTGGCCTTCGTCTATCAGCGAGACGGCCGACATGATTTGACCGGACGTGCAGTAGCCCCACTGGAAAGCATCATGATACAGGAACGCTGCTTGGACCGGATGGAGTTCACCCGCGACCGCCAATCCCTCGATGGTGGCGATCGCCTTGCCCCGGCACCGCACCGCCAATGTCAGACACGAGACGACTCTGCGCCCATCAATATGCACCGTGCAGGCGCCGCACGCCCCGCGGTCGCAACCCTTCTTCGTCCCCGTCAGTCCCGCGTATTCCCGCAATGCGTCGAGCAATGACGTACGGGTATCGACCGTCAGCGATAAGCGTTCGCCGTTCACCCAAAGCACGACGTCCTGCATCTCTCCGGTTTGATTATCCTGTGACCCACGAGGCTCCACCGTCGTGGTATCGGCGTAACTTAGCCGACCGCGCAACGCCAACGCGCCCGCCGTTCCCGCCAGCAGGACGCGACGTGTCACATTTGAGTGCACCATACCCCAGTCCCCAGGCAAATTTGCCGGCTAACGTGGGGATTGCTTGTCTTTGCGCTCCACACATCGACGTGTGGGGCAACCTGAACTCCGCTGCTACGATTGGGCTCCGCGGAGAAATCTGGCACGCTGTGTCGCACTCCCCATCAGGAATGCCGCATCATTGCCGGACAGAATGAAGCGTGCGCCCATCTCGACGTATCGCTGCATGAGCGGCTCGTTGTAGATGCCAGCCATCCCTGGGAACTTGCTGTGCTTCATGGTCGCAGCGATCATGGCCCGATACGCTTCGGCCACGCGCTCATGCCCGAATTCGCCGTGAATTCCCATCTCCGCGCACAGATCGTTGGTACCGATCAACAGCACATCAATCCCTGGAACTGCGGCGATCCGGTCCGCATTCCCAATCGCCAGCGGTGTCTCCAGCATCACGACTGTGAGATTGGCGGCATTCAACGCAGCCGCCGCATCACCGGTGCTGGCGCTGCGCAGACTGTAGTGCGGCCCTGTCCCACCCATCGAGCGATGCCCAATCGGCGGGTACTTGAGCTTCTGCACCACCTCGCGCGCCTCGTCTGCGGTGTCGACATGCGGCGCCACGATACCCAGCACACCATTGTCAAGCAGCCGGGTCGCAATCGAGTATTCGCCGTTCGGCACACGTGCCAGCGGGGCAATCCCCGCATCGAGAGCCGCGGTCGCAATCTGCGCCGCCGCGTCAATCGACATGGTGCCATGCTCCAGATCCAGGAACAGCCAGTCGAAACCCGCTGTCTTCATCGCGATCGCAATCTCGACGCTCCGGGTAATTCGCACGCCGCAGCCCAGCGACAATTGCCCCTGCTCCAGCTTCTCACGCGCGACATTCCGGACTGAGACGCTCATTTCACGCTCTCCGGCTCGCGTGGCGTAACCGGCGGTGCAAAATAGCGGCTCTTCATGCCCTTCTGATTTTCGTAGAGCGAGCCCTGCAATTTCGCCGGCGGCAACGGCATACGCACCGGTACCGATTCGAGTCGCGGTTCACGATGATGGCCGCACACCATCAGCTCTTCGTATTTTTCGATCCCACCTGGGAAACCAAGCAGCGGCCACGCATCCGCAGCGCGGTATTGGAACAACAGCAGGCGCCGATCGATGTCTGATACATTGGGAGCCGAACCGTGCACAGCGCGCACGTGATGGATGGTGATTGAGCCAGCTTTGCCCGCCAGCGGAATGGCACTGGTGAAATCCACATCGTGGTTATCGGGGTCCATCGCGCCGCAGAACACGCCGTCCGCATGGTGATCGAAAATTGGTCCGCGATGGCTGTGGGGAATGATCATCAGCGGTCCGTTTTGCATCTCCATGTCATCGAACATCACCCCCACCGCGGCGAGGTCGTCATTGGTATGTGGGTAGAACGCCCAGTCCTGATGCCACTCGACTGGCGCGCCGAATCCCGCCGATTTCATGTTCAGCTTCGCGGTGTCAAAACGGACGTCAGGGCCCCACAAATCCTGCAGCGCGGCGAGGATTTTCGGGTGGCGCATTAGCCTGGCATATTCAGGGTGATGTAAATGGGGGGCTTTGATACGTCGCACGCGCGGATTATCCGGTGTGTGGCTGTCTTCCAGATCGTAAATCTCATCATGCGCGGCGAGTCCGTGTGCTCGATCCACGAACTCGCTCGTCATCTGTCGCAGCCGTGACACTTCGTCGGCGGTGAGGATGTCCGGCACGACGATCGCACCGATTTCGTTGTACTGGGCGATTTGCGTCTTGCTTAGCATGGCGTCCTCCGTAGATCGAGATTATACAGACAATCATGTAAACTGCTATGGTTACCGGCGCCGGCAGTCAGTAGCACTCGATCTGTCCGGTAATTTTTGGCTCTTTGGAGAGCCTGATGCGCCGTACGGAAGCGCTGCAAGGTGTGCGGATGATCGGGCTTCGGAGTGTGCTTGGTCGTTACGAGGCGGACGAGTTCAATCAGCAGGAGGCTGCGGAGTTGCTGGCGGTGAGCGAACGAACATTCCGTCGCTGGTGTCAACGTTTCGAGGACGGCGGTGAGGCCGGCCTGTTGGATCGCCGTCTTGGTAAAGCGTCCGGCAAGCGGGTGCCATTGGACCGGGAACAGGAGGTCGAGACCCTGTATCGCACCTGCTACAGCGGTTTCACGGCACGGCATTTCCATGACCACCTGGTCCAGCATCAACGCTTCAATTGGGGCTACACCTGGACCAAGGCCTTCCTGCAATCGAAGGGATTGCTGGAACGTGCGCCGCGACGCGGCGCGCATCGGCGCAAACGGCCACGCCGGCCGTTGCCAAGCATGATGCTGCATCAGGACGGTTCACGCCACTAGTAGCTGGCGGGTCAGGAGGCGATGGACCTGATCGTGACAATGGATGACGCGACGAGCGCGTTTTATTCGGCGTTTCTGACACCGGAGGAAGGTACCGTCTCGACGTTTCGAGCCTTGCCCGAGGTCTTCGTGGGGCATGGTCTGCCGCTGTGTCTTTATACCGCGCGGTAGCCACTATTTCCTGACACCCGAGGTCGGCGGTCCAGTTGATCGCAAGCGGCCCACGCAGGTCGGCCGGGCCCTCGCGCACCTGGGCGTAGACCATATCGCGGCGTATTCGCCCCACGCGCGGCCGATCGGAGCGGGTGTTTCAGACGTTGCAGGATCGTCTGGTCATTGAACTGGCGCTCGCCGGTATCACGACGATGGAAGCGGCCGACGCGTTCATCCGTGATGTTTACGTCCCCGCGCACAACGCGAGGTTTTCGGTGAAGGCCGAACAGGAAGGTTCAGCGTTCGTCGCGATCCCGGGCGTCGATCTGAACGAGATCCTCTGCGTCCAGGGGGAGCGACGGGTCAGCCATGATAACACCGTGACGTTCCATCGCCACCGGCTGCAAATCCCACCCAGCCCGTTGCGTCGTAAGCGGCGCGCTGTGGCCACGGCTGGATCTGATTGACGTGGCAACGCGGCGGAACGGTAGGCTGTCGGAGTGGTGACTACGCGGCGGCGATGGTGGTTGGCGGAGGCCAGTTCCACGGCACCAGTGTGTGCAGTTGGTGGTTCTTGCTACGTCCGGAAACGATCCTCTGCAGAACATTAGTGAGGTAGGCCAGCGGTTCAATGCCGTTGAGCTTGCAGGTCTGGATCAAGGTATTGGCGATCGCCCAACGGCGCGCTCCGGCGTCGGATCCCGCGAATAACGCATTCCTTCGCGCGATTGTCACCGGTCTGATGGCACGCTCGACGACGTTAGTGTCCATCTCCAGACGTCCGTCGTCGAGATACAATATCAGCCCGTCCCAATGGCGCAGCGCATATCGCATGGCTTTCGCCAAGTCTGACCAGCCCGCGATGCGCGGCACGTGGTTCAGTAGCCAGACCCATCTTCGACACTTTGCCGCTGCGGGATTGATACAAGTATTTGATTTCATTGAGTGCCGTGGGTATATCTGCCAAATATGTAGTGCCACGTCGGTGTAATGTTTGTTATTGACTGCGAGGTATTGTGCGTCAATCTGTGCGCACCCTACCGAGTCGAACATGTACTTCCGCCGCAAACAGTCGCAGGGGCGCATCTACCGTAATTGCTCACCTGGGTGATAGCCTGACATGTCGATGCGTCGTGGGTGCTTCTGCGGCTGTGCGATGAAGGTTGACGCGGTCACGGGCGGTTCAATTCAAGCTCTGTGTGACGCAAGGCATCGACCTTAGCACGCTGAGCCACGCGGAGAAGGATGCACTCATCCTGTCGCTGTTCGCTCGGTTGGAAGCAGCGCTGGCGCGCATCGATGAACTTGAGAAGCGGCTGGCCAGATTTGAACGTCCCACCAAGACGCCGGACAACTCCTCGCTGCCGCCATCGAAGGGGCAGAAGCCCGATCGTCCGATGGGCGACAAGCCGCCGCGCAAGAGCCGCCCCGGGTTCGGGCGGACGCTGCACCCGAACCCGGATCGTGTGTTCGAGGCCAGGCTGACCACCTGTCCGAGGTGCCAGGCGGCATTCCCGGAGGCCTGCCAAACCCCGCAGCAGGTCTACGAACGCATTGAACTACCGCCGATCCGGCCGGACGTGACGCAGGTGCGCCTGTTCGGCGGTCGCTGCGCCTGTTGTGGTGAGCGCGTGGTCGCGACTGCCCCAGCCGGGCTGGAACCCGGTTCGCCATTCGGTCAGTCGATCGCTGCCTTGGTGGTCTACTTGCACTACGCGCACGCGATCGGCATGGAACGGTTGGCCACGCTGATGGACGAGATCTTTTCGCTCACCCTCAGCGAGGGGGCGATCAGCAACATGCTGGCCCGCGCGCGCGAACCACTGCTGGTGGCAGCGGCAACCATCCGCGCCACGGTGCTCGCCAGTCCGGTGGTGTGTTCTGATGAGACTTCCGCGCGGGTGAGCGGCAAGAACTGGTGGGAATGGGTGTTCATCGGCAGCCTGGCCGTGCTGCACGTGATCCGTCCCAGCCGTGGCAAGGCCGTGGTTCAGGCCCTGTTCGGCGAGATCAGGCCGATGGTCTGGGTGTCCGACATGCTTGGCAGCCAACGCGGCCACGCTGCCGAATGGCAGGTGTGTCTGGCGCATCTGCTGCGCGATGCAACCTACGCCATCGAATGTGGCGACACCGCCTTCAGTGCCGCGTTCAAGCGACTGCTGCTGCGCGCGATCGCCATCGGGCGACGCCGCGACGAACTGAAGGACAGCACGCTGAGGCACTATCTTGCCGACCTGGATCGCCGGCTCAACCGCATCATGGCAGCTGTTCCGATCGGCGAGCCAGGACGCAAGCTGCGCAAGCGCATCGCCGCCAACAGGGCGCACCTGTTCGTCTTCATCACCAATCGAGATGTGCCGTATACCAACAACATCTCCGAGCGGCATCTTCGTCCCAGTGTGATCTTCCGCAAGGTGACCAACGGCTTCCGCTGCGAGTGGGGTGCCGAAACCTATGCCGCCTTCCGATCCCTCGTCAGCACCGCAAAGGCCAACAGCGCTTCAGTGCTTGATGTGCTGCGCTTCGTGCTGACCACAAAAATCCCCGAGACGCTATCCGCCAGACCGGGGTGAGCAATTACCATCTACCTGCAGATCGTGGAGAGCCACCGCACCGGCGATCAGATGCGCCAACGGGTGATCGCGACACTGGACGACTGGATGAATTCGAGGCCAGCGGACAGCTCGATCGGTTGCTGCGCTCAGGTGCGCGGTTCGTCCAGCAGGCATTGGTGCTGGATGCCGCCAGGACCGGTGACGTTCCGGCCGTCGCGGTGCGCCGCATCGGCCCGGCGCTGCTGTTCGAGCGACTGTGGCAGGAGACCGGCTGCCAGAGCGTGGTCACGGTCTTGGCACGCGGTCGCGGCCATCGCTTCGCGCTGGAACGTGCGGTGTTCCTCACCGTGCTGCACCGACTGATGCGCGGCGGCTCGGATCTGGCGGCCGATCGCTGGCGCGAGAACTATCGCATCGCCGGCGCCGACGATCTCGATCTGCACCACCTCTATCGCGCCATGGCTTGGCTGGGTGAGGAACTGCGCAGCGACCAGCAGGATGGCGCAACCCCCTTCTCACCTCGCTGCACGAAGGACCTGATCGAGGAGCGGCTGTTCGCGCATCGGCGCGATCTGTTCAGCCGGCTCGACCTGGTGTTCATAGATACCACCAGCCTCTACTTCGAGGGCCTGGGCGGCCAGTCGATTGGACAGCATGGTTACAGCAAGGACCATCGGCCCGATCTGCGGCAGATGATCCTCGCCGTGCTGATCGACGGCGATGGACGCCCGGTGTGCTCGGAGATGTGGCCTGGCAACACCGCCGATGTGGCCTCCCTGGTGCCGGTGATCGATCGGCTAATACCAAAGCTCACAGATCCTGACTCTATACCAATCCGCTGAGTTGGTGACTTTCGAATGCTCGCGGATTCCCGAATCGGCATAGGCGTGCTTCAAGCTGGCAAACTGAGGAGGTTTGCCATGAGCCAGGCGATTGTAGTGCGCCAGGACTTCACGTCGGCGGAGTTGCGGCGACTTGCGACACGCACGAAGGATGTGGCCCAGGCCCGGCGGCTGTTGGCGATAGCGGCGATCCTGGATGGTGCGCCTCGAGCGGAAGCGGCACGGATTGGCGGGATGGACCGTCAAACGTTGCGAGACTGGGTGATCCGGTTCAACGAGCTTGGTCCGGATGGCCTGATCAACCTGACTTCGCCTGGCGCACCGGCGAAGCTTGACGAAGAGCATCGGGCATTTCTCGTCCGTGTGGTCGAGGAGGGTCCGATCCCGGCAGTGCACGGTGTGGTGCGCTGGCGGGCCTGCGACCTGATCGCGCTGCTGCATGAGGAGTTTGGCATCGAGGTGTCGGACGACACGGTCTACCGCGCGCTGAAGCGGTTGGGCTTTGCCCACCTCAGTGCTCGGCCGAGAGCCTACAAGCAGGACGCCGAAGCCATGGAAGCATTTAAAAAAACTTCGCCGACCGCGTGGCGGAAATCCGCCGGACGCTCGTACCTGGCACACCGATAGAGATCTGGTTCCAGGACGAGATGCGGGTAGGCCAGAAGAACAAGCTCACCTACCGCTGGGCCAGGAAGGGGTCTCGCCCACGGGCCACACATGATCAACGAACGCAATCAGCCTATCTGTTCGGCGCGGTATGTCCGGCGCTGGGGAAGGCCGCCGCCATCGTGGTGCCGAGCTGTAACAGCGAGGCCATGCAACTTCACCTCGATGCGATTGCCACCTGCGTCGCTTCTGGGGCGCACGCCATCATTATCCTCGACCAGGCGGGATGGCATGGGGCCAAGTGTTTGCAGATGCCCAGCAACATCTCGCTGCTGCCGCTCCCGCCGCGCTCGCCGGAACTCAACGCGCAGGAGAACGTCTGGCAGTTCATGCGGCAGAATTGGCTGTCCAACCGTATCTTCACAGGCTTCGACAACATCGTCGACATTTGCTGCGATGCCTGGAACAGGCTCGTGGATCAGCCTTGGAAGATCATGTCCATCGCCCATCGACAATGGACCATCATCGGTCAGGCATTCTGAGGATTGGTATAAGCCAACGCTTCGTCATTGGCCGCGTCTGCGCTGTCGCCGACCGCGGCATGATCAGCGCCGAGACCATCGCCACACTGGAAGCGCGCAGCCTGCTCTACATCCTCGGCGTGCGCGAACGCACCGACAAGCTGGTACGCGAGGTCGTGCTCAGCGATGCCGCGCCGTTCGTGCCGTTGGTGATCGAGAAGCGCGGCAGAGACACCGAGTACGGTGCCAAGGCGGTCACGCTCGGCGGTGGGCGCTACGTCGTCTGCATCAACCGTCAGGAGGCGGTGAAGGATGCTGCCGAGCGTGCCGCCATCCTGGCCGCACTGGAGCGCCAACTGCGCCGTGGCGACAAGGCATTGGCGGGCAACACCGGCTATCGTCGCTTCCTCAAGACCGTCGGCAAGGACCACTTCACGATCGATCGCACCAAGGCCACGGAGGATGCGCGGTTCGATGGCATCCCACGGGTCCGGCCGAAGGCCGGCCCGAGGACAAGCTTCGTGCTGCGCACCAACACCGATCTCAGCCCGCTGGCTGCCATGCTGCGCTACAAGCAGCTCTGGACCGTCGAGCAGACCTTCCGCACCGCCAAGCATCTGCTCGCCACGCGGCCGATCTTCCACAAGCTCGACGAAACCAGTCGCAGCCATGTGTTCTGCAGCTTCCTCGCCCTCGTGCTCAAGGCCGAACTGGACGCTCGCATCGCAGCCCTTGGACACACCGGATCGTGGCCGGCCATCGTCGCCGATCTCGATGCGCTGACCGAGACCGAGGTCGAACAGGACGGCAAGCACTTCCTGTTGCGCGCCGCTCCCAGACACGCTGCCGGCCCCGCGTTGCGCGCCGCCGGCGTCGCACTGCCGCCAACCGTGCAGGCTGTCGCCGCAGGCTAATTACGATCGCCAAACATGTAGTGCCAAGCCGTCACGACGGCGCAAATTGTCGAGCGTATTCAATCGATTGGTCGACCATAGTGTAGAAGATTTGGGTATAGGTAGAATCAGCGTGTCTGTGTCGGCAACAGAGCGGAGGAATCTGCGCCGGGATGCAATCCCTTCCTCAGCATCCCTATCAAATACGGTGCACGAGTTTGGCTCGAGACACTCCAAGGCATGGTACATCGAGTCGCCGGTCACCGAGGCGCGCCGCCCACCGGAGCTTATTTTGACGCAGCAATGGCAGGGCGAACGGCCAGGCATCGGCGTCAGGGTGATCGTATCATCAAGCATGTAATCGTCATCGACAAGCACGCTTGGCCTGACGCAACGATCGGTTCGCAGTTCAGGGGCCATACGTTTCCCGATGGGTTGTCGCCACGCCTTATTGCCTCGTCCCAGGCCGCATACTCGCGCTTCTGGAAGATATAATTTTGCCTTCGGGCTTGCCGGCGCCCTTCGGCCACCACGTTGTACGGTATTCCGGCCACAATGGTCGATGTGGATATAGGTGCAGAACCCGCAATCATCCGCTTTAATAGATTACGCGGCCATGGTGCTACGCCGCCGCGGCAAGTTCTTCAGTTGGCCGCGGCGGTCGACGTGGCGCTTGATTTGCCGGGATGGGACGAGCGATCTGCGGTTTGATCAATGAAACATAGAGCTTCTCGTACTCCGCCGCGGCGCTTGCCCAATGAAAGCTGCGTGCCATTGCCGCCTGACGCATCTCCGCAAACACCTCGGCGTCGGCATAGGCATCGAACGCCCGCTGGCAAGCTGCGAATAGGCCATCGCTTGTCAATTCCCTGAACAGAAACCCGGTCTCCCCATCTTCGATGGTATCGGCCAGCCCGCCAGTGGCGTGAGCAATCGGAAGCATGCCGTAGCGCTGCGCTTGCATTTGGGTCAGGCCACACGGCTCAAAGCGAGAGGGCATCAGGCAAAAGTCGCTGGCAGCGACGATGCGCCGCGCCATCGGCTCGTTGAAACCGATCAGCAGTCCAATATTATCGCGGTGGGCGCGAGCGAGCCGGCTAAGCAAATGTTCGGTCTCCGGATCGCCAAGCCCAAGGATGGCGATCTGTCCGCCCTCCCGGACAATGTCGCGCGCGGTCTCGGCAATAATATCCAAACCCTTCTGGTGGACCAGTCGGGAGACCACGCCAAACAACGGCCCTTCGGACGGCGTGAGACACAGACCGGTACGCACGAGTTCGGCGTTTGCTTGCTTTCCAGACAAGTCGTCGGCTTCGAAGTGGTGTGGTAGATGGGGGTCGCTGCTGGGATCCCAGCTTTCGTCGATGCCATTGACGATCCCCGACAAACGTCCTTGTTCGGCAATTCCTCGAGTAAGCCCGTGCAATCCGGCTCCAAACGCCTCGGTTGTAATCTCCTTAGCATATGTTGGGCTCACGGTTGATACGCGATCGGCATAAAAGAGCCCCGCCTTCAGGAATGACAAGCGATCGTGGAATTCGACACCGTTGATGTCAAACGCATATTCTGGGATGTTCAGGACGCGCATCCGTTCCCTCGGGAACGCTCCTTGATACGCGATATTATGGATAGTGAGGACCGTGGGCACGTTCGCGCCGCGCCAGCGCAGATAGCCAGGCGCCAACCCACCAGGCCAGTCGTTCACGTGTAGCAGGTCAGGAATCCAGGACATGCCGGCTCGACCGCTTGCGATATCCGCCGCGGCTAACGACAAGCGTGCAAAACGAAGGTCGTTGTCGGGCCAGTCATGACCTTCCGGGCCAGCATAGGGACTTCCAGTCCTCTGATAAAGTGACGGCTCAAGAACCAAGTACAGTATCAGGCCATCAGGAGTACGAACTTCCCCGATACAACATGGATCGACGCCGGCTTCGGCCGGTAGGTGCGCCACAATGACGATTTCGCTCGCCTTGGCGATGACACCTGGATACGCTGGCAACAGGACTCGCACGTCTATCCCGCGGCGACGCAGGGCGCGAGGCAGACCCGCGGACACGTCTCCCAGTCCGCCCGCCTTGGCGAAGTCAGCGAACTCACTGGTTACGAACAGAATTTTCATCGGGCCCCGGCTGTTGGCGGCCGCTTGTTCTGCGGTTGAGTTGGTTAAGACAATCTTAATCGCAACCCCCTCAGAGAATCTTCATTTCGTTCAATCACGAACCGGTCATTGTGTTCACGAATGATTGGCACACGGTCCGGTGAACGCCAACGAGCGTCACGCCTCCAGAACACGCCTGACAGCCTTTTCGTATTCGGCCCGATTGTTTTCCAG
This sequence comes from uncultured Alphaproteobacteria bacterium, assembly GCA_963733475.1. Taxonomy (GTDB): domain Bacteria; phylum Pseudomonadota; class Alphaproteobacteria; order Acetobacterales; family Acetobacteraceae; genus JAMXLO01. The sequence goes on along the minus strand of CAVTEC010000106.1, from coordinate 4,214 downwards.
GCAGATGCGCTCGAGCGCATTATCGCGGAGTGTCTGCCAGAGAGAAGCATTCCGGTATAAAGCGAGAACTTGCTCGGCGAAGGTTACCGGATCTCTGGCGTCCGCGGACAGTAATTCTCGCCCGCTGGTCCAACCGAGCTGCCGACGCAACAATTCGGTCGCGACAACCGGGACGCCGAAAGCGGCTGCCTCGTGTACCTTGTACGGAGAGCCAGCGGCAAACCGTGCGGGCGCAATGAACACACGATGGGTGTCGTATAGCCTCCGCACCTCGGCCACGCCACCTCGCAAGGTAATGCGGGGATGAGCTCTGAACAGCTCAAGGGACACTTCCGGCGCACTGTAGCCCGCCACCGTCAGCCTTGTTTCCCATCCTAAGGATTTCTCAACCAAGGGCAGCACGTCGCGGACGAACCATGACAACCCGTCGTAGTTCGGGCTGTCTGTCTGATGCATGGCACCGACGAACAATAATCCCGCTCGGTCGGAAAACGCACTGGAAGTTGGCCGTAATTCCCGCAGATGACCAATCACTACGACATCCGAAAAGCCAAGATCGCGCAACTTCTGTGCCTCGGTGGCATTGACTGCAACGATACTTTGACAGAGGTGGGCGTTAGCAAATTCGCGCATAATCGCGGCATCCAGGTCAAAAGTCTTATTGTCTTGCAAAGCCACGCGAGATGCATCGCGCAAACTGGTGATAGCCTCGGTGTCCAGTACAATTCGCGGCGGCCGGCCCGTGCCCATCGTAATATGCTCCAGCAGCGATTTAATGCGATCCAAATTGTGGGTCCGTGCGACCCAAATCGTGTCGTAGTAGCCATCGCGGGACGTTAGGAATGCGCCAAGCTCTTCGATTTCTCTGTCATGCATAACTTCGACAGTATCGGGCATGTCGCCATAGATGGCAGCGAGACCAAACCGGCTAGCGGTGAGTGGATAAACTGTCACGCTGTAGCCCAACGAAGCCATGACTCCGATGATGTCGTTCGAGCGCACGAACCCGGACCCGATGCGACGCAGGGGAAGAGTATCGTCGATGAAAAGTATGCGCCGCGTAGACCCAGCGGAGCGGGCAAATATCTCGACCCGGCGATGAGCAATGTAGCGAAGCCGCAGATAATTCATGTGCTTTTGGACGAAATATCGATGTGCTCGATCGACCCAGATATCGACTTTCGGTCCACCATAAATTCGACCGAAGTAGTAAGCGACGACAGTCGGATCATAGACGACCCGGTAACCGACGGTTGTGATGCGAATGCACAAATCGACCGCGGCAAAATCGTCCACCTCCAGTTCTGCATCGAAACCTTCTAGCTCTTGAACCAGCGGGGCACGAAGCAGCAGGAAAGTTGTCGAACAATAATCAACGTCGCGGACGAAATTGGCCTCTGGAACATTTGGAACGGCATCCCGCAAGTAGGATTGCGTAATACCATCACGCCAGATGATGCCTCCAGCGAAGTCCAAACACCCGTGCCCGCGGATCAGCTTCCCGCCAACGGCGCCAATACGCGGATCCGAGCCCAACCGCAACAAAGCGGCCGAAATAGCACCCGGCATCAATTCCGCTTCGGGACTGAGTAATAATGCGGCGTCGGCAGTGACACAGTGGAAAGCAGCATTGCGTGCCTGAGTAGGACTAATATCTATATCGAAATGTAGAAGATTAGCTCCGTTGACGTGTTGAGTGATCTGCTCATCCACTGAACCCCACTGCACCAGGATGAGCTGAATGTTGCCCGGATAGTGCGATCGTAGTGCGCCGAGAGCGCGCAGCATGTGTGGCAGCCCCTCATGCAGCAACATGATAACGCTGACGGTTGGCTTACCCGAAAAGGTGAAATCCAATTTGGTACGGGCAGCAGCGGGCAGAAAGTCCTCAGACTTGCGGCTGAATAATGACCTTGCTTGCTGCTCCGTCACCTGTTCTTCGGGCGGGGGAGCCGGTGCCAGACCTTGGGTCCGCCCGAATGCGAGGTAATGTGCGAAAGGATCCTGGGCTCGGCCAAGTTCGAGTTCGGCACGGACGGAGGGATGCGCAGTCACGTAGTAGCGCAGATCGATCCACAGAACTGGCGACCGATATTCCGAGGCACCATTGGTCAAGAAATGGTCGTAGCCGTTGCGGCGCGTTTTGCTTTCTATTGCCTCGGCAATGTCGGAATAGCGGCCGAGATAGTACTCTTCGGAGAACTGAGGCAATGGATCGAAAGTGGTCGGCGTGTCATTGCACAGGTAGTGGTGCAGCGCACAAAGCCATTTTCCTGTCGCAATGGCTTCGGCCACGGTGGGATAGCGGTGAAGGTAGTGTAGCGGATCGAAGAACAGCGATGTCCGCCGCTCGCTGCCGCGAGCCGCGATATGATTCAAATAGTGCGAGAATGGCGCGCTCTCCGCCTCGGCATGCTCCTTGGCGTCTAGTTGCTTAAGATAGATGTTCGGGTCGAACAGCGGATGGCCGATGCGACCTTCCCGACTGCCGTGTTTCAAGTAATGGTCGTAGCCATTAGCATTGTTGTCGGCAGCCAATACGTCGTCACGCAAATCGGAATATCTTCTGCGATAGCGCGCCTCATTGAACAGCCAGTGCGGCGAACGGGAACGAAACCCATCGCGGCAATAAGAGTCAAACCCAGATTTCACATGGCCCTCGCGCACGGCGGCCGAGACGAGCGGATAGTTGGCGAGGTGCCATTGCTCCTCGAACCAGAAATTCGGTAAGTCGCCGCGCTGCTGACCTTTTTCAAGATAAAATTGCAGGACCGCGGCGGGGTCGCCCAGTTCCCGCGTATCCGGATAAGTCGCCTGATACCAATGCGCATCAAACACAGCCCAGGCTACGGTGGCCTGGCCGGGCAGTTGCAACATCTCATTCGCCGGCTTTGCCGTCGGAGACACAGGATAGACTGCGACGTTACCTGCGGCGTTCGGTCAGCACCACCGCGTCACGCTGTAACACCGCAATCTCGTCTTGCGTGAAGCCGTGCTGAGTCAGCACCTCGACACCGTGCTGCGCGAATTTTGGCGGGGGCCGACGCGTTCCTCCGGGTGTGCGGCGCAGTTTAATCGGAGTGCCAATGCCGCGATACCAGTCCATCTCCGTAACCATTTCCCGATGCGCGGTGTGAGGCGAAGCAGTTGCCTCATCAACGGGCAGCACGGGCCCGGCGGGTACGCCATTGCAGATCAACTTTAGCGACAACTCGTTGCCGTCGTGCTCAGCGAAAGCTGTGGCCAAAACTTGGGTCAGCGCAGCGCGATTCATGTTGCGCTTGCCGTTGTCAGCAAATCGAGGATCGTCCGCAAGTGCCGGCCGGCCAATTACCTCCGCCATCTTGCGAAACTGGCCGTTGTTGCCTGAGGCGATAAAGATATCGCAGGTCTTAGTACGGAATTTGTCGTAGGGAACCAAATTGGGATGCGGATTACCTGTACCACCCGGGCGCCTCCCATTAAGGAAAAAGTTCGCGGCTTGTGGATGCAGCAAGGCCATACCGCAATCGTACAGGGTCATGTCGAGATATTGCCCGCGACCGGAGCGTTCGCGTTCATGTAGCGCCATCAGGATGCCAATGGTCGAGTAAAGTCCCGTCCCCATGTCTACAATGGCCGTGCCAAGGCGCATCGGACCCGTACTGGCATCGCCATTGACACTCATCAGACCGGTCATTGCCTGAAGGATCGCGTCATAACCTGGAAGCCCACCCAACGGCCCATCCCCACCGAAACCCGAAATCCGGCAATGGATCAGTCCGGGGAAACGCTCCGATAGCACATCGTAGCCGATCCTCCATTTCTCCATGGAGCCCGGTTTGAAGTTCTCGATAAGCACATCCGCGCCTTCCAGAAGGCGCAACAGCACGGCGCGGCCTTCCGACTTGCCAATGTCCAGCGCGATCGCACGCTTATTTCGATTGATCCCGATGAAGTAGCTGGCGTCGCCTTCGTGGAAAGGCGGTCCCCAGTCGCGCACCTCGTCGCCCTGCGGCGGTTCGATCTTGATGACGTCGGCACCGTGATCCGACAGGATCATGGTACAGTCTGGGCCGCCCAGCACGCGGGTAAGGTCGATGACCTTCAACCCGGCAAGGGCACCTGGGGACTTGGCCAGTCCCTTCCCCTGGTGTGCCGGCTTATAGGACGCGTCGTTCATCTGGCCGTCTGCTCCTTAGTGTCCCGAGGCAATTCAGCGCGGCGGCCGACAC
>CAVTEC010000105.1:0-15880 GCA_963733475.1 uncultured Alphaproteobacteria bacterium | reverse complement strand
CGTTCCGTATGCCTGTGCAACTGGTTGCTCGACCAGACCACGCATTCCGCGGTTACGCTGGCACGGTCTCGACCGGCACTATCCGTCCGGGTACGTCTGTGGTGAACGCGACGTCCGGCACTGAGGCGACGGTAGCCAAAATCGTCACGATGGATGGCGAATTGACGGAAGCCATCCCAGGGGATGCGGTGACGCTGGTGCTCGACCGCGAGATCGATTGTTCTCGTGGCGATGTGCTGTCTGCTGCGCCGCCTCCGCCGCTGGCGGATCAGGTGACAGCGTGGGTCGTCTGGATGGACGAGACGTCGCTGTTCCGCGGCCGCGCGTATCTGTTCATGCTCGGCACACAGACTGTGGTGGGCACGATCACCGAAATCTCGCATCGGCTGGATGTCGATACGCTGGAGGAAGTGCCGGTCCGCGAACTGGGCCTGAACGAGATTGGCCGTGTGACGATCTCGCTGGCGCAGCGCGTGGCGTGCGAGCGCTACGCGGTCAGCCGAGAGCTGGGCGGCTTCATTCTGATCGATCGGCTGACGCGCAACACCGTGGGCGCCGGCATGATCACCGACCTGCGTGCTGGGGCAGGCAATATCCATTGGCACCGGCTGGACGTGCACAAGGAAGCGCGTGCCGCACTGCTGGGGCAGAAGCCGGCGGTGCTGTGGTTCACCGGGCTGTCGGGCGCGGGCAAGTCCACCATTGCCAATCTGGTGGAGAAGGCGCTGCACGCGCAGGGCCGCCACACCATGAGCCTGGACGGCGACAATGTGCGTCACGCGCTGAACCGCGATCTAGGGTTCTCCGAGGCGGATCGGGTGGAGAACATCCGGCGTGTGGCCGAGGTGTCGAAGCTGTTCGTTGAGGCGGGGGTGATTGTGTTGGTGTCGTTCATCTCGCCCTATCGGGCAGAGCGGATGCTGGCGCGGGATTGTGTGGAGGAAGGTGAGTTCCTGGAGATCTTTGTCGATACACCGGTGGATGAGTGCCGCCGGCGCGACCCGAAGGGGCTGTACCGGCGGGCGGATGCCGGGCAGATCCAGAATTTCACCGGAGTGGATGCGCCCTATGAGGAGCCACTGGACCCGGAAATACTGTTACCGACGTTGAGCGCGGCACCCGAGGTACTGGCCGAGCAGGTGGTGCAGGAACTGCGGCGGCGGGGAATTATTGGGTAGGGGTGGGCGAGGCCCCATCCCCCCAACCCCCCCCGCAAGGGGAGGGGGAGAACTGGCCTCAACACTCCCCCTCCCCTTGCGGGGGGGGTTGGGGGGATGGGGCCTCGAAGCTTGACGAACTCGCTGCCGAAATCCGCGCCTGCCGCGTGTGTATGGAACATCTGCCCCTTGGTCCCCGTCCCGTGTTCCGTGTCTCCACCACTGCACGTCTGCTGATCTGCAGCCAGGCGCCAGGGACCAAGGTCCATGAAACCAGCCTCTCTTTCAACGACCCATCCGGTGATCGCCTGCGTGCCTGGTTACAGATGGACCGCGACACGTTCTACGATGAGTCGCGCGTGGCCATCGTGCCGATGGGGTTCTGCTATCCCGGCCGCCTCCCCAATGGCGGGGATGCACCGCCGCGCCCAGAGTGCGCGCCGCTCTGGCGCGACAAGCTGCTGGCGCAGATGCCAGACATTCGCCTCACGCTGCTGGTCGGCACCTACGCGCTGACGCATGTGCTGGGTCGTGGCGCCATGACCGATCTCGTGCGCGAGTTCCGCGCCTACCTGCCGCGCTACTTTCCGCTGCCGCATCCATCTTGGCGGACCACGGCGTGGGAACGGCGCAATCCGTGGTTCGGTGAAGAACTGCTGCCCCGGCTGCGCAACGAGGTCGCCGCGGCGCTGGGCAATGACGAGGTCGGCGGCCAGATTCGATAAACACATTGGGTCAGGACTGCGCATCCGATTAGCGCGCATCCCGGCCCGAAACCGCTGCGGTGGACGGATCGATCTGGATGGTCGCGCATTTGGTTGTGATAAATGAAGCAGACACCTACAGCGCTTTCAGGCAAACCAGAACCGACGGGTTTCCAGTCACGTCGAAAATGCTCTAAAAATGAGCTTCGGTTGCCGCTATGGGCATGCCGATCCGGATAGACGCCAATGCTCAAAGGAATGCGCCATGCCGGTCGAACGTCTCGACCACGTACAGTTGGCAATGCCTGTTGGTGGCGAACTCGAAGCCCGCGCCTTCTATGAAGGTTCCCTCGGGATCAGCGAAGTGCCCAAACCTGCCAACTTGGCGGCGCGAGGCGGATGCTGGTTTGAAAGAGGAGCCCTGAAAATCCATTTGGGAGTCGAGGAAGATTTCCGACCCGCTCGCAAGGCTCATCCTGCATTCATCGTGATGGATTTAGCCAACCTCACGGCGGCATTGCGCGCCAAGGGCTATCGCGTCGTCGACGATCAGCCGCTCGAGGGTTTCGAGCGCCGATACGTCGACGATCCATTTGGGAACCGCATCGAGCTAATGGAGCCAAATGATTCCTGACCCCGCATATGTGCGCGGGCATTTGGTTATCGCCGGCGCTGAAGCGGTCAACGGATCGGCGCGTGGGATGAAAGCGGCGCTACCCCGCCACCGCAATCGCAATCCCAAACACCGCCAGCAGCGCCAGCGCCCCCGCACCGACGCGCGTCAGCCCTTTCGAATATACCATCGCATAGACGGCTTTCACTATGTTGTTGGATGATGCGGCGATCAGGATGGCGCTGGCGCCGGTCGCGGCCGTGATGTGCGAGGCATCCCCCTGGGCGAGGTTCAGCACGAACGGGTCAATGTCGGACACGCCGACGATGGCCGCCAAGGCGTAAATGCCAGCCGAACCGAAGCGCTGCGTCGCCCACGCAGTGGCGATCGAGATCACCACGAACAATGCGGCGAACGTTGCCGCGGTGCTCAGCTCCAGAGGATTGCCGGGTGCGCTCGTGGGAGCGGCGCTGGTCACCCGGCGCTCCCCCAGAAAATACCAGCCGAGAGCGATCGCCAATGCCAAAGCGAACAAGCCAACGAGCGCCGGCGCCAGGGCCATCGCCAGCGGGCGGTTGAACACCAGAATGACCACGAGCAGGCGTAGATACATCACCGAGGTGGCGAGAATGATGCCAGCCTCGCTTTGACGTAACTCTGCGGGGTCCGCGCGCGCGCGTCGCGCCAGCACCAGTGTCGTCGCAGTGGAGGAGTAGAGGCCACCCAGCAACGCGACCAGCAATCCGCCGCCTGGCGGAGCCACGTAACGCTGCAACAGATAGCTCGCATAGGACACGCTGCAGACCGCGACCATCGCGAGCCACACCTGATGCGGCGTGATTGGCGTCAGGTCGGTGACCGGTGTGTCCGGCAGCAGTGGCAGTGCGAAGCCGGTCAGCAGCAGGAAACGGCCGGCATTGACGATCTCGCCGAGCTCGACGCGGCGGGCGAAGCCGTGCAACTCGTGGCGCGCCGTCAGCAACAAGACCGCGGCGACGGTCGTGCCGATCGGCACCCACGTCGGTTCGGCCAAGGCGATCGGACCCAACAGATAAGCCAGAACGTTGCAGACAGGGACCACCAGGCCGACGTTGGGGAACCCTTCTTCGTCCGTCTCGTCCAGGCGGCGCCAATAGTAGCAAGCGAGCCAGATGCTCAGCGCCAGCAGCCCGGCGATGAGCGGCAACAGGTGCGTGGGATCAAGCCGATACAGCAGCGCGCCGGTCAGGGCGAGCAGCGGGAAAGTGCGAATACCGCCCGGCCGCTTCTGATTGGCGTGGGCGTAAAAGTCCTCGTAGGCGAGGCCGAAAAAGAACCCCAGGCCGAGCAGCATCAGAAGGGTGATGGGCGGAGCGCCGGTCATCGGCTATGCTGGTCCGAAACAGCGACAGGAGGAAGTCATGAATGATCTGTTCGAGATCATGCAAACCACACGCTCGATGCGCCGGTTGAAGCCGGATCCGGTGCCTGACGAGCTGATCCGCAAGATCCTAGAGGCCGGCGCCTACGCCGCGAACGGCGGCAACACGCAGCGCTGGCGCTTCATGGTGCTGAAGGACACGAAGATCAAGCAGGAAGTGCAAAAGTGGTACAAGAAGGCGTTCGATGAGGTGGTCGGCCCGCGCTACGCCACCAGCGCACCGCCGCCTGGCGCCAGCCCGGAGAGATACAAACGTCAACACTCAGCCGTCGAATACCTGACCGACCATTTTCATGAAGCGCCGGTCTGGATCGTCTGCTGCATCGACGAAGGCAAGTCTGCGCCGACCCGCTGGTCCGGCGCCTCTATCTATCCGGCGGTGCAGAACATGCTGCTGGCGACGCGAGCATTGGGCCTTGGCTGCACGCTGACCACGCGGCATCTGCTGTACGAGAAGGAAAGCGAGGCGGCGATGGGATTGCCTGAGGGTGTGCATTCCTATGCCATCCTGCCCATTGGCTATCCGATGGGTAACTTCGGCCCTGTTGGCCGCGGCAAGCTGGCCGAGATCGTATATCAGGACAAATGGGGGCAGCCCTACGCAGGGCTGAACTGACATGCCACGCATTCCTCCGATTGCCGCCAAGTCCGACCTGGCGCCCGAAAATCAGTACGTGTTTGACCAGGTGATGGATGTGTTCGGGCGCGTGCGCGGACCGTTCAGCATGCTGCTGTACAGCCCGAAACTCGCCGAGCGGCTTCTGCCGATGGTGCCAATGGCGCGCGAAGGCCTGATCGTCGAACCGCAACTGCGGCAGATCGCGATACTGGCGATGGCGCGCGAGAAGGACTCCAACTATGTCTGGGCGGCGCGGGTGGATGTCTCGCGCCGCGTCGGTCTGCCCGAGGCGGTAATCGATCTGCTGCGTGCCAAGGGCGATCCGTCGGGGCTGTCGGAGGACGAACGCGATATCGTCGTCTATGCGCGTCAGCTCATGCGGACCAACCGGGTGGATCAGGCAGTGTTCGATGCACTGCTGAAGCGGCACGGCGCGCAATGGCTCGTGGAACTGACGGCGGTTGCGAATTTCTACGTCGCGCTCAGTGGCGTGGTGAATGCGTTCGAGGTGGCTGTACCGGACGGTGGGGATCGATTTGCGTAGACCGCCGGGCGGGTCTTGTTTGCGATGACGAGCGCAAGCAGCAATGCGGCGATGCCAAGGTTTCAAGACTGAGCTACAAAGTGGGCAACCGTCGGAGAAGAAGCATGAAGCGCATGATGGCGACGCGTCTCACAGGCCTGTACGTGGCCGTTGCCATGGGCCTGGCGATGCTCGGTGGCTCACTTGCTGTCGCCGCTACCCCGCCGAAACCAACGATCAGTGAAGATGCTCGCGCCGCTGTAGCGCTGATGGGCAAGACGCTGCTCGCCAAGGAATTCTCGTTCCGGGCCAGGACTATCCGGCCCTATGCATCCGAGAACGGTGTGCTGCTGCATATCGAGCACGACTTCAAGATGACGGTTCGCCGGCCCGATCGGATGCTGATCGACGGTACCGGTGATGATGGACCGCGCAAGCTGTTCTACGACGGCAAGACCGTCACACTTGCGCTGGATGCCACAGGCAGCCAGTACGCGACGCTGCCGGTTCCCAATAACATCACGATGATGATGCACGTTGTGATGGGTCGCTTCAGGCTCGACTTCCCTTTGGCCGACTTTCTCACCGACGCGCCTGACAAGGCATTCCTTCACGGCGTCACGTCCGGCCGTGTGGTCAACAAGGTGACGATCGACGGCGTGCCGTGCGTCCACCTGGTGTTTTCCCAGCCGCCGGGGATCGAACTGGAACTTTGGCTTGAGGCGGACAACGGCGTGCCGCGAAGACTTATCGTCATCGACAACGATTTGCCCGGTAAGCCGAACTTCATCGCCGAGATGTCTGATTGGGACTTCACCGTGCATCCGGCCGATGCAGACTTTGCTTTCACTCCAGCCAATGGTGCCAAGGAGATCGACTTCGGCACAGCCCTCAGCGAACAGCACACAGGAGTTCCACAATGAACCGCTTCATTTGGATCTTGCTCGCTGCTTTGATAGGCTTCGCCGCTCCATTGCAGGCATTCGGCTGGGGAACTGTGACCGGTCCGCGCGGCGGCACCGCCACGACTGGTCCGAGGGGCGCCGGCTACGCGCAAGGTCCGAATGGCGCCAGCGCGGCGCGCGGCCCAAGGGGCGCCGGCTACGCACAAGGACCCAATGGCGGCACCGCTGTTCGGGGCCCGTACGGTGGCGCCGCTGCCGTCGGTCCAAATGGCGGCGCCGCGTATCGTGCGCCTGCTTACGGCCGTCCGGCTTATGGCGGTGCGGCTTATGGCGGTGCGGTCTACAGGCCCTGGGTCGCCGCGCCTTATTACGGTGCCGTTGTCGCGGGCGTGGCTCTTGGCTCCATGATCGCTGCCACAACGCCACCACCGCCACCGTCGCCAGCCTTATGCTGGTACTGGTCGAGCCCAGCCCAAAACCAGGGATATTGGGACTACTGTGGCGGCTAGTTGACGGTAGGTTTCGTAGAGGCTTTGCCTGCGGATCCCCACATGCAGGCGGTGAGTTGAGCGAGCGAGGCAGCGCTGTAGCCTTGCTCCCGGAACGGCTCCGCAAACGCAATCTTGTCGGCTGTCGAAATCGGGCGAACTCGAACGTCGTAGGGACGCACGTGCATCATGCGCGGCAACAACCGGCGAAGGAGACCGACCATGCAGTACATGCTGCTGATCCATGGTGATGAGGGAGTATTGCAATCCATGGCCCCGGACGTGGCCAACCAGCGTTTTGCGGCGTTCATGGCCTACACTGAGGCTCTGACGAAGGCGGGCGTTCTGGTGAATGGCAATCGGCTTCGTCCAAGCGGCTCATCCACCACGGTTCGTGTCGTGGGTGGCAAGACCCAGGTGCTCGACGGGCCATACGCCGAGACCAAGGAACAGCTCGGCGGCTATTACCTGATCGATGTCCCGGACCTGGATGCGGCGTTGTCCTGGGCGGCGCGCTGCCCGGGCGCGAGCCTTGGCTCGATCGAGGTTCGGCCGATTTGGACCATGTGAGCGCACGCAGCGCGGCCGAAACGGCGGCGCGCAACGGCTATGGCAAGCTGGTTGCGTTGCTTGCGGCCCGCATCGGCGATGTAGCGGCGGCCGAGGATGCGTTGGCAGACGCATTCGCGGCCGCCCTCGCCGACTGGCCGGCGAGCGGCGTGCCACGCAATCCTGACGCGTGGCTGATGGCTGTGGCGAAGCGGCGGCTGATCGATACCGCGCGCCGGCGGCGCGTGCGCGGCGACGCCACCGATCATCTGCGAATGATGGCGGAGGAGCTGGAAGAGACCGTGGACGTGGAGATCCCAGATCGGCGGCTTGGCCTGATGTTCGCGTGTGCGCACCCCGCGATCGATGCCGCGATGCGCGCGCCGCTGATGTTGCAGACGATCCTTGGCTTCGATGCCGCCGCGATCGCGTCAGCGTTCCGGGTGTCGCCGGCCACGATGGGGCAGCGGCTTGTGCGCGCGAAGCAGAAGATCCGGCAGGCGCGGATTCCGTTGCGCGTGCCGGACCATGCCGAGATGGCGGATCGGCTCGATGCGGTGCTTGCCGCGATCTATGCGGGGTTCTCCGCTGAGTGGGCTGATCCAGGCGATCTGGCGGACGAGGCAATCTGGCTGGGCCGGCTTGTCGTTGCACTGCTCCCGGACGAGGCGGAGGCACTCGGCATCGTGTCGCTGATGTTGCATGTCAGCGCGCGACGCCGTGCGCGACGGGATACCGTCGGGACGTATGTGCCTCTGACAGAGCAGGACACTGCTCTCTGGGATGCGGCGATGATCGATGAGGCGGAGACGCTGCTGCACCGCGCGAGCGGGTTTGGCGTGATCGGGCGCTATCAGCTCGAGGCGGCGGTGCAGTCGGCGCACGCGGCGCGACGCATTACCGGGCGGACGGATTGGAGTGCGATCGAGCGTATCTACGCCGCATTGGCCGCGATGACCGACTTGCCGGTCGTGGCGATCAACCACGCGATTGCCATTGCCGGGACAGATGGTGTGCGCGCGGGGCTTGATCGCTTGGATGAGACTTCGGACGATCCGCGTGTGGTACAGTACCAGCCGTATTGGGCGGCACGCGCCGAGCTTCTGGGGCGCCTGGGCGATGACCGTGCAGCAGACGCATATCGGCGAGCGATCGGGCTGGCGAATGATCCGGCCGTGCGAGTGTTCTTACAGGAACGGATGGCGCTGCTGTAGGTCGACAAAGGAGTCCATGTCATTGCGAGCGCAGCGAAGCGATCCCGCCGAGATTGCTTCGCTGCGCTCGCAATGACAGGGAGGCAGAGCTATCCAATTGGCGGATGGCGTTTGTGCCATTCAGTCGCCCGTTCAAACGCTGCCGCGACGCGCAATACCGTCGCGTCCTCGAAGTACCGCCCGACGAACTGCACAGACAGCGGCAAGCCATTGGTTGACAGGCCAGCCATCATCGCCAATGCCGGATGCCCTGTGACATTGAACGGTGTGCGTGCCTGGCGCGGATAGGTGCGCGAGGTTTCCGCTGCGTCTTCTATGCGGCTCGCAGGATCCATGGAGCTCGCGCAGATCAGCACGTCAAAGTCGCGGAACACGTCCTCCACCGAAGCGATCATCTCAGCGCGGCGACGCTGTGCACCGACATAGTCACCAGCATTCATGAATGCGCCTGGCATCAGCCGCTGGCGTGCAAGTTGTCCATAGTCGCCAGGCCGCTCGCGCAGCCACGGTGCGTGGATCGACCAAGCCTCACTGCACAGGATTACCCGATTTACTGCGGCAAATTCATTCAACGATGGCAGCGTGACGCTGCGCACTTCCGCGCCCTCGGCTTGCAGCACGCGCGCTGCGTCGTCCAGCGCTGCCATAACCTCGGGGTGTGCCGGTTTATCGATCTCGTGGAAGTGCCGGACGAAACCGACGCGCAGGTCGCGCACGCCGCGATCCAGCATGCGGCCGAAATACCGCGCGCTCGACGGAGCACTTCCGGGATCGGCTGGATCATGGCCAGCGATCGCATCCAGCAGCAGCGCATTGTCCGCCACGCTGCGCGTCATCGGTCCGATATGGTCGAGCGTGAAGGACAGAGGGAACACACCGCGCCTCGACACCAGGCCATAGGTCGGTTTCAGTCCGACGATGCCGCAGCACGAAGCCGGATTGCGCACCGAACCGCCGGTGTCCGTGCCGAGCGCCAACGGGAACAGGCCTGCGGAAACGCCGGCACCTGATCCGGAGGACGACCCGCCGGGATGATGGTCCGGATTCCAGGGATTGCGCGCTGGCGGGAATGGCAAATCGAAACTCGGGCCACCGATGGCGAACTCATGCGTCGAGAGTTTGCCCATGACGATCGCACCGGCCTGGCGCAATTTGCTGACCACCACCGAGTCAGCACGCGCGATGTTGTCCAGCAGGATCTTCGAATGACACGTCGTCGGCACACCTGCGACATCGATGATGTCCTTGATGCCGATCGGCACGCCATGCAGCGGCCCGCGGATACGGCCATTCGTGATCTCGGCTTCCGCCGCATGCGCCGCATCCATTGCGGCATCGGCGTCCAATCGAATGAAAGCGTGCAGTTTGGGATCGAGCCGCTCGATGCGCGCCAACAGGGCGGTTAGCAGCTCGACTGGCGAGAGCTTCTTGCTCGCGAACGCGCGTGCAGCCTCCGAAGCGGTCAGCCAATGCAGGTCGCTCATAGTCCTGTCCCCGCACGCATCGGCGGCCAGGGTTCGGCAGCCGCATCGGTCGGATAGGCGATGGCGCCTTGGTTGCCGAGTGCCTGCTCCGCCGCTGCGGCGACGTCGCCGGGGAATTCGGCCAGCGCCTTGCCGAGGCCGGCAGCCTGCGCCAGCTTTGCGATCAGCTCCTTGTCCATGCTGTATCTCCGGTCGTTCGCCCACGATCATGCGATCAGCAAAGCGTTAACGGAAGCCGGAGAAAAAAGAGGCGGCGCGGCTTCGGACCGCACCGCCCAAGGGGGCCGCGCTCGCCTTGGAGCGCGACATCGGGGAGGAAACAGGACCCGGCCAAGCCGGCTCCGTAGCGCTAATATGGTGGGAAAAAGCTTATGAAATGGTAACGGGCACGTGTTGCGTTCGCGAATTTGCTGGGAAAAATGATCACGATTTCACGAAACAGGAGCGCCAATGTCTCCTCCCCCGAAACGCACCGGTCCGCTCGTCGGGCTTAAGGTCCTGGAGATCGGCCACTACATCGCGGCGCCGTTCTGTACGCGCATTCTGGCTGACCTTGGCGCCGAGGTGATCAAGGTTGAGCCACCTGGCGGAGATCCATTCCGCGGCTGGGGCGCCTCGGTCGATGGCCATTCGGTTTGGTTCAGTGTGCATGGGCGCAACAAGCTGTCGGTGGTGTTGGACCTGAAGCGGGATCGCGACACCGTGCGGAAACTGGCCGCTCGCGCCGACGTGCTGGTGGAGAACCTGCGTGCCGGTGGGCTCGAACGGCTGAAGCTGGGGCCGGACGAACTGCACGCAATGAATTCCAGACTCGTGATCGCGCGTATCTCTGGATACGGCCAGGACGGACCTTACCGCGACAAGCCCGCGTTCGGCGCTATTGGTGAAGCCATGGGGGGCATCCGCCATCTGACCGCGCATCCGGCCGGCACCTCCGATCTGCCGCCGCCGCGCTGCGGCATCTCGATCAGCGATGACCTGGCTGGGCTGTATGCGGCGATCGGGCTGCTGTCAGCTCTGTGGCAGCGTGACGTGGCGGGCACTGGGCGCGGGCGTGTGGTCGACGTCAACCTGGTGGATAGCGTGTTCAGCCTGATGGAGGGGATGCTGCCGGAATACGCGATGGATGGCCGGGTGCGGCAGCCAGTGGGTGCGGCGATCGAGACCGCTGCACCCACCAACACCTATCCCTGTGCGGATGGGAAATGGCTGTGCATTGCCGGCAATTCGGACCTGATCTTTGCCCGGCTGATGGCAGCCATAGGCCGAGCGGAGCTGGCGAGCGATCCGGATTACGCCACCAACGCACTGCGTTGCGCCCGTCGTGGCGCGCTGGACCAGGCGATCGTCGCCTGGACGCGGACCTTGCCGGCGAAGGAGGCGGAGGAGCGGTTGGAGGCGGCGGATGTGCCGTGCTCGCGGCTCTACGACATCGCCGATTGCGCGAATGATCCGCACTTCCGGGCGCGCGGGTCAGTACTGGAGGTGATGGACCCGTTGGTCGGGCGGACATTGCATCCGGGTCCCGCGATCCGGATGGATGGCGATCTGCCGGAGGCGGTGGTGGGATGGCCAGGGCCAGCGGCTGGAGAGCACACGCACTATGTGCTCCACGAGCTACTCAGATCCGCTGAATTGGCCCTTTAATCAGACTGTTGTTGCATCATTTCGACAGAATCGTTGATAAACTCGCCATAAGTTCCATGCGGGCCTTGTGGCAATGGTTCTTCGCCTTTGTCTCCTTCTCCTGGTGCTCGGCCTCGCTGCCTGCGGTTCCAGCCGCCAGGATAGCGGTGCGCGCGTCGGCGACTACATTGGCGGTTCGGTCGTCCTGGAGTGCGCGCCGTTTGCTCGGGTATTGAGCGGCGTCCATCTATGGGGCGACGCAGCCGACTGGTGGTCGGAGGCCGATGGTCGTTACGCGCAGAGCGAGACGCCGTCCGTCGGCAGTGTGTTGGTGTTGCGCCGTGCTGCCCGGCTGCCGGAAGGGCACGTGGCGGTGGTGTCGCAGGTCGTCGGCAGGCGCGAAATCCTGGTAACCCAGGCGAACTGGGTGCATCACCGCGTTAGTGAGGACCAGCCGGTGATCGATGTGTCAGCGGACAATGACTGGTCACTGGTGCGGGTCTGGTGGCCGCCGGTGGGCCAGATGGGCGTAAATGAATACCCGGCCTACGGGTTCATTCGCTCCGATCAGCCGGCGTCGCATGAGCAACTTATTGCAGCGACGCCACACGCGATCAGATTGGCGCAGAGTCGAGAGGCAGCACCCTCACCCCGACCCTCTCCCGCGCGGAGGGAGAGGGGATATCCATTATGCGGCGTCTTCGCGGCGGTCGCGGACTTTGACGTAGGCGAGCTTCGCGTGCTCGGTGCAGTAGGGTTTTCCGGGCTCTGATGCGTCATCGCAGAACCGGAAGCTGCGGGTCCCGGGCTCGCCGATGGGCCAACAGCAGGTAACCACGCGACCATATGGGCGTGGTGCGGGATGGACCACACGCGGAGCCGGCGGTGGCTTCGGCGCCATCATGTGAGTGCGACACTCGGCATCAGCGGCGCCGGTACTCGACAGCGGCGGCAGGGTCGGGCCGGCGACCCGGCGCGGCGCCATCGGCCGTGGCGTTCCGCCCGATCCATCGCGTCGGATCGGCGATGGCCGCGCCGGCAGATCGAGCCGGTGTGCCTTTCCCACTACAGCATTCTTTGAGACACCCAACCGCCGGCCAATCTCTGCGGTGGACAGACCCTCGTCCCACAACGCGCGCAGACGGGTGATCGTTTCCTCGGCCCACTCCATCTCGTGGTTCCCCCGATGGTGCAACCACAAGATACGGTATACGGCCCTGGAGCCGCCGTCAACAGCTCATTGATGGCTGACCACAAAAACTTGTGGAAAACCGCAGTTCAGACCGCAAGGGCTTGCGTTTGCGGCGCTTAGTGCGCCGCGGTGGTCTCGCGATTGCGCGGCGCCGCCTCGCCAGCCGGCCCGGAAATCGAGCCCGTCGGCTTGTCGGCGCTCGCCTCCATCGAGGCGTCGTCGCCTTCCGCCATGTTCTTCTTGAAGGACTTGATGCCCTTCGCGAAGTCACCCATCAGGCTGCTGACCTTGCCGCCGCCGAACAGCAGCAACACGACCAACAGCACCACCATCCAGTGCCAGATGCTGAAGCTACCCATAAATCCTCCAAGTGGGCTGATTGTGGCGCCCCATCGGCGCGAATTCCCCACCGGCCCAAGCGAGGCAGTCTAGCGGCGCCATCGTCCACTGCCAACGACATGGCGAAATGCCGCGTGGGATGCAAGCGGATTCCCGCGCACCCGGCGAATCGTGGCGAGTTTGCAACCTTGGCGACAGGTTTCTTTCCAAACGGTTGCAGGATTGATTGCGGGGACGAGCTGGTCCGCGTATCGTGCCTTCGGCAGGGTGATACCGTTCGGCATCGAACAATAACGGGCGGGGACCTTGTCACAGGGGTGGGGGCGTCACGGAAGTATCCGCTGCGCTCCCCTTCAATTGGGCGGCGCTAAACCTCGGTGCGCGTCGCCCACAGGAAGAAAGGCAGACGCGTCGATGCCCAAGGGCACCGTTAAGTGGTTCAACCCGACCAAAGGCTACGGGTTCATCGCCCCTGAAACAGGCGGCAAGGATGTCTTCGTGCATATAAGCGCCGTGCAGAAGGCTGGCTTGCGCAGTCTGAGCGAGGGCCAGAAGATCGGCTTCGAGGTCGAGCAGCAGCAGAACGGCCGTTCCGCAGCTGTTAACTTGACGCAGACTGATTAGGTCCGCCGCACGGCCTGACGGGTCCGCTCGCAGGCCGTGCGGCATTTTCTCGGAACGCAGCCGGTTTCCGTCGGCGGCGCGGGGCCTCTGCGCGCAATTATCTCGCGCTTTTCTGGCGATTTATGACCGGGCAAATCCACTCATCCTCTGCCCGTGACCCACCGATAGTATCCATTCCGGCAACAAGAAGAGGATACGCGTGTGGCGTGGTTCACGAGACTTACTCGCTTTGGCGATGCCCATCTGGTCTATGGTCAGGAAGCCAACATGTCGTGCGGCATCGCGAGCGTGATGATGTGCGTCTTCAAGGTGAACAAGCTGAAGCCGGGAGCAGCCTCGGTCACAGTGGAAAAGGACATCTATCAGAAATATTCACAGGCCCTTGGTTCGGCGTACACGCCTGAGTCAACGGGTACCTATCCGCAGCATCTGGCCACAGTGCTGAACAGTTTCACGACTGGGACCTGGAGTTGGCACAATTACGCACCGAACGACGTGTCTCAGAAGCTGATAGACAAAGTGGGCGTGTCTGATGGCTTCGGCGCGCTGTTTAACGTGGAGCCGGTCATCCTGGGCGTGGATTGGGACCTGGGCGGGGCGCACTGGGTGGTGGTGGACACGATCCGCGAGATATTGGACCGGCAGTACGCCACGATTTGCGATCCGTGGGATACCAACGTCCATATGCAGCGCATTCACACCGGCCATCCTTTCTATTATGACGCGGCCAACGGTGGGTTCATGATGAACTTTTCAGTACGCGCTGAAGGGCGGGGCAAAGCCCTACCAAGGTGTGGCGGCGAAGGGCCAGGTGAAAAATTGGGGTATGATCTGCCGCGACTAGAGAAGTCGCACGAGCCGGCATGACGCAGGCTGCTGGGTTGTTCCTTCGCCAGTTTGTCCATTCTCCTCGGACCATTGGCGCCGTCCTGCCAAGTTCGCCGGCCCTGGCCCGAGCGATGCTGGACCCGATCGATTTCGCGACGGCGCGGGCGGTTGTCGAGTTCGGGCCAGGAACCGGCGCATTCACGGAGGCGATAGCTGCCAGGATGCGGCCTGGCTGCCGCTATTTGGGTGTCGAGTTGAACCCGGCGTTCACGGTTATCCTGCGGCGCGGTTTCCGCAGCTTGAGTTCGTCAATCGCAACGCGGCCGACCTGACGCATATCCTGGCCGATCGCGGCATCAGATGGTAGATGCGATCGTGTGCGGCCTGCCTTGGGCTACTTTGCCCGTATCACTGCAGGATACGGTGTTCGCGGCCATGGACCGGGCTCTGGTTCCCGCGGGGTGTTCGTGACCTTTGGCTATTTGCAGAGCCTTGTGCTGCCGGCCGCCCAGGTGTTGCGCCGGCGGCTGCGTCGCGAGTTCGCCGACGTGCGGCCGTTCACCGGTTGTTTGGGCGAACGTTCCGCCGGCCTTCGCGTATATCTGCCGAAAGGGCGGATGAGTGCCCGCGCAGCGGGTGGGCATTCGCCAGTAGACACGTTACAAGCTGTTCACGCGAAGCGATTCGCCGTCTGCCAGCCCGTCCGGCCAGGGAGGAACAAGGCCCAGATGAGCGACACCCTGAGTGGGCGCCGAACCGGCGCCGCCAAACATGCTGCCCTTGATGTGGAGGCAGTCCGCGCTGCGTATCGGCGCTGGGCTGGCATCTATGATACTGTGTTCGGCGGCATCCTGCTCGGCGCGAGGCGGCGGGCTGTGGCGATGGTCAACCAACTTCCCGGCCGCGAGGTCCTGGAGGTTGGGGTCGGAACCGGCCTCGCCTTGCCATATTATGCCGCGGACAAGCGGATCATCGGGATCGACCTGTCAGCCGAGATGCTGGCGCTCGCCGGTAAGCGCGTGGCTGACCTGCGCCTGCGCAACATCGCGGCACTGCGCGAGATGGATGCCGAGTTCGACCGATTTCCCAGACGCCTCGTTCGATGTCGCCGTCGCGATGTTCGTCGCCTCGGTGGTGCCGCATCCACAGCAATTGCTGGCCGAGATGCGGCGCGTGGTGCGGCCTGGCGGCAACATCCTGTTCGTCACACATATTGCTGCTGAGAAGGGACCGCGCTGGTGGATCGAGCGTACCCTGGCCCCCGCATCGCGCGCACTGGGCTGGCATCCGGACTTCACCTTGGAAGCCATGCTCTCCCCGGAGGAGATCGCTAGCTGCACCTGCGTGCCAGCACCGCCGTTCGGGTTCTTCACCTTGGTCCGCGTGAGCAACTGAAAACACCCTTCTGCAATCGCCACTCCCTTGATCTCCCGCACGTGGTCCGGTAGGCCACACTACGGAGAGCCGGCCCGGAGCGGGACCGGAAAGGGGACCGAAGCGGGATGGTTCGGCGGACATCGTATTACCGGCGGCTGCTCGCCGCATTTTTCACTTTCCTGGTGGTTCCAGGCGTTGCGTTGGCCCAGGTGGTCGGC
>CAVTEC010000104.1:0-17796 GCA_963733475.1 uncultured Alphaproteobacteria bacterium | reverse complement strand
GCGGTTCTGTCGCAAATTCTGCGCGACAACGCAGCAACCCCGTGCTCGCCATGAAAGTCAGCTGGCGAGCGAATAGAACTGCTGCGCCGGACGCAATCGTCCCGTGACCTTCAACTGGCCTTTGCGGATCATGTGCATGAGCTCAATGCCAGCCAGGGTCACGGAGGCCGACCAGAAGGACTTGAACCCCATCATCGGCCGCACTTTGCGTTTGATCGCTCGATGGTCCTGCTCAACGATGTTGTTGAGGTACCTGACCTGCCGGAGCTCAATCTTTGTGTCGTGCTCCGAATTGTAGTTCTCGATCGCCGCGGTGTTGGCGGTACTCTTGTCGATCGTGATCTTCGCCGGCGCGCCATGCGGGCCGATCGCCTTGTATAAGAAGCGCGAGGCTGCCTTGCGATCCCGCTTCGCAGTCAACAGGAAGTCGACCGTGTTCCCTGCCTTGTCGACGGCGCGATACAGATACTTCCACTGACCCCTGATCCGCACGTAGGTTTCATCCATCCGCCAGCTGTCGCCCACCCGACGCTTGCGCGCCCGAAAGGCCTTGTCCAGCAACGGCACGTACTTGAGAACCCAGCGATTGAGACTGGAATGGTCGACCTCGACACCCCGTTCTTCCATCATCTCTTCGAGCTGGCGGTAGCTGACTGGGTACGCCACATACCAGCGCACACCCCAGAGGACGATCTCCCGCTCAAAATGACTGCCCTTGAATTCGACCACCGTGGAGCGCCCCATTGCCAGACCGATTACGATCATATCCCAACAGGACTGGGCGCACAGCTTTGCGACAGAACCGCCGTGAGGGCATCTGGTGGCCGCGAAGCCCACTGCTTAGCCTGGGATTTCGAAATGGATATTCGGCAGGTCGTTTCCGCGGTCGAGGCTGAGCACGGCGTAAAGGTGCGGTTGCATCGAATTCCGCGTGAGATCATGGAGCGAAACCGATCGGAGTACCACCATTTTTCGAGGTCGCGCTGCTGGAAGCTGCGACCGTTTATGGGAGAAAAGGGAACGGCAAGACGAGTGCCGATATTAAGCTCACCAACTTTCTTCCGTCGCTCACAGAAGTACCTGCCAAGGAACTGGAGGCTCTTCAGGAACGTGCGGTTAAAAGTGGCTTCGACTTTATCGACTTTTGGGCCATCGATTTTGACTGGAGGCCGGGCCATCCATTTAAGCATCATTGGCAGGATTACCGTACGCGGAAGGATCGGGCCCTCAAGACAGTCAGCGATGCCGAATTCTTATACGATAGTAAAGGGATTTACACCGCTTGCGTCAAAGTGGTGGATATCTTCGGTTGCGACACAAGCATCACAGTGGAGGTCGAGATATGAGCACGACCGCTTCCGCCGCCGATGGCATCGTCATCAACACCGCCGCGCTCGAGCCGCTGTTTGGGCCGTGGGAAGAGCCCAACAAACATCGAGTCCGCGCTGCCAAAAAGGGCCAGCCGCCCGAAATCAAGACCTATCGTCGCCGCTCGCCAGCCCGGCTGGTCAACTCCTTGCGCGAGATGGTCAATGAGTGGCGCGATTTGGGCTATCCCGGCGCCAGCGCCACCACACAGGAACTCCTGAGCTATTGGTTCGAACGGCCGCATCGTCTGCCGGACGGTAATGGCGGCGACTTCGAGTTTCGGTATTATTTCTGCCAGCGCGAGGCGATCGAGACCTTCATCTACCTGATCGAGGTGCGCCGGATTCGTACCCTCTCTGGTATGCTGGCCGACTTCGGCGGGGCAACTGGCGAGATAGAAGCCAGCGGCATCAACCCCGAAGACGAGCTGTGGGCGCGCTACGCGTTCAAACTCGCGACAGGTGCCGGCAAGACAAAGTGCATGAGCCTTGCGGTCGTATGGAGCTATTACCATGCGCTGCGCGAGGGCTCTGAGATGCCGCGGCATTTCGTTGTCATCGCCCCGAACCTGACGGTGTTCGAGCGGTTGAAGGAGGACTTCCGCCCCGAGGGCGGCGGCGCCGATATATTTGCGAGAGACCCGCTGATCCCACCGGAATGGGCGGGCGACTGGAACTTCTCGGTCGTCCTTCAGGATGAGGCCAGCGGGGCGGCCGCCGGCGGCGTCCTCTATCTCACCAACATTCATCGGCTTTTCGAGCCGCGCGAGGGCCGCGGCAGGGAGCCCGAGACTTACGCATGGGCTGGGCCGGCCGTCTCGAAGGCGAAGGTGCTCGACACCGGTGCCGAACTGCGCGACCGCATCACCCAGCACCGCCGCGTGCTGATCTTCAACGACGAAGCCCACCACGTCTGGGATTCGGGTTCAGCATGGAACCAGGCGATCCGTGCCATTCACGACACGCTGCGCCAGCACGGCGGCGACGGCGTCATCGCACAACTCGACTTCTCGGCGACACCGAAGAACGACAAAGGCGTGGTCTTTCCGCACGTGGTTTGCGACACGCCGCTCGGCGAAGCTGTCGATGCCGGCATTATCAAGACGCCGGTGATCGGCAAAAGCGGCCAGATCATCGAGCAACCGCACGATGACGCAGCCTACCGGTTCGAAGCGCATCTGCGCCTCGGTTACGAACGCTGGCGCCGAAGCCGCGACGAGTGGGCCAAGAGCGGCCACAAGCCGTTGTTGTTCGTTATGTGCGAAAACACCGACGCAGCCGACCAGATCACGGCGCGCTTGAACAACGACGCGGTGTTCAAGGACCTAAATGGCAAGACGATCAACCTGCACACCAATCTAAAGGGCAGGATCAAAAGGCAGAGGATCGACGGCCGAACCGTCGAAACCTTCGTTGAGGACGAGAAGGCGATATCCGATGACGACTTGAAAGCGCTACGCAGGATTAGCCGCGATCTCGACAGCAACCAAAGCCACTATACCTGCATCGTCTCCGTGCTGATGCTCCGGGAAGGTTGGGACGTACGCAACGTCACGACCATCGTGCCGCTCCGACCGCTGACAGCCCAGTCGAATATTCTACCGGAGCAGACGCTCGGCCGCGGCTTGCGGCGGATAACGCCACCGGGCCAAGCGAACGAGCTTGTCACCGTGGTTGAACATCCGTCGTTCATAAATCTTTATGAACAGGAATTGGAGCAGGAAGGGCTGCCGATCGCCATTGAGGAGATCGAGAAGATTCCGGCGACGACAGTCACCATATTTCCCGATGAGGCAAAGAATTTCGACACGCTCGACATCGCGCTGCCCCCGCTGACTGCAGCCCACGAGATTCAACCCAAGCTGGAGGCGCTCGGCCTCGAAGACGTGCGCGCCGCTTTCAAACCGTACAAAACACTGCCGCTCGCTAGGGCGAGCGCCGCGGACATCCAGTACGAAGGTCGGGCGCTGATCACGGACGAGCTTGTTGAGTCGATGAAGATCAGCTTGCCCCTCCTTCAGAATGGCATCACGGCTATCTCGTTCTTCGTTCGCGAGCTCGAGGCGGCCTGCCGCGTCCAAAGCACGCACACCGTGCTTGCACCGCTGCTGCAAGTATTCCTCGGCGAGATCCTGTTCGGCGAGGCCGTCTCGCTCGTCGATCCCCGCCTCACAGCCCGTCTTTCGGATCAAGATGTGCGGGAGCACATCCGCGCCGTTTTCATTCCGCTGATCCGGCAGCGCACCGTGAAGACGGAAAAACGTCGGGTCAGAGGCGCGCCGCAAAGCCTCCGCCATTGGAAACCTTATCAAGCCACGTTCTCCGAGAGCCGACCGGTCGAGCGGGCGTCCAAAACGCTTTTCAACCTCGTGCCGTGCAATCGCTCGCTGGAGGTTGCGACGACCAAGTTTCTCGACAAGGCGCCCGACGTTGCCGCCTTCGCCAAGAACGCCGGGCCGCAGGCGGTGCGTATCGACTATCTGACCGCCGATCATCGTCTCGCCTTCTACACGCCCGACTTTTTCGTGCGAGATACCGACGCGGCATATTACCTGGTCGAGACGAAAGGGCGGCAGGACCAGGACGTGCCACGCAAGGCGAGCGCGGCGGTCGAATGGTGCAAGACGGCCTCGAAGTCAGCTTCGCGCTGGACGTACGTGTTTGTGCCGCAGGCCATCATGGAAGGGCTTACCAGCAGCAAACTGGCCGATCTCGCTCGCGCGTGCGCGCCGGCGCTGCAAAACCTACTCAGCGAGATGACCGGAACGCCCGAACTGCCGTTGTTCGGCGAGCAGGCGCGTGAGAAGGCGCAGGCGTTCTACTCCGAGGAGATGCTCGGCAAACTCACGCCGCGCGAGCGCAAGGCGGCGGAGGATGCCGCTGAACTCTACCGATATTTCGAGAACAAAGGCGAGGGGACGAACTTTGCACCCGCTTTCAACGCGCTGCTCGGCCCGTTCGATGAAGCAGCCAAGGCTGTGATCCTCAAGCTGCTTCAAGGCAAGATGCCGGCGGCACGCAACGATCAGGAGACCTGGTTCGATCCATACATGGGCAAGCTGGACCCGCATCTGCGCGACCGCTATCAGAAGATGGCAAAGAACCTGAAACGCGGCCTGGTCTTCGGCAATCCCCATTCTGTTATCGGTTTGCTGTGCGCGTGCTTCGATTTTGCGCTCAACGAAAAATTCAGCCTTGACGGTGTGTTCAAGGCCATACGCGAGTCTTTCCGTTTGCCGGGATCACGCAAACTCCTTGACCGTTTGACGGCGGTCAACGACTTCCGCAACACCTATGTCGCACATCACGAGAAAGAGCTGAACGACAAGACGCTGACAGAACGCAACCTCAAGCATTGGGTTGAAACGCTGGTGCTGCTGCGGGTCTGACAAAGCAAAGGCCGCTCGGGATTCTCCCTTGCAGTCCCTGGGCCGACAGCACGCTGCCGGCGGAATTCTCTGAGTAATCCGCCACGTGCGCCGCGGCGGCGTTGTAGTGATTTGTCCTGTCGCTGACGCTGGGACAGTCGAGATTTACCGCACCCGAGCGCGTGCGAAGGCCGCGGCCGTGATGATCGGGATGCCCCGGAAGGTATCCAGCGTCAGCAGATCGGCATCGCCGGATATGATGACATCCGCCTTGCCGTTCACGGCCAGCTCAAGAAACTTATCGTCGTCCGGATCGCGGCAGGCCGCGACGTGTTCGGCGATCGTCACCAGATCCGCGGCGGCCAGCATGCGGCGCAGCCGGTCGAAGAAGCCCGGCTCGATTTTCGGCGCAATGCGCGGCCGTTGTAGCACCGCCAAAAGCTCCTGCTCGGTGATCGCGCTTTTCAGTAGACCGCCATACGTGGCGATCCATCGGATCGTCTCGGCCGGCCACGACGCTTCCTTTAGTGCGGCGCTGACGAAGATGTTGGTGTCGACGACCAGCCTCATCCGAGATGAGGTTGAACGGCCTTGCGTTCCTCGTCGATGACGCGGTCGATGTCCGCGTCGCTCCAGCCTTCGGCGATCACCTTGGGACGTGCGAATTTCCGCGCCTTGGCGATCCAATCGTCCGGTTGGTCGGGCTCGATCGTGATCGTCACCCGCTGGTCCGCGGCGATGCCGCGGCGCGCAAGCTCCGCCGCCACCTGGCCGGCGGTGCTTTCAATGAACTCGGGCGGAGCGTTCCTGGTCATAGATACATTATAGGCCCTTTCAGGCCCATTTTCCAGCCTGACGGCCGAGCGGGCTAGCCGCGGAATCCAGCGTTTTCAGGGTCTTGAGCCGCTATGCGCTGCCGGCTGGCCGGCGCTCGTCGACGATGCGCAGGAGGCGGCTCGCTACCATCATCTCTTCCATCGCCTCCAGCACGTCGGCGAAGGTGCGCCGCGTGTGTGCGCCCGGGTTCCGGAAACGGGCAAGCGCGCCGGCGAAGAGACCAGCGAGCGCTTCGCATTGCGATTTGGTCTCGCCAGTCTTCGACAGCGGCCCATTCACCGCGAAAGCGCGGAACATCAGGTCCTTGCCGTGCTCGCTGTCCGGCCGCTGCGCTGCCGCTCGCACCTCGATCTCCACTGTCTTGAACGCTTCCAGCACCGCAGCATCGAGATGATCGGCGGCAAAATCTTTGTACGGCTTGCCGCGCAACAGCGGATGCAGCATTTCCGCTTTCAGCAATCCCCGCACGCGCACGCGCTCGAAATCGGTCCGTTCCGTCGTTCCCCTCCCCTTCGGCGTGAGCACCACAAATCCGTTGCGGCCGTTCATATCGTCCGCCGGTTCGATAAGTTCCCATCGCTCCAACAGGCCGAAGGCATTGCGGCCCGCCCTGTTGAGACGGTTGATCACGTCATGCTGCTGCGGATTTGGCTGGAACCCGAACGGGTGCAGGGAGCCGGCCAAATGCTCGCGGTTGGCCATGCCGGCTATCGGGTCGCTCAAGCGCGCCTGCATGTCTTCGAGCAGCGCCCAGGCCAACTCGTCCGGCGTCAAGGCCAGGAGCCCATCGGCGCAAGGCACGATCTGCAGCAGGCGGCGTTGCGTCATCTCTGTCACTCAACTGGCGCCAGCGGCGATCTGCGCGTCGTACACCGTTTCGCTTTCGCCGATGAGTTCCTTGTGGATCTCCCAGCACGCATCGATCTCGGCGCCCCACGCATCCTGCGCGAAGGCGCTGCCCATGCCGACGATGCCGTAGAACAGCGCCGTGGTCATGGCGAGGATGGTTTCGGGCAGATCATTCGTCTCCGGCCCGAAGCGCAACGCGACCGCATTGCCGTGATCGTCGACCTCGATGTGCCGCAGCAGGGAATTAAGCGACGGATGCGCGGCACGGTCGGAAAGATCGCGGTAGACGGTTTCGTAGATGTCCGATAGCTGCGCGGCATCGGCCGCTTGCTTGATCGGCAGCGGTGCCGCCGGCGTCGCGGCGTCCTTGAGGTTGGCGAGAAATCCCCGCAGCTTGTCGATCTGTTCGGGCGCCAGCTCGGTCACCGCCGCCTCCGGGCTGGTGAGCCACCTTGCCACCTTTTTCTTGTGCGCGGCGTCCGAGCTGACGAGCCGCTCGGCAAAACCAGTATCGGCCGCGGTGGCGCCAAGGAAGAACGCGCTTTCCAGACAACTGCGCGCCAGCGTCAGCGCCTCGACCGTCATGCCGCGTTCTGCCAGCAGCAGCGCGCCCTGAAAGCTCGATAGCGCGCGGGCAAAGAACAGCAGGATGAGCAGCGCACGGTTGTCGCCTTTCGGAACTTCGGCGCCGAGCATCACCTGTTGGCCTAGACCCAACAGTCGTGTCACCAGGGGCCATGTGGCTCACGACTGGTCCGTTAGGTCGACAGCTAAACCTGTGCAACGGAACCAGACGGCAATTCAGATTCCAAGCCACTGCAATCCACCGGGCAGGTCGTTCACGGCGAAGTCGACTTGCAACACTCTCCGGCGCGTCGGCCGGACTGCCGGTTCAGAGGCGTGGAGAATCGGAGTCGCATATAGCCACACGTCACCGGCGTCTGCGATGCAGGCGGCTATGCCACATTTTTGCACGACGCGAGCAATGTCCCTCTCGGGAACTCGTCCAAATTGATGTGATCCCGGTGCGATAAGGAGTGGTGCATTTCCCTCACATGCTGCGTCGAGATGGATCCGCAGTGTGATCATTTCCGCCAGAAGTTCAAAAGGTGGCGCAACGTGCACCAGGCCGCTCTTCACCGTCCAGGGCGCGAAACCTTCAACATCCTTGCGCTCGACAACGGCAATCGTGCGATCCTGATGCCACGCTAAGGACCAGTTCGTCGTGGGCGTTTTGTCGAACAGTATTGCCCGAACAGGCTTACACGCGGGGCTCAGCACGCTGCCCGCTATTCTGCCGACTGCTCCGAATGGCGACAGGAGCGGTCGTAATGCAGCGATGCCATGAAGCCGGATGCCAGCCCGATCGGAGGGCTGGTTGGCAGCAATGCTTTCGATCTCGGCCAGTGCTGCCCGTGCAGCCCCGCGCAACAGCTGTGCTCCATCTCTTGCAAACGTCAGCGCATCCACATGCGGCCCTTGCCTGCAGATCATCGCAGCCATTTGGCTCTCTCCACCGCTCACGACTCCAACGCTCGATAGAGTGTGGCGCGATGGACCTTGAGAATTCTCGATGCCTCAGGCACAGGCGTTCCTTCGTCAATGAGACGGCGAGCTAGTTTGATCTGCTCGCCGGTCAATTTGGGTGGGCGACCGAACCGAACCCCACGTGCCTTTGCCTGAATGCGCCCCGAACTGGTGCGTTCGTTTATGAGGTCACGTTCGAACTCAGCCATACCCGCGAAAATCGTCAGCACCATTCGACCGGCGGGCGATGTCGTGTCAGCCCAGGGCTCATGGAGGGATCTCAAGCCAACTTCGGCCTGCTTCAGCAGCTCGGCGATCTCCAACAAATCACGCGTTGAACGGGCAAGGCGATCCAACCGGGACACCACCAACACATCCCCTGTGCGCATCTGGTCAAGCAACCGATTCAATTCCGGGCGCTGGCGCTTCGCCCCAGAGACCTTCTCCTCATAGAGGCGTTTGCACCCGGCCTTCTTCAGCGCGGCACGTTGCAGCGTGAGGTCCTGATCGTCAGTGGAAACACGCGCGTAACCAACCAGCATGACGTGACCTGTCTGTCGCGAATATTGTCGCGAAACAGTTTACTTTCGCGACAGATTTTTGCAACATGGAAAAATCAGGATTGATCGGCACTTCCGGTTTTGTCGTGAAACTTAGGAGTTTCGCGACAGAACCCCCCTCACGGATTCCGCTTATGGCCAATGACGGTTTCGACGTCGGCGCATGGATGCTGACCGTGGCGGATCAAACGTCCGTCATGATGAAGCATGGTGCGAATCGTCTGAGGTTCGCTGTCCTGCTTTCGTTTTACCGGGCGCATGGGCGGTTCCCGGGGACACCCGAGGAAATCGACAGCGAAGCCGTCGCGCTGGTTGCTCGGCAGGTGGGTGTGGCGCGCGAAGATCGTAATCCCCTCGATATGGCGAGCCGGACGTGGAAACGGCATCGCGCGGAAATCAGAGCACTGCTCGGCTTCAGGGAGGCAACCGTCGCCGACGCAACCATGCTCGAAGGCTGGTTGCGGGATCAAATCCCAACCATCGGCACGACCCCGGATCAGCTCGTCGCGCTCGTGAAAGAGTGCTGCCGTGAGCTTTTGATCGAGGCACCTGCACCGGATCGAATTGATCAAATCGTTCGGGCCGCGATCCGCGTTCACGAGGAGCGCTTTCATGCCTCTGTCGTGAACCGTCTCGGCCAAGAGACATGGGAACGGCTGGAAGCCCTGCTGCGTCCGGCCGGAGTCGAGGCCGTGTCCGCCGCGCCCGATCCATCGACGCAACCTGCTCCCGCGCTGCTGCTCCACCTACGTGGCGATCCCGGAAGGCCGGGGCTGGCCGGCGTTCAGGAAGCGTTGTCCAGGTTGACACTGGTTCGCGAGATCGCGTTGCCACCGGGCCTGTTCGACGATGTGCTGCCCCACGAACTCGAACGATACCGACGGCGCGTCTCGACTGAGGCCCCTTACGAGCTGCGTCGCCATCCGGAAATCGCCAGGCTCACCGGGCTTGCGATCTACGTCCATTTGCGTGGCCGGACACTGACCGACGATCTGATCGATCTGCTCATCGAGACCATCCATCACATAGGCGCCCGCGCGGAACGCCGGGTGGAGCATGAGCTGCTCGACGACCTTAAACGTGTCACTGGTAAGCAGAACCTGTTGTTCGAGGTCGCCGGTGCTGCACTGGAGAATCCGGACGGAGTCGTCCGCGACGTCGTGTTCCCGGTTGTAGGCGAGCAAACCCTGCGTGATCTGGTCCGTGAGGCGAAGGCTACGGGGCCAGCCTACAGAACAACTCTCCGCACGGTGATCCGGAATTCCTACAAAGGCCATTACCGCCGCATGGTGCCGCAGATCCTTCAGCACCTGGAATTCCGCTCGAACAACGAACATCATCGCCCCGTCCTCCAGGCGATCGATCTCCTGAAACGTTACGCGAACTCGAAGCTTCAGGCCTTTCCCGCCGAAGAGGTCGTTCCGGTCGACGACATCGTGCGCGGGCTCTGGCCAATCGGTATCGCAACCCGGACGACGATCTTCCGGCCGACTTCGAGGCGCGGCGCTCGGCTTATTATCAGGCGTTGAATCTGCCTCTCGAACCTGAGCGGCATATCGCCGATCTTCAGGCCGAAATGCGAGAAGCGCTCCGGATGTTGGACACCGGTCTGCCGGTCAACCCTCTCGTCACCATCGGACGAAAGCGAAACTTTGAAGGTTGGATCACGGTGACTCCGTTCCATCCTCAGCCCGACCCGGCCAACCTGACCGCGCTCAAGGCCGATGTCACCGCGACATGGCCCATGACCAGCCTCCTCGACATGCTCAAGGAGGCGGACTTTCGTCTGAACTTCACCAGCATTCTGAAGAGCACCACGGCTTATGAGACCATGAGCCGCGAGGTTCTGCGCCCGAACTCCTACTGTGCCTGAACGGCCTCGGCACGAACGCCGGATTTCAGCGAATGGCGGGCCAGCGCTCCGGCGTGACCGCGCGCGACCTCACCTATGTCCGGCACCGATACATCACCGCCGAGGCGCTGCGGCAGGCAATCGCGATCGTCACCAACGGGCACGTTGCACGCTCGCGATCCGGTGATCTGGGGTGAGGGCACGACTGCCTGTGCTTCCAATTCAAAACATTTCGGCGCCTGGGATCAGAACCTCACCACGCAGTGGCACGTCCGTTATGGGGGACGCGGCGTGATGATCTACTGGCATGTCGACAAGAATTCCCTGTGCATTCACTCCCAGCTCAAATCGCCATCCTCCTCCGAGGTAGCGTCGATGATCGAAGGCGTGATTCATCACTGCACCGAGATGGAAATCGACCGGCAATACGTGGACTCTCACGGCCAGAGCACGGTCGCCTTCGCGTTCTGCCAGCTACTCGGCTTTCAACTCATGCCCCGCCTGAAGGCGATCCATGTCCAGAAGTTGTCCCGGCCCGACGCCGGACAGCCGGATGCCTACCCGAACCTACGGGCTATTCTGACACGGCCGATCGATTGGGAACTCATCCGTCAGCAATACGACCAGATGGTCAAATACGTCACGGCCGTCCGTCTCGGCACCGCCGAAACCGAATTATCCTGCGGCGGTTCACCCGAAGCAATGTCCAACACCCGACCTACAAGGCGTTTTCCGAACTCGGCAGGGCCGTGAAAACGATCTTCTTGTGCCGCTATCTGCATAGCGAAGAACTGCGTCGCGAGATCAACGAAGGTCTGAACGTCATCGAACAGTGGAACAGCGCCAACGACTTCATCTTCTTCGCCCGACGCGGCGAAATGGTCAGCAACCGCCGCGAAGATCACGAAATCAGTATGCTGGCTCTGCATCTTCTCCAGAATTGCATGGTGTATATCAACACCCTCATGTTGCAGCGGGTGTTGGCGCGACCTCAGTGGTCAGAAAGACTCACCGCCAGGGATATCCGCGCTATGACGCCGTTGATCTGGGAACATGTGAACCCCTATGGCCGCTTCGAACTCGACATGGAGGCCAGACTACCCATCGACTGACACCAAATGGCCCCTGGTGACACGACTGTTGGGTCTAGGCCATGCGTACAGGTTGATCCCGTTAGCTCCAGGCGATTGGACCTAGGTCAAATTCCATGCTTCTTTTGAAATTCCATTCTTTCCGCCTTTGACATTCCTGCAAGATCGTCAAGGGAGATCCCGGCCTTCCTGGCTCGTGAAGTCAGACTAATCAATACCGCAACAGACGTGACAAGAAGTGCCACTACGAACGTCCAAACAAACATGAAAACAACGAACGACAAGGCTCGGAGCGCGCTGACCCCATATAGCAATTCGGCGATGAACCCTACGATCCAAACAAACAAACTAGCGACCAAGATCACTAGCGCGAGGCCACCGATTTGGTGGAGACAGAAACTTAGTGTCCGTGTTGTCATGCAATCTCTAATCCTGACTTGCCGGGCTACGGCTTTATTTGCCAGGGAGCTGCCGGTTCGCGCCCTCCTGCAGCACCGTTGCAGCCGTACTGGCAATGGCTCCTGTCGCGACATCTGCACCTTCCTGAATGGCGCTAGGGTAGCCTGCATTGCCTAGGGCTTTCGCAACGGCTCCGGGAATGGCGACCCCAGCTCCCACATCTAGCGCGCCTGTGGCTGCGGCAATACCTAACTGCTCAGCGACAGTGACGCTTGGCGCAGAATGGGAGAACAAGTTGTTGTTCGGATTATCGATTGCCGACTTTATACCAGTTGCTTCAACGTTGATCAGGGCTCCCGCCGCAGCACCGAGACCGACGCGTGTGGCCAAAGTCGCATCGCTCAAGGCCGAAATTACCCCGCCGCCTATAGCGCCTGCCCCGGCTGAGATGGCGATTTTCCCTAAGCTCTGACCGAGACCGGTGAAGCCATTCTTCAGGTATGCGTGGTAGGGGTCATTGCCGGCGTAAATTTGGACCCCAAGCTCGATACCCGCCCCAATCACCGCTCCAATACACCATGGGCACTTCCCGCTCGGGTCTGTCAGGTTGAGCGGGTCATTATCCGCGTAGGCATACAAGTTGACACCACCCGCATAGCCGATTGGATCGACCTGCAGGAAACGCCCCACAGCCGGCGAATACATCCGCGCCCGATAGTAGTAGAGGCCACTCGGCTCGGCGGTGGTGCTACCGGCAGTCTCAGGATCGAGCCGCCGCCCTGTAAAGCGGAATGTCCCGCCAGTGTTGGCGGAGTTCTCGCCGTAGGACAGATAGCCCGTCTTGGTCAGCGACCCAGAGCCCGAGTCGAGCGTTGCGATGATCGACCCCTGGATATCGGGAATGAGGGTCTCGCGCGTTCCGAGCTGCACGTTCATCTGGTTCAGCTCGTCGTCTGGTCCCGCGCCGAAGGCGTACCACCGCTGCAGCTGGCCACTTGTGCCGTCATATTCCAATACCTCGCGATTATCCGCGTCGGTCACGTAGATCGTCGTTGCTGTTCCTACCTTCTTCGATTTCCGCCGTCCCCGCGCGTCATAGGCGTAGGTGGCAACTGTGGCGCTGGGGCTCGTGCATGATGCGCTGTTCAGAGTTCTGGATGCCGGTCAGCCGGCTTTCCACATCATAGGAATAGAGGAAATTGCCAGCGCCATCACAGCTCAAGTTACCATTGTTGTCATAGAGCCGCGCAATGGAATTGACGGACGAGGTACTGGTTTAAGGCGTTGACAGCGTAGGTGGTCGTCGCAGCCGTTGAGGTCGGATACAGCAGCCAGGTATTGTCGGTTGCTGTCTGCTGGGTCCGTCGGTTCGTCTGGTCATAGCTGTGGGAGAAAGTGACCGCCGAGGCGGCGGGAGTTGTCTGCGACGGTGCATTGGGCCAAGTGGCGCCGGTTGGCCGGTTCATCGCATCGTAGCTGTAGTTGACGGTGTAGCTGGCACTGGCTCCGGGTACCGTCGGCAGGGCACTGCTGTTGTCGCTGGCTGTGATCAGGCGGCCCGCCAAATCGTAGCCGTAGCTGACCAGGTAATTGCCCGACACGCCGCCGCAGGAGACCGCCGTTGCAGCATAGGCCTTGGTGCACAGCCGGCTCAGCGTGTCGTAGGCGAAACTGATCGTGTCGCCACGCCGCGTCACTAAGGTCAGCACGTTGCCGTCGTTGTCGTAGGTGTAGTTCTCGGTCGTCGCGCTGCCGCCCGTGGGCGCGGGGTAGGTCGTCGTGGCAAGCCGATCGAACCCGTCGTAGGTGAAGCTCGTGACGTTACTATTGCCGTCGGTCAGGCTCGCCTGCAGCCCGTCTGGGGTATAGCTGTACTGTAACAGCGGCGACGCCTGGATCGTGGCGTTGAGCACCTGAGTTTGCCGGCTCATGGCATCGTAGCCGTAGCCCGTCACGCGCCCGGCCGCATCGGTCACGCTGGATAGTCGATCGGCCGCATCATAGGCAAAGCGCGTTGGGTTGCCGTTGGCATCTGTGGTTGAGGCGGTTTTACCTGTGAGCGTGTAGCTGGCAAATGTCTGCGTCAGCACGGCGCCGTTGGCTGATTGCTGCGTCTGCAGCAGACGGCCATCCGGGTCATATGTCAGATGTGTCGTGAGACCGGCTGGTGCGGCCTGCGTTCCGGGCAGCGTGACAGTTACCACTCGGCGGTCGGCGTCGTAGCCGGACGTGGCCGTGTTGCCGTTCGGATCGGTTATCGAAATCACATCGCCTAAGCTGTCATAGGCCAGCGTCGTGCGTTGGTTCAGGCCATGCGGGTCGCGGATCACGCTCGTCTGATTGCCGAAGGCATCGTAGGTGAATTGCGTCATAACCCCGACGGGATCGGTCGCCGACACAAGCTGGCCAACGCTGTTGTAGCCGAAGTGACGCGTTGCCTTGAGGTTATTGGCGTCGGCGATCAGCGAGACCAGGTTGCCGGTCACGCTGTCATAGCTCATCGTGGTGACCAAGCCGAGTGGATCGGTGATCGTGGTAGGCTTATTGAACACCGGATCGTAGCTATACGTTGTCGTCAGTGGCATCAGCGAAGAGCCCGGCTTCGCCGTAAGCTTCACCTGTTCGAGATTCTGCGCCACATCGGGTGAATAGGTGTAGGCGATCATGTCTCGTTCGGGCGATGTCGTCAGTATCAACTGGTCGAGGCCGTTGTATTGGTTCGTCGCAACATTGATAACCCCGTTCTGCTGTGGAGTATCGCCAAAAACGTTCCCGAAACTCCTGCTGAGGACCCAGGCATCCGACAGCACACGCCCCCGATTTGTCTGATATGTAACATGCCGATCGCCCACAGGATCGATAAGCTCGGTTCGAGATCCGGCAAAAAAGAAGCTTGAAATGCTACCATTAGCGTTGGCTTGCTGAATAACACGGCCAAGACCGTCATACCAATTCGTCACGAACGCGACCGAGGGGTTAGTCGGATAACGGACCTGCGTCAGGTGAGCGAATGTGTCATACTGCCCTGTCGAATCATAAAGATACGTGGTCACCGCCCCTAATGGGTCTGTATAGCTGGTCAGACTATGGTTGCCGTCGTATCCGTACGTTACACTGCGTCCAGTGCCATCGGTCACAGCCGTTATGTCATTGCCGCTGTACGACAGGGCGAGCCGTCTCCCGAGATTGTTGCTGACTTGGGTAAGCTTGGAGCCCGAATATGCGAGACTCACATTCACGCCGTTCGGATATGTCCAACCTTGCAGCGCTCCAGAGGGTGCCGGTCCAAAATTCAGCGCTACTTTGTCCTTGCGAACATAGGTGTATTGGCCCGCACCAGTCTGCGTAACTTGCACAGATGACAGCGGAGGTGGATTGTAGGCGATTGTCGCACTGCCGTCGACATGGGGCAGTGCGACATACTCCTCGGTTGTATCAGGCAGGTTCATCATCACAGTATTGCTGATGAGCTGATCGGTGAACCAACGCCCGACCATCGATGCGATCGTCAGCGTTTGAGCTGTAGGCGTCACAGACAACAAGTCCTGCATCACATAGAGAGCGGCAATCGAAGTTGCCGCGCTGATGGCTGGCGAGTTGCCGGCGCCAATGCCGGTATACGGATCACTCTGGGTTTGGGCCGTAATGTTGTAGGTGTGGCTCCATCCGTTTCCGATGCCCGAGTCCGCGTTGGTCGTGGTCAGATATGTTCCCGATGACGACAGATAGGTTCGCGAGAACGGCAATGCATACGGGAAATTCCCGCCACCGGTGACCAGGTCGTCATGGGTGGCGATATATGCGCCGGTGATACTATCAACCGGTTCAGTCACCTTTTGGTTTGACGGGGCGGGGATAGGATTGATGATGACGTTCACGGCATTTGATTGGGCCGGCGGAGCTAAGGCCACCTCCGTGTTCACCGCTGGATCAGTCACATTCGTTCCGCTGAAGGCGCCAGACATGCCGCCCGAAATTTCCTGCGCGATCGTTACCCCACCAGTTTGGGAAAATAGATCAACCCATCCTCCACCATTCCAGTTGCCGACAGCGATGAGGCCATTGAGAGGAATCAAAAGCTGATGGCCGGCCAGGACTTTGCTCGTTATAATATTCCGGTCATTCACGCCGTAGCGCGACACAATGGCGGGCTCAATCGTGCCCGTGTAATAGTTCTGTCCTGCTGTGGTCGTGCCGTCCGCAAGATATGTTGTACCAGTAAAGCTCGGATCGGCCAAATTCATGTTGGCGTCAATCAACTTGATTGTTGACGCTGCCGTCATGCCTGCAACCGCCGCCTGGGTCTGTTCCAGAACTGCCGACTTAAACCCGCTGGACGCGACTGAATGAGTGAATGAGGAGGCTACGTCGGCTACTGGATATGGGATGCCACCTATAATCGTAGTTGGGCCGGTACTCGACCACGGACCATAAGCCAGATCGTTCACAGGCAAATCGACATATGGGCCTTGGAAGCCTGTCTGCTGGATGTTTGCTTGGGCTGTAATCCCAGTGGCGACCTGATACAAGGTAGTCGTTCCCGCAAGCCGGTCGGCAATACGCTGCTCGGTGGAGTACCGGGCCAACCAACTGTAGCCTATGACGGCTAGGTTTTCACCGAGGACGACCTCGGAGCTATCCGCATTCCCTGCAGCGCGCGCCACGGCGAGGAGTTGGCGGTGATACTGTGCCATCCCGGCCCCGACATGGCCGGCGCCCGTACTGACAAGGTAGGCCCCTCCGGCACTGACAGTCAGGGTTTTGCAGTCGTTGAACGGCGCCCCACAACTAGCGACTGGGCCGGCCGGATTAGGGATATACACCTGGGTGCCAATGGACCACTGGGTTCCGGCATTGGCGGCCGGGCCAACATTCGTGCATGTGCCCTGCCCGACGCAGCTAGGCGCGGCGCCGTCAATGAGGAGCGTTGGCACAAACATGCTCCCACTGGGTACGGAAAACACTGTAATTCGGTGTCCATACACCTGGTCCATATACAGCTTGATGGCTTTGTTGGGCGGTGCGCCTGGCATCGTAATGACGAGATATGTCCGACACTCAACGGCTGGCGTTTGGTTTGGGCAATTGACAGGCAACGTTGGATTGTGGCTGATTGATAATTGTTGGTTCTGTCGCAAAGCTGTGCGCCCAGTCCTGTTGGGATATGATCGTAATCGGTCTGGCAATGGGGCGCTCCACGGTGGTCAAATTCAAGGGCAGTCATTTTGAGCGGGAGATCGTCCTCTGGGGTGTGCGCTGGTATGTGGCGTACCCAGTCAGCTACCGCCAGCTCGAAGAGATGATGGAAGAACGGGGTGTCGAGGTCGACCATTCCAGTCTCAATCGCTGGGTTCTCAAGTACGTGCCGTTGCTGGACAAGGCCTTTCGGGCGCGCAAGCGTCGGGTGGGCGACAGCTGGCGGATGGATGAAACCTACGTGCGGATCAGGGGTCAGTGGAAGTATCTGTATCGCGCCGTCGACAAGGCAGGGAACACGGTCGACTTCCTGTTGACTGCGAAGCGGGATCGCAAGGCAGCCTCGCGCTTCTTATACAAGGCGATCGGCCCGCATGGCGCGCCGGCGAAGATCACGATCGACAAGATACCGCCAACACCGCGGCGATCGAGAACTACAATTCGGAGCACGACACAAAGATTGAGCTCCGGCAGGTCAAGTACCCTCAACAACATCGTTGAGCAGGACCATCGAGCGATCAAACGCAAAGTGCGGCCGATGATGGGGTTCAAGTCCTTCTGGTCGGCCTCCGTGACCCTGGCTGGCATTGAGCTCATGCACATGATCCGCAAAGGCCAGTTGAAGGTCACCGGACGATTGCGTCCGGCGCAGCAGTTCTATTCGCTCGCCAGCTGACTTTCATGGCGAGCACGGGGTTGCTGCGTTGTCGCGCAGAATTTGCGACAGAACCCGCGATATTGCGCAGGAAC
>CAVTEC010000103.1:0-3011 GCA_963733475.1 uncultured Alphaproteobacteria bacterium | reverse complement strand
AGCCCTGCCGAGCAGATCGAGTCCACCCATGCGGCGTTCGAGGCGGGCGCGAGCCTGGTGCATATCCATGTCCGGAATCTGGATGAGTCGCCTTCCTCGGACCCCGCGCTGTTCGCGGCGGTGCAGGAGGGTGTCCGGCGTCACTGCCCCGGCATGATCATCCAGTTCAGCACAGGCGGACGGGGTCGCGATCCGGCAGCGCGCAGCAGCGCACTTTATCTGCGGCCGGACATGGGTTCGCTGTCGACCGGGTCGGTCAATTTTCCTTCGATTGTTTATGAGAACGCGCCGTCACTGGTTGCCGACCTTGCGACGAAGATGCGGGATTACGGGATTCGGCCGGAGATCGAGATTTTCGACCTGTCGCACATTCATGGCGCTCGGCGGCTGGTGGATGCGGGGCTGATGGATGAACGGCCGCATGTGCAGTTCGTGATGGGGGTGAAGAACGCGCTGCCGGCGGAGGAGCATCTGCTGGACATGCTGCTGAGCGAGCTGCGCCGCGTGCTGCCGCACGCGACATGGACCGCGGCTGGTATCGGACGGAACCAGGCGCGGGTGATGGCGTGGGTGTTGGCGCGAGACGGCGACGGCGTGCGCACGGGGTTGGAGGATAACGTCCGGCTCGATCGCGAGCGTCTTGCGGGCAGCAATGCGGAGCTTGTTGGATTGGCGGTGGAGATGGCGGGACGACACGGACGGCGGGCGGCAACGCCGGTGGAGGCTCGGGCGGCGTTGGGGCTGGGTGCGGGCTGATAGGGCCGAGCGGGGTCACGCGGGCTGCAGCCTGCCATGGCGAAGCAGCGTCACCAGATAGGCGATCAGCAGAAACGCCAGCGCCTGAGCGGCGACAATCGCAGCGCCACGGGCCGCCGGCTGCGCGGTCATAGCCATCAGTGTGCCGGTGTGTGCGTTGATTACACGGATCGGCCCATCGGCGGCGATGAACACCGACTTCATCGCTTCGATCAGCCAGTAGCCGCTGACCGCTATCTTGGCCGTCGCTATGGCGAGGTCCGGCAGCTTCGGCACCAGCACCCCGGCCAGGATCAATTGTGGAACCAGGGCCAGGGGAACGATCGTAGTCGCCTGGTCCCGCGTGTTGGCGAACGCCGAGACCACCAGGCCCATCGCGGTGCCCGCCATCGCACCGATTGTCAGCAGCAGAAACTGCTCCAGCAGATCGCCGGGAATACCGCCGGACAATACGGCCGCAAGCACATAAACCACCGCAAGTTGCAGCACCGTGAACACGCCTGACACGAGATATTTCGCGCCGATGAACGCCGCGGTGGACAGGTTGATGTCGTGCTCGCGCCGATAGATCGCGAGTTCACCGACGATGTCCTTTGATGCCGCATTGCATCCGAGCCAGATCGCGCTCAGTCCGAGCAGGAGCAAGAGCGCGCTCTGTGCGTTGACCCGCTCCTGCCCCGTCCCAAAATTGCCGAAAGCGTAGCCCATCAATCCACCGATCAGGACGCTCTGCACGATTGCCATTACCAGTGTGCGACGATCGGCCAGCAGCAGACGGACATTCCGGTGCAACAGGATTGCCCCTTGGCGCGTGATGCGTCTCAGCGTGACAGGCAGCGGCTCCCGAGGGCGCTGGATGTCGGGACGCGACTGGTTGCTGCGCGCTTCAGTGGCGGTCGGCAAATTCGCCGATGCGCCGGCGGTTGCCTCGAATCTGGCGCGCCAGCACTCGGCGCCGGCCTCATCCGTGCGGCTGAATACCTCACCCAATCTATGTACGGCGAAGAAATCCAGCACCTCGGAGGGCGAGCCAACGAATGTCGGCTGGCCGCCGCGGCCCATGCAGACGACCTTGTCACAGAACTCGGTCACATTCGCCAAGGTGTGGGTCACCATGATGATGGTCATCCCATCATCAGCCAGGCGGCGGAGCAGGCGCATGATCTCCCAGTCGGTGCTCTCGTCCAGCCCACTGGTCACTTCGTCAAGCAGCAGCAGACTAGGCCGGTTGAGTATCTCGCTGGCCAGGCTCGCGCATTTCTTTTGGCCGCCGCTGAGTGAACCGATGCGTTGGTCGAGCCGATCCAGCAGGTCGACGTTCCGCGCGGCATCATTCACCGCGGCGCGGCGCTGCTCGACGGTGGTGTCGGGTGGCAGGCGAAGCTGCGCCGCGTAGTCGAGCGCCTGACGCAGCGTGAGTAGCTCGTGCAGGACGCCCTGTTGCGGCACGAATGCGATATCCTGCTTCAGAGCCGGAAAATTGGCGTGCAGATCGCTACCATTGAGCAGGACCGCCCCGTCGCTCGGAAGCTCCCTGCCGGCCATGATGTTCATCAAGGTGGACTTGCCCGATCCGTTGGCACCGATGATGGCGACGAACTCGGACGGGCAAATTCGCAGATGGGCGCCATGCAGGATTCGTTGGTATGTCACTGGTCTGCCTGCCGCGCACGTCGTAGCTGACGTTGCGCACCAACAACTCGACATTGCCGACGCGCCAGGACCTGGTAAGCGCGGTGCCGTCGAAGGTCAGTTCGAACGGGCCGATATCGATGCGGTCACCCGGGATCAACGGACGAGTACCACGCAATCGCGCGCCGTTGACATAGGTGCCGTTGGTGCCACCCAGATCGCGCAGCACAATGGCTCCGTCCACTACCTCGAATGCCGCGTGACGGCGCGAGACATTCGGATGGTCGAGCACGATCTGCCCTGGCATCGCCTGACGGCCGACAGTCAGACCGTGGTCGAGCGGTAAACGGTCGGGCGTGGTGGAACCCTCACGCTCATCTGATCGCTGCACGATCCTCGCCCCTCAGGAACCGTCTCGGCAGAGGTCGACACGGCCGTTAGGGGGCGCATCCATCGCTACCTTTTTGCGACACTTCTTCGCAAGCGTGATAGACAGCGCTTTGCATCAACTTAAGTCAATGGCGACGCAGGGGAACACGGCGTTCCGGTATGGGTGAGACGTTGCGATGTCGCCCGGGGACACACGACAATCGTCAGTCCTGATCTGGATCAACCCCACAGTG
>CAVTEC010000102.1:0-50819 GCA_963733475.1 uncultured Alphaproteobacteria bacterium | reverse complement strand
CGGTTATAGTAGATCGCGTCCATCACCTCGGGGACGCCGTGCCCTTTCGCCTCCGGCGCGAAGTTGGTGACGATAAAGGTAACGCCGAGCCCCCCGATCACCGGCACCAGGATGACGAAGGCGCCCCAAGGGTGAGGCGGCGTGAAAATGCTGGAGTTGTAGACAAAGGAAAACTGCCCGAGAAACAGCAGATTGTGTACGAAACCGATCAGGTCACGGAAGACAACAGCACCGAGCCCGCCGATGATGCCGACGGAGAACGCAAGCAGACAAACATAAACCAGCGGTAATGCTCGCGCGTCCTCGATCACTCCCGACCGATCACCGGCAAGGCGATCGAGTTCGGCAGTCTGCGACATGTCATCAGGCATGGGCTATTCCGTCTAGTGGAGTTAGCCCTGTTTACTCCACTGACGACACGGCACAACGGCCGTCAACGTCATGACGGGGCTCGGCCCAGGCACCCACGACTTTTATCATGTGACAAGCAGCGAACAGAGGACAGGTTTCACCATGCCCTGTCCTCCGGTCGGCCGATGCAGGATCAGGCTCACGTCCGCGAGCGGCGGAGCCATTCGTCCAAACCGATGCGGCCGAGGCGCGCTTCACCCAAGGGCACAAGCGAACGCTCTTCGACCCGGCCGCCCCAGTATCGGGCCTCGGGGTCGCCCACGACCTCCCGCGGGTCGCGGACAGCCTTCAGAAAGCGGGCGATGATTTCGTTGAACGACGCTCGCTCCGGGCCGGCGATCTCGACGATGCCATTTCGCGGCGCCGCGAGCGCCGCCTCGGCAACGACGGAAGCAACGTCGTCCGCGGCGATGGGTTGGAACAGGATGGGCGGAAGCCTGACTACGTTGCCATCCGCGCTTAAATCGGCGATGCCGCCGAGGAATTCCATAAATTGCGTCGCGCGGATAATGGTGTAGGGGACGCCGGAGGCCACGACCAGTCGCTCTTGCGCAGCCTTGGCGCGGAAATAGCCATTGTCCGTTCGGTCTATTGCGACGATGGATAGCGCGACATGGTGCCGAATGCCTGCCGCGGCCTCCGCCGGCAGAAGGTTGCGCCCGGAAGTCTCGAAGAATTCCAGCACCATCTTGTCTTCAAACGACGGCGAATTCGCGAGGTCGATCACCACCTGCGCTCCGGCCACGGCCTCTTTGACGCCTTCGCCGGTGATACTGTTGACACCGCTGTCGGGCGAGGCGGCGACGACCTCGTGTCCGCTCTGGCGGAGGATTGCGACAGTCTTCGAGCCGATCAGGCCGGTGCGGTTTCACCTCCCTTGTCGCGATGACTGGCGACCCTTCAACGGGTTCGAACGCGCCGACACTTGACGCAGAAGTACAGAGGGTCGCGCAGAGGACGCCAACCTGTGCTTCATCGCGCGAAGCGCTACAAGTAATCTCTGCGCGACTCTGCGTGATCTCTGCGCCTCTGCGTTAGGGCATGTTCAGGCAAATCGGAATCTATGGGTTTCCAGTCACGTTGAAAACGCTCCAAGTGAGCCAGCCGCGCTCCGCACCGGTCGGGGGGCGCAGGCGAAATGCGTCACCCATGCAGCCGCGACAAATCCAGCAGCACGTTCGCTTCCAGCTCCTTCTCGTCCAGCCGGTGCTTCACCAGGTCGCCAATAGTGACAATCCCCTTCAGCACGCCGTCATCGATCACCGGCACGTGCCGGATCTTCGCCAGCGTCATAGTCGCCAGCACCGCATCGATGCGATCGCTGCTCCGGCAACTCACCACCGGCGACGACATGAGCTGCCTAACATCAAATCCCAACACCGCCGCACCTTCGCCCGCGCTCGCATTGACGAAGTCGCGCTCGGAAAAGATGCCGACGGGCTTCATCCACTGATCCTCGACCACCACCGCGCCAATGCGGTGCTCGGCCAGCTTTGCAACCGCCAGTGCGACAGGGTCCGCCGGCCGCACCTTCACGACTTCGTGTCCCTTGGTCCTCAGCACATCGGAAATGAGCATGCGCGTCCTCCTTCCCAACCCAGTTCCTCGTTGAGATAGGTAGCCGCGCGATACGAACCGACTTACCCAAGCCTGATTATTTGTCCATCTTTCGTGCAGGCTACATCTGCACGATGGCACTCAGCTCGAACGTCTCGCCTGCCGGGTTCTCGCCGATGCGCAGCACCGTCGGGCTGGGGAAGTGATACGGCGGCACAGGCAAATTGTATGGCGCTGGCACGCCCGAATATACGCGCCCCGCCAGATCGTATTTCGACCCATGGCACGGGCAGAAATATCCGCCCGGCCAATCCGGCACAGGATTGTCCTGACTCGGCTGAGGGAAATACGACGGCAGACACCCGAGATGCGTGCAGATGCCAACCAGCACCGCGTATTCCGGATTGACCGAGCGGTGCCAGTTCTGCGCATACGGCGGCTGCTGCATCACGGTGGAGTTCGGATCGCTCAGCCGGCTCAACAGCGGCGCAGACTGCAACGTCTTCAACGCATCAGGCGGGCGATTGACGATCAGGATCGGGCTGCCACGCCACAGGATGACGATCTGCTGTCCAGGCGACATCTTGCTCAGGTCGATATCGATCGGCGCCCCCGCCGCGATCACGTCCGCCGCCGGATCCATCGAGTTCGATCAGCGCCCACGCCGCCGCGGCCGAACCAATGGCCGCCGTCGCCAGGGTCACCAGCTTGAGGAAGTCGCGACGGGGCGGCTCTCCGTCGATTGCGTGCGTGTCTGCGCTCATGGGGGCCTCATCGAACGTGTGAGATTCGCTACTACCTCAACTCTGCTTCGCCGCGAAGCGGCGCAACGCATCCGGATAGATCAGGTGCTCCTGCTCCAGCACGCGCGCGGCCAGTGTGTCGGGCGTGTCATCCGCCAGCACCGGCACCGCGACCTGCGCGAGGATCGGACCTTCATCCATCGCCTGCGTCACGAGATGCACCGTGCACCCATGCACCTTCGCCCCCGCCGCCAGCGCGCGTTCATGCGTATGTAGCCCGGGAAACGCCGGCAGTAAGCTCGGATGGATGTTCAGCATCCGCCCCGCCCAGGCATCGATCAGCCGAGGCGTCAGCAACCGCATATAACCGGCCAGGCAAACGATCTGGACGCCTGCCTCGCTCAGCACCGCGTCGATCGCAGCATCATGCGCCGCCCGGTCGCCCTTGAACGCCCGATGGTCAACCACCTCCGCCCGCACCCCTGCCGCGCGTGCCAATTCCAACCCGGGCGCCTCCGGCTGGTTCGACACGACAACCATGATGTCCGCCGGGTACCCCGGCTCCCGTGCCGCCGCGATCAGCGCGGCCATATTCGACCCCCGCCCGCTGATCAGTACACCGAACGCTCCCCCCTCCCCTTGCGGGAGGGGGTAAGGGGGAGGGGGCCGCGCCGCCCCGACCACTCACCCCAGCCATCCCTCCGGCAGCTCTGTCCTCACTCGCGCCTCGCCACTTCCGGCCGCAACGTGCCCAATCCGGGCCACGCATTCCCCTTGATTGCGCAGCATTTCGCTCGCCGCCTCCGCGTGCTCCGCCGCGACGACCACCACCATTCCGATCCCACAGTTGAACACCCGCAGCATCTCCTCGGCGGCAATCCCCCCCACCTTTGCCAGCCAGGAAAACACCGCCGGCACAGACCAGTACGGCTCCAGCACCGCCTCTGTGTCCGCTGGCAGCACCCGAGGCAAATTCCCCGGCAGCCCGCCTCCCGTGATATGCGCCGCCGCCTTCAGCAGCCCCGCCCGATGCAGCGCCAGCACCGCCGGCACATAAATCCGCGTCGGCGTCATCAGCGCCTGGCCCAGCGACACCTCGGGATCGAACGGCGCCGGAGCGCTCCACGCCAGCCCGCTGACCTCCACGACCTTCCGTACCAGCGAGAACGCATTGGAGTGCACCCCGGAACTCGCCAGCCCCAGCAACGCATCGCCCGGCACCACACCGCGCGGCAGCAACGCCCCGCGCTCCGCCGCGCCCACTGCAAACCCCGCCAGGTC
Source organism: uncultured Alphaproteobacteria bacterium (assembly GCA_963733475.1). GTDB lineage: Bacteria > Pseudomonadota > Alphaproteobacteria > Acetobacterales > Acetobacteraceae > JAMXLO01. The sequence continues at coordinate 46,827 of CAVTEC010000102.1, read as the reverse complement.
GTAGTCGCCCTCGCGGTACAGCCCCGGCATCTCCGCAGTCTCGCCGCCCACCAGCGCGCATCCTGCCTCGTGGCAGCCCGAGGCGATCCCCGCGATCACCTCCCGCGCCTGCCGCGGGTCCAGCTTCCCGGTGGCAAAATAGTCCAGGAAGAACAGCGGCTCCGCCCCCTGCACCACGATGTCGTTGACGCACATCGCCACCAGATCCACGCCCACCGTGTCGTGGATGCCAGCCTCGATCGCGATCTTCAGCTTCGTGCCGACCCCGTCGGTGCCCGACACCAGCACCGGATCGACAAACCCCGCCGCCTTCAGATCGAACAGCGCGCCGAACCCACCCAGTCCCCCCATCACCCCAGGCCGAGCCGTCGCCTGTGCCAAAGGCTTGATCGTCTCGACCAGCGCGTCGCCCGCCTCGATATCCACGCCGGCGGCGCGATACGTCAGTCCTTGGTGTTGATCGCCTCTGGTCATGTCCGCCCTCGATACGCTACTGCCTTGGGCTGGCGCAATGCGGGGAACAGCGGGCGGATGCCTGACGGATCGCAGATCGATCGCGGCGGCTCCATCACGCTGGTGACACTGCCCAACGTGATCACCTTCGCGCGCCTATGCGCCGTGCCGCTCGCGGTATGGCTGGTGATGGAGCATTGGTTCGCCGAGGCCTTCTATCTGTTCGCCGCTGCCGGCCTGTCTGATGCGGTGGATGGCTGGTTGGCCCGCCGCTATGGCGGCAACTCGGTGGGAGCACTGCTTGATCCCGTCGCCGACAAGGCCCTGCTGGTCTCCATGTACGTGACGCTCGCCTCGGTGAACGTCGTTCCCGATTGGCTGGCGATCCTGGTGGTGTTCCGCGACATCGTGATCGTGGGCGGCGTTGTCGTACTGTCATTGCTTGGCCATTCCGTGATGATCCGCCCGCTCTACGTCTCGAAGCTTAATACGGTGTTTCAGATCGTGCTCGTCGCGGTCAGTTTGCTGATGTCCGGCTTCGATCTGGCCGCGCCGGTGCTGATGGCCGTGCTGACCTGGACCGTCGGCGCCACAACGCTCGCGTCCGGCGCCGCCTATGTCTGGACGACAGTGCGCGGCAAATGACCGAGAGCGCCGAACTGCCGCCGCCAGAAACAGCTCCGCGGCCCGAGCGCCGCCCCTGGTTCACCGAGCCTCGCGCCATCGCCGGACAAGCCACACGCGGCCAACGCGTCGCCCTGGTCGTTGGTCTTCTAGTCGTCGCCTGGCTCGCACTCCAGCTTTTCGCGTCTGTCCTCGCGCCGTTCGTTGCCGCCGCTGGTATCGCCTACGTGCTCGATCCACCCACCACGCGGCTGACCCGTCTCGGTCTCAACCGAGGCATCGCCGCGCTGCTGATGATCATCCTGATGCTCGCCGCGGTCCTGCTGTTCGTCCTGCTGCTCTACCCGCTGATCCTCCAGCAGATCGGCCTGTTGATCGGCCGCATCCCGCAATACGTGCAGCTACTCCAGCGGTGGGCCAGCGCAGTGATCGCCGACCTCCAGTCGAACTTCGGCTCCGACGTGGTGAACGACAAATTGCGCGATCTGGTCAGCAGCCAAGCCGGCAACATGCTGAGCGTCATCGCGTCGTCACTGACCAGCGTCACCAGCGCCGGCTTCGCAATCTTCAACGTACTGACGCTCGCAGTCGTAACACCCGTCGTCGGCTTCTACCTGCTGCGCGATTGGCAGAAGGTCATCGGCATGGTCGATACTTGGCTGCCGCATCGCTATGCTGACGTGATCCGCGCCCAGGCCCGCGAGGTGGACCGCATCCTCTCCGCCTGGGTGCGCGGCCAGGCACTCTGCTGTGTGCTGCTGGCGCTGTACTACGCGTTGGCCCTGACCATCGCCGGCCTGGACCTTGGCCTGCTCGTTGGCCTGGCGGCTGGCATGCTGTCGTTCATTCCGTATGTCGGCTCGATCACCGGCGGGATCACTGCGTTGGGCTTGGCGATGGCGCAATTTCCTGCCTGGCGCGGCGTGATTGTGGTGGGATGTGTTCTGGTGATCGGCCAGACCCTGGAAGGCTATGTCATCTATCCGCGCTTCCTCGGCGATCGCGTGGAACTGCCGGCGGTATGGGTGATCTTCGCGTTGTTCGCCGGCGGCGCGGCTTTCGGCTTCCTTGGCGTGATGCTAGCGGTCCCGGTGGCCGCGACGATCGGCGTACTATGCCGCTTCTGGTTGCGGCGCTATCTGGCGAGCCCGCTCTACCTCGACCCACCGGAAGGTCGCTGACGCCCTTGCTGGCCAAGCGAGACTTCGCAGGCTGATGGGTTTCGCTGCACTTAACCCATCCTACGAACGGCATGGCGCCGTCGAATGTCGCGGCACCGTAGGATGCGGTTGAGCGCAGCGAAACCCATCAATCCAAGTGGGCTAATGATCAGCCTTCATGCGCGGGCCGCAATCCGGGTTCCGCCCAGTCCACTGCCACCAACTGCCCGGTGCCGGACAGCGTGATATACGCGGTGCGAAGCTCGGGGCCGCCAAAGCAGATATTGGTGGTAACCGGATCGCCCATCGGTACTTGGCGCAGCAGGCGCCCATTGGGGGAAATCACGCTGATGCAGCCGCTGATCAAAGTGGCGACGCAGACGTTTCCGGCTGCATCCACCGCGAGGCTGTCGAAACGCTGGAACCCGGGCAGCCCGATCACCAAGCGGCCACCATGTGGGGAAGGCCAGCCCTGCTTTCTCACCACGCCGGGTGTCGTTATGTCGAATGCCCAAAGGCGCCCTGGCTCGGTCTCCGCCAGATAGAGCACGGTACCATCGGGTGAAAGCCCAATGCCGTTTGGCGTCATCGCCGGATACGCCACCTCGACAATGCGAGAACCGTCCGCCAGAGCGTAGTAGATCACGCCATTGTCGCGGTCGCGCGCGCGGGTCTTGCCGAGATCGGTAAAATAGAACCCGCCGTGCCTGTCGAACACGATGTCATTGGGGCCGTTCAGCTTGTTGGCACCGCACCGGTCATACAGCACGCTCACCGCACCGGTGCGCGGATCGACCCGCTCGATGCGACCGCTGACATAGTCGGATGAGGCCATGGCGGGGCGGAACAGGTTCTCCTCCAGCCGCCAGGCAAAGCCGCCGTTGTTGCAGACATAGAAAGCACCGTCCGGGCCAACCGCAAGGCCGTTTGGTCCGCCGCCTGTGCGGGCGATCACCTGCACTGTCCCATCGGGCAGCACGCGGCTGACCGTCTGGCGCTCGATTTCGACCAGGACCACCGAGCCGTCCTTCATCGCCACCGGCCCCTCGGGAAAGCAAAGCCCGGTCGCTACCACACGCAACTCGTTCATCTGTCCGTCCCCCCATTCGCGTCAACAGTTTAGCACGCGAAGGGTTTGGTAGTGATTTCGTGGTCCCATGGCGGTGTGCGAAGCCCCTTGCCGATCCCTTGGTCTGGCCAAACCGATCAGAGCCGGCCGCTTCTGATCGCGGTCGGAGCCGCATTTGGGGCGGCGGCGGTGGCGACCGTGGTTGCCCCGTACTGGTTCTGGGTTCCATTGGCTCTCGCGGCTGTCGCCGGCATCAGCGTTCTCGCATTCCGGCATACGATCGCCCTTTGCGTCGCCTGGTTGCTAATCGTTGGGTGCACGCTCGAGATGACACTGGGCGATATAATCGGGATCGGGCTGTACCAGCCGATCATTGCCTCAGTGAAGGCGGCGGAGATCGTGCTCGCGGCGCTTTGCGTGCTGCGGTACGGGGCCTACGCTGACGTGTTCAACCCGGGCCTCGCCTTTGTCGTGATGTTCGCGTTCGGCGCGGTGCACGGACTTCACCCGGCCCTGACGCCGATGGACAGTCTGCGCTCGCTGGTTGGCTCCATGGCGCCATTCGTCTTCGCATTCAGCCGCCTGTCGCCGGGCTGGGGCAGGGCGATCGTGCGGGCGACAACCTGCATCCCGATCCTGTCGGTGACCGCAGGCGCGGTTCTGGCGCTCGCCGGGATGCGCCCCTTGTTCGTTGAGAGCGGCGGCGAACGGCTGGCCGGGCTGGGGCATCCTGCCTTTCTCGCCGGCTTCTGCCTCGCGGCGATTTACGCCTGCCTGATCGAGCTCTACCGCGAGGGACAGTCGCGCTGGATGATCCTGCTCGGGGCGAATTTCGTGATCCTGCTGCTGACTGGCGCACGGGCGCCGATGGCCTATGCAGTGGCGGTCACCGGCCTGACCCTGGTGTTCGTCCATTCGGATGCATTTCCTCGCCGGTGCCGAGTACTGCCGATATTGCTGGCAGCCTGTCTAATTCCGCTCCTGCTGGTGCTGGCCGGTTACCTGACAGACGTTCGGCTGTTCAACCTGCTGGGCAGCGAGGTGGGCAATCTGAGTGGTCGCGAATTGTTGTGGCCGCCATTTCAGCAGGCCGCCGCGGCATCGCCCTGGCTCGGCTGGGGCGTGGGAGCAGGCAACGCCATCATCCCGCCAGACAGCGAACTGGCGCGGACCATTCAGAGCTGGGCTGCCCACAACGAATATCTGCGGATGTCAGTTGAGGGCGGCCAGATCGGCCGCGGTCTGCTGATCGTGCTGTTCGTGCTCTGGGTGGTGCGGCATACCCGCGTGCTATGCCGGACCGACCGCGCGATCATGCGCCTCGTATTCCTTGCCTTCGCCGCGCATGCCTATACCGACAACGTTTTGATTTCCACGACGGCGTGTGTGTTCTTTGCGTTCGTAACAGCGGTGTTCGCGCGAGGACGCTTGATGAACACGGGAAATGTGGCGTAGGCACGCGGCGGTAATTGTTGGAGCCGTGCGCATGTTACGCGCCTTCTTGTTGCTCACATCGATGATCGTTTGGGCCAACGTGGCTTTCGCCGCGGGACTGGCCTACGTGGTGAACTCCGGAGCCGCGTCAGTAAGCTTGATCGATATGTCTTCGGAGAAGGAGCTGCGTGTGATCCCGATGTTGCGGGAGCCCCATCATCTGGTGCTGAGCCCGGACGGCAAGAGCCTTCTGGTGGGCGATACCGTCGGCAACGAGATGTTCTTCTTCGATCCGGCAACCGCTGCATTGCAAAAGCGCATGCCGATTGCCGACCCGTACCAGCTTGCGTTCAGTCCGAATGGGCAATTCCTGGTGGTGAACGGCCTGGCGCGCAACCAGATCGATGTCTACGACGCGGCCAGCATGCAGTTGCTGAAGCGGTTCCCGATCGCCTCGATGCCGAGCCATTTGGACTATGCGCCTGACTTTGTCGCGCGTGTTCGTCAGTCTGCAAGGCACAGATAGCCTGGTTGCGATCGATCTGAACAAGCTGGACGTGTTATGGGAGGTGAAGATCGGCAGCACGCCCGCCGGTGTGTTGTGGCACAACGGCAAGGTGCTGGTGGCCGATATGGGCACCGATTATGTCGCGGTGGCAGACCCATCGGATGGGCACGTGCTTGACCGGATCCATACCGGCAAGGGGGCGCACAATCTGTTCCTGTCGCCGGATCGCAAGATCATCTGGGTGAACAATCGTGTGGCCGGCACGACGACTTCGCTGGACGCCACGACACTTGCCGTGATGCGTACGTATCGTATTCCCGGCGGGCCGGATGACATTGCATTCGCACCGGACGGCAAACTGTGGATCACACGGCGCTGGGCGGAGAAGGTCGCTGTGCTTGATCCGAAGAGCGGCGATTATGGGACCATCGATGTGGGACGGTCGCCGCACGGGATTTTTCTGTATCCGAAGGGTGACGCTGGGCGCAGCGTGGCAGCTCGCTAAGGCAGAATATTCAACCGCAGATGGACGCAGATGGACGCAGATAAGAATAGAACGCATTTGGTACGACTGAGCCCGTTGCTCAGATATTATCTGCGTCCATCTGCGTCCATCTGCGGTTCAAAATTCCTTTCTTCCCATGCCTGATCCATTCGACCTCGCCGCGGGTTGGTTGCAGGGGCATCTGCTGATCCCGCTGCTCTACGCAACGAACATGATGGAATGGGAGGACGTGTCCTTCGGTTGGGCACTGTTCGCAGTGTACGGTGCCTGCCAGGTGGCAATCACCTTTGCTGTCTGCCTGCCGTTGGAGCGCTGGCGACCGGTGGAGCGCTGGCCCGATGCGCGCGCCGTCACAGTCGATGTGCTGTACACGATCATTTCGCGTGTCGGCATCCTGCCGCTTTTCACGTTCGTGCTATTCTATCGCGCGCAGGTGTCGCTCAACGGGTTCCTGACTGATCACGGCTACGTGCCGCCAATGCTGGAACGCGTGTTTCCGTTCCTGCTCGGCCAGCCGGTGCCGACGTTCGTGCTCTACGCCATCATCCTTGATTGCGCTGATTATTGGAGGCATCGGCTCTCGCACATGTTCCACTGGTGGTGGGCGTTGCACTCGCTGCACCACGCACAGCGCCAGATGACGTTCTGGTCGGATGACCGAAATCACATTCTGGACGATCTGATCAGTGCGCTCTGGTTTGGCGTGATCGCGCTGGCGATCGGTGTGCCGCCGTTGCAGTTCCCGATTTTGGTGCTGGTGCTGCGGTTCCTGGAGAGCCTGTCCCACGCAAATGCGCGGGTCTCGTTTGGCTGGCTCGGCGAGCGGCTGCTGATCTCGCCGCGCTTTCATCGTGCGCATCACGGTGTGCTGGCAGCCGGTCAAGGAAGCTGCAACTACGGCGCGGTGCTGCCGTGGTGGGACATGCTGTTCGGCACCGCCGACTTTTCCCGCGAGTATGTGGCGACAGGCGACCCTACTGGCGAAGAGGTGCTGGCGAGCGGATCGTATCTACAGCAGCAATGGGCAGGGCTGCGGCGGTTTGCAGGAACTTTGGCCGGGCAGTCCCGCTGACCGATCTCCTTCAGATCACGGACCCACCATCCACAACCAGATCCTGTCCGGTCATCTGGCGACCGCCTTCGCTGGCCAAGAAACACACAGTTCTTGCAATGTCAGCGGGGTTCGTGACGCGCCGCAGCGCCAGATTTTCCACGACGAGCGACGCTGCCTCAGCACTCATCTCGTCGAGGCGCGGACCTTCAATTACGCCGGGCGAGACGCAGTTGACGGTGATATTGAACGGCCCGGCCTCGAGGGCGGCTGACTTGGTCAGACCTCGCAATCCCCACTTTGCGGCACTGTAGGCGCTGCGCCCGGCGCGTCCGCGCATTCCGTAGGTGCCGCCTATGTTGATGATGCGGCCGACCCGGCGGGTGATCATGATAGGCAGCACTGCGCGCATGGTGAGAAAGGTCGCAGTCAGATTCAGGCCGACGAGGCGGCTGAAGTCGCTTTCAGAGAGTTCCCATACCGGCACTCCCACGTCGAGCGTGCCGCCGGCCGCGTTCACCAGGATATCGATCCGATCATCAAACGCGGTCCGCACCTCCTCGACCATGCTCCTGACCTGCTGGCTGTCCGTGACATCGCAGCGAATGACATGTGCGTGGCAGCCACGCTGACGAACGGTGGTGGCGATCGAATCAAGTGCCTCGATACGGCGACCCACCAGGACAATGTTTGCACCATCTTCGGCCAATGCGTAGGCGATCGCCTTGCCGATATCGCTGGACGCGCCGGTGACGATTGCGACCTGATCCTGCAGGTTCATCCCGCGTTTTCCAATCGGCGATGCGGCATCGTGCAATCGCAGGTGAGCGCGTGACAGAAGCGGGAAATGAACGGCGCGATCCGCTCTGCCGTTTCGTGCATCTCACGATTGGCTGCACGCAAGCGTTCAGTGGTGGCAGCGGCACGGCGCGCAAGTGTGTCCATGTCGATACCGAGCACGCGCCCGTTCTCGACGACGAATTGTCCGCCAACCATGACGCGGCGCACTGCGGTGCTGTCCTCAACGTGCACCAGTTGATGCACGAGGTTGTTGAGCGGAACGTAGTTGATATGGCCGAGGTCGAGAAACACCATATCGGCTTTATAGCCAGGAGCGAGGCGGCCGATCATTTCCTGCATGCCAAGCACCGCCGCGCTGCCTGACGTTGCAAGCTGCAATGTCTGGTTGGAGGAGAGCCAGGTCTCAGGCTGGCGCGCCTGGATTTGTGAGAGATTGCATGCAAGGCGCGTCGCCTCAAACATGTTCTGTCCGTCGGCGGAGGCGCCCCCATCTGTGCCGATCCCGACAGAGACACCATGATTTAGCATAGCGCGCGCATCGGCGATGCCGTTGCCAAGGCGCAGGTTCGACCCGGGATTGTGCGCGATCGCCGCGCCTCGTTCACCCAGAAGCGCCATATCATCCTCATGAAGCCAGACGCCATGTGCCCCGCTGAAGGACGCGTCGATCACTCCCAACGCGGCAAGGTGTGCCGTAATGGAGCGACCGTAGCGTTGCAGGGCGGATATGGCCTGAACGCGCGATTCCGCCAAATGCGTTTGCAGCGGCAGGCCGTGTTCGTAGGCAATCCGATGGCAGCCGACAAGGAACTCATCAGTGCAATGCAGCGGAATTGTCGGCGCGAGGCCAAAGCGCACTCGATCCGTCGGCAGCGACCATCCTGCTACGATCTTCTGTAGTGATGCCAGTATGGATACACCATCAGTCGCCGCTGCTTGCTCCATGTCTTGTCGCAGTCCAGTGGGCGCAGCCACGAGAAGGCCAGGAATTGCCCGATAAAAGTGAATATCGCCAATCATCGGTGCCACCACGGCGCGCATGCCGGCGTCGACATAGGCTTGAGCAACGGCAGTCATGCCTTCTTCCGTCGGCAGCGGTAAGGCAAGTGACAGGTCGAAGCAGGCGGTACACCCTTTCTGAAGCATCTCGATCGCAGCGAGCAGCGTTGACAGATAACGATCCTCGTCGCTTCGCTGTCCGCCGAGCCAACCGCCTGCGTTCAGCAAAAGCTCCAGCGTCCACCGATCGCCGGAGCCTTTGCTCAACCCGCCATGACCGTGCGTATGGGCATTGATCAAGCCCGGAATGATCGCTTGATCCGTCGCATCGATGACTGCGAAGTCGCCGCCCACCGCGGCGCCACGTGGCAGCAGATTTGCGATGGTATCGCCATCGAGGAGCAAATCGAGTGGACTGGCTTCACCGCTCTCGGTGAGAACGATACCACCGGTGATCAGCGTTTGGGTCACTGGCTCATCGCCAGCGTCATGTAGTGGTCATACCGCTCCTTCACCAATCCATTGGTGACTGCGTAGTTGCACCAGCCGCTGATGAACGTCTCCCAGGTCGGATCGCCGTAGCGCACGGCCCAGGTGTTCGGCGCCATATCGAATGGATGGGCCTCATCCACCACCGCAGCCCACGATGCATTCTTGTGCGCGAATGCGATCACATCGTTGTCGCCGTTCAACCAGGCATCCGCGCGCTTGGTCCGCACCGGCTCGGTCGCACTCAGAATCTGTCCCGTCGTTGCCAGCGCCTTTGCTTTCGGAAACAGCCGGTGTTGCTGTGCCTCGGAGCTGGTCCCCACGTTGACTGCGATCGTCACGTCCGGATTGTTCAGTTCCGCGGCTGTCTTGAAGCGACCGACATTGTCCTTGTGGATCAGCGCCAGGCTACCTCGCGCGAACAACGGTGGCATCGGATAAGCGACGCTTGTGGCGCGTGGCACGGTGTAGGTAAGCGATGAGACGAAAATATCGAAATCGCCCCGCCGCAATGCCAACGTCAATTCCGCCCACGATACTTCCTGATAGGCACTCTTCACCTGCAATTGCTGACAGAGCGCTTCCGCCACGTCGTAGTAAATACCTTGCGGCTCGCCTGTTTTGGGGTCCTTGAAGAACCACGGCGCGGTCTGCGCATATCCCATCTTCAGAGTGCCACTCTGGCGCACTTTGGCCAGCACGGAATTTGCATCGACGCCGCCGTCGCTGGCCTGTGCCTGCGCTGAGTGGATCAGGCCAACAGCGGGGATCGCCGCCAGGGTCAAAGCTCCCGCCAGAAACCCTCGCTTTTTCGTCTCGATTGGTTCGTTCATGATTGCCCCCTTTTTGATGATTCTTAACTTTGCAGCCGCGCGTGAGTGAAATCGGCGAAGCTCTTCGACAGCGCTGACAGCGCCATGATGATCGTGATGAAGATCACGGCAACGAACGACATGATCGGCACCGGGTCACCCCAGATCGCCGTCAGCCGCAGCGCCTGGAACATCAGATCGGGCACTGCGATAACAGACACCAGCGTCGAGCACTTGATGATCACGATCAACTGGTTCATCAGTGACGGCGCCATCGTCAGCAACATCTGCGGCATGATGATGCGGCGCCATGTGGTCAGGCTGCGGATGCCAAGCGCATGTGCCGCCTCGATCTGCCCGCCCGGCACACTTTCTATGCCGGCACGCAACGTCTCCGCCAGATAGCCGCTCGACTGCAACGCGAGCGCCACCCAGGCCGCGGTGAAAATGTCCTTTGGCCAACCGATCAGGTCGTACCAGGCATAGGCCACCCAGAGCAGTTGGATGAAAATCGGAGTGTTGCGGCAGAAGGCGATATACACGGCAAACACCGGCTTCAGCGCGGGGAGGTACGAGCGGACGATGCAGATCGTCAGCCCGACAGCGAACGCCACCGCGAAGGCAATCAGCGAAATCGCCAGCGTGACGTAAAGGCCGTTCAGTAATGGCCCAGCATCAGCAAGAATCGTCCTGGTCCAGAAACCCATATCAGGCTCGCCCCAGTCGCTTGCCGCTGCGGCCGATCAGGCTGGTCAGCGCCAGGATCAGCAGGAAAAATAAGACCGCTGTTCCGGTATACAGCGGCAACGGCTGCATCTCCTGCTGAACGATGAGATTGATCTGATACATGATGTCCGGAACGGTAATCACCGACACCAATGTTGTCGTCTTCAACAGGCCGATGTTCTGGCTCATCAGCTCCGGCAACATCAGCCGAATGGCTTGCGGCAGCACGATGCGGCGGTAAATCGTCGGCGTTGACATGCCGAGCGCATGCGCTGCCTCCACGTGTCCCACTGGAACCGCCTGGATGCCAGCGCGGAATGTTTCGGCGAAATAGCCACTCGATACCAGCCCGAGTGCGAGTGTCGCGGCGAGGATCGGGCTCAGCGTGAGGCGTGTTGCCATGAGCTGCGACAGCAGGACTGGCACGACGCTGTATATCCAGAACAGCAGCACCAGTTCCGGCGCGCTGCGGATGATCTCGACGTAGAGTGCCGCAGCCCTGCGCAAGAGTGGCAGACGGGAGAGGCGTCCGATGCAGGCTAACAGCCCCACGATCAGGCCCACGGCAGACGACACTACAAAGACGAGAAGGTTGATCAGCAGCCCATGCCATAGAATGACCCGATATTCCCAAAACAGCGACAAACCGGACATGCGCGGATCAGCCTAGGTATTTCGACAGGAATTGGCGGCAGCGTTCGCTACTGGGATTGGCGAAACACGACCGACGGCGCGCCATCCTCTTCGATCATGCCCTGGTGGAGGAAAATCACGCGGTCCGAGACATCGCGCGCGAACCCCATTTCATGTGTAACCACCACCATTGTCATGCCGTCGTCCGCCAGAGCGCGCATCACGTCGAGCACTTCCGAGGTCAGTTCCGGATCGAGCGAGGATGTCGCTTCATCGAACAGCATGATCTCCGGCTCCATCGCCAGTGCTCGGGCGATGGCAACGCGCTGTTGCTGTCCGCCTGATAGCTTCGCGGGATAACGGTTCGCCGCGTCCAGCATGTTGACCTTGGCAAGGTAGCGTTCTGCACGTGCACGCGCTTCGCCGACTGGCAGCTTGCGGACGCGCAGCAGCGCCTCCATGACGTTCTGCACCACAGTCATGTGCGGCCACAGATTGAACTGCTGGAACACCATGCCGATTTCGGCCCGGACGCGTGCGATTTGTGCGGCTGGCAGGCCGCGACGCTCGCCGAAATGCATCGCTTGACCACCGATCCAGATTTCGCCGTAGGTTGGCTGCTCAAGATAGTTGAGGCAGCGCAGGAGCGTACTTTTGCCCGAGCCGCTGGCGCCAATGATGCTGAGGACGGTGCCGCGCCGGAGCTCGAAGCTGATACCACGCAGGACGGGGGTGGCGCCGAAGTGTTTGGTCAAGTCGACGACGCGGATAGCGGGGGTGGGTGAGCCCGCTTCCCCAACGGCACTCAGCATCATGACTCGAAGAAATCGCGCTCGATGACCATCGCCAGCCAGTCCACGATTGCGGCGTAGCCTTTCTCGCCGGTCTCCTTCGTCGCCAGGCTGGGATCGCCGATATGGCCGTACGGCGTGTGTTCCCGATAGCTGCGTGTGCCGTAGTAGATCGGGCCACCGGTCTTGATGTGCTCTGGCCCCTGGATCTTGCGCATGTGCTCCGGGGGCACGTAGTGGGCACAGCCGCGCTCGGGGTGCACCAGCTCGGGGTGCGTCACCAGCAGGCGAGAAGTTTCGCCTTCCCCACCGTGACCCTCGCCTTTCGTCGAGGTCTGGATGGTGTGGTAGACTTTGCTGAGCGGCGCTAGCCAGTTCAACACGACGGAGCGCGCGTCCGGCGTGGCATCGACGATCTCCTGCGCAGCCACCATCATCGACGACAGGTTCCCGTCATGACCGTGGATCAGGATGAAATCACGGAAACCACCCTTGTAGAGGCTCATGCACACCTCGTGCAGCAGCGTGGTCAGCGTGCGCGAGCTGATCGAGATGGTGCCCGGGAAAGCCATGTGAAAGCTGGATGTTCCGAACGGAATGACGGGGCCGACGACGACAGGGCAGCCTTTCTCGTGCAGGCGGACGGCGGCGCGCCGGCAGATCTCGCGGCCTTCCATGCAGTCGGTGCCGAGCGGCAGATGTGGCCCGTGATCCTCGATGGCACCGCATGGGATCAGCACGACCTTGGTGCGCTTCAGCGCCTCCTGCACCTCTTGACCGCTCATTTCGGTCAGCGTCGCGGGACCGCGCTGCACGTAGAGTGGGCTCTCACCTGCCTCCGAAACTGCCATTCCACCTCCTCCAGTGTCGATGCCGTGCCCGACGCGTCGCATCATGCAGGCAGTGTGCCATTCAGGCAGCTTGTTATCCAGACGTTGGACAATGCCCGCATCTTCAGACACGATCGCGGCATGGCAAAATTCGAAGTTCTGCTCAGCGAGCGGGCGCCGGCACCGACGAGTGCCTATAGCCAGGGCCTCGCCTTTGGCGATCTCGTCATCACGTCTGGCTACCTTGGCACCAAGCCCGACGGGACCGGCCTCGTCACTGGCGGCTTCCAGGCGGAGCTGCGGCAGGCGTTGGACAATGTAAGCGCTGTCCTTCACGAGGCCGGCTGTTCGTGGACAGATGTCATCCGCATCAATGTATCGCTGACGGATGTCGACAGGTTTGCAGAGATGGACCGCATCTTCCGCGACTATGCGTCGCAGCCCTATCCGACACGCAACACGATCGGCGTGAAGGAACTGTGGGGTGGCGCGCAGGTTGGGATCGATGTCTGGGCGGTGCGCGCGAAATCAGGCTGATTGGGGTACGCGCATCAGCGGTTCGCCTATGTGGATCGTCTGACCCTCGCGCACATTCTCCGCCAGCGTGAATCCCCGCGGCGCAAACACGATAATGGTTGAGCCGTGCTGGAACCATCCCATCTCCGCCCCCTTCGCCATCTCCACATCAAGCAAGGTGGTGCGTTGGCCGATCCGCCGAACGTCGTTGCTTCCGGCAAGGAAGTTGAGGCGAATGCTGGCCACCAGGATTGCCGCGACCGGAACCAGCGTAATGCCATGGCCCGTCCGCGACAGGCCGAGTTTGATCGCAGCGCGTTCATTCTTGCAGAACAGCCGCTCGACGCGTTTCAGCGCGATCGGATTGACGTTCCAGGTATCGCCGGAAATGTAGGTGACAGCCTCCACGCGGCAGTCGTGCGGCGAGTGGAAGCGGTGATACATTGATGAGGTCAGCCGTAGCGTCACGTAGATTCCGTCGTGATAGGCTCCAGAGTGTGCATCATCGCCCAGCAGGTCGCGCAGGGGATAAGGAAAGCCCTTGACCTGCAGCACCTGCCCATCCCGCACCTGGCCCGATGCACCAACGATGGCATCACAGGGGCTGACCAGCACGTCCGGATCGGGATCGATTGGCCGAACCCCGTCGCGCAAGCGCCTAATGAAGCAATCGTGCAGGCTCCGGAAATGCGTCTCGCGTGCCTCGGACAGATCGAGGTCGGAAAACAGCCGCCAGACCCCGATCGACAGGTTGCGCACCAGCGGGTTCGCGATCTTGCTGAACCAGCCGATGAAATTGGTGGCCAGGCGTCGCGGAATTCGGTTGGTCAGCAGAAAATTGACGTCTTCATGACAAGCGATGGAGGCAATCGCGGCACGCAGCGCTTTCATGATACTGACTTGTTGCCTGATGGAGTCGCGATTCTGCCATGGAAATGACTATGCTCGCAGCCTTCGCCGCTGGCGCCGTGGTGTTGAGCGTGCCGCTCGCCAAGGCGAAGCATCGGCTTGAACTGTCGCTCGCGAAGCACCCGTCGCTGGCGGGGCATGCAAAGCTGGCGCGCCGCGTCGCCTCGCTGGTCCCTTACTACGAGTACGACGAACAAAAGTTCTTTCGCTCCGACAATCCGCCGGAGAACATTGCCTCCAGGCGGCATGCCGCGTTCCAGAGGCTCGCCGCGCTGTATCGCGAACGGTTCCCCCAGACTTGCGCGCTGACGGCCCGCGTGCGCGAGGGCGCCTCTGATCTGCAGTTCATCTCGGCTTATCGCGTGCCGTTCCAGTACAGCCGGTATGTCCGGGAGCATCTCGCGGCAGGCTCCGTTCTGGCGTCCTCGGATGGTGTGACGGTGCAGGATGCGGACGGTAACATTCTTTACGACGTTGCCAATTCCTATGGCGTCAACCTGCTCGGCAACGACTTCTACAAAGAATGCATCGAGCGTGGCGCCGAGCAGGTAAGAGACCTCGGGCCGGTGCTGGGCGCCTATCATCCCATCGTCGCCTACAACATCGAGCGCATCCGGCAGATTTCGGGCTTGGACGAGGTCTCGTTCCACATGTCCGGCACCGAGGCAGTGATGCAGGCGGTGCGCCTCGCGCGCTATCACACACGGCGCTCGCATATCGTGCGCTTCAGTGGTGCCTATCATGGCTGGTGGAGCGACGTGCAGCCTGGCATCGGCAATCCGCAGAAGGTGCGCGAAACCTATACGCTGGCCGAGATGTCGGAACGCACGCTGCATGTGTTGCGTACGCGCCGCGACATCGCCTGCGTGCTGGTCAATCCATACCAGGCGTTGCATCCGAATGCCGGCCCGCCAGCCGATTTGTCGCTCGTCGATAGCGGACGCAGTGCGCATTTCGACCGTGCGGCGTATACACGGTGGTTGCAACAGCTTCGTCAGGTCTGCACGGAACGCAAGATCGCGCTGATCTTCGACGAAATGTTCGTGGGTTTTCGCATCGCGCTCGGTGGCGCGCAGGAGTACTTCGGGGTCAAGGCGGATCTGGTTACGTATGGGAAGACGCTGGGCGGCGGACTGCCGGTGGGTGTGGTTTGCGGCCGCCACGAGTGGATGAAGCGCTACCGGGATGATCGCCCGGGTGACATCTGTCTGGCCCGCGGCACCTTCAACGCCCATCCATATGTGATGGCTGCGATGAACGAGTTCCTGCATCGGCTGGAATTGCCCGAGATGCTGCGACTCTATGAGGGCCTGGATGAGCAGTGGAGCCAGCGCACTGCCACCATGAATCGCCGCCTTGAAGAGGCTGGCCTGCCGCTGCGGGTGGAGAATCTCTCGTCGATCTGGACCGTCTGCTATACCCAGCCATCGCGCTACAACTGGATGCTGCAGTACTACTTGCGTGCCGAGGGCTTGGTGCTGAGCTGGGTCGGAACCGGCCGCCTGATTTTCAGCCTGAATTATACCGATGCAGACTTTGCCGCCGTGATGGATCGCTTCGTGGCTGCCGCACGCACAATGGAGCAGGATGGCTGGTGGTGGACCTCTCCAGCCATCAGCAACAAGTCCATCAAGCGGCAGGTTTTGCGCGAAATGCTGGCCAACTATGGTGAACGCCTGGGGCTGCGTTGGGGAACTGCGTAAGAGCACCGTGTCATTGCTTCGTCGGATTCGCCTTCTCGCAATGACGGGATCGCGCGGCTAACCCGGATGGGCGTTCAGCCACTCATCATCGAAGAACTCGCCGCGCAGCAGGTAAGCGGGTGCGCGATAGTACAGCTTGATATCGTGGAACGGGTCAGTGAGGATCTTGGTCGCCCAGACCAATCCCGTCTGCACGTCCCTGATCTTGAACAGGTGCACCGTGCGGAACAGCAGTCCGCCGATGCCGAGCCAAAGCCAGAGATAGCCGACATGGCGCGTGAACTCGCTCGCTGACCTGGCCGGCTGAACCGTGTGCAACATCGTGGGATCCAGCACCAGGAGAAGAGGCGACAGCGCCCAGATGCTGAGCAGGACAATCTTCCGGCGGAGATTGTAGCCGACCTTGATCGCTTCCTTATGCTCGTGCGTTGCGTCATTGATGTAGTCGTAGCCTTTCGGCTCAAAGAACAGATGCCCGATCTGCCGGCTGACCATGGCCACCAGCCAGCCAGTCAGGGCCGCCGCGGCGGGGTCCTTGAAGACCATGATGTAAGCGCACACGAAACTCGTGGCGCTCACCAAATGCAGGAACTGGTTGATCCGGCTGTGGTGGTAGTAGCGATGGTCGTCCCAGCGCTGTTCCTTCAGGTGTTGCAAAAATCCGGTCATCACCGCCCCTTGTTCAGTCGCCGACACAAAACGGTAATGCATTCGCCGCCAAACTGGCGAATTGGCGAATCGGCAAAACCCAGCAAGAATCGCATTGGACTCGCCTCGAGGCACGTTATGGTTTGGTGACAACGGGTTCGCCGCCAGCGGGTCAGCTCATAGTGATGTGAGTGAAGTCCTGCGACCAGCTTTGCGCGGGATGAAAGTTCTTCACGCTGGTGCTCATCGCCCTCGGGTTAAGGTCGTGGCAGATATACAACCAGGCCGCCTCGTCCACCAGGATGGCGTGGGCTTCCGACAGCAACCTGATCTGCTCCTCCATGTCGAAGCTGGCCTGGGCGCGCGTCGTCAGCTCGTCGAAGCGTGCGTTGCTGAAGTGGCCCCAATTGGTACTGGCTGGCGGGAAGCTTGGGGTCGCGAACAGCCGATACATTGTGGATGGATCTGTATAGCCCAGGCTGTTGTTGATGCCGTCATCGCCATGCGAGGTGGACGGGCTGGGCGTGCTGCGGCGGGCGATCAACATGGTCCCCCACTCGACAACATCGAAGTCGATGTCGAACCCGGCGGCAGTGAAATTCTGCTGGAGGAATTCATTGATCGGGATGGGCACCATCTGGCCTGATCCCGAGGTGGAGATCATGATCTTAGCCCGTGGGCGCTTTTTGGGACCATACCCGGCTTGCGCCAGCAGGTCCTTGGCACGCGGCGGATCATAGCCGTAGTGCAGCTTCGGTTTGCCGAACAACGGGTGCTCGGGCGGATAAAAGCCATAGGCTGGCTTCGCGGTGCCGTTCAGCATCCCGCACAGGCCGTCTCGGTCAATGGCAAAGTTCAGCGCCTGGCGCACTCGCACGTCGCTGAAAACCGAACCGTCGGCGCAGTTCAATACATACGGATACGTATGTGGATACGGCCAGAGGCTGATCTGGAATCCGGCGGCTCGCAGCGATGGGATAGCGTCAGGCGGTGGCACCTCGATCCAATCGACCTGGCCGGAGCGCAGCGCGGCGACCCGCGTTGTCGCTTCGGGCATCGGATAGACGATCAGCTTGTCCAGCTTGGGGATGCGCGACTTGTTCCAATAGTTCTCGTTGCGCGACATCTCGGCGTACCGGCCGGGGGTGACACGCGTTATCTTGAATGGACCGGTGCCCGAGGGCGCCTTGGCGAAGCCCGTCCAGCTATTGCCCATCTTTCCCCACTGTCGTGGGCTGGCGATCAGGAAGCTGCACAGCAGGTAGTGGAAGAAGCTGAATGGCCCCTTCGTGTAGATCGCGATTTTCCCCTCGTCGATTTTTTCCCAGCGGTCCAGCATCGTGATGGTCGCCCGCACGATTGGTGCGGCTGGCGCGTCGTATTGCGGTGATGTGTTGTCCCAGACGCGGCGCAGGTTCCAGACGATGTCATCCATCGTCAGCGGCGAGCCATCGTGAAATGTAACGCCGCTGCGCAACGCAAAAATCCAACGGGTCGGATTGCCGGGATCGATTGTCCACGACTTCGAACAATCCCGGCGTCGCGTCGGCAGTTTGATTGACGTGCGTGTAGTCCCAGTTGACGACACCGTCATAGGCTGGATAGCCGAGAAAGCGGTATCCTTCGCCGCCATTGTTCGGAATGCCGGTCACTGTCGGAAGGTCCGAAGCGGTCATCGCGATACGAAGCATCTGGCTCGGGGCGCCATACGAATGGCGACCGGCCGCGGCGGTCGCAACTGCCCCAGTGAGGCCCCCGAGGATCGTGCGACGTGGCAGATTGGTTGTGGCGGGAATTGTGGGATTTCGTTGCATGCTGGCAGCACTCCCGAGATGGGATGCCGGCCATGAAGCAAGTTCCATGCCTGCTCGAACCCCGCGTCACGGGGCATAATGCTTTCATATGAAACAACATTGCCGACGATTTGCACACCGATTGTGCAGAAGCGGACCCCGGACCGCCTGCCGTGGCTCTCCCACCACCCTCCGTGGTAAAGCGAACACAGTGGCAACGCCCCACCGCGGATAGGAGGCCAACTCATCATGCCCACGGCCAGCCGTCAGATGCACCTGGGCGTCTTCGTCCTTGGCACCGGCAACCACATGGCCGGCTGGCGCATGGACGGCGCCTACACCTCGCACATGGAATTGCCGATGATGCAGGAGATCGCCCGCATCGCCGAGCGGGGCAAGTTCGACCTGGTGTTCATTTCAGATTCGATGGTCATGGACCCGACCGACCATCCGTCCTTCATGTGTCGCTTCGAGCCGACCACGCTGATCACGGCCCTCGCGGGATGCACCAAATATGTCGGCCTCGGCGCCACCGTCTCCACCAGTTTTTCCGAGCCATACAACGTCGCCCGTATCTTTGGCTCGATCGACCACATCAGCGACGGACGGGCAGCGTGGAACGTCGTGACCAGCTCCAATCCGAAGGCCGCGCTCAATTTCAACCTGGACGAACACATCGAACACGAGCAGCGTTACGTGCGCGCCAACGAGTTCGTCGATGTGGTGCGCGGGCTGTGGGACTGCTGGCAGGATGGCGCGATCGTCGCGGACAAGGCGTCCGGCAATTACATCGACCCGACGAAGGTCCAGCCGCTCAATCACCAGGGCCAGTTCTTCAAAGTTCGCGGGCCAATCAACATGGCACGCTGCCCGCAGGGACATCCGGTGATCATCCAGGCGGGCGGTTCGCCGTCCGGTCTGGAACTGGCGGCGCGCACGGCGGATGTGGTGTTCTCGGTGGTGCAGGAGCTTGCGCCGGCGAAGGCAGCGTATGCCAATCTGAAGGGGCGTATGGCGAAGTACGGACGTTCGCCCGACGAATTGGCGGTGCTGCCTGGCGTCATGACGATCATTGGCGATAGCGATGCCGAGGCGCGCGAAACTCTGGCCAAACTGCAAAGCTGGATCACGCCCGGCAACGCCGCGACCCTGGTTGCGAGCCGTATCGGCTACGACGTCTCGGGTCATCCGCTCGACGGTCCGGTTCCGCCGCCACCGCCCGACCTGAACAGTCAGACATTCCCTGCTGTGCTGTATGAGATGGCGAAGCGCGAGAAGATGACGCTGCGTGATCTCTACAACCTGACTGCCGCGGCGCGCGGCCATTGGGTCCTGTGCGGCACGCCGCAGCGCATCGCCGACACGCTGGAAGAGTGGTTCAATGAAGGCGCGGCCGATGGCTTCAATATGCTGCCCGCGTGGTTCCCTGGCGGCTTCAGCGACTTCGTCGATCGTGTGGTGCCGGAGTTGCAACGGCGTGGGCTGTTCCGCCGCGATTACCAGGGAACCACGCTGCGCGACCACCTTGGGCTGCCGCGGATCGACGCGCCGGCCAGCGTGCTTTCGCCGCGCGCGCTGACGGCATAATCTGGGTGCCCGTCGAACCATCCAGCAACAGGTGCAATTATGGACGTCCAGGCAGTCAACGAGATGCATCGCCCGAAGGGGATGCCATTCCGCTGCAACAAGATCGGCCACGTGGCGCTTTACGTGAAGGACGTGCAGCGCTCGGCAAAGTTCTATACCGAGGTCATGGGGTTCTCGATCTCCGACGCCTATGACAGCAGCATGTTTCCCGGCGGCGTGGTGTTCCTGCGGGTGAGCGCCGACCATCATGGCGTCGCGCTATTCCAGACGCCGGAAGGCCAGGAGCCCGAGGGCGGCCTGCATCACATGGCGTTCGAGGTCTCCTCGCTGGACGAGGTGCTGCGCGCCCGCGACTACCTGCGCAAGCATGACGTGCCGATCCATTTCGAGGGCCGCCGGCGCGCCGGTGTGCAGCTCGCGATCGAGTTCATAGACCCGGACGGCCACAACCTGGAGATCTATTGGGGCATCGATCAGGTCGGCAGTGACGGCAATGTGCGCCCGGCCGAGCAGTGGAAGGGCGCCGGCAGCCTGGAAGCGGCGATCGCCGATCCGGTGGTGGGGCAGGACACGACGGTACAGGATCGTTCGCTGCTGCACGCATAACGGCGCGAAGGGTCCACACGGAGAACACCGAGGACCACGGAGCGCCACTGAGGAGGAAAATTAGCTTCGCGCGAAGCGCCCATTCCTTCCTCAGTGTGTCACCGTGGTTCTCAGTGCCCTCCGTGTGGAACCTTCTTTCTTTACCTGCCCATGCTAGACTCGTGGCATGGGTTATTGGGGCAAGATCATCGGCGGAGTCGCCGGCTTTGCCATGGGCGGCCCGATGGGCGCGGTCGTGGGCGCCGCCCTTGGCCATGCGGCAGACACGGGCGCGATGCAGGACTTCCGCGCGCAGTTCGGCCCGCAAGTCGGCTGGAATCCCGCCCGCCTCGCCGCGATGTTGGGCGGCCGCGATCAGCTTTTCGCGATCTGCTGCGTCGTGCTGTCAGCCAAGCTGGCGAAGTGCGATGGCTCGGTGAAGCGCGAGGAAATCGACGCCTTCAAGCGCCAGTTCCGGATCCCCCCCGAAACCGCGCGCGATATTGGTCGCCTGTTCGACCAGGCGCGCGACAGCCCTGAGGGGTTCGAGTCTTATGCGATACAGCTTGGCGACGCGTTCGCCGACAATCGCGGCATGCTCGAGGATGTGTTGACCGCGCTATTCGTCATTGCGCGGGCGGATGGTGCGGTGAACGGGCGGGAGCAGGACTTCCTGCTACGGACCCATCGCGCGTTCGGTCTCGATCAGGCCTCCTGGGATCGTGCGAGAGGGGCCGCGCCGCGCCATCCTGTCGCCGACGAACCGGACGCTTACGGCGTTCTTGGCGTGTCGCGTTCGGCGAGCATCGAGGATATTCGGACGACCTGGAAGCGGCTGATGCGTGAGAATCATCCCGATAGTCTGGCCGCGCGCGGCGTACCTGCCGAATTCATTGCGCGAGCCAATGAGAAGGTGGCACGCATCAACGCCGCCTGGGACCGGATCAAGCGCGAGCATGGCTTGTGAGTCTGCGCATTCGCGACTTGCCCAGCCCAAACCACGATGACCGGCCGGCCGGTGTGCCGATCGACATGCTGATCCTGCACTACACCGGCATGAAGACCGCGCGCGACGCGATCGATCGGCTGCGCGATCCAGCAGCGCGTGTGTCGTCGCACTACGTGGTGGATGAGGACGGTGCAATCCTGCGGCTGGTACCGGAAGAGCGGCGCGCGTTCCATGCCGGCATCTCCTATTGGCGCGGCAATACAGAACTGAATGGCCGCTCCATTGGCATCGAGATCGTCAATCCTGGCCACGAATGGGGGTATCGCGACTTTCCGGCGCTGCAAATGGCCGCCGTGTGCGACCTTTGCCTGGAGATTCTAGGACGCCACGCAATCCCGGCACGCAACGTAGTCGCGCACAGCGACGTAGCGCCCGATCGCAAAGACGATCCAGGGGAAAAGTTCGACTGGCGAGGCTTGGCGGAGAATGGCGTGGGGCTCTGGCCCGAAGAGCTTTCTGCCCACGCGACCAGTATCGATCGAGATGACGCGCGGACCGTGTTGGCCGAGATCGGTTACCGGACAGACCTGGACTTCGCCATTGTGCTGCGGGCCTTTCAGCGTCACTGGCGCCCCGAATGTGTTAACGGCGAACTGGACGTTGGCACGCGCACGCCGCTGGTGGGAATGCATCGGCGTATCCGCTCGTCGCTTTCGACCGCTTGACGTGGCGCGGCCATCGCCGCATTTCTGCGGCGCCAGACGGCCGGACGGCCGCTGCTGCCGCAAGGCGGCAGAGGAAAGTCCGGGCTCCACGGGAATACGGTGCCGGCTAACGGCCGGCGGGGGCGACCCTAGGGAAAGTGCCACAGAAATCACACCGCCCGTGCAAGCGCCGCAAGGCAGCCCGCGGGTAAGGGCGAAATGGGGCGGCAAGAGCGCACCGCGCACCTGGCAACAGGAGCGGCACGGTAAACCCCACCGGGAGCAAGACCGAATAGGGATGGCAGCGCCGCAAGGCGCAGGGGCATTCCCGCTCCGCCATCCGGGTTGGTCGCGTGAGGCGTGCCGCAAGGCGCGTCCCAGATGAATGGTCGTCACGCACGCGAGTGCGGACAGAACCCGGCTTACAGGCCGTCTGGCGCCATCGGTGCGCAAAATGGCAAGCGCTCGTGATGTTGCGAGCGCGGCACCAGATTCATACAACTACTCACTGATAATGACCCTTTCGCTTTAGCCGTCGTGGCCGGGTCGGCCCCCATAGGCGCTAACATTTGGGCGACCACGTCCAAATCATCGTCATCGCCGGGCGTGTCCCGGCCACCCGTAACGGCACAAACGTTCAGTCGCAGGCGCATCAAGCTGGAACCTATGGGCCATTGGCCGCACCTGCCAGCAACTCGCCGCCACGGGTGGCCTGGACAAGCCCGGCCATGACGATGGTTTGGCCGGCTTACGAATACATTCCGACGTCATGTTAGCGCCTATGGGGGCAGGCCCGGCCATGACATGGACCGACTGATGAGTCATTGGCAGTGCGCTTGAGTATAAGCGGAGGACCGATTTTCCAATTGCCGGAGCGCACCCGGGCGCCGTGCTATTCTGGTCTGCGGCCAAGCGACCGATCACCTCCTTCCGTTTGGAACGAATCGAAAATCAGGCTGCGCTAAGGCTTTGATCCTTCCGCAGAATTCCCGAGTTTGGGCGGGAATTACCTTTGACGGCCAAATTTTCCCATGCTATCCCATGAACTCCCAAGCGCAGTCACGCAGCGAGGCGTTCAGCCGGAGAGGCACCCATAGGGGCGGATGGCCAGTTTCCTCGGCACCCACCAGAACCGACTGGACGCCAAGGGTCGCGTTTCCGTTCCTGCGCCGTTTCGAAACGCATTCGATCCAATGACGAAACGAACGGAACGCATCTCGTGCTGCGCCCTTCACATCAACACCGTTGCATCGAGGCATGGCCGAGTGCTGAATTCGAAGCGCTGGCTGAACCATTGAACCGACTCGATTTATTCAGTCAGGCTCACGATGATTTAGCTGCTTCGCTGTATTCCGATGCGTTTCCAGTTGAGGCAGATAAGGAAGGTCGTATCGTTCTGCCGGACTCACTCATCAGCTTATGCGGGATTAAGTGAGACCGTCGTTTTCATGGGTCTCGGCCGCATCTTCCAGATCTGGGAACCGGCGGCAGCGGAACAACGCCGCACCGAAGCGCGTGAGCGGGCGCGAGTGCATGGCTTCACCCTGCCGGGCAACGGTGGCGCGAAATGAGCCAACCCATGTCCGCCCATGTTCCGGTGATGCTGCAAGAGGTCGTCCGATTGCTCGCGCCGCGTCATGGCGGCCGGTATCTTGATGCAACGTTTGGCGGTGGCGGCTATGCCGAAGCTATCTCGAGCGCGGCCGCCTGCACTCTTTGGGCAATCGATCGCGATTCCGATGCAATTGCGCGTGGCGCGCACCTCGCCGCGCGATTTCCAGGTCTGCATCTGATCCACGGGCAGTTCGGCGACATGCTGGCGCTGCTGGCCGAACAAGGCGTCTCCGCGCTCGATGGCGTCGTCTTCGATCTCGGTGTGTCGTCCTTCCAACTTGACCAACCGGAGCGAGGTTTCTCCTTCCGCGCCGAAGGGCCCCTCGACATGCGGATGAGCCGCAGTGGTTCGTCCGCAGCAGATCTGGTGAACACGCTATCCGAGCGTGAATTGGCAAACGTGTTGTTTGAGCTGGGCGAAGAGCGCGCGTCACGCCGCATTGCGCGCGCCATCGTCGCTGCGCGCGCCGAGCACCCGATCGTCACAACCGCACAGCTCGCTACCATCATCCGCCGGATGCTGCCGCCAGACCGCTCGGGTATCGATCCCGCGACGCGGTCGTTCCAGGCATTGCGCATCAGGGTCAACGACGAACTGGGCGAGATCGAGCGCGGCCTTGCACAAGCCAGCGAACTGCTTGCGCCCGGCGGACGACTCGTCGTGGTGGCGTTCCATTCGCTCGAAGACCGCATTGTGAAGCGCTTCATGACTGATGCGGCGGGCCGCACCCCTGCCCCTTCTCGCCACGATCCACGAGGCCTCACTGCGCGTGCGCGTCCAGGTTTCCGTCTGCTGACAGCGAAACCGCTGCGCCCGACAGCGTCAGAAGCCGCTGCTAATCCACGCGCCCGCAGCGCGCGGCTACGTGCCCTCGAACGTATCGCGACAGCGTCATGATCCGCCCCATCACCTGCATCTGCTTCCTGCTGGCCTGCGGTTCTGGCCTGTATCTCTATCAGGCCAAGCACCGCGTGCAGTTGCTCGACCGCCAGATCGAGGACACCGTACAGGCGGCGGACAAGTTGCGCGAGCAGTCACGTGTGCTGCACGCCGAGTGGACATTGCTGAATGATCCGCAACGGTTGCAGGCGCTGGCCGATCAGTTCCTCACCTTGAAGACGGTGCAGCCAGGCCAGTTCGTCAGCATGGCGGACCTCGACAGCCGCTTGCCGCCAGTGCCGCCGCCTGAGACAGCCCCGCCGGCTCCAGTCGCGCAGCCTTCTGTGCCGGTGGCCGAATCGCCGTCGCTGCCACCTGCTCAACCAGGGACAACGCCGACACCCGCAGTGGTTGCCGCAGCGCCGGCGCCCGCTCCGCAGCCTCGGCCACCTGAGCATAGGTCCGCGCCGCCTCCGCCGCAGCATCCCGTGCTGGCGGACGCTCGGCCGGAGCCCCGTCTTATTCGACCGGTTATGGCAAACGTCGCACCGCGATCTGTTCTGCCGCAGCCAGCGCCATTCACCGGTTCGGCGCTCGGCATGGCCCGCACCGCCGCGCCGTTGCCGCAGCCGACCCCGGTCAGCGCATCGCAATGGGTCGGCAACGGCGGCGGAGGAGGCTGAACCATGAGCGATGCGCCTCCGCCCAATTCCGCCCCGGCCCAGCGCCACGGCGCCGCGCGTGGCGATGCCGTGCCGCGCATGGAGAATGTACGCGTCACGCAGCCCGATCTGTTGCGCCGTGGCGCATTGGAGAAGACCCGCAGCCGCCTTGTCCTGACCGCATTCGGCTTCGGCGTCCTGTTCCTGGCTGTCGTGGGCAAGCTCACGGACGCCACAGTTCTGCAGCCTTTGACACCGCATCGCCCGGAACACCCAATCGCGGAGCTTCTGGCGCAACCCAAGGAGATCGATCCGACCGCGCTCGCCGAGCGTGCGATGATCACCGACCGCAACGGCCAGATCCTGGCGATTTCGCTTCCGACGGTGGCAATGTTCGCGGATCCCCGTCAGATGATCGATCCGGCCGATGCTGCGCAGAAGCTGAAATCAGTGCTGCCTCGGCTCGATGAAGCCGAGGCGCAGGCGCGACTTTCCCAATCCAATAAGCAGTTCGTCTGGCTGGAACGGCAAATCACGCCGCGTGAGGAACTGGCGATCAACTCGCTTGGCATCCCCGGCATTGACTTCCGTCCCACCGAGGAGCGGCACTACCCGATGGGCCGGACGGCAGCGCAAATCCTGGGCGGCGTCGATGTCGATGAACACGGTGTAGCCGGGGTGGAGAAGTTCTTCGACAAGCGTCTGTTCAGCGACCATACGCCGCTCAAGCTGTCGATCGACGCACGCGTGCAGGCCGTGGTGCGCGATGAACTCTCGAAGTCGATGGACGAATTCCAGGCGATCGGTGGTTGCGGCATCGTGATGGACGTGCACACCGGCGAAGTGTTGGCGATCGTCAGCCTGCCCGATTACGACGCCAACGACTTCCGCAACGCCCCAGCCGATGACCGCTTCGATCGTGCCGTTACAGGTAATTATGAACCGGGCAGCACGTTCAAGTTGCAGACAGCGTCAATGGCCCTGGACGGTGGGGTCGTCCACATCTGGGACGAATTCGACGCCTCTCACGACATCCATATCGGCCGCTTCACGATTACCGATTTCGAAGGCAAGCATCGCTGGCTTTATCTGCCAGAGGTGCTGGCCTATTCATCCAACCTGGGCGCGGCGCATATCGGGCTCGATGTTGGCGCCGAACGTCAGCGTGCCTGGCTGAAAACGATGGGAATGTTCGGGCGGACCGGCATCGAGCTGCCAGAAGCGTCGATGCCGATCATCCAGTCCGCTGCCGCCTGGAAAGAGATCGTGACGATGACCGTGGCATTCGGCCACGGCATTTCGGTCTCACCGTTGCATGTGGTGCGCGGCACCGCGGCTGTCGCGACCGGCACACTGGTCCGGCCAACGATCCTTGCCCTGGCGCCAGATGAGCAGCCGGATGCCGTGCAGGTCATGCAGCCATCCACGGTGGACATCATGCGCAAGCTGATGCGGCTCGTCGTCACCGATGGGTTCGGCAAACAGGCTGAAGTCCCTGGCTATTATCCGGGTGGCAAGACCGGCACCGCTGAGAAGGTCGGCAAGCACGGCTATGAACGCGGCTTCAAGGAGGATTTCAATGTCTCGGCGTTCACCAGCGTCTTCCCGATGAACGCCCCGCGCTACGCGGTCTACATGATGCTGGATGAACCGCACGGCAACAAAAGCACCTACGGATTTTCGACGGCTGGCTGGGTGGCCGCGCCGGAGACGGGCCGCGTGATCGCACGCATCGCTCCGATGCTTGGCATGCTGCCGGACACGCAGGATGCGCCCGAGATCAATCAGGCGCTGTCCATTCCGCTCGAACCTGGAAGGCCGCCTGGAGCGGTCGCGCGCGGCCCTGGCTCCGACGGGGAAGCGAAGCTTGCCCCGACGGTTCCGGCTACCGCATTGCCGCCAGCCCACCCAATTCCGTCACGCGGCCAGAAGCGGGAAGCGGTCGTTGTGCCTGCGAGGTCCAACTCGCTTGCGTCTCGCTGACATCATGCGTGGCATGCCCCCATCGTGGCGCGAGGCCACTGGAGTGGAAATCGCCGGCATCACCGCCGACAGCCGCCGGGTCGCGCCCGGTTTCCTGTTTGCCGCTCTGCCTGGCAGCCGCACGGACGGCCGAGACTTCATCGCCGAGGCGGTGTCGCGCGGCGCAGTCGCGGTTCTGGCGCCGCAGGGAACCGTATGGCCGCCAGGAGTTCCACCGCGGCTATTGTTGGAAGATCCCGAACCACGCCGACGCTTGGCCCAGCTCGCGGCGGGACTTGCCGGGCGGCAGCCACGCGTCGTGGTCGCCGTTACCGGCACCAACGGCAAGACCAGCACCGTCGAATTCCTGCGCCAGATTTGGGAGGCGGGCGACAAGCCAGCCGCAAGCCTCGGCACCTTGGGAGTGATCGCGCCGGGATTTGACCCGGGTCCCGGTCTGACCACCCCTGATCCGGTCCGTCTGGCCGAGACGCTGGCCAGCCTGGCGCACTCGGGGGTGCAGCATGCGGCGATGGAAGCGTCGTCCCACGGCCTCGATCAGTTTCGCCTGGACGGCGTGCGGCTCGCCGCGGCGGCGTTTACCAACCTGACTCGCGACCATTTGGACTACCACGGCTCGGTAGACGCCTACCGAGCCGCAAAGCTGCGGCTATTCGACGAGTTGCTGTTGCCGGGCAGTCCGGCGATTGCCAGCAGCGACGCGGACGGCGCTACACTGACCGCGCTGACCGAGATCGCCCAGCGTCGCCGGCTCTCGCTGCGGACCGTCGGCGAAAACGGAACCGCACTGCGCCTGCTGGAGGCGCGGCCCATGCCGGATGGCCAAGTGCTGCGGCTGCTGGTCGCGGGGACCAGGCGAGAGATCGAGTTGCCGCTCCCAGGACGGTTCCAGGCTGACAATGCCTTGATGGCAGCGGCGCTGGCGATGGCAGTCGGGGAACTTGGCGCATTGGATCGGCTCAGCTCGTTGCACGGCGTGCGTGGCCGATTGGAATTGACGGCCCGCTTGCCCAACGGCGCGGCGGTCTACGTCGATTACGCGCATACGCCTGACGCGCTGGAGCGGCTGCTGACAGCGCTGCGTCCGCACACATCGGGCCGGTTGCATGTCGTGTTCGGAGCGGGCGGCGATCGGGATCGTGGCAAGCGCCCGTTGATGGGCGCGGCGGCAGCGCGGTTCGCCGACGTGGCGATCGTGACGGACGACAATCCCCGCAGCGAAGACCCTGCACTGATCCGCGCGGCAGTTCTGGCCGCGTGCCCTGGCGGACGTGAAGCAGGTGACCGGGAACGCGCCATTGCGGAGGCGATGAACGGGCTTGGCCCGGGCGACGTGCTCGCGGTCGCCGGTAAGGGTCATGAGCAGGGCCAGACCATCGGCGGCACCGTCATTCCGTTCGACGATGTCAGCGTGGTGCGGCGCCTGGCGGGGGGCGCATGACGGCGCTCTGGACCCCGCACGATCTGCTGGAAGCCACCGGCGGTTCCATGCAAACGCCGTTCGCCGCCGACGGCGTGTCGATCGACACGCGTACGCTGGCGGACGACGACCTGTTTGTCGCGCTGCGTGGTGAGGCGGGCGATGGCCATGCCTTCGTCGCCGATGCCATGGCCAAGGGTGCGGCAGGCGCCATGGTCCATCACGACGTGCCGGCCTCCGGCCACCTGCTTCTGGTGGATGACACGCTTGCCGGCCTGCATCGCCTCGGCGGCTACGCACGCCTGCGCTTTGGCGGCCGGTTGCTCGCGGTCACCGGCAGCGTCGGCAAGACCACAACCAAGGAGATGCTGCGCACAATTCTGAGCGCATTCGGACACACGCATGCCGCGGTCGCTTCGTACAACAACCACTGGGGCCTGCCGCTGACTTTGGCGCGCCTGCCACCCGCCGCCGCCTTCTGCGTCACCGAGATCGGCATGAACCATCCCGGCGAGATCGCACCACTCGCGTCTCTTGCCCGGCCGCATGTCGCGGTGATCACGACGATAGAGAAGGCGCATATCGGCTATCTCGGCTCGATCGAGGCGATCGCCGACGAGAAGGCGCAGCTTCTGCGCGGCCTCGAGCCGGGCGGCGTTGCAGTGCTGCCGGCTGAACTCGCCACTGTTCCCGCGACTGCGCGTTGCCGCCGGGAATGCCCGCATCGTCACGTTCGGTGTGTCACCCACTGCCAATGTACGGCTAACCGCCATCGCATCGGACGCCGACGGCAGCGATGTTGCGGCGGAAGTCCATGGCCGAGCCGTGCGCTTCCGGCTCAACGCACCTGGGCGGCACATGGCGATCAACGCGTTGGCAGCCATTGCCGGCGCGATCGAGCTCACGACGTGCCCGCCCGAAATCACCACCCGGATCGCCCGCGCACTGGAGGAATTTGCCCCGATCGCAGGTCGCGGCAGCCGCCGTCCCATCCGCGTGCCCGGCGGCACCGCGTTGCTGCTGGACGAGAGCTACAACGGCAATCCGGCATCCATTCGCGCGGCGCTCGCAGTGCTGCGGCTACAACCAGCGCGGCGGCGGATTGCCGTGTTGGGCGACATGCTGGAACTGGGCGATGCCGGTCCTGCCGAACACCGGGCGCTGGCACCCGACGTAACCGCCGCCGCGCATCAGCTCTTTACCTGCGGCCCTCTGATGCGGGAGCTGTACGCTGCCGTGCCCAACTCGCTGCGCGCCGCGCATGCGCCTGAACTCGGCATCGCTGGCGCCCCTGCTCGCCCGCGCCATAGCGCCAGGGGATGCGATCCTGGTCAAAGGCAGCCTCGGCAGCCACATGAAACTGCTGGTCAATGCACTCGAGCACCACGCGGAGGCCGCGTAATGCTCGTCGATATCGCGCGGCCATTTGCCAGCCAATTCATTCTGTTCAACCTGTTCCGCTACATCACCTTCCGTTCCGGTGCGGCATGCCTGACCGCGCTGCTGGTCAGCTTCATTGTCGGACCGCCGGTGATCCGCTGGCTGAAATCGCTGCAGCGGAACGGTCAGCCAATCCGCGCGGACGGGCCGGAGCGCCACCTGATCGACAAGAAAGGCACGCCGACGATGGGTGGTGTGCTGATCCTCTTCGCGCTGTCGATCTCCACGCTGCTGTGGGTGGATTTGCGGAACCTCTACGTCTGGGCCGTGCTGTTCGTGACGTTGGGTTACGGCGCGTTGGGCTTTGCCGACGACTATCTGAAGCTGTCCCGCCAGAACCACAAAGGCGTATCGGCAAAAGCCAAGCTGATCGTGCAGACGCTTATCGGCGTGATCGCCGGCATCTGGCTGATGGAGCTGATGCGTGGGCCGCTGTCCACATCGCTCGCCATTCCGATTTTCAAGGAAGTGCTGATCCAACTCGGATTTCTGTTCCCCATCTTCGCCATGCTTGTGATGCTCGGTGCATCGAACGCGGTCAATCTGACCGATGGACTGGACGGTCTTGCGATTGTCCCAACCATCATCTGTGCTGGCGTCTTTGCACTGATCGCCTACCTCGTCGGCAATCGTATCTTCGCCGACTACCTTCAGCTCAATCCGGTACCGGGGGTTGGTGAGCTGGCGGTATTCTGTTCCGCATTGATCGGCGCTGGCCTCGGCTTCCTCTGGTATAACGCACCACCCGCCGCGGTCTTTATGGGCGACACTGGTTCGCTGGCGCTCGGTGGTGCGCTCGGCGCGGTGGCAGTCGCGACCAAGCACGAGATCGTACTGCTTATCGTCGGCGGCTTGTTCGTGCTGGAGACGGTCTCCGTCATCATCCAGGTGTTCTGGTTCAAGCGCACCGGAAAGCGGGTCTTCCTGATGGCACCGCTGCATCATCACTTCGAGAAAAAAGGCTGGTCGGAACCGACCATCGTGATCCGCTTCTGGATCATATCAATGATCCTCGCGCTGGTCGGTCTGGCGACGTTGAAGATCCGATGAGTACTCGGGTGCAAAGGGTCCACACGGAGTGCACGGGGAACCACGGAGGTCCGCGGAGGCTATTTCTTTCCTCAGTGGATCTCCGTGGTTCCCTGTGTCCTCCGTGTGGACCCTACCTGTCTGGACCCTTCCCTCGAATCGCAATCATCCGCTTCGATACACGCCTATTATCGGGGCGCGCCTGATGCCGACACTTTCTCGCGCCGACAATTCTGTGCTGGGCCGCTGGTGGTGGACAGTGGACCGCTGGACGCTCGGCGCCATCGGCATTCTCATAGGCTTCGGCTACATCATGATGTTGGCGGCAAGCCCCGCGGTCGCCGAGCGCATAGGCACGCCGCGCGATCTGTTCATCCTGAAGCAAGTGTTCTTCCTCGCGGCGGCCGGCGTAATCGTGGTCACCGTCTCGATGATGTCGCCACGCAGCATTCGCCGCCTTGCGATGATCGGCTGCGTCATCGCGCTTGCGCTGACCGTGATGACGCTGGTCGCAGGCGTGGATATCAAAGGCGCGCGGCGCTGGATCGCGTTGCCGGGCCTATCTGTGCAGCCATCGGAATTCCTCAAGCCCTGCTTCGCGATCGTCGCGGCCTGGCTGATCAGCGAGGGCCGCCGCACACCACGCTTCCCCGGCAAACTGCTGGCTATCGCCATCTACGCCGTGATCGCATTGCTCCTGAAGTCGCAGCCTGACGTCGGCATGCTGGCGGTCATCACCGCCGTATTCTTCGTCCAGCTTTACGTCGATGGGCTGAATCTGATCCTGGTCGGCTTCGCCCTGGTGGGATTCGGCTTCGCCGGCGTGGGCGCCTACATGTTCTTCTCCCACGTCCAGAAGCGCGTGCTGGAGTTCCTGCATCCAGGCAGCGGCACAGGCACCGACTACCAGCCGCACACCGCGCTGGAAGCATTCGGCAATGGCGGTCTGCTCGGCCGCGGTCCAGGCGAGGGCCGCGTGAAGGACATTCTGCCCGACGCGCACGCCGATTTCGTGTTCGCGGTGGCCGGCGAGGAATTCGGCATGATCGTCTGCATCGCGATCATCGCGGTGTTCGCCTTCATCGTGTTGCGTGGCCTGCTGCGGCTTCTGAAGGAGCAGGACCTGTTCATCGTGCTGTCCTGCACCGGACTGGTCACCGGCTTTGGCCTTCAGGCCTTCGTCAACATGGCCTCGTCGCTCCAGCTCATTCCAACGAAGGGAATGACTCTGCCGTTCATTTCCTATGGTGGCTCATCGGCACTGGCGATCGCACTCGGCATGGGCATGTTGCTGGCACTGACGCGGCGTCGCCATCATGGAGACGTGCCATGAGAGGTCCGGCGGTATTGCCCATCGTCATCGCGGCGGGTGGCACGGGTGGACACTTCTTCCCCGCCGAAGCGCTCGCCAGCGAGTTGCTGCTGCGTGGCCGGCGCGTCGCGCTGATGACCGATGCACGGTCCGCCGGCCTGACAAGTCCGGTGTTCGCTGGCCTGGAGCAATTCACCATCAGCGGCGCCGGCATTGCTGGACGTGGCTTGCGTGCCGGCTCGGCGATGTTGTCGCTGGCGCAAGGCGTGTTTCAGGCCCGGCGGATTCTGCGGCAGTGCAATGCCGCGGCAGTGGTCGGGTTCGGCGGCTACCCATGCGTCGCGCCGGTTCTGGCGACGCGACTGATGCGTCAGCGCCCACCAGTCATCCTGCACGAGCAGAACGCAGTGCTCGGCCGGGCCAATCGCTTCCTGGCACGGCGCGCCGATACGCTTGCCTTGAGCTTCGTGGCACCGGAGCGCGTTCCAGATGGGGCTACAACCGTTTTTACCGGCAACCCGGTACGGCCCGGCATCATACCGGCACCTTATGTTCCGCCAACCGATACCCTGCGCCTGCTTATTGTCGGAGGTTCGCTCGGCGCGCGCGTTTTCAGCGATATTGTGCCGCCAGCATTGGCAGCGCTTCCAGATGACATGCGCGCACGCCTCAGCGTCGTGCAACAATGCCGTCCGGAAGACCTTGCGAGGGTTCGCGTCGCGTACGATGCGGTAGGCATCGCGGCCGAGCTCTCGGCCTTTTTCCCGAACATCGCGGAGAAGCTTGCCGAGGCGCATCTGGTGATCGCGCGCGCAGGGGCATCGACCGTCGCCGAACTCGCCATTGCTGGGCGCCCTTCGATCCTCGTGCCGCTGCCAAGCGCGATCGACGATCATCAGTCGGCGAACGCACGCGCGTTGGTGCAGGCGCGTGGCGCCTCGATGATTGCGCAACGCGACTTCACGCCGGATGCGCTGCGTGAACGCCTTGCCGCACTGCTCGCGTCGCCGGATATGCTGAACCACGCGGCATTGGCCGCACGTGCCATCGCACGCCCGGACGCAACCGCACGGCTTGCCGATCTGGTGGAGCAACTCGTCCCCCAGGAGGTCAGTGCATGAGAGCGCTCCCCCTCTCCATCGGTACCATCCATTTTGTCGGCATCGGCGGCATCGGCATGTCGGGCATCGCCGAAGTGCTGCACAATCTTGGCTACGCGGTGCAAGGCAGCGATATCGCCGATTCCGCCAACGTCCGCCGCTTGCGCGATGCGGGCATCGCCGTCGCTGTCGGCCACGACGCAGCCAATCTGGGCAGTGCCCAGGTCGTGGTCGTGTCGTCGGCGGTGAAACCGGACAATCCGGAAGTGGCCACCGCGCGCACGCGCCTCATCCCAGTCGTGCGGCGCGCCGAGATGCTGGCCGAACTGATGCGCTTGAAATGGTCGATCGCCATCGGCGGCACCCATGGCAAGACCACGACGACCAGTCTGATCGCGGCGGTTCTGGAAGCCGCGCGTCTCGACCCGATGGTGATCAACGGCGGTATCGTCAACGCGTATGGCACGAACACCCGGCTCGGCGCCGGCGAATGGATGGTGGTCGAGGCTGACGAAAGCGATGGCAGTTTCCTGCGTCTGCCCGCGGTGATCGCTGTCGTTACCAACATGGATCCCGAGCACCTCGATCATTGGGGCACGCCCGAGGCGATGATCGCCGGCTACGATCAGTTCGTCGGCAACGTGCCGTTCTACGGTTTTGCCGTGCTGTGCATTGACCATCCCGAAGTGCAGCAGATGATCCCGCGTCTCTCCGATCGGCGGATCATCACCTATGGTTTCTCGCCGCAGGCCGATGTGCGTGCGGAGCGTGTCGTTCCCGATAAACTGGGGTCTACCTTCGAGGTCACGGTCACTGACCGCGCCCGTAACCGCACCCGGAAATTGGGGCCGTATCGGCTGCCGATGCTCGGTGCGCATAACGTGCTGAACGCGCTGGCCGCGGTCGCCGTCGGTGTCGAGATGGAAATTGACGACGACACGCTGCGCAGTGCCTTCGCCGCCTTCCGTGGCGTGAAGCGTCGCTTCACCAAGACCGGCGAGGCCGGCGGCATCACCGTCATCGATGACTACGGCCATCATCCGGTGGAAATCGCCGCCGTGCTGAAGGCGGCACGGCAGGCCGGCGCACGCAATGTGATCGCCGTCGTGCAGCCGCATCGCTACTCAAGGCTGCATTCGCTGTTCAACGAGTTCTGCACCTGCATGAACGATGCAGGGACGGTGATCGTCGCCGACGTTTATCCGGCAGGCGAAGCGCCGATATCAGGCGTGACCCGCGACGCTCTGGTCGATGGTATGCGGGCGCGCGGGCATCGCAGCGTTGTGCCGTTGCCGTCGCCGGCGCGGCTCGCGGAGATGGTCTTCGCCATGGCCAAACCTGGAGATTTCGTCGTGTGCCTCGGCGCCGGCAACATCACGCAATGGGCCGCAGCGTTGCCCGGCGAGCTGATGGAACTACAGCAGCGCCGCGTGGCGGGGAGCGCGGCATGATGTTGATGTGCCAGCAAATTCCTCCCCCTCCCCTTGCGGGAGGGGGCTGGGGGGAGGGGGCCTCGCCAGAAGGCCCACCACCCCCTCCCCCCAATCCCCTCCCGCAAGGGGAGGGGCAGTCATGGTAATGGTAATGGCCGCTTCCCGCATGCCTACACTGGTAGATACGCTGCCGCCGCGGCGTGGGCGCGTGCAGGCCAATGCTCTGCTGGCACCGTTCACCTGGTTCCGCGTTGGTGGTCCGGCCGAAGCACTGATCAGGCCAGCGGATGCGGACGACCTCGCGCAGTTCCTCCGTGCGTTGCCGTTGGACATTCCGGTGCACGTCGTCGGCGCGTGCTCGAACCTGATCATTCGCGACGGTGGCCTGCCTGGAGTCGTGATCCGCCTCGCACGTGGGTTCAGCACGATCGCAACAGAACCAGACGGCGTTATCGCTGGCGCTGCTGCGTTGGATGTGACGGTGGCGGAGCACGCCGCGGCCGCCGGACTGACAGGCATTGAGTTCCTCTCCGGTATTCCCGGCAGCATCGGCGGCGCCGTCGTGATGAATGGCGGCGCCTATGGGGGCGATATCGCGTCTTGTCTCGATTGGGCCGAGATCGTCACCCGCAACGGCGAGCAGCGGCGCCTCTCGGCTGCTGATCTGGCGTTCGCCTATCGTCATTCGCGCCTGCCGCATGGCGCTGTCGTGATCCGGGCGCGTCTGCGTGCCCGGCCGGGCGAGCCGCCCACAATCGCGGCGCGCATGGCCGAGATCCGTGCCGCGCGCGAAGCCTCGCAGCCTGTGCGTGCGCGAACTGGTGGATCCACGTTCCGCAATCCACCCGACATGAAAGCGTGGGAGCTGATCGAAGCAGCAGGTTGTCGTGGATTGACCCGTGGCGGAGCGCAGGTCTCCGACAAGCACTGCAATTTCCTGATCAATACGGGAACTGCCACCGCCGCCGACATTGAAGGCCTCGGTGAGGAAGTTCGTCGCCGCGTGCATGCGGCCACCGGTGTCACCCTGGAGTGGGAAATCCATCGCATCGGCATCCCGGCCGGCAAGCCGGAGGCGGTGACATGATGACCCCAACCAACTTCCCCCTCCCCTTGCGGGAGGGGGCTAGGGGGAGGGGGCCTAACCAGCGCTGCCTCCTCTGTCCCCTCCCCCCAGCTCCCTCCCGCAAGGGGAGGGGGAGGTTCCTGACATGACCCGCGTCGCAGTCCTATACGGCGGCGTTTCGGCTGAACGCGAAGTCAGTCTGTCCACTGGCTCGCAGGTCATTCCCGCTCTCCGTGAAGCCGGCTTCGAGGTGACGCCGATCGAAGTGGGCGAAGACCTTGGCGCCGTCATCGCGGCGCTGACCCCACGCCCCGATGCTGTATTCAACGCGCTGCATGGCCGGTTCGGCGAGGACGGCGCGATCCAGGGCGTGCTCGACTGGCTCGCGATCCCCTATACGCATTCCGGTGTGCGGGCTTCCGCGCTCGCCATGGACAAGGTCGCGGCAAAAACCATTTTCGCCGCCGCCGGCCTGCCTGTCCCGCGCGGCCGAGTTGTCCCAAAGGAAGAGTTGCAAGCGGCCGATCCGCTGCCGCTGCCCTATGTGGTGAAGCCGGTCAGTGAAGGTTCGTCGGTCGGTGTCGAGATAATCCGCACCGGCGACAATCGCCGTGCAGAAGTCGCACGCGCCTGGCGATTCGGCGCTGCCGCAATGGTGGAGGAGTACATCCCCGGTCGCGAGCTGACCGTAGCAGTCATGGGCGATCGTGCCCTTGCAGTCACCGAGATCATCGCCGATGCCGGTGCCTTCTATGACTACGAATCGAAATACGCTGACGGTGGCTCGCGCCATATCATCCCAGCACGCGTGCACGCCGACACCTACGAGAAGGCCCTGGACGTCGCCGTCTCCGCACATCGCGCACTCGGGTGTCGCGGCGCCACACGCTGTGATTTCCGCTACGACGATACCGCTGGCGAGCCAGGCCGCCTGGTCCTCCTGGAACTGAACACTCAGCCTGGCCTGACGCCGACATCGCTGCTGCCCGAGCAAGCCGCGCACCACGGCATGAACTTTTCCCAGCTCTGCGCCTGGATGGTGGAGAACGCGACATGCCGCGCGTGACCCGCAAACCCCGCAACTCGGTCACCGATCGGCCCGGCCGCTGGAAGCTGCTGCTGCGCCGGCAAAGGAAGTATATACGTCCCGCCGGTTGGCTCGCCTTCGGCTGTGTCGTGCTGCTGCTGGGCCTGATCACCGTGCGCTCCGCCGCGCCGAGCGGCACCCTCGCGACGCTGCGCGAACGCCTCGGTGGCATCACTGCCATCGCAGGTCTGCGTGTGAATGACGTGGTGATCCAGGGTCGCGCCAACACACCAGAGCCGCTGTTGCGCGCGGCGCTCGGGGTCAATAAAGGCGATCCAATCCTCGGCTTCTCCGTCGAGCTTGCGCGCCAGCGGATCGAATTGCTGTCCTGGGTAGAGCAAGCCACCGTCGAGCGGCAACTTCCCGGCACCGTTGTCGTCTATCTGAAGGAACGTCGCCCGTTCGCCATCTGGCAGAACCAAGGCAAGTTTGTCCTGATCGATCGCAACGGCCAGCTCGTCGCGAACCAGAACGTCGCCGAGTTCCGTACCCTTCCGCTTGTCGTTGGCCCGGGCGCACCTGCCGGTGCTGCCACGCTGATAGACGCGCTGACCGATCGCCCCGAATTGCAGAAGCGCGTCGTTGCCGCGGTACGCGTGGGCGAACGCCGTTGGAACCTGCAACTCACCAACGGCACCAGCGTGATGCTGCCGGAAGGCCACGAGGCCATTGCCCTGGATCGCCTGATGCAACTCCAGCAGCAGCACGAGCTTCTGGATCGGCCGCTTACCGCGATCGACATGCGCTTAGGCGATCGCCTCGTGCTGCGTCCGCGCCCAGACGAGAAGAAGCAGTCATGAACAACATGTCGCGCCCCGCGCTGCCGCCGCCGATGGAGCCTGACGAGCCAACGCGCGCGCGCCATGGCCGCACCGGTCCCTTCGGCGTGCTCGATATCGGCACTACCAAGGTCGCTTGCCTGATCGGCCGGACGGAAAGCGACGGCTCGTTGCGCGCGCTTGGCTTCGGTTGGCACCGAGGCCGTGGCGTACGCGGTGGCAGCATCGTCGATCTCGACGAAGCGGAGCGTGCCATTCGCGCCTGTGTCGGCCAGGCCGAGGACATGGCCGATACGCGGTTGCGTTCTGTCATCGTCAACCTGACCTGCGGCCAGCCGGAATCGCGGCTGTTCAATGTGCAGTGGCCAGTCGGTGGCCGTGCCGTAGAAGAGCACGACATTCGTCGCGTGGTGAACGAAGGCCGCTATCGCGCCGCCGCCGATGGCCGTGAAGTGATCCACGCCCTGCCGCTCACCTTCTCCGTGGATCAGACGGATCATGTCGCCGACCCGCGCGGCCTGTTCTGCGAGGAGCTGACCGCGCGGCTTCATATTGTCGATGCGTCATCCACCGCGCTGCGTTCACTGGGCGCCTGCATCGCGCGCTGCGATCTGGACATCGGCGAACTGGTGTCCGCGCCGATGGCTGCCGGCCTGGCCACGCTGGTCGATGACGAACGCGAGCTCGGCGCGACGGTGATCGACATGGGCGGTGGCACGACCGGCATGGCCGTGTTCGCCGAGAACCAGTTGCTGCACACCGCGCAGCTCCCCATCGGCGGCGTCCACGTCACCAACGATCTGGCGAGGCTGTTGTCCACGCCGGTTGCGCACGCCGAACGTCTGAAGACGCTATACGGCAACGTGCAGAACAGCCCCGACGACGAACGCGAAATGCTGCCCGTGCCGCTGGTTGGCGAGGAAGAGCATCAGATCGCCAAGGTGCCGCGCAGCATGGTGGTGAACATCATCCGCCCGCGCCTCGAAGAGACGTTCGAGCTGGTGAAGGAGCGCCTCGACAGTTCCGGCCTGACCCGCGCCGCTGGGATGCGCGTGGTGCTGACCGGTGGTGCCTGCCAGCTTGCCGGTGCACGTGAAATGGCGGGGCGCGTGCTGAACAAGCAAGTGCGTCTGGGGCGTCCGATCGTGTTGCGAGGTCTGCCAGATTCCGCATCGGGGCCTGCATTCGCCACCGCTGCTGGCTTGCTTGCATGGGCTTCGGGCGAGGGCCGCACGATGCACGACGTCGATCTCGAGATTGAACGGCCGAAGGGATTTATCCGTCGGCTCGTCAATTTTTTGAAAGAACGCGTCTGATGCAGGTAGCGAATCGAAATAACTGGCGTAACAACCGACTCAACGACTCGACCCGATAGGGGGAGATGCTGCCATGACTCTGAATTTGACGATCCCGCAGACAGTGCACACCGACTTCAGCCCGCGCATCACCGTTATCGGTGTGGGCGGCGGTGGCACCAACGCGGTCGATAACATGATCGCCGCGAACCTGCAGGGCGTGGAGTTCGTCGTCGCCAACACCGACGCACAGCAGCTCATGCATAGCCGCGCCGATCGTCGCATTCAGTTGGGACCGCATATCACGCAGGGCCTCGGCGCTGGCGCGAAGCCCGAGATCGGCAAGGCCGCGGCCGAGGAAGCCGCAGATGAACTGGCGCGGCATCTCGACGGTGCGCACATGGTGTTCATCACCGCCGGCATGGGCGGTGGCACAGGCACTGGCGCGGCACCGGTCATCGCGCGCATGGCGCGCGAGAGAAACATCCTGACCGTCGGTGTGGTGACCAAGCCGTTCGGCTTCGAAGGCGTGCGTCGCGCGCGCTGCGCCGATCAGGGCATCGAGGATCTGCAGCAGCACGTCGATACGCTGATCGTGATCCCCAATCAGAATCTTTTCAGGATGGCCAATGAGCGCACCACCTGGAAGGAAGCGTTCAAGATGGCCGATCTACCGACAAGGAGCGGGCCTCGAGCGGACCCCCCACGCTCCTCCGGGGCCAGACACCACGCAAAATTTTCCTCTTGACCAAAAAGACCCCATACAAGGGGCTTGGGCGTGTGGCCGCACCGTTCAATTACGCGCCAATCCTTCAGATGACTATGTGTTTCGGCCGAACAGTCGTTCGGTTCCAACAGTCCGCCTACTCACCCCGGCCCCTCACCCTGCCTTGTATGGGGTCTTCTTTATCAAGAGGAAAATGCATTCTCGTCGAGACGCCGTCAGTGAGCACCTCGTGTGGTGTTTTTTTCCCTTTAACGATGGAGAGAGAGGGTGTGGATAGCGACGGGCTGAGCGCGCCCCCAAATAGCGCCGTAGCGAAGCCCGTCGCTATCCACACCCTCGGGCCGCGAAGGCTGTCCTCGGTTCGGCGAGGCGGGATTTTGAGGGGAACCATACAGAGGGTCCCGATCATCGCGCCACAACCTTGTATTCGGCGGGCCTTGCGACCCGAACCCATGATGCACTCATGCGCATCGGCGGGGTAGTTCCTCGGAGGCGGGACCATTCTCTCCCTCGGCGCGAAGGCCATGGCTGGGTGCGGGTCGCCGCCGCCTCGGATCGTTGCCCCGCTCGAGCGGGAGTTCGCTCGTCGCGGGTAGAAGAAACTCCTTTTCAGCAAAAAGCGGAGGAAGCCGAGGTCTCTGTCGAGACCCGGTGTTCGATGTTCCGGCTCACGCCCTGGAGTCGAACAACTCGACGCCGACCAGCATGGTCCCGTCCTCGACGAAGCGCCACAGGTCGATCAACAGCTTGCGCGCCAGTGCGACGATCATCGTCTTGCGCACCCCGCGCGGTCCATTGGCGGTGCGCGCCTCGAACCATTTGGCCAGCGCGCTTTCCTTCTGGAACATCAAAAACCGCCAGGCGAGTTGGATCATGCCGCGCCGCACGCGCGCATTGCCCGACCGCGCCAGACCCTTCTCGCGACTTCGCGAGCCGCTCTCGTCGGGCGAGCCGGTCAGGCCGCCGTAACGGGCGACGGCGCGCCGGTCGCGCAGCTTGCGCGAAAGCACTTCCGCCACCAGCATCTCCGCCGTTTCCAGGCCGACGCCCTTGATGCTCGCCAGCATCAGAACCATCGGATGCGCGCCTTCGCGAGGCGCCTTTTCGAGCCGCGCCTCGCGCGCCTTCTCGATCTGCTTGATCTGATCGGCGACGAAGCGCAGCTGCGCCATGTCGCGCCGCAACTCCGCCAGGGTGTTGGGCGGCAGCGGCTCGCCCGCTCCGGTGCGCAGTTCCTCGAGCTTTTCGGCGGCCTTGCGCAGTTTCGGATTGAAGCCGCGGATGCCCAGCCGCGCCAACGCGCCCTTCATCCGATTGACGAGGCGGCTGCGGGCGTTGACCCGGCTCTCGCGCTCGCGGGTGGGGCGTTTGGCGTCTTCCTCCGCCAGCGTCGGGATCGCCGCCATGCTGCAATGGTCGGCCTCGCCGCGCAGCCAGCCCAGGAACGCCCGCATCAGCAGCTCCGTGTCGAGCCGATCCGTCTTGGCGCGACGATGATCCCGCTTCACCGGGATGCTCGTGGGGTGAATGACGCGGACTTCGATCTCGTGCTGGGCGAGCAA
Organism: uncultured Alphaproteobacteria bacterium; assembly: GCA_963733475.1. Lineage (GTDB taxonomy): Bacteria > Pseudomonadota > Alphaproteobacteria > Acetobacterales > Acetobacteraceae > JAMXLO01. Next base: position 5,159 of record CAVTEC010000102.1, on the reverse strand, counting down.
CCGCGCGAGCCAGAACCCGTCGCGCCCCGCCTCGAAGGCGACGCAGACCCGACGCACCACGCGTCCGGCCCGCCGCGACTCCTCGCGCCAGCGGTCGATCAATTTGAACAGCTGTTCCGGGTCCGGCGGCAGCTTCTTCAGCGGATCGCGCGCCAGCCCCGGCGCCCGCGCGGCGACCAGCCAACTCGACTGGCTCATTTCGATGACGACGATCAACGTGCTATCTTGATCCAGGGCGGCGAGAGACTTGCTCAGATCGAAAGGTTTGGACATGGAGCGCTCCATCGTGGGTTTGACAGCAGCGATGGTGCACTATTTTCGCCGCCCGCCCCATAGCATCTCTCCCCGCGAAGAGGCGGGGAGAGGGGAAATATCCCGTCACATCAGGCGCCGAGGCCGAGAACGCGGATCGCGTTCTGCTTGAGAATCAGCTCCTGCACCTCGGGCTTGAACGCGGCCTTGCGAAAGTCGGCGATCCAGCGGTCGGGCGCGATCAGCGGAAAATCCGAGCCGAACAGCATTTTTTCCTTCAGTTGCGTGTTGGCGTATTGCACGAGCTGCGGCGGAAAATATTTGGGCATCCAGCCGGAGAGGTCGATGTAGACGTTCGGCTTGTGCAGCGCGATCGAAAGCGCCTCGTCCGTCCAGGGCCAGGACGGATGCGCCATGATGATCGTCATGTCGGGAAAATCCACCGCCACGTCGTCGATATGGATCGGCTGCGAATATTTCAGCCGCAATCCTCCGCCGCCGCGCATGCCGGTGCCGATGCCGGAATGGCCGGTGTGAAAAATCGCCGGCAGTTTATGCTCCGCGATGACCTCGTAGAGCTTGTAGGCCATGCGGTCGTTGGGAAAGAAGCCCTGGCACGTCGGATGAAACTTGAACCCCCTGACGATCCCGCCCTCGATCAGCTCCCGCGCTTCGCGCACGCCCATCATGCCCTTGTGCGGGTCGATGCTGGCGAAGGCGATCATGATGTCGCTGTTTTCGCGCGCGGCGTCGATGACCTCCACGTTGGGAATGCGGCGATTGCCGATCTGGGCCTCCGCGTCGACCGTGAACATCACGAGGCCGATCTTGCGTTCGCGATAATAACTCAGCGTTTCGGCGATCGTCGGACGCTTGCCGACCTTGAAGTATTTGCTCGCCGCTTCCTCGTAAGGCTCCCACATGACGTCCACGGGTTGCCTGCACGAAACCTCGGCATGGGTATGCACGTCGATCGCAACCAGATCCAAGACGTTCATTTTCGCCGCTCCTCCGCCTGTGCGCGAAACGACCCTGCTTCGAAATCCGTTAGCTGAAATCGAATTCGTAAATCGAAAAATGAGCATTCCGTCCGCGTTCCGCCGTCGCGATTTTTAGCGAACAATTCGCGAAACGCATTCCGCCCGCGTTTTGTTCTGCCACAAACGAACGATTTACTCAAGCTTGCGAGTGGCAGTGCCCGAGGCTCTGCGGTTCAGCGCTGCGCCTCGAGTCTCTCGGGCCATGTAAGAGGCGCCTCACGATGCCTGGGCCGCCACTGACCTGACGAGCACCGGAATCGATTTCGCCGAAGGCGTCTTCGACAACGGGTCGAAGTGCTCGACCGGCATGAGATCATTGGTTTCGGGATAGTAGGAGGCTATGCAGCCTCGCGGGTATTTTGTACGGGCGAACCTTGAAGCCGCTCACGGCGCGTTGCTTTTTCGGGTCGGCGAGGGACACCAGTTCGACGATGGAGTTTCTCCTCGATCTTCCGCTCGGTCATGTCGTCCTCATTCATGAAGACCACCATTCGGCCGCCGAATACGCCACGATAGCGGTCGTTCAGGCTGTAGATGGTCGTGTTGTATTGGTCATGGCTGCGGATCGTCGTCAGCGTGAGCGCATCGGCGCGCTGAGCGGCCGGATCCTCGGACACCCCTCTGCAAACGAGGAAATTCGCGCGCCCGATGGGCAGTGTCCCAGATGAGTTCGCGGGGACCGTTATAAAGGTGGAAGCCGCCCGGCTGACGGATGCGGGCGTTGAAGTCCGCGAACAGCTTTGGATAGACCGCTTCGATCTTGTCGCGAATCAGATCGTAGTTCCCCTCGAACGCCTCCCAACCGATGCCGCTCGCCGGCATAGTCGCACGTGCCATGCCGCATATGATGGCGACTTCCGATTTCAGATGCGGCGAGGGTGGGGTGACCAGGCCGCCGGACGCGTGCACCATGCGACATGCTGTCCTCGACCGTCACGCTCTGGCGGCCGGTCGCCTGGATATCGATGTCGCTGCGCGCGAGACAAGGAAGGATCAACGCCTCCTGACCGTGAACGATGTGACCGCGATTCAGCTTGGTGTTGATGGCGACCGTCAGTTTGAGGCGTCGCATGGCCGAACGCAGGATTTCGGTATCAGGCGTCGCCGCGACAAAATTGCCGCCAAGCCCGACGAACACCTCGGCGCTGCCGTCGATCATCGCTGCGACGGGTCGACGACCGCATGCCCATGATGCTTCGGGGGCGTGAACCAGAAAACCTTCTCGATCTGCGCCAGGAGTTCCGCGCTCGGGATCTCCGTGATCCCGACGGTTCGATCGCCCTGAACATTGGAATGGCCGCGCACCGGGCAGATTCCGGCCCCCGGCCTGCCGAAGTTGCCCCGCATCAGCAGCAGATTGGCGATCTGCTGCACGTTTTGGGTGCCCTGGCGGTGCTGGGTCATCCCCATGCCATAGACGATGATGCACGACTTCGCCTCGATATAGATCCGCGCGATCCGTTCGATTTGTGCGCGCTCGACGCCCGAACTGCGAAGGATTTCGTCCCAAGACGCAGCGTCGCATGTCCTCGGCCAGCGCCTCGAACCCGGTCGTGTGCGTTTCGATGAACGGCAGGTCGAGCACGCGGAGGCCCCCCGCGCTCGACAGCCTCCGCATGGGCCGTCGATCACCAGCTTCATGATGCCCTTCAGGACGGCGATGTCGCCGCCGACCTTGACCTGGCAATATTCGCTGGCGATCCTGGTCGAACTCAGCGTCACCATCTCGATCGGCGCCTGCGGCGCGGCGAACCGTTCGAGCGCGCGTTCGCGCAGCGGATTGATCGCGACGATCGGCACGCCGCGGCGTGAGGCGTTGTGCAGCGACGTCATCATTCTCGGGCTGTTGGTCCCGGGATTCTGGCCGATCACGAAAATCGCGTCCGTCGCATCGAAGTCTTCCAGCAGCACGGTCCCCTTTCCGATCCCGATGCTCATCGGCAGCCCGACGCTCGTCGCCTCGTGACACATGTTGGAGCAATCGGGGAAATTGTTGGTGCCGAAGCGGCGGACGAAAATCGAATAGAGGAAAGCCGCCTCGTTCGACGCGCGGCCGGATGCGTAGAACTCGGCGCGGTCGGGGCTGTCCAGGGCGTTGAGGTGAGCGGCGATCATCGCGAAGGCGTCGTCCCAACCGATCGGGACGTAGCGGTCGGTCGACCGATCGTATCGCATCGGCTCGGTCAGCCGCCCCTGCTCCTCCAACCAGTAGTCGCTGTGCTCTGCGAGTTCGGTCACGGTGTGCGCCGCAAAGAAGTCACGCCCGACCCGGCGCTTCGTCAGCTCGAACGAGACGGCCTTGGCGCCGTTCTCGCAGAATTCGAACGAACTCGTGTGCTTGGGATCGGGCCACGCGCAACCCGGACAGTCGAAGCCATCGGGCTGGTTCATCGACAGCAGCGCCTGCGATCCCTTCAGCACGACGCTCTGCTCTCGAAGCGCGACGGCCACTGCGTGGAGCGCGCCCCAACCCCCGGCCGGTTCATCGTACGGCTCGAAGATCGCGCCTGCCTCAGGTTCGATAACGCGCGGACCGTCGGTGTGGTCGGCTGGCTCTATCTGGTCAGACATCGTCTCATCTCAAGGTAATAGGCGCCCCTGCCGAACACGCGTCTCTGTCTTGCCCTCGATTGAAAGTCTTTCCAAATTGCACGCCGCTTTTCGAAATCCAATCATGTTGGTTCGTCGTCGGATCCGGCTTTCGCCGTATGGCCTTCGGAACCGACGCCCTATCCGTCTTGCGAGCAAAGCGAGCACCCTACTCAGGCCGCGTAGTCCGGCCTCCGCGTCGCCCAACTCCGAACCGCTGTTTCAAAAGCAGCTCGACGCCGATCGGCTAAGCATTTCGAGGTGCGCTTGCGACCGGAACCGCGTGGATGGCCAGAGACAAGCCCGGCCATGACAGAAAACGACAGTGGAAATCAGCGACTGAGTTACTTCGTTTCTCGTCGGGAAACAAGTGTCCGACAGCGAAGTCAGACCCAGGGGTTCTCCAACTGCGCCTCAGTCTGGGTTGCTTCGCTGTCGCTCGCAATGACGGGCCGGGCGGCGGCCCTGACTCACTTGTTCTGGGGCATCGCCTGAGGCCGCACCGGTCGGCTCGCCAAACGAGCCATGCTCACGACAGCCGGCTGACGAAACTGTCTTGCACGAGCTTTCGGCCAGCCTTGTCGAAATCGACGGTGAGCTTGGCGCCATCGACGGCGACGACGCTCCCCGGGCCGAATTTTATGTGAAATATTCGCATGCCGGCCTCGAAGGCGGATGACTTGGGTTCGACCGCGAGGGCGCGGCCTTCGATGACGCGGGCGCCGCCCCGCATACCCGCCCGCGGGAAGCTTCCCGACTGCTGCGCGTTCTCTTGCGCCCGCCGCCAACCCGGGGTCTGATAACCCGACCCTGAAAACACGACACGATCGAAACGCGACTCCGCGTACCCCCATGCGGCGGCGCCAGGGGAATACTCGGCGTCGATATGCGCTTCCGGCAACTCCTCGATGAAACGCGACTCGCGCGAGGATTGCCAAAGTCCGCGAATCTGCCGATTTGCGGCATGATAGATCGCCGCTTTTCGTCGCGCGCGGGTCAGCCCGACGTAGGCGAGCCGACGCTCCTCCTCCAATCCGGCGGCGCCGTTCTCGTCGAGCGACCTCTGGTGAGGAAAAAGCCCCTCCTCCCAGCCCGGCAGAAAGACGACGTCGAATTCGAGTCCCTTAGCGGCGTGAAGCGTCATGATCGAAACCCGAGGACCCGGGTCGCCGTTCTCGACCTCCGTCACCAACGAAACGTGCTCCAGGAACGCGCCCAAGGTGGGAAACTCGCCCATCGAGCGCACCAGTTCCTTCAGATTTTCCAGGCGGCCTTCGG
>CAVTEC010000101.1:0-37726 GCA_963733475.1 uncultured Alphaproteobacteria bacterium | reverse complement strand
TTAGTACCCGCCATCATTGAAGGACGATACATCAGAAACATGGCGTCAGGGTCATTCACGCTCTTCGGATCGCAGGTACTCAGTCAGGAGGCGGTATAAGTTCGCACGACTTCACCTACCGGACGTCCCTCAGGACGACGGTATATCCATAGGGGACGATCGGGGAAATAAGCGGTTAAGTCCAGTCACCGCCCGGCTTTCCTGGGCGGGATCGGCGCGCTCTTCCAGGATTTTGCCCGGGTGAGCATAGACCAGATCGCCATCAGGGCCATCGAGGTTCCTTGCCAGATTGCCGAAGCTCAGATGCCAGATTTCTCCTGAACCTGTCGTCATCAGGACAACTGCTTGGTGCAACCCCGCGCGCTCCACTTGCACGTAAGGATCTCGCATCTGCGCCACCGTACTGGCAGCGCCGACCATCAAGTCTGGCAATTGCAGGACCTCGCTGAACAACGCCAGCACAGCGAGTGGCGGAAACCATCGTGCGGCGCCCGTTGCGCGCTGTCGGAGTAAGTCAACAAACACAGCCGCAACTGTCATTGCAGCAAAAGGCAGCGACGGATAGATGTACCTTGGTCCCCAGCAGTTGCCGCCTGCTCCCCAGTACAACCAGTATCCAAGTAGGAACATGAGCGGATAGGTCTCGTAGAACCGGAGCGAGCCGCTTCTGGCGCGTCGGACCAGCGCCCAGCCATAAATCAGGACGAACGCCGGTGAGGTCCATTCGGCGAGTTCGATCACCCGACTGATCGCTAATTCTGTGGCGCCCGTTACGGTGAAATTCGCTCCCAGGAGCTGATCCCAGGGATCCACCAGCGTCATCGGCGTTTGCAGTGGGTAGCCCGTGATCGCATCGTAATATACCAGCAGGGCCGCCATCAGGGGCGCTGCCGCCAGCGCTGCTACGATCAGATAAGGCAGATTGCGGCGGAAATCGAACAAGGCAGCAACACCGAACGGTAGCGCGAACAAGACCGCGTCGTAGTGCCGCGTGACGGCGAGGACTGAAAAGCTGGCACCCAGCACAATGGCAGCACGTATAGAAGGGACCTAAATCAGGCTGCTGCCGGTGGCGGCAAATAAAACGCCGAACAAGGCGATCGAAGCGTGATTGAAAAACGAGGCGGAGTTGAAGAGATAGAATGCCGAGGCACTCACCAGAGCTATTGCGATGAGCGCCGCACTATACGAAAAATCCATCACGACCAGTCGATAGATTGCGACGATGGTCGCCAGCCCCAGTGAAGGGTTGAGCAGCCAGGCTGGAATCTTAGCGCCTGGGCGATTGCGAGCAGCGCCGGCCACCCCGGCGGATACTGGGAGACCATCCTCCCATGGATGTCGAAGATGAAGAATTCGTCGAGGTAGCGTTGTATCGGCAATGCAGGCAGCGATAGTTGACCGTGTCGGAACATGGTCGCCTGGAGCAGATAGGCATACTCGTCACCCGAGATGGGAAATGCATGCAAGAGAGGCTTGCTGATCAACGCAGACAGCAGGATTGCGGTACCGGCAATTGCGGCAAGCACAGCGGCTGGCCGGGCTCCCAGCGCGGCAATGCCTTGGCGATATAGATCGATGGGGACGTACCTGACCAAGGCTGCGGCGAAGCCCACTGTCATCATCAACAATACCGCCATTCGGACCACTCGCCCCAGCCGGCTCGGCGCGTGTACGAACGGATCGAAGCTTGTTGCGTGGAACAGTGCCAAGATGACCAGACAAGCCAGCGCTAAGCCGACGCATATTACCCAGGCGGCACCGACGGCTGAGGCAGCGTCCGTCTCCTCCGGGGCGTTGGGCATTTTTGTCTCGTCGCTGCCCATTACCTACCGGGTGATTGCCAGCATGTATTTTCAATGGGCCGGAGGTCTGTGTGCTGTCAACGAGGGTCCATTTGGTCCTGTGAGTTGCCTGCCTGCGTCGCTGCCAGTAGGGTGCCGCCGCCATCGCCAGGGGGCTCGCTCGCCATGCCAGACCAGCCGGTCTACCAGCGCGTCCTGCTAAAACTGTCGGGTGAGGCCCTGATGGGCCGGCGTGAATATGGACTGGACAACGAAACCGTCCGTGGCATCGCCGCCGATGTTGGCGACGTGGTTGGCATGGGGGTGCAGGTTTGCATCGTCATCGGCGGAGGTAATATTTTCCGCGGCGTCTCGGGGGCCGCGTCCGGCATGGAACGTGCCCAGGCGGACTACATGGGAATGTTGGCGACGGTTATGAACGCGCTCGCCATGCAGGCGGCGCTGGAAAAGATCGGGGTTCCCACCCGGGTCCAGTCAGCGATCCCGATGTCCTCGGTGTGCGAGCCGTATATCCGGCGGCGCGCCGAGCGGCACATGGAGAAAGGCAGGGTGGTCATCTTCGCTGCCGGCACGGGCAATCCATACTTCACCACGGATACGGCGGCGGCGCTGCGGGCCAACGAAATGCACTGCCAGGCGCTGTTCAAGGGCACTCAGGTCGATGGGGTCTATTCAGCCGATCCGCGCAAGGTCAGCAACGCCAGCCGGTATGAGCAGCTCACGTATCTGGACGTGCTGTCCAATGACCTCGGGGTGATGGACGCCGCCGCGATCAGCCTGGCACGGGAGAATGGCCTGCCGATCGTGGTGTTCAACATCCATGCGCCGGGGGCATTCGCCGCCGTGGTCCGTGGCGAGGGCCGCTTCACCCGAATCATCGAACTGCAATAAGAAGGGCGCGGGTACGTCTGGGAGGCCGCCATGGCACAAGCCGATGTCAACACACTGAAGCAGGATCTCACACGGCGAATGGACGGGGCGCTGGATACGCTGAAGCGCGAGTTCAACGGATTGCGCACGGGGCGGGCGCATCCCGGGCTGCTGGAGCCGGTGCGCGTGGAGGCCTACGGCACGGAAATGCCGTTGACGCAGTGCGGGACCGTGGGCGCTCCCGAGCCCCGGATGCTGACGGTGCAAGTGTGGGATCGCGGCCTTGTTGGTGCCGTGGAGAGGGCGATCCGCGACGCCGGGCTGGGGCTGAATCCCGCCTCGGATGGGCAGTTGGTGCGGGTGCCCATCCCGCAGCTCACGACGGAGCGCCGGGCGGAGCTGGTGAAGGCGGCGCACAAATATGCCGAAGGGACCAAGGTTGCGGTTCGCGGCGTGCGCCGAGACGGCATGGAGCAGATCAAGACCTACGAGAAGAAGCACGACATCGGCGAGGATGTCGCCAAGAACTGGAGCGCCGAGGTGCAAAAGCTGACCGACCAATACATCAAGCGCGTGGACGACGCGCTGGCCGACAAGGAAAGGGACATCAAGCAGGTCTGATTGGTGTCTATTCCTGCTCACGTCGCGATCATCATGGATGGCAACGGCCGTTGGGCCGCGTCGCGGTATTTGCCCAAGATTGCGGGGCATCGCGAGGGCGCGCGGGCGGTGCGGCGCACCATCCAGGCGGCGATCGAGAATGGCGTCACCTGGCTGACGATCTACGCGTTCAGCAGCGAGAATTGGCGGCGGCCGTTGGGCGAGGTGCTGGACCTGACGGGGCTCCTGCGGGAGTACCTGAGGAGCGAGATTGCTGAACTGAACGCGAATGGTGTGCGGCTGCGGTTCATTGGCGATCAGGCGCGGTTCGATCCCGACATCCGTGGCGATCTGCTCCAGGCCGAACGCGACACTGCCAGCAACACACGGCTCAACCTGACTGTCGCGCTGTCGTACGGCGCGCGTGCGGAGATTGCCGCTGCGGCGCGGAAACTTGCCGAAGCGGCGCGCGACAACCGGCTGGATCCGGCAGATGTCAATGAGGATGCGATGGCTGGGGCGCTGGCCACCGCTGGGATACCGGATCCGGACCTGATCATCCGCACGTCCGGTGAGCAGCGACTTTCGAACTTCCTGCTGTGGCAGGCGGCGTATTCTGAGCTGGTATTCCTGGATGTGCTGTGGCCGGACTTCGGGCCGGAGCATTTCGCGGCGGCATTGGCGGACTACGCGGGACGGGAGCGACGCTTTGGCGCTCGACCTGGCTGAGCGTCAGTCGAGCCGCTGGGGCGATCTGTGGCTGCGCGTGTTGTCGGCCGCGGTGCTGGCGCCGATTGCGGTGGCTTGCGTGTGGATCGGGGGCATCGCGTTCACGGGCATCGTTGCCGTGATGATGATCGGGCTGGTGGTCGAGTGGCTGATGCTGTGCCGTCATTCCTTCTCACCTCGCGGGAGGGGGTTAGGGCGAGGGGGCATTGGAAATTGGGCACCGCCCCCTCCCCCTGACCCCCTCCCGCGAGGGGAGGGGGAAGAATTGCGTGTGGCACCACCCTTCGGCTTGTTCTCCGCAGGCCTGGTGTATGTCGCAGTCGCCGGTGGGGCGCTGCTGTGGCTGCGCGCCGACCCCGCGGCCGGGCGGGCTGATGTGCTATTCCTGCTGCTCATTGTGTGGGCGGGAGATATCGGCGCTTATATCGTTGGACGCTGGGTCGGGGGGCCGCGGCTAGCGCCTCGCATTTCGCCTGGGAAGACCTGGTCGGGTGCGGTAGGGGGTCTGGTCGCCGCGGTTGCCGTGGGGCTGATCTCTGCCCATCTTCTGTGGCAACCTGCCACGCTGCTCTGGCCTGCCGCGGCGACCGCCGGCATGCTTGGCGTTGTCGCGCAGGCCGGTGACCTTTTGGAGAGCTTCGTCAAGCGGGTTCTGGCGGTGAAGGATTCTGGCCATCTCATTCCGGGCCACGGTGGCCTTTTCGATCGGCTCGACGGGGTGCTGGCCGCGGCGCCAGCGGCGGCCCTGCTGGCGTTGATCGTCGGTCGCGGAGTAGTCTTGTGGCAATGACCCCAGCTCCGCGCACCGTCACCGTCCTTGGCAGCACCGGCAGCGTCGGCACCCAAACAGTGGAATTGCTGGCAGCACGCCCAGAGCGTTTCGCAGTTCGAGCCCTGGTGGGTGGGCGAAACGCGGCACTTCTGGCGCAGCAAGCCATCGCCCTGAAGGCCGATCTGGCAGTAATCGCGGACCCGAACAGCTACGCGCAACTACGGGATGCATTGGCGGGAACCGGCATCGACACCGCGGCAGGTGCGGAGGCCGTGGTCGAAGCGGCGGCACTGCCGGCTGACTGGACGATGGCGGCGATCACCGGTGCGGCGGGATTGGCCGCTACATTGGCCGCGATCCGGCGCGGTGCGGCAGTGGCGTTGGCGAACAAGGAGGCGTTGGTCTGCGCCGGCGACGTGATGCTGCAAGCCGTGCGAGAGGCAGGTGCGACCTTGTTGCCGGTTGATTCGGAGCACAACGCGATCTTTCAGGCGCTGGAGGATGACAACCGCCACGCGGTGGAGAAGATCGTGCTGACAGCCTCGGGTGGTCCGTTCCGTACCGCCACGCGCGAGGAGATGGCTGCTGCAACACCCGACATGGCACGCAAGCACCCAGTGTGGTCGATGGGCGCCAAGATCAGCATCGATTCCGCCACCCTGATGAACAAGGGCCTGGAGCTGATCGAGGCCGCGCGCCTGTTCGGCTTGGACGAGCCGCAGATCGAGGTGCTGGTGCATCCGCAGTCGGTGATTCACGGCATGGTCTGCTACCAGGACGGCAGCGTGCTGGCGCAGTTGGGCTCGCCGGATATGCGCATTCCGATTTCCCACACGCTGGCTTGGCCGGAGCGCATGACGACGCCGTCGCCGCGGTTGGATCTGGCGAGCCTGGCGCGGTTGGATTTCATGGAGCCCGACACTGACCGCTTTCCGGCACTGCGGCTGGCGCGGGATGCGCTGCGGGCGGGCGGTGGCGCTCCGGCGATCCTCAATGCCGCGAACGAGATCGCGGTTGAAGCTTTCATGCAACGTCGGATAGGTTTCCTCGATATTGCCAGCATAGTGGCAGCGGTGCTGGAGGCGATGGGGATTCGTTCAGCCAATACGTTGGACGAAGTGATCGCGGTGGATGCTGCCGCCAGACGCACCGCGGAACGTCTTACTTCGGCGCGTGCCGCGTGACTCTCTGCTTTAGAACAACTGGAAGTTTCTCCGACAATGATTGAACTGCTGCGTAGCGTCCTTGCCTTCCTCGTCGTGCTTGGCGTGCTGGTATTCGTGCACGAGTTTGGCCACTACGCTGCGGCGCGTTGGCGTGGTGTGCATGTGGAGGTGTTCTCCATCGGCTTCGGGCCAGCCATTGTGACTTGGCGCGATCGAGTGGGCACGGTTTGGAAGCTCGCCTGGCTACCGCTTGGCGGCTACGTGAAGATGCACGGGCAGGAGCGCGCGGAGGACGTCTCGGATGAGGTCCGCGCGAAGTGGATGCCGGGCAAGGTGTTCCACGAGAAAGGTGTCGGCTCCCGAGCGATTGTGGTGGCGGCTGGCCCAATCGCGAATTTCCTGCTGGCGATGGTGGTATTTGCGGCGCTGTTCGCGACGGCTGGGCGGCCGGTGATCATGCCGGTTGCTGGTGGTGTGTTGCCCGATAGCGCGGCGTCGCGTGCCGGCTTGCAGGTCAATGACCGGATTCTTTCGATCGATGGTCAGCCGATCAAAAGCTTCGCGGATATCCAGTCGATCGTCTCGGCTCATCCGGCGGAGAAGTTGACGCTGACGATCAAGCGCGGCGATCAGACGATGACTGTGCCTGTCCTGACGGAATCACGTATGTCGGGCGACACCAAGGTTGGCATGCTGGGTATTGCCGGCGGACAGGTGGAGTACCAGCGCGTCTCGCTGCCGGAGGCGCTGGTAGGGGGTGTCACCCAGACGTGGGACATCACTCGCGATACGATCGTGGGTGTTTGGCAGATGATCACGGGCCAGCGGGGAACCGAGGACCTTGGCGGGCCGGTGCGCATCCTGCAGCTTTCCGGCGCGGTAGCCGAGCAGGGGCCGCTTAACCTGGTGCAGTTCATCGCGCTGCTGTCGGTGAACTTGGGTCTGCTGAATTTGTTTCCCATTCCGGTGCTGGATGGGGGGCATCTGCTGTTCTATCTGGTCGAGGCGCTGCGCGGACGGCCAGTGCCACAGCGCGTGCAGGAGTATGGATTCAGAGCCGGGCTGGCGTTGTTGGTCGGGTTGTTCATCCTGGTGACGTGGAATGATCTGACACGGCCGGGCGTGTTCCATTAGGCCGGCCCCACCTCACCCTACCCTCTCCGCCCCTCGGGGCGGAGAGGGAATTCAGTAGCGCATCTGTTTGATGCGGTCGGCGGTGCGGCAGGCGATGGCCTGGATTGTCAGGGACGGGTTGACCCCACCGACAGTGGGAAAGACGGAGCCGTCGCACGTGCCATGCTCCGATCAACGACAGCGGAACGCGCTGCGTTCTGATTCGTCGTGATCACGGTGCGCGGAAATTAATGACGTTCCGGCAATCCGTACACAGTGAACCCGCTGGCCTCCGCTTCGTTTCCTCCAAAAGCGGCAAGAGGAGCTTCCATTGTCGAAGGTTGTTGTGATTACGGGCGCCAGCGCGGGCGTTGGCCGCGCCACCGCGGCCGAATTCGCGCGGCGTGGCTGCGCCGTAGCGCTGATCGCACGCAACCAGCAGAGGCTGGATCGTGTGGCGATCGAAGTGAGGGCTCGCGGCGGGCGGGCGCTGACGATAACGGCTGATGTCGCGGACTATGCCGCGCTGGACAAGGCCGCCTCACGGATCGAGCAGGAATTCGGGCCGATCGATGTGTGGGTGAACAACGCGATGGCGACGATATTCTCGCCGGTGCATTCGATCACCCCGGAAGAGTTCAAACGCGCCACCGAGGTGACGTATCTGGGCCAGGTTCACGGTACCATGGTCGCGCTTGGACGCATGCGCGCACGGAACTCCGGCACAATCGTCAATGTCGGTTCGGCTCTGGCGTATCGCGCGATACCGCTGCAGTCCGCGTATTGCGGTGCGAAGCACGCGGTGCGGGGGTTTACCGATTCCTTGCGCTCGGAGCTGATGCACGAGGGGCTGAACATCCATCTGACCATGGTGCATCTGCCGGCGGTGAACACACCGCAGTTCGACTGGGCGCTGAACAAGCTGCCCCAGAGGCCTCAGCCAATGCCGCCTATCTTCCAGCCGGAGGTTGCGGCGCGCGCCATTGTGTTTGCGGCGTTGCATCGCCGGCGTGAGGTCTGGGTCGGCATGCCGACGGTGCGCGCGATAGTGGCGAACCGTCTGGCGCCCGGTCTGCTGGATCGCGTGCTGGCCAGGATTGGGTATTCAGGGCAACTCACTGAGACCCCGAAGCCGCCCAATGCGCCAGACAACCTGTTCCACACAGTGGACGGCTTGTGTGGCTCCCACGGTCATTTTGATGGGCGTGCTCGCGGGACGAGTTGGGAATTCTTCGTCAGCCGCAACCGCGGGGCGGTCTTTGGTGGATTGGCCGCTGTGGGACTGGCCTATGCGGCCGCGACGATCTTCGGGCCGTCCCAGATGCCGAGGCAGATCCGCTCGCTGTTGCATTCGAGGAGGAGATAAGGATCCAGCACGACCTCCTCACGGATCAGCTCGCCGAGGATCAGCCTTGCCTCCGGGGCATCGCGGCATAAGTCGTGTGCCAGCCGGGCGATGCGCAGCGGCACACCAAGCTGGTGCAGCAGCTCTGGATCGACGCAGCGTTCCTGCCAGTAGGCGCCGGCGCTCACGCGGAACACGCCGAACAGGATCAGCAGCCCCATCACGCTGAGCCAACCAACGCTGAGCAATGACGGTAGTGGAGAGCCAGGAAGGACGCTATTGGCGAGGCCGCCGCTGGCCGCCATGCAGCCGACGGAACCGACAAGGCCGATCGGCAACCAGGTTTGATGCTGGTGCCAGAAGCTCGGCGCGAAGCGTTCGAGTTGTGCTTGCTTATGCGCCGCCAAGGCCTCCAGGGGCACTGGCGGAGCACCGCGCTCGTAAAGCAGTTCAGCGAGAAGCTTCGGCCGGGGGGGGCAAGCAGTGCGTCGAACGGCATGTCATGTGACTCCCAGATAGAGAAGTCATTCCCGTGGAGGCGGGAACCCAGGGCTTCCATCAATGCGGCTTGCCCTGGGTCCCCGCCCGCGCGGGGATGAAGTGGTCAGCGACGATAATCAGCGCCTCGGCGATCGACCGTGCGGACGAGCCCTCGCCATTCCGCCTTGCCGTATTCCGGCGTGTCACGTCGCTTGCGCATACGCTCGGCCGCCTTGCCGATGACGTAGTCGTCGATCGTCGCCGGTTCGGCGTTGAGCTGGCGAGCGATGACTTCAAGTTCGCAGGCCCGCTCGAGGCAATACATGCGATAGAACGTGCCGTGCACCGTTGGCCCGAGTGTCAGCAGACCGTGGTTCATCAGCACGACGTGGCTGCCGTTCTTGCAGGTGCGCCCGAGCGCCTCGCATTCGTCGGGTGAGGCCGGCACGCCATATTCGTGATAGGCCACATCGTCGTAGACCTGGAGCGCGTCCTGGCTGATTGGCCGCAATCCCTTGGACAGCAGCGACAAGCCGGCGCCGGCCCGGGTATGAGTGTGCATCACGCACATCGCATCTGGACGCGCCTTGTAGACGCCGCTGTGGATGGTGAAACCGGCGTTGTTGAACTTGCCACCCTCACTATGGACGCAGCCGTCCATATCCATCTTCACCAGGCTCGACGCGGTGATCTCGTCGAACATTTCGCCATAATTGTTGATGAGGAAGCAGTTCGGTTCGTCCGGAATACGGGCGGACATGTGAGTGTTGATCAGGTCGGTCCAGCCCAGATATTCCACCACGTGATACAGGGCGGCGAGTTCGCAGCGGGTCTGCCACTCGGCGTCGGACATGTCGGCATTGGGCAGCTTCAGCGCTGCGGACATTGGCGCTCTCCGTTCACTTGCGTTCCGGTGGATAACCGGGCTTGGCTATCCTGGGAGAGTTGCAGCCGGCGCGCAACCCGGCTAGCGGTGCCCTGCGACGGAAGGTATCGTGTCCTTGGCTAGCCGGCTGCGGCGTGTTGCTGGTATGGCGTTTGAGTTGAGGGGGGTTGCTGGTTGATTCGCAGACGCGCCGCGTGGCTTGCTGCTGCCTGCATGTTGTCTGTCTGGTTGGCGGGTTCGGCCGCTGCCCAACTGGCTGCGCCCCCTGTGGCGCAGCGGGCGGCGGGTAAGCCTGCGGCTCCAGCCAGGCCGGCGGCCGCTCCATCAGCCGGCCCGATGCGCAGCGGCGGGACGATTCAGTCGATCAAGGTCGAAGGAAATCAGCGCATCGAGACTGCGACGGTGCTCTCTTACATGCTCGTGCAGCCGGGCGACCCGTTTGATGGCGATCGACTGGATCGCAGCCTGAAGACACTTTATGCAACTGGATTGTTTCAGGATGTACGATTGCAGCGCGACGGCGATACACTGATTGTCCATGTCGTGGAAAATCCGCTGGTCAATCGCGTTGCTTTCGAGGGCAACCACAAGCTGACGGACGACCAGCTTCGGGCGGAACTTCAGATCAAGCCTCGCGCCGTGTTCACGCCGGCTCTCGCGGAGCAGGATCGCCAGCGTATTCTCGATATGTACGCCAAACGCGGCTATTACAACGCAACGGTCAACCCGCAGGTGATCCGCCTCGATCAGAATCGCGTCGATGTCGTGTTCCAGATCAACGATGGCAGTGTGACCCTGATCAGCAAGATCGTCTTTGTCGGGAATCATGAATTCAGCGAGGGCCGGCTGTCGGAGGTGATCAACAGCCGCGAGTCGCGCTGGTGGCGCTTCCTGTCCACGGCGGATGAATACGATCCCGATCGGTTGAGTTTCGACAAGGAACTGCTGCGCCGATTCTATCTTAAAAGCGGTTATATCGACTTCGAGATTCTCGACGCGAAGTCGGAATTGGCGCCGGATCGCTCGGGCTTCTTCCTGACCTTTACCGTGCGGGAAGGCGCGCGGTACCGGGTTGGCAAGATTGACATCACCTCGACCCTTCGCAATCTCACCGGGGATAGCCTGCGCGGCGATCTGCAGCTCGATCCCGGCGACTGGTATGACGGCGATGCAGTCGGCCGCACTGCCGATGCGATGGAGAAGGACGTGCACGACCGCGGCTATGCGTTCGTCGAGGTCAAGCCGCTTATTTCCAAGCATCCGGACAAGCACACAGTCGATCTCGCATTCAGTGTCGGTGAGGGGCCGCGCGTCTACGTTGAACGGATCGATATCGTCGGCAACACACGAACCAAGGACCAGGTGATCCGCCGCGAAATGCGCCTCGCCGAAGGCGATGCATATAATTCAGAGGCGGTCCACCTGTCGCGCCAGCGCTTGCAGGACCTCAACTACTTCAGCAGCGTGAACATCAACCAATCGCCAGGTTCGACACCGGACAAGACCGTGCTGACCACCGCGGTGGATGAAAAAGCGACCGGCGAACTCACGCTCGGCGGCGGGTATTCGACAGACGCTGGTGCCCTGCTCGACCTAGGCCTGAGCGAACGCAACCTGATCGGCTCGGGTGTCTCCGCTGGGATCAATGGCATCCTGGCACAGAAGCGGAGCTCGATCACCGCTTCTGTCACCGATCCCTATTTTCTGGATCGCAATCTGGTGACCGGCGGCGACCTGTTCTTTGTTCAGACGAACTTCCTCGGCACTGAGCCATACGATGAAAAGCGCGTCGGTTTCGATGTCCGCGCCGGTTACGACTTCAACGAATATCTGCGACAGGTCTGGACCTATGCCCTGGTCGGTCGAACGGTATTCAATATCGCGTCCAATGCCAGCTTCTTCATCGCGCAGGAGGCGGGGTACACGCTTCTGTCGCAGATCAGCCAGGCGGTAACGCTCGATCACCGCGACAGCAAGATCGATCCTCATACCGGTTATCTGCTGTCGTGGGGAACTGACGTCGCCGGGCTGGGTGGCAACGCCCAGTTCGTTCGTAACAACGTCAACGGCCAGTATTTCATTCCGCTCGATCGTTTCACGGGCAACAGCGACTGGGGCGTGGCGCTCACCGGCAGTGCCGGCTATCTGTGGAATGAAGGTGTGCAGGAACAGATCATCGACCGGTTCTACCTTGGTGGCGATAACCTTCGCGGGTTCGAAGTTGGTGGCGCCGGTCCGCACGACGCGGTCACCGGCGATCCGCTGGGTGGACGCTTCATTTGGACCCAATCGACCGAATTGCGCTTCCCGTTGCCGGTTTCGCCGGATCTGGGTCTGAGCGGCCGGGCGTTCGTCGATGTTGGCGGGCTGACGGGTGCCAGCTTCCAGGGCTCGGGGGCTTGCATCGAGCCAGGCACAAACACGCCATGCCAGATTGTCGATTCGCCGGCCGCGCGGCTTGGTGCGGGGATTGGCATCTCGTGGCGTACGCAATTCGGTCTGCTAAACGTTGACCTTGCGCCATTCGTGATCAAACAACCCTTTGATCAGACGCAAATCTTCCGGTTCGGCTTCGGTACGAGGTTCTAGTGTTCCAATTCCGTTATCTTGTGGTTTCCGTCCTGACAGGCGTCGCGTTGTTGGCCCAACCAGCCAGCGCGCAACAGAGCCAGCAATGGTTCGTGCCGAATCAGCCGCGCGCGGCGCCGCCGCGGCCCACTGCCGCACCGGGGCCGCGGGGCACTCCGGCGCCAATGGTCCAGGGCGACCAGCCCGGCGCCGAATCAGGCTTGATGCCCGAGGGTGCGCCTGGCGCCGAGGGCCAGGTGCAGGTCCAATTGCCGCCCCCGCCCGAGGTGCCGCCGCTGCCAAAGGGGCCGACACCGCCCGCGGCTATCGTCGGCGTTCTATCGCTGGCTGACGTCGTGCGGGCGTCTACCGCCTTTCAGCAGGCCGACAAGGAATTCGTCACCCGGCGGCAGAAGCTGAATGAAGACGCCCAGAAGGAGCAGCAGACGCTGACCAATCTCAATCAGGCCCTGGCCAATGACCGGCCGAAGCTCACGCCTGAACAGATCCGTCAACGTGAGAAGGAGTTGCAGGACCGGATCACTGAATCGCGCCGCGTGTTCGGGGAACGCAATCGGATCATCCAGGAGGCGAGCCAGTATGTCATGGCTCAGATTGATCGTGCGATCGAACTGGTGACGCAGCAAGTGGCGATCAGCCGCGGCATCAATGTGGTGTTGAACCGCGCGCAAATCCTTGGTGCCACACCGGAATTCGACATGACGCCGGCTGTCGTGGAGGACATTAACAAGGTGCTCGCCAAGGTTGTAATACCGCCGGATGGCGTATCCCCGGTGAGCATGAAGCTGCCAGAGGGCGCAGCGGCCAAGGCTGCCGATACGAAGACTGCACCCGCTGCTGCCAAGCCACCCGCAACGACGGCGCAGCAGAAAAAGTAAGCTGGTGCAGGGGGGGCCATGGATTGGGCGCCGATCGCCGGAGACCCGCGCTTCTTCTGGCGAAGCGGCCCACATAGTCTCGCCGCGGTCGTCGACGCGGCGCAGGCGGAGGCTCCTCTGCGTCGGCTGATGTTCACCGGAGCGGCGCCGCTGCAAACCGCGCGGCCTGACGAGGTCAGCTTCCTCGACAATCGCAAATACTTTGCAGCGCTGGCTGCAACACAAGCGGGCGCGGTCATTGTGCATCCGGAAGTCGCCGACCGGGTGCCATCGTCCGCGGTGGCCATCACCACTGCGGAACCGTATGTCGCCTGGGCCCGGGTTGCCGCCCTGTTTTACCCGTTGCCGCCGGTACGGCCGGGCATTCACGCCTCGGCCGTGGTAGCCGAGGATGCGCGGGTCGATGCGAGCGCGGAGATCGGCCCGCTCGTGGTCATTGGGGCAGGTGCCGAGATCGGCCCACGATGCCGGATCGGTCCGGCCGCGGTCATCGGCGATGGCACCGTTCTTGGCGCGGATTGCCGCATCGGATCACAAGCCACGATCAGCCACGCCCTGCTGGGCGACCGTGTGGTGGTCTATCCGGGGGCGCGTATCGGCCAGGATGGATTCGGCTTTGGGATCACCAGCGAGGGCTTCCTCAGCGTGCCGCAGCTTGGGCGCGTGGTGCTGGAGGACGATGTGGAAGTCGGTGCCAACACGACTATCGACCGGGGCTCATTGCACTACACGCACATTGGCGCAGGCTCGCGCCTCGACAATCTGGTGCAGATCGGGCACAACGTCCGTCTTGGCCGCGGCTGCCTGATCGTTTCGCAGGCCGGTATTTCCGGTTCCACGATTCTGGAAGATCACGTCATGGTCGCTGGCCAGGCGGGTCTGACGGGGCATCTGCGGATCGGACGCCGGGCGCGCATTGGGGCACAGGCAGGGGTAATGGCGGACGTGCCGGCGGGAGCCGATGTCGTGGGAAGTCCGGCGCAGCCGGTGAAGGACTTTTTCCGCCATGTCGCCATACTGCGGCGGCTGGTGCGTGAGGCGACTGGCAAACGGTCGAAGGACAGGGCTTCGGGGACGGAGACAGATACGGACGGAACGTGATGGATTCGCCCGCGACCGAAATGGTTTCCCATGATGACGCGATCGAGGTTGTCGATATCGCGCGCATCATGCACGCCATCCCGCATCGCTATCCTTTCCTGATGATCGACCGCGTGGTCGACGTGGTGCGCAACCAGTCGGCCATCGGCATCAAGAACGTCTCGGTCAATGAATCCTTCTTCGCGGGGCATTTCCCCAACCATCCAGTTATGCCTGGCGTGCTGATCATCGAAAGCATGGCGCAGACTGCGGCGGTGCTGGTGGTGGAGACGCTCGGACCTGAAGCCGCCGGCAAGGTGGTTTATTTCATGTCGATCGAAGGGCGCCAAGTTCCGCCGCCCCGTCGTGCCTGGCGATCAGTTGCGTATCCATGTCACCAAGGAGCGCAACCGCGGCAATGTCTGGAAGTTCAATGCCGTGGCGCGCGTGGATGGCGTGTCGGTTGCCGAGGCAACTTATGCCGCGATGATCATGGAGCGCGCCGGACCGCTGTGATCCGGAACGCAAAATTACTGATGAAACAATCGGTTACAGCCTGAACATCGAAATATCCGGCAACAATGATTGAGTTGGTCGCCAGATATGTCCGCCGTATCAGACGATCGTCATTGCAGTTACCGCAATGACGGAACAGGTTGAAAGTAGTGCCAGTATGGATGCGATGCCCAATACGATTGCCCTGCGAGCAGCCGGCACTGTCATTCATCCGACCGCCATCGTGGCGCCGGGTGCGAAGCTTGGCGTCGGTGTGCGCATCGGGCCGTACTGCACCGTCGGCGGCGATGTGGTTATCGAGGATCGCGCCGAACTCGTCTCGCATGTGGTGGTTGATGGTCACTCCCGTATCGGGCCGGACGTGATCTTGTATCCGTTCTGCACTGTCGGGCTCGCGCCGCAGGACCTGAAATATGCCGGCCAGCCGACGCGGTGCGAGATCGGTGCACGCACGCAGATACGCGAGCATTGCACCATCCATCGCGGCACGGTTACCGGGAAAGGCATCACGCGCGTCGGCGCCGATTGCATGCTGATGGCGGTGGCGCATGTCGCGCATGACTGCACGCTCGGCAATCACGTTATCGTCGCGAATAACGTCGTGATGGGCGGGCACGTATCGATTGCCGATCATGCGGTGATCGGCGGAGCTGCGGCGATCCATCAGTTCGTGCGCATCGGGCGCGCGGCGATGATTGGCGGCGTGTCCGGCGTGGAGGCCGACGTGATCCCGTTCGGCAGCGTCATCGGCAACCGCGCGCGGCTGGCGGGGCTGAACGTCATCGGCCTGAAGCGTCGCGGTTTCGACAAGGCGCAGATCCAGTTGCTGCACGGTGCGTTCCGCGATCTGTTCCGCCACGAGGGTGTTTTCGCGCAGCGGCTGGCCGCGGTCCGTGCGCGTTATGGCGGCGAGGCTCTGGTCGCCGAGGTGCTGGAGTTCATCGATGCGCCGAGCCATCGCGGGCTGATCCGGGCGGAGTGACGCCCGTCCATTCCCTCCCTCGCTGGGCGGGGAAGGCCGGAAAGCGTGCCGCACATGAATCGCGATCCACTTGGTATTCTGGCGGGTGGCGGTCGCCTGCCGGGCCAGGTCGCCGCCGCGGCAAATGCCGCCGGACGCCCGTGTTCCTGTCGGCCTGGAAGGCTTCGCCGACCCCGCCGTGCTGGCCCCTGGCCGCACGAGTTGATCCGCATCCTTGCCGCCGGCGGATCCTTGCCGCATTGCGCGAACACGGCTGCAAGGATCTTGTGCTGGTTGGCCCCGTGCGGCGGCCGTCGCTGCTCGACCTGCGGCCGGATGCCGAGGGCGCACGCATTCTCGCACGTATCGGTCGCGCCGCCTTCGCCGGCGACGATGGCCTGCTGGCCGCCGTGGTCAGGGTGTTCGCCGAGGAGGGCTTTCGCGTGCTCGGAGCGCACGAGATCCTGAGTGAGGCGCTCGGGCCGGCCGGGTTACTGTCGCGCATCGCCCCTGATGCGGTCGCGATGGCCGACATCCAGCGCGGCATTGCGGTGGCGCGCGCGCTTGGGCGCGGTCGATGTCGGGCAAGGCTGTGTCGTGCAGCAGGGGCATGGTTCTGGCAGTGGAAGCCGCCGAGGGCACCGACGCGATGCTGGCACGCTGTGCGCCGTTGGCTCTGCCGGGCGCGGCGGCGTGTTGGTGAAGCTGGTCAAGCCAGGCCAGGATCGTCGCGCCGACCTGCCTACGATCGGACCCGAGACAATCCGGGGCGCGATTGCAGCGGGGTTGCGTGGGGTTGCGTTTGAGGCGGGAGGCACCATCATTGCCCAGCGCGACGCCGCCGTTGCCGCGGCGGACGAAGCGGGCCTGTTTCTGTTAGGTCTGGAGCCTGATGAGTTGAGAGGGAGAGAACACATGAGCAGCTTTCTGCACACCATGCTGCGTGTCGGCGATCTGCAGCGCAGCGTCGATTTTTACACCAAGGCTTTCGGCATGAAGGAACTGCGGCGGCGCGATGTGCCCGACGGGAAATACACGCTGGCGTTCGTCGGTTTTGGTGACGAGGACAGCAATACGGCGATCGAGCTGACCTACAACTACGGCGTCGAGAAGTACGAGATGGGGGGTGCGTTTGGCCACTTGGCCATTGGCGTGCCGGACGTGGCGGCGGCGTGCGATGTTGCGGCGAAGGCTGGTGGAACAGTGACCCGGCCAGCCGGACCGGTGAAGTTCGGCACCACGATCATTGCCTTCGTGAAGGATCCAGACGGCTACATGATTGAGCTGGTGCAGCGGCCGTAAAAGACACCGACTTCATCCGGCCCTCTCTGTCCCGAGGGGTGGAGCGGGAAAATCCAAGGGTTTCGCTACGCTCAACCTCATCCTACGGCGCGGCGTCATTCGTAGGATGGGTTGAGCTGCAAGCGAAACCCATCAGCTTCCCAGTCATTTTGAAAACGCTCTAACGCCCGCGCACGATGTGTAGGTTCGCAACCGGGATGGCTGCGGCGGCCCCTTGTTGGACCGGCCTGCCGTGGAACGGGTCTATCCACGCACCCTCGCGCGCCCGCTGGTGGAGCTGCCATAGCAATCCGACCGCAGCGCCGATGAACAGGCTGGCCATCTGGTCCTCGAGCACCGACAGCACAATGCCGTCGCCAAGCTGGAACACCAGCAGTGCCAGTGCCACGATGGCGGGGCCGCGATACTCGCCGGGTACGAACATCTGCCGCAGTGCCCAGCCGAGATAGACGAGCGCCAGGAGCCCGAAGTTGGCGTATAGATATATGTATATATTGTCGGCCGGGTTGAACCAGTCCAGCGCGTAGAACCGCTGCGGTCCGCCTATGCCCCCCAGGCCGACGCCGAACGGGAAAATCTCATTGTTGGCGATCCAGCGCCAGGCATCCGGCCAGGTGCTGCCGATGCGCAGAAGCAGCGATGAAATGCTGAACGGACCGCCGTTCTGATAGTCCACCAGAAGATTGACGGAGAATATCGGCAGGCTGACCGCAAGAAAGGCAAACAGGAAGCCCTCAGCGCACAGCAGCTTGTACTGCCGGCGTGGCTCACTGCTCAGCAACAGGGCCGCGGAGACCGCCGCCATGGCGCCCAGCGCACCCTTCTGCGTGGTGAGATACACGGTAAACAGTCCGATGCCGAGCAGTGCGGCACGCAGCAGATAGCGTTGCGTCTTGCAGGCCAGGATGATTGTCAGCAGCGGCATGAGTTCCGCAGCGGAGATCGAGCTGCGCATCAGTCCACCCGCGCGCTTGTCCGCGCCCGAGATGAACCAGTCACGCGCCACGTCAACCTGGATGCCGCCGATGTTCTGCTCAATGCCGACCCAGGGCATCGTGTAGACGTACTTGTCCAGCACAAGGCCGGCGACCGACGCCAGCCAGACCAGACTGAGCAATTTGGTGACCCGGTGCCCCGGCTCGCAGAGCTGGCGTGCTGCGATGAAACCGAACAGCAGGTTCACGTAGATCTTGCAGCCATAAATCACGGCGAGATAGGAATGCTGGCCAGCGTAGATGATCGCACCGTGCAGGCCCATCAGGGCGACGAACGCCAGGTAGGCCGGGTGAATGCGTGCCCGGAACGCCTGCGCCAGGAACAGCAACGCCAGCGGGAAGAACATCAACAGATCGCGAAGCAGAATCATATCGTCCGCGCCGTGCTGATGCAGGAAAAACCGGATCGGGCCTTCGCCAGCGTAGATGACGATATAAAGTGTGCCGCAGATGGTGAAGAGTTGTGCCAACAGCCCGAGGTCCTATTGATCGCGCACGCGCAATCAGTAGGCATTCGGGCTGTCGGACACGAGTTAACACAACGCGCGTGTGCCGCGTTCGTCCTCAGGTGATGGCGTGAGCCAGCAACGTGGACAGGTTCATCGCGCCCGAGGCCTCGAACGTGGCGACAATGTGGGATGCTCCACCTGTCGTGCCCGTTGGATCGACACTGAGTACCCCGTTATTGCCGCTCGTCGTGACCTTCAGGAAGTTGCCAATGCTGCCCAGATCGCCCTTCCAGGCGGTCTGCGCCAGCAGATGGCGCATGTCGAAAGTGTCACCGTTCTGCATGGTCCAACCGTAGATGTCGTCGTATCCGCCGTTGCTTCCAAGGACGATGGTGTTGTTGCTGCCACTATCGAACAGCCGGTTATTGCCGCCGCCCGCGTCGATGACGTTGTTGGAGCCGGCAAATCGGATCGTGTCGTTGCCGCTGCCGGTGGTGATCGTATTGTTGCCCTGGTAGGCCTGGACCGTCTCGGTGCCGCCGGTTGCGGTCAGGGTATCGCCGGTGCCGCTGATGAAGATCATATGGTCGCCGGCCGATGCGGTGATCACCGTGTTGCTGACGGTCTCTACGGGGGCGGCATTGTTCGCGGCGATCGTGGCCGTGGCGACTGGCTTGCTGATTGTCACGCCAACAGACTTGGTCGCCTCAACGCCGGCTTGGTCCCAAATGTCCACTGTGACCGATCCGCTGCCGGTGGCGCTGCCAGCCGTGTAGCTGAGAGTGGCAAGCTCGCCGTTGATCTGTGCGAGCGAGCCGCTGACATGGATGGCGCTCGTCCCGGATCCGGCAAGATGACTGCCGTTAGCGGCGAGCATCGTCACGGTGCCGTCGGTGGCAGTGACGTTCAGAGCAAGCGTCCCGGAAGCGGTCGCCGCCCATGCATCGGCTATCGCGGTGCCACTGATGGCGACCGTGTTCCCGGTAGCCACGGTCTCGGACGCTGGGACCGTGACGACCGGATTGGGTGTTGCAGCCGAACCACCGGACGCCGAAGTACCCGAGGAGGACGAACTGCCACCCGATGAAGAAGAAGTTGCGCTGCTGCTGACGGTGACGTCGAACGCCTTGTTGCCTTCCACTCCCGCCTGATCCCAGATGTCCACGGTGATCGTCGCGTTGCTGGTGC
The DNA here is from genome assembly GCA_963733475.1 of uncultured Alphaproteobacteria bacterium. Lineage (GTDB taxonomy): Bacteria > Pseudomonadota > Alphaproteobacteria > Acetobacterales > Acetobacteraceae > JAMXLO01. The sequence goes on along the minus strand of CAVTEC010000101.1, from coordinate 18,002 downwards.
CGGCTGAGTAAGACAGCGTCGCCAGGTCAGCGTTGATCTGCGCCAATGAGCCGCTGACCTGGATGGTACCGCTGCCCGATCCAGCGAGCTTGTTGCCGCTGGCGTCCAGCATGGTGATGTTCCCGGTGCTGGCAGATACAGTGAGCGACAGCGAGCCCGGATTGCCGGCCGCCCAGGCATCCGCGATCGAGACGCCGCTGATGGCGGTCGAACCATTTGCTGCGACCGTCGGAGTAGCAGGTACCGTCACGACCGGGTCCGGCGAGGATGTCGTCGTCGTGCCTGTGGAACCGCTGCCGCTCGAGCCGCCGCTGCTCGAACCACTGGTGCCGCCGCTTCCCGAGGTGCTGCTACCCGCACCGAGAATCTCGATCAGCAGCGGGTCGTTGCCCAGGCTGATGGTGATCGTGTTGGCGTTGCTGGCGCTCGCGATCGACGACGTGCCGGTGACCGGATCGAACACCACGATCTGCGACGCCGCGGAGGGCAGCGTCAATGTCACGCGTATGGGTGCCGGCTGTCTCGTCCCACAGCGCCAGCCAGTCGCTGCCGTTGGACTTCTGAATCAACATTGTGTTGTCGGTGGTCAGCTTGCCGCTGAGCGTGAAGCTGAGTGAGCCGGGTGTGAAGGTGCCCGCATTGGCCCCTGTGTCAGCCAGAAGGGTGGTCAGGTCGTGCAGTGCCGTGCCAGCAGGCTTCGGTGTGCCGTCCTGAGTTCATCAGGCCGAACTGGCCGGAACTGTCGTCGAACAGCGCATAATAGTACATCTTTGCGTCGCCGTCCTTGATGCCGTCGAGAGCGGCCTGTCCACGACGTATTGCGCGACTGAGGCTTGGCTGAACGTGGCGTTGTCCCAGCCGATCTCGGTGGTGATGACGGGGCTGCTGGCGGCCGCGAGCTTGGCATCGCTGTTGAGCTGCTGGATGGCAGAATCCGGTGATCTGGCCGGGGTTTGGATAGGTGTGGGCGTTGGCGTAGTTGGCGTAGGCCGACAGATTGCCGACCTTGTCGTAATCGCCTTGCCAATTGTTCGCCGCGGTCCAGCCGGCGCCGAAGCTCATGTTGATCACCGGCAGGCCGAGCTGCTGGCCCAGCGCATAGACCTGCTGCTGGAACTGCGCCGTGGTCGGCCAGCGTGTTGCCCTGCGACGCGGCGTAGGAGTCGTCTTCCTCGTTGCCGCCCTCGATCATGTTCAGCATGCCTTCCTTGGCGAGTTGCGACGCCAGGCTCAGCGTCCGTCTGCATCGCAGCGGCGCTGCCTTCCGGCATGTAGTCGTCGAACTTGACGCCGGTGGCCTGGGAGACCTGTAGCCACGTCGTGAGGTCGGAATTGTTCGGGCCGCTGTCGCGAACATTCTTGACGCCGAGGTATTCCAGTGAGCTCTCAACGGTGGAGAGGTTCTGGTAACCGTAATTGTCGAAGTCGATATGAGTGTTGACGCCGAGGGAGTTGATAAAGCTGGCTGCGGAAATGGCGGTCAGCATTGTCATGAGATAATTTTCCTATGATCTGGACAAACTCCGCCTGTGGAAGGGGAGGCTGTTCGTTTCGGTTATTACTCGATCTGCGACAGGCGACGGCTAGTGCTCGAAGCGGGTGGCTTCGATCATTTGCTACTCCTCTGGTTTCCTGAGCGCGGGCCGCACTGGGCGATCCCGCCGCTGCGACGTATTGTTAACGGTTGCGATTACCTGCGGTCACGAAGTCGAGAGTTGACAATACGCATGTATCACAATTCGTCCATCAAAAACACTGCTTCGTGAATATGCGTGGTAAAACTTGCAAAAACGTTCGCTGAGCCGGGCCCAACACATTTGGCTTGTGACCAAAAACCTATCGATACAGTTTCGCGGGCGTGAGGCAGAATTTCTTTGCTTTAGCGAAAATACTGCCGTTTTGACTTGGATACATGTGATGACATAGGCGAGTTCGGGAGAAATTATTTGCAGGGAATCGATTGCGCTCTGCAACAGCATTGTGGCCGCGAGCCGATCGACTGCCTCCGAGCGCCGGCGGCGGCTGACATCCGCTTGCTCGATCAAGAACCGGTTGGCCGCGACGGACGTAAGGCGTTCGTCCCAGAGTGCGGCCGGCAGACCAGTTGCATCCGACAGCGCGAGTGCCCAATCCCGCGCGGATTGCGCGGCAGGCCCGAGTGATCCGTCCATCGAGAGGGGCAGGCCAACGACCAGGCCGCCCGCGCCTTCCTTGCGGGCGATCCCGGCGAGTTCGGTCGCATTGTCTCGTAGCTTGCCGCGCCGCAGGCTGCCGTAAGGCGAGGCCAGCATCACGCTGACATCGGACAGCGCCACGCCAATCGTGCGGCTGCCGGGTCCAACCCGATCAGCCGCTGATTGCGGACGAGCGAAGCGCGAAGCTCCTTCATGCTGAGCAGTGGCATGCCGAACAGTATCGGCAGCCGCCACCCAACCTGCCAAGCGCTTCAGGTGATGGCGTGGGACAGGAAGCTGGAAAGATTGGTGCCGACGGCATCGTTCAGCGTCGCCACCGCTGAACCGCCGATGGAGACGATGGCGTCGTTCCCCGACATATTCACCTGCACGTAGCTGCCGATGGTCGAGGGATCGCCATTCCAGCCAGTCTGCGCGAGAGCGGGGCGCAGGTCGAAGGTATCGCCGTTCTGCATCGCCCAGCCGAGAACGTTGTCGTAGCCTTGGCTTGCGCCTGGCAAAACGATGGTGTTGTTGTGCCGCTGTCCTGTAGCTGGTTGTTGCCGCCGCCCGCATCGATCGTGTTGCCCGAGCCGGCAAAGCGGATCGTGTCATTACCGCCGCCGGTCGTGATCGAGTTGCCGCCCTGGTAAGCCTGCACATTCTCGGTGCCACCGGTCGCGGACAGCGTATCGCCGGTGCCAGCGATGAAGATCATGTGGTCGCCGGCAGTGGCATTGATTGTTGTCCCGCTGACGGTGATCACCGGCGTCGAAGTCATCGGCCGCGATATTGGTCGCACTGCCTGCCGGATTGGCGTTGCCACTACTTGGATCCGAAGTGCCGCTGCCACTCGCGGGGTCGGCTACAGTCACGCTCTGCGTCGACTGGCCACCGTTCTGGTCGGATGCTGAGATCGTGATCGCGTCGTTGTTGCCGTTCCCCGTGTAAGTCAGGTTGGCGAGCGCGGCGTTCACCTGCCATATCGTGCCAGACAAGCTGAGACTGCTGCCGCTCTGGTTATTTCCCCAGGCATCGACGGTAGACAGCGAGCCGGTCCTATCGGAGACCGCGACGGTCACTTGGGAGCCGTTGCTGCTGGCATAGTCATCGCTGAGGGAAACGCCACTGATTGGCGTCGCCTGGTTACCGGTTGCCTGAAGGTCTGTGGGCGCGCTGACGGAAATCCCGTTGGAGGAGGAACTGGAAGGAGCGGATGATGATGATGATGGCGGTGGCGTGGTCTGATCGGAGCTGGTCCTGGTCGCCGATGACGTTGAGGACGCCGAAACCGGCGCCGAACCACCGGATGGAACGATTTCCACCAGAACCGGGTGATCCGGCACATTGATCTGCACCGAATTGGTGTTGCTCGCGGTCTGTACCGCCGACGTGCCGGTCAGCGGATCGAATATCTCGACCTGGCTTGCGGTGTTGGCAAGGTTCAACGTTACGGTGTGGCCGCTGTTCAATTCGTTCCACAATGCCAGCCAATAGGTGCCGTCCGATTTCTCCAGCAGTAGCGAGTTGTCGCCGGAGGCTGTATCGCCGATTGTATAGTCGAGCGAACCTGGGCTGAACGATACACCAAAATCCTGTAGCAAGGACGTGAGGTTGTGCAGTGCCGCGCCGGCGGGTTTCGGTGACCCATCGGGGTTCATAAGCCCGAAATTGCCTGATGCGTCGTCGAACAACGCATAGAAATAGGTCTTGGGGTCGCCGTCCTTCATGGCGTCGAGCGTGGTATCCAGTGTCCACTTCGCTGCCTGGTTGGGATCGGTGGTACTGGTATCGTAGCCGAACTCGGTGGTGATCACCGGCAGCGAACTGGCCGCAAGATGCGCGTCACTGTTCAATTGCTGGATCGTGGTATCGGGAGCGCCTGAAGGATATGTATGGGCATTGGCATAGTTCGCGATGCTCGACAGGTTGCCCACTTGGCCGTAGTCGCCTTGCCAATCGTTCGCTGCCGTCCAGCCGGCGCCGAAGCTCATGTTGATCGCGGGCAAGCCGAGCGACTGAGCAACGCCATACAGGGTTTGTTGGAACTGCGCGGTTATTTGCAGAGTGTTGCCGAGCGAGGCAGGATAACTGTCGTCCTCCTCGTTGCCGCCCTCAATGTAATTGAGGATGCCTTCCTGCGCGAGCTGCTGAATGGTGCCAAGTTCGGTGGACATGCCGCTCGGTGATGTTTCGCCGATATAGGCGTCGAACTTCGCGCCGGTTGCCTGCGCGACTTGCTGCCATGTGCTGAGGTCGCTGGCGTTGCCCGGGCTGTCGCGGAGATTGGTGATGCCAAGGTAATTGATGGCCGCCTCGACCGTCGCCAGGTTGGCATAGGAGCCACCAAAGTCGATGTGTGTATTGACCCCAAGTGATTGAACAAAGGATTCGGTAGAGATAGCTTGCACGGCTGCCATGTGATCATTTTCCCAGGTTATGCCCGCGCACAAGCATCGCGCGGTGGCGCTTCATTTCTTCCAAGGTTCGATTGCAGACGTAGTTAGGCGCTAACGCGGCGCGATGGTTCGTCGCGGCATCGTCAAACTCCGGAATGGTTGTGGCTTCCCCAAGAGCCGGCACGAGGGTTGTTGTTGCCGTTCAGCGGGTTGCGTCTAACAACATCGCGGTTCGGTGAACAACACCGTATGGCGGCTCGGCAGCGTGAACGGTGCATTATTCCAAATTCACGTTCACCGCCAGCCGCGTCTTTGCGATGAATTTCCTAATACTCATAACGCGGCGGAATATACTGAATCATACCAGCAACAATATTCTCCGATATTCCGATTCCGGCCAGGTTCCACCCCGATTCCGCTGCCCGGCGCCTCACCTGCACGCCTTGGTTAAGTCCGCGCGATCGGCCCTGTATGGTCGGCGACGTCCATCACAACAGGAATTAACGTTTTATGTCGCTCGATCTCGCGACCGTTCGCCGTATCGCCACGCTGGCGCGCATCCATGTTGATGATGCTGAGCTTCCGGCGTTGCAGGCGGAGCTGAACGGCATCCTCGGCTGGATCGAGCAGCTTAACGAGGTCAACGTGGAAGGAATCGAGCCACTGACCGGCGCGGCGCAGATGGCGCTGAAAATGCGCGAAGATGTGGTGACCGACGGCGGCTATCCGGAGAAGATCCTGGCGAATGCACCGGAGCGGGCAGGGGACTTCTTCGTCGTTCCGAAGGTGGTTGAATGATGGCCGGAATGAGTCTCACGGATCTCACCATTGCCGCCGCGCGCGACGGACTGCGCGGGCGAGATTTCACCTCGCGCGAGCTGACCGAGGCGCATCTGGCAGCAATCGAGGCGCTGAACCCGCGGCTGAATGCGTTCATTACGGTGACGGGTGAGCGCGCTCTGGCGCAGGCCGATGCAGCAGATGCGGCGATTGCGCGGAGCGAATTCGCGCCGCTCACGGGTATTCCACTCGCGATCAAGGACCTGTTCTGCACCGAGGGGGTGCGCACGACCGCTGGCAGCCGCATCCTGGGGCCATTCGTGCCGCCGTACGAAAGCACGGTCAGCGCCAATTTGTTGCGCGATGGCGCGGTTTTCCTCGGCAAGGCGAACATGGACGAGTTCGCCATGGGGTCGTCCAACATGACGAGCGCCTACGGGCCGGTGGAAAATCCGTGGAAGCGACGGCAGGACGACGAGGCAGCGCTGGTGCCTGGCGGTTCGTCAGGCGGTTCCGCATCAGCCGTTGCGGCCCGCATCGCCCTGGGAGCGACCGGCACCGATACCGGTGGCTCGATCCGCCAGCCCGCGTCGTTCTGCGGCATTGCTGGGATCAAGCCCACTTATGGGCGGTGTTCGCGCTGGGGGATCGTTGCATTCTCGTCATCGCTCGATCAGGCGGGGCCGTTCGCGCGGACTGTGGAAGATTGCGCGATCCTGTTGGGATCGATGGCTGGGCATGATCCCAAGGATTCGACCTCGGCCAATGTTCCGGTGCCGGATTTCGCGGCCGCGTGCCGGCGCGACGTGAAGGGGCTGCGCATCGGCGTGCCGCGCGAATATCGAATGGACGGCATGCCGGAGGACATCGAACGACTGTGGCAGCAAGGAGTGGCATGGCTGCGTGATGCCGGCGCCGAAGTTGTGGATGTCTCGCTGCCGCACACGAAGTATGGGCTGACCACTTATTATATTGTGGCGCCGGCGGAGTGTTCGTCGAACCTGGCGCGCTACGACGGCGTCCGATTTGGCCTGCGTGAGCCTGGCGAGGATCTGCGCGATCTATACGAGCGCACGCGCGCGGCCGGATTTGGCGCAGAGGTGCGGCGGCGCGTGCTGATTGGCACCTATGTGCTGTCAGCGGGCTATTACGACGCGTATTATGTGAGGGCACAGAAGGTGCGGGCGCTGATCCTGCGCGATTTCACCGAGGCGTTCGCGACAGTGGATGCGCTGTTGACACCGACGGCGCCCTCTGCCGCCTTCGCGCAGGGCGAAAACATGGACGATCCAGTCAAGATGTACCTGAATGACGCGTTCACCATTCCGAGCAGCATGGCGGGTGTGCCGGGCATGTCGGTCCCGGCGGGGCTGGACGTGAACGGCTTGCCGCTCGGTTTGCAGGTGATCGGCAAACCGTTCGACGAAGAGACGGTGTTCACCGTGTCTGCGGCGATCGAGCGTGCGGCGGGCATCACGGCCCTGCCGCAGATCAGGGCGGGAGCCTGACAGTGTCGTATTCCATCGAAGGATCCACCGGGACCTGGGAGATCGTTGTCGGTCTCGAGGTCCATGCGCAGGTGATCAGCAAGGCGAAGCTGTTCTCGGGTGCTGCCACGGATTTCGGCGCGCCACCCAATACGCAGGTGAGCTTCGTCGATGCGGCGCTTCCCTGGCATGCTGCCGGTGATCAACCACGAGTGTGTGGCGCAGGCGGTGCGGACCGGGCTTGGCCTGAATGCGCGCATCAACATGGTCAGCCGGTTCGATCGCAAGAACTACTTCTATGCCGATCTGCCAGCGGGATATCAGATCAGCCAGTATCAGCAGCCGATCGTCGGTGAAGGCAGCATCGAGATCGAATTGGCCGATGGATCCACGCGGGATATCGGCATCACGCGGCTGCACCTGGAACAGGACGCAGGGAAGTCGTTGCACGATCAGCATCCGACCAAATCGTATATCGATCTGAACCGTTCGGGTGTGGCGCTGATGGAGATCGTTTCCGAACCGGACATTCGGTCGCCGCGAGGAGGCGGGTGCGTACCTGCGCAAGTTGCGCTCTATCATGCGCTATCTCGGCACGTGCGATGGCAACATGGATGAAGGCTCGATGCGGGCCGATGTGAACGTGTCGGTGCGCAAGCATGGCGAGCCGTATCGCACGCGCTGCGAGGTGAAGAACGTCAACTCGATCCGCTTCGTCATGCAGGCGATCGAGGCGGAGGCAAAGCGGCAGATCGAGGTGTGGGAGAGCGGCAGCGCGGTGGAGCAGGAGACTCGCCTGTTCGATCCCGGCCGTGGCGCGACGCGCTCGATGCGCAGCAAGGAAGACGCGCATGATTATCGCTACTTCCCCGATCCCGACTTGTTGCCACTGGTGCTGGACGAAGCCTGGGTTGGCGAACTGAAGACCAAGCTACCTGAACTGCCGGATGCGAAGAAGCGGCGGTTCATGCAGGATTATGGGCTTGCGGCTTATGATGCCGGCGTGTTGGTGGCCGAGCAGGCGCCGGCGGATTTCTATGAGGCCGTGGCGAAGGGGCGTGATTCGAAGATCGCCGCCAACTGGGTGATGGGCGATCTGTTCGCTGCGCTGAACCGCGAGGGACGCACGATCGCGGATAGTCCGGTGTCTGCGGAGGCGCTGGGGAAGCTGCTTGATCTGATGGCGGACAACACGATCAGTGGCCGCATCGCCAAGGACGTGTTCGAGACTATGGTGGAGACGGGGGAGGACGCTGCCGCCATCGTGGAGGCGAAGGGGCTGCGTCAGGTCACCGATACTGGCGCGATCGATGCCGTGGTTGCGCAGGTGCTGGCGGCGAATGCCGACAAGGTGGCGGAATACAAGGCGGGACGGGAGAAGCTGTTCGGGTTCTTCGTCGGCCAGGTGATGAAGGCGATGGCGGGGAAGGGAAACCCGGCGGTGGTGAATGAGGCGTTGAAGCGGAAGCTGGCGTGACGACGACAGTTTGCGGGCTGATTGTCCAAGACGTTTTTGCTGGAAACTGCAGTCGCCCCCGGGGTGGGTCTGTGCGGTTGATCGCTGGCGTATTCATCACGAAGAAGCAGGAAGGCCGCACGGAATTCACGAAGCAGAAAGCATTCTTGGCGCGCCGTCTACGATCGATCGGGCGCAGCGCTATTTGTTCTACTTCGTGAAAAGAATTGACGTTGGCGACAGTCACTGACGATGGTGCGTTGTGCCCTTCGGACTGAACATCCCGTTGGCGCGTGCAGCTCATGACGGCAGTTTCGAGCTCTTCCAGATACCGCAATGTCACCTTGACCGCCCACCATCCCCAGCCATAGCGTCGCCTTAGCTATCGGGAGCCGTCCAATGCCCTATACAGTGACACCCTTAACCGGACATACCGGTGCTGAAGTGCGTGGCCTTGATCTCGCCGCCGACCTTGATCCGGACACACGCGCCGACCTCAACCGCGCTTTTGCCAACCATTATGTGCTGGTGATCCGAGATCAGGATCTTGCGCCGGAAGGTTTCAAGAAGGCCGCACAGGTGTTCGGCGAACTGCAGCCGCACGATAAGAAGGAGCGCATGTTCCGGGCCATCCGGATGTATATTATGTTTCCAACGATCACATCGTGAATGGCAAGCGCATCATCCCGGGCGAGAGCTTCCACACGGATCACTCCAACCATCCAGCGCCGCCGAAAGCGACTACGCTGTTTGCGGTGTCTCTGCCAAGTCGTGGCGGCGATACACAGTATGTCAATATGCATGATGCGTACGAGGATTTGCCCCGGGCGATGAAGCGACGGATCGATGGGCTGAAGGCGATGCACGTGTATCTGAGCAAGTACAGCCCGCGTTCGCTTGGGAATCTGACGGAGGAAAGCCGCAATGCGCTGCCGCCGCCCGGCATCCATCCTCTGGTGCGCATGCATCCCGATAACGGCCGCAAGGCGTTGTACCTCAACCCGGTGCGCATGGAATCCATCGTCGGGATGGAGGACTCCGAGGCGCTGGATCTGATCGGCGAACTGATGGCGCACGCGACGCAGAAGAAATACGAGTACCGGCATCAGTGGCGCCATGGCGACATGGTGATCTGGGACAACCGCAGCGTCATGCACCAGGCGAACCCGGATTACGACATGAATGAGCGGCGGTATCTGTACCGGCTGATGCTGAAGGGCGAAGTGCCGGCTTAGGGGGTGTATCTACGTAGCATGCACCCTCACCCGGCGCTGCGCGCCGACCTCTCCCGCGAAGCGGGCGAGGTGGATGTGCGCCTTAAGCTGATCGCGACAAGTAGTTCGCACGCATCGGCTTCAGCGCGACGATCGCCAGCACAGCGGTCAGCAGGTCGGCCGCAATTGCCACGGCGAACACGCTGACCCAGCTCGCGGTCGCGGCGTGCAGCAGCGAGGCGAGCGGGCCACCGAAGATCGCTCCGATGCCTTGGGCGATGTAGAGACAGCCGTAGTTGCGCGTCGCATTGCGCGTGCCAAAGGTGTCGGTCAGCGTTGATGGAAACAGCGAGAAGATCTCGCCCCAGCCGAAGAACACCAAGCCCGACAGCAGCACGAAGAGCAAAGGGTCGCCGCGCGTGACCAACCAGAGAGTCATCGCTGCCGCCTCCAAGGCGAAGGCCAGGCACATAGTATTTTCGCGACCGATCTGATCAGAGAGCCAGCCGAAGAATGGCCGCGTCAGGCCATTGGTAAAGCGGTCCACCGTCAGCGCGAGCGGCAGGGCTGCCATGCCAAACACCACCGCCTTGGTGATGCCGAAGTCGGCGCCGAACGCTGCCATCTGCGAGGTCACCATCAACCCGGAGGTCGACATCAGGCTCATCATCACGAACATCAGCCAGAAGATCGGCGACCGCAGCATCGTCGATGTGGGCGTATTGACACCGTCCGTCTCGGCTTCGGTCATCGCCGGTGGCGCTTTCAGGCCGAGTGCCGCGATGAAGCCGATCACACCGAAAATCAGTCCGTACTCCAGCAGCGCCTTCTGATACCCGCCGCTGGCGAGCGTATTGGCGATTGGAAAGGTGGTGACGATGGCGCCGATGCCGTAGCCGGCGGCAACCACGCCGGCGGCGAAGCCTCGGCGGTCCGGGAACCAGCCGACCATCTGGCCGACCACGCCGACATAGACAATGCCCGTGCCGATGCCGCCGATCAGGCCATAGGTCAGGTAGAGCATGAGCAATGAAGAGACCTGCGAGGCCAGTACCCAGGACAGGCCGGTCAGCACCGCTCCAGTCGTGATCAGATTACGCGGGCCGAAGCGATCGACGAGATAGCCCTGAACTGGCGAGAAGAAGGTCTGCAATACGATCAGCAGCGAGAAAGTCACCTGCAATGCTGCCGGTGTAGCGCCGAGCGCACTGCCAAGTGGCTTGGTGAACAGCGTCCAGACATATTGCGGGCTGGAGATCGCCATCATGCAGACAAGGCCCAGGCCGAGCTGGATCCAGCGGGTTGCCGGCTTGGCTGTGGCGAGCTGGATGCCGGCGGTGGTGTCGCTCATGGACCTGGCCTCCTGGCGGTTGATCACGCCACTGGAAGCAAACGTCAGGCCACGGCGCGCGCCCTGGTGAGGCCGAACGCTGCACATGTTGTGACCAATAGACCTGCATGACTGCCCGCGCGTCACGCAGTTGCGCCCTGGTATCCGGTCGGGAACAATCCGCGCGGCAATCACGCGGGAGGACACCATGCCGATCGAACTCTATACCTGGAACACGCCAAACGGCCGCAAGATCAGCGTGGCGCTGGAGGAAATGGGGCTGCCGTACAACGTCCATACGGTGAACATCGGCAAGGGCGAGCAGTTCAGCCCAGATTTCCTGAAGATCAGTCCGAACAACCGCATTCCCGCGATCATCGATCCGGAAGGACCGGGCGGTCAGCCGGTCAGCGTGTTCGAATCAGGCGCCATCCTGATCTATCTCGGCACCAAGACCGGCAAGTTCTATCCGTCCGATCTGCGCGCGCAGGTGCCGGTGCTGGAATGGCTGATGTGGCAGATGGGCGGCTTTGGCCCAATGCCCGGCCAGGTGCACCACTTCCTCCAGGTCGAGAATGAGCAGGATCGGCGTTACGGATTGGAGCGCTATTCCAAGGAGACGCGCCGCCTGTATGGGGTGCTGGACAAGCGGCTGTCGCAGGTTGAGTTCGTCGGTGGGATAGTCTCGATTGCCGACTTCGCCATTCTCGGTTGGGCGTGGCGGCATGAGCGCCACAATGTGGACCTGGCCGAATATCCCAATGTAAAGCGCTGGTACGAGGCGATGATGGCACGTCCTGGCACCAAGCGCGGCTTTGATGTCGCGCTGAGCTGAACCTCAGGCGCCTGCTGTCGCCTGGGCCGCAATCTGCGGCACTGCTGTGGCGAAGTGAATGCCATTCGCGACGAAGGCGGCTCTGATCCGCCCGAACACCACGCGGCGTATGGCGTATTGGTGACCAGGCCGGGTCTTGAAGGTCAGGCCGATCTGCATGCCGGTATCGACCATCGCCTGGACGCCAAGCGAGCGAAGCGGGTCGATGAATTCGGAAGCTATCGAGGGTTCGGCCATCAGCCCGACGCTAACCGCCTCGACCGCGCCCTCGACAAGGTCCAGGTCGGTTTCGTAGGTCACCACGAGGTAGAGATTTTCGACGACCCAATCCCGCGAGTAGTTGGTGATTGCCTTCAGGTCGCCAAACGGCACCGTGTGCAACTGGCCGTTCACATGCCGCAGCTTGACGGAGCGCAGCGAGAAACTCTCGACGGTGCCGCGAATGCCGCCGCTTTCGATGTATTCGCCGACGCGGAACGCATCGTCGAGCAGGAAAAAGATGCCGGAGATGATGTCGCGCACAAGAGTTTGCGCGCCGAAGCCGACGGCAATGCCTACAACGCCGGCGCCTGCCAGCAACGGCCCAATCTGCAAGCCCATTGCCGCGAGCGCGCTCAGCGATGCCATCACCAGAACGATGAACAGGGCGAAGTTGCGCAGCACCGGCAGCAAGGTGCGCAGCCGAGCCTGACGGCGTAGCGCCTCGTCATCCAGATCGTCGATGGGCGGCGCGCCTCCCGCCAGCCTGGAATCGATCAGCAGACGCACGACCTGCCAGAGGAGGTCGGAAACCACCAGGATTACCAGGGCTTCCAGTAGCCCTCGCAGAACGCGCGTCATCGGCGTGTCCATGACGGTGACCTCGGTCATGTCGATCTGCCACACGCTGACCAAACCGGCTGCGGCCACAATGACGATCAATGCTTGAATGGTGCGTTGGGCGATGGCGACGTGCGCCGACCGCTCCGAACAGTCTTCCGTCCAGCGGCCAAGCATGATGACGGCGATCGATCGGCCGAAGACATATACGGCGAGAGGGATCGCGGCGAGGATCAACAGGGTCCAGCCGAGCGCCGTTGCGCCCGTCAGGAAGAGCAGCCAGTCGGTGACGAGGCCAAACGAAAGCAGCAGGTGCAGCAGGGGTCCTCGTGTTGGCCTGGCTGCGTCCTCGTGAGCTGGCGGCGCGGACCAAAGGACGTAAACGCCGAGCACCATCAGGAGCAGCAACAGGAGCTGCACGAGGAGGTCGATCCCCGATCTCGTTACGCCGAAGGTCCACAACATCAGGATTGTCTGCCAGCCGATCGCGGCTGTGCCGACGAGTCTGGCTGTCCAATGGTGCCAGAACAGGGCGGCTGGATTGCTGAGAGGCAGAAGTCGGAGACGTTCGGCGCCAGGTGCGCAAAAGAACCGGGTGACGGTGATAGCAAGCCGGATTTCGATGAATGCGAACAAATAGCCAAGGATGATCGAGCCGCTTAGCGGCGGCCACTGGAACAGCAGGAAAGCACCCATGCTGCCGGCAACGAACGCCCCCAGGTAGAACGTGCCGAACAAGAGCCGCTCGCCGACCGCGGAGGTACGCTCCCGCGGTACGAAGACTGAGGCCATGAAAATGTTCACGCCAGGGGCGTGCGAGGCGGAAGAACAGCATCTGTGCTCCGATGCCGCCCGCCAGGAACGCGACCAGAAGGCCGACGAGTCGCAGCAGATCAGGGCCGGGCAACTGCGAACGTACGCGGCTCCAGGCGCGCAGCAGTTCTTCGCCCAGCCCGGCGAATTCGGTTGCCAGCGACCACAGCCTGCCGCGTATGCCGGTCAGCATCGTGTCCATCATCTCGCCGGCTGTGGCAGAGTGGGCATGGAGTGGCGCGGCTGCAGCCGGGTCCTCGTTATGCAGGATCGCGTCGCGAACCTTGGGATCGCCTAGCAGATCGAGGATCGCAGCGCCCTGATCGGACGACAGCAGCGTGCGCAACTGAGCTACCTGCGCGGCGGTGTCGTCCGTTGGCGCTGCCACGGCGGCCAGGGGCGCTGCGAGAACCAACAGGAACAGAAGGCTGAACGTGAGCGGGCGCATCGTGCTACAAGCTAGGCTGTGGTGACGGAGGTGTTTAGCACACCCTTGATGCGGTCAAGGGACGTTTGACGCTCAAAGGGCAAGGCCCTAGATATAGCATTGCAAACGCCGTGCACGTCCCCTGGGCTTGGCCCGAGGACCCGGCGGAGGGGTGGCCGAGCGGCTGAAGGCGGCGGTTTGCTAAACCGTTATAGGGGGTCAACCTCTATCGTGAGTTCGAATCTCATCCCCTCCGCCAACCTTATGAAAAAGCCCGGGAAATCCTAAAGGAGCAGACAAAGACCTTTGGCACGATGTGCCGGTGCGCACCGAGCTTGACACTATTTGTGACACCCTCGGCGCTTTCTACCCCTATCAGGCAGCTTCGGTGCGGACACGAAGTGCAGGTGTCGCGAGCGAACCAAACGGGGCCGGGTCACGGGTGTAGCGCCAGATTGCGCCATCACGACGGAGGCGCGCGGTGTGGATTTCGGTCGTCGAGACCAGCGTGTGCCCGAGGTGTTCTCAGAGCCGGTAGATGCAGTCCGGATCGCCGACCAGTGATGCGACGGAAAATGCGTGCCTCAAGTCATGAAGCCGATACGTCTGAACGGTGACGGCCTCTCGGCCATGCGCATCCCGGTTTGGCGGAGGCAGCGGATGAGCCGCGCCACGTCGAGCGATCAATCACTGACTTCCGCGATCAGCTCCGCGACCGCAGGATCGGTTGGAGGCGTGATACTTGATCAGCGGCTGCCTATGAGCTTGCGGCGCTCAATCGGCCGGATGGGATTTTCTTGAACCTCAGTCCTTCTGGCTACTCTCAGGATCCGTGCTCCCGCTGTCACCGCTATCGGGCATGAGCCGTGGTACCCAAAGCAGGCCGTCCCGCTGCATCCCACATCAAGCGCGGATCGAAAATCTCGGCCGCGAACATCGTCAGAATGACTACGCCGCAGAAGGCCATGGCACCGATACCGGGTTCAATCGTGATCACGTTGCCGAATTTCACCAACGCCCCAAGCAATGCTTCCATGAAAATGTCGATCATCGACCAGCGGCCGATCCAACGCACAGCGTGGTAGAGCCGCGTCCGGTCGCGTAGCCACCCCGAGCGGCCCATCTGCGTGGTGACCAGCATGACGGTCAGACCCACGAGCTTAAGCATCGGGACGGCGATGCTGGCGAAGAACACCAGAGCGGCGAGCGGGTACATGCCGGACTGCACGAGTTCTTCCACGCCGCCGATGATCGTGCTTGGGGACCCGGCGCCGACTGCATGACGGTCAGGACCGGGAAATAATTCGCCGGCACGTACAGCCGCGGCGGCAATGACCAACGCCCAGGTGCGTGCCACGCTGTCGGGCTTGCGGTGATGCAGGGGGCTATCGCAACGCAGGCAGCGCGAGTGGTCCTGGTGTGACGTGCCAACCAGCCGGCAGACCTCACAGCCGGCAGCGCCGGTTGGGTAGGCCGCCGACGCGGCGAGATTATCGCCTTGCCCTCTTCGATCGAGCCGGTTCCATATGGCCTCGCGATCCAGCGCGCTATCGGCCCAGATCAGGACGACGGTCAACGCGGACAGCGCATCGACGCCTGCGTCGAGCGTGATCGTCACGACTCTCCGAGCTTCATGTAGGCGACGAATACCCCAAAGACGAACACCTCGATCATCGACCAGGGACGCAACTGCTCGGCCAGCACGAACACCCGGCGCAGATGGCCGGGTGGGGTTGCCTCATCGAGTCTGATCAGCACGTAGAGCGTGCCGACCAGCTTTCCAAGCGGTGCAGGCACCGTCGCAAACACCACAACAATGGCGAGCGGCGCCATGTCGCGCGCAACGAGTTCGGCCGGGCCGGATAGCAGATAGGCGCTGTCGGCGATGCCCGCGGTCTGCACGCTCATCAGCGTGGTCGTGCACATCACGATGAGCAGGATCAGAGCGGCAAGCGTGAGCGCCATGCTATGATCAAGCGCGTGGGTGGTGGTGCGATGCAGGGTCCGTGGAGCAGCGGTCGCAATAAGCTGTCATCCCGCGCGACCGAGCGGGCATCGTCTGGAACAGCCCGCATCCAGGGCATTCGCAGAGCTGCGATGGCGAGACGGCGTTCGAAGCGCTCACCGTCATCGGCCTTGCGGACCCGCCACCAGCATGGATACCAGGCCATCCGCCAATTGGCCGACAGCAGCGCTGATGGCTGGAACTTCGCCAGCTACGTCTGGCGCTGTGGGTCGTATGCTGAAGTGAAAGTTCCGCCGGTCCTGGCGTGCCTTTGCCCTTAAATCTCACTCCGGCCTGAGCCTGTACGTACCCGGTTGCCACCGGCGTCTTCATCGAGCCGCTGCACGTTGAGCGTGATCGTCGCGTCCTCTGGAGCCGACACAGCGCCAATCTCGCTGATCACAACGCTTTGCGGCAGACGCTGCTGCAGCTCTGAAACCAGCACGCGTCTTGCAAAGGCTGGCGATCCTGGCGAGAACCCGGCGGGGGACACCGCTCGCCGACTGGCAGGCCCCCTGACTGGCCCGGTCCAACGCGGGCGACGGCCGCGGGCATCTGATCGTCAGCGCCACCATGAACAGTCGCTATCTCCTATTCGTGTTAGTAGATGAGCCGGGCTTGACCGGACCGTTGCGACGACCCGGCCGTGGCCCGGCCCTGCTTGACCTGCCCGGTCTCATCCAGCGCCCCGACCGCCAGCCCCTGGCGCCGCCCGCCGCAGCGGGCAGCCTGGTCCAGGCCGGCCACCGCGAACCGGCGCACCACGCTCATCCCCGCGGACGCATCCCCAGACAGCCCTGTTCAGCAGCCGCTCGCTGGGGTCCAGCGTCCGGTCCCCGGCGTGCTCAGCGATCGTCCAGCCGTTCCGCCTCGGCAGCCCGCTGCTCACCGCGGCGACGTACTTCCCGGCCTGCAGCCACGGCTCCACCCGAACAGAAACATGGTCTCGGCGGCCCGAGCAACTCCCCGCGCTTACGCCTGCCCAGGCGCGCGCCTATCCTGACGGCAGCAGCCGCCTCGGTTCTGTTGTCTTCACAAACGCATGATCGCGAGGCGGCTGCACGCCTCCCGCGACCGGGCTACCTTCGCCTCATCACAGGTCACAACCCCAATGGCTGCTGCCGTACTAGTTTCCGCGACAGCCGCCACGCCGGAGGCCCGAGGGCGCGGCCGGGCAGGTCACGATCGCTGCTGACAGGCCTGCGGCACACCGCAGGGCCGGCGACACCCCCGTTCCACGGTTCCTTGTGTTCTTTCCTGGTCGAGGATGATTTGCCTGCGGGTCGCAGGCGAGCTCCTCCCTTCCTGCTAGCGCTGGTGCCTCAATCTCCTGCTCATCCACCCGGAGGGGATACGCGCCTATCGATCACTCGTAGACGCGGCGCGCCGGGATGTCGCTCAGATGTTCGAGTCATCGAACACGAGCTGATCACGAGTCCGTCCGGGGACATTCTGGTAGCCACCGTGCAGGCACGCGCCGGCCGCCGTCCAGACTCCTCCGGCCCGGATTCCCGCAGGTAGACGGCCATTCCAGCTTTGAGCACGGACTCGTCCAGACTCGTGTCGGATTCGCATGGCATGCAAGAGGTCTGGGGTTCGAATCCCCATAGCTCCACAGGTCAGGGGCCTGTTGTGATCTTGAAGTGATCAACTTTGGTAGCCACCGCGTCAAGATGCAAGGCGCGCGCGGCCGCGTCCGGTGCGCGTGCCGCCCGGCATCGGACAGGTGCCCTGCCGCACCGCGAAGGCCTCAGCTCCGTCATCACGATGGCCGCGGGATACTGGATCCCGCGACGCGACCCAAGCACGAAGCTCAGGCGGGAAGGCGAGCGGCGCAGTGCTACGGCAAGACCTCACGGCGAGGTGACGGCGGGCAGTTGCCCTGATTTCCGCGACGGCCGCTATGCCAGGGGTCCTCGGCGGGCCCAGGCCGGGCAGGCCACGATCGCCGCGGACAGGCCTGCGGCACACCGCGGGTAGGCGACGCCGACATCGGGGACTGCGGCAACCTCAGGGATACGTGCACGATTCGGTGCCCCTAGAGCAGCTGCTCGCTGGTCCCCGGCCTGCCCGGATTGGATCGCCGATGGCCGGCGAGGTTGCCGGGAGCGCGCACCGGGTTCAGCCAGCACTCGCCGACGGGGTTCGTGAGGGAAGCAGGCGAGCCAGATCGGTCTCGTAGCCGGAAGACCCGCGGGACGGCCGGGGCGATAACCGTCCTCTGCGTCCCAGGCTCACCCCGCGGGGCTGGGCGAGGCCTTTC
>CAVTEC010000100.1:0-37841 GCA_963733475.1 uncultured Alphaproteobacteria bacterium | reverse complement strand
AGCCGACATCCAGTCGCAGGTGACAGACGGACGAATCGCCGTGGCTCGCAATGCGGGTCGCTGAATGGCCCGTCGAGACAGGCGACACGCCGGCCGAGAAACTGCACGAAAGCATGCATCATGGTAAAGCGCCGCAAAGAGGAAGAGATCGTCGGAGTGCTCGAGTTCGAAGGCAGGAGCAGCGAGGATCCGGAAGTCGTGAAATGGCTGGCCGAGCACAAGGCGCGGAATGGCGGGAAGATCCGCGTGAGCCGGGGCAGCACAGGCGTCCGGGTGGCATTCAGCAAGGAAGCGGACATGGCGTTGTGGCGGGCGCGGTCAGAGCAGGGGAGCAAGGGGAATCGATCGTCGCGTTCCTGAGGCGGATGCAAACCGGAGAGGATATCGGAATTGACAAAGGAAGAACTGACCGCCTGGGCGTTGGCGAATGGCTGGCGGGTCATCGCAGGGCATCCGAGCCTGACAAAGCCGGGCGCGCCGAAGGACCCCATTGTGCGTCTTGTGCTGAAGGCGACGGTAGTCAACCTGGAGGTGCGCAAGCCTGCCGGCAAATGGGAGAAAGTGGCTGGCGAGAGCTACGCTCACGTTGTGCAAGGCGCGGAAGACGCGGCGCCGCGTGGCCTTGGCCTCGAAAAAGTCCCGAGCATCACGTCGCTGATGCAGCAAAATCGCGACGCGATGGTGTTTGGACGGATGAGTGGCGGTTAGTGTCCTGAACCAGAATTCGCCTCGATGACAGGGTCGTTGCGAGTTGGCCACCGGCCGACGGTGGCCGACCCGCCGTGGATGAAAAAGACGCTCATACCAGAGGCCCATTGCGCTGACCCCACCGATCGTCATGGCCGGGCGCGTCCTGGACACCCGTCGCGGCAGTGGAATGGTACGGGTGGCCGGGACGCGCCCGGCCATGACGATGATTTTGGACGCCGTCGACCTTAAGTCAGCGCCTATGCTCTTCCCCCAAGGTTGCTTCGCCTCGAACTTTGGATTCGGCATCACTTGCAGGTGGCCGCAGGAGCCCAGTCCAATTACCGCAGAGAATGTTGAACTTTCGTATTTCGATACATTTATGGCAAAATTGTAAAAGCGAGTCGGCTTGTAGCTCTATATCTGAGCGGTAGTTGTGGGCACCGCAGGAAATCACAGAGGGCTCGGTGCGGCCGACGGTGAAGTCGCTGCTGGATCCGGTAAAGCCGAAGAGCGACAGCGGGTTGTTCGATCGCATGACCACTGAACGCAAGGCGTGGGACGCGATGCCGTGTTCGTCTTCGACACCGGGCGAGATCATCGACTTTCCCAATCCGGATTATGTGGCGTTGGCGCGCGCCTGCGGTGCGGTAGGCTTCAGGGCCGAAAAACCGAGCGAGTTGCACGATGCCATTGACAAGGCGCTCAAGGCCAGGGGCCGGCTATTGTCGACTGCTTGGTCGCGGCCGGCGAGTTGCCGAATGTCCCGCACCTTGATCTGACTACGATGGGCAATTTCGCCAAGGCGAAGATCAAGGAAACGGTTATCGCAGTTACCGGTGGGTGACGGAGGGGTCTCGATCTCCTGATGTTCAATAGCCACTGGACGACGAATGGCGGCCCGCGTTGTAGCCTTGCTGGTACGACGCCTGCTCGTTCTTTTTGACGTTGTCATAGATCAGGCCTCCGATCAGGCCGGCGCCGGCGCCCGCCACGGCGCCGAGTGCCGCGTTGCCACCGATGGCGCCAAGAATTGCTCCTCCACCAGCGCCGATCGCGGTGCCCGACAGCGCGCGCTGCTGCGTATCGGTCATGCCTGAGCAGCCGGTGAGCGCGAGTGCGCAAACCATGAGTGATGTGGTCGTCTTCATCGTATGCGTCCCCCAACTCATTTCTTGTGCTGGCACGGGTACTGGCTCGACAGGAAGGCAGCGACACCATCCTGGGGAGCAGTGTTGAGCTGGTCCGGATTGGCCTTGGCCCATTGTATGAGGCTTGCCACTGCCTCATTCCTGGTGGGCATCGGATCAGGCATGCAGAACATTGGCTGCTTGCGAGCTCGGTTGAGTTCTTCCAGCACACGATATGCGCCCACACCGAAGCCGTGACAGAAATTCAGTGCGGCGGTGCCCATCGGATCGGATGGCGCGGCCGTACACAGATCGACCAGGTCACCGGTCGAGCGAACCTGGAACAAATCCTGGGTGACGGCCGCACGACCCGGCCCGCAATATGTGGCCAGGCAAAGTGCCGCCGTCATACACAAACGTATATGTCGCATGGGTTACCTCCCTATTCGATGGGCGATTGCATCGTCAGAACCTCAATCCGTCACACCTCCCTTTGTGCTTAGCTGTTCAATCTGGCGATTGATGCCCTGTTGAACCTGATCGATCGTGAAGCTGGCCGGCGCCTGGCTTGGCGGGTATTTTATAAAGGTCTGAAGGAAAGCCGCGGCCTTGAGGTTCATCCATCCCATCAGGTAGGCGTTCTTTACCCGCCAGTCGTCATATTGGTCGGAAACGACATCCGCGCGTTCGTACGGGTCCATGCGCAGGTTGAAGATCTTCGGTATGCGATAGACGGTAAGCGGCTCGTACCATACCGGGAAGCCGCCAGGCTTCTTTTGCTCCTCGAACACTGCTTTCCAGTCGGCGTGACGGTAGGACACCAGATCGCCGTCGTCGTCGAAGTAGGCGAAGTCGGTTCGCGGCCCGGTCTTGTCGTTGCCGGTCAGGAAATCGAGCTGGTTATAGCCGTCGAGGTGAACCTTGAAGGTCGTGCCGCCGATATCGGTTCCCTGGAGCAGTCGATCCTTGATCGTGTTGTCGCCTGCTGCCGCCAGCAGCGTTGGGAACCAGTCGAGGCCGGAGAAGATCTGGGTCGAAACTTCACCCGCCTTGATATGGCCTGGCCAGCGCACCATTGCGGGCACGCGGAACGCGCCCTCCCAATTGGTGTCCTTCTCGCTGCGGAATGGGGTGGTCGCGGCGTCCGGCCAGGAGAACTGATTGGGTCCGTTGTCGGTGGTATAAATCACGATTGTGTTGTCGGTGATGCCCAGATCGTCCAGCGCCTTCAGCAGTTTGCCCACGTCGCCGTCGTGCTCGATCATGCCGTCGGCGTATTCGTTGCCCTTCATGCCACTTTGGCCGCGCATCGAGGCGCGCACATGGGTGAAAACGTGCATGCGGGTCGTGTTCATCCAGACAAAGAATGGCTTGTTGGCGCGGGCCTGCCGTCCCATGTAATCGATGGCCGCGACGGTTGTTTCGTCGTCGATCGTTTCCATCCGTTTGCGGTCGAGCGGACCGGTATCCTCGATCGTCTGCTTGCCCACGCGTCCCCAGTGCGGCTGCATCGTTGGATCGTCGACGTCGGTCGCCTTCGTGCGCAGCACGCCGCGCGGCGAATTGTTGTCGACATATTGCTTGTCGTCGGCAGGCCAGTAGGGGCGTTCGGGCTCTTCTTCGGCGTTCAAATGGTACAGGTTGCCGAAGAATTCATCGAAGCCGTGGACCGTGGGGAGGTATTCGTTGCGGTCACCGAGGTGGTTCTTGCCGAATTGGCCTGTGGCGTAACCTAACGGCTTCAGCGCCTGGGCGATTGTGATATCACGAGCCTGAAGGCCGATCGGCGCTCCTGGAATGCCGACCTTCGAGAGCCCGGTGCGCTTCGGTGTTTGTCCGGTGATGAAGGAGGAGCGCCCGGCGGTGCAACTGTTCTCGGCGTAGTAATCGGGGAACATCATGCCTTCGCGGGCGATCCGGTCGATGTTCGGCGTCTTATAGCCGACGACACCAAACGCATACGCGCTGATGTTGGTCTGGCCGATATCATCGCCCATGATGACGAGGATGTTGGGCTTGCCGCCGGCAGTCGAGGGCCGCTGCGCCGGTTGACCTTGGTTGGTCCCCTGGGCACGTGCATCCGGGATCAAGCTTGTGGCAGCGATAACCGATGTTCCGCCAAGCAGCATCGCGCGGCGGTCGATGTGTGTGGGTCGCTTATTGTCGGTCGCCATAACTTTTCCCTTTGTTCTGGTCGTGCCGGTAGACACGGCGGAAGCCGGTATGGCTCATGCCGCTGTCGATCATCTGTGGTTGTGACCACCGTGCGCGGGATGCGCACGTCGGGCTTGCGAAGGACGGCCCAGGCTCGGCAGGGACCGCGGCAAGGCTGCCGAACAGGCCGGGCAGCCAGAAATTGACGCGGCCTTCGTCGGCGAGACACTGCGTGGGCGAGGCAATGATCAGCGTGAGCGCAACCAGTAAGGCTAAAACGTTTCGTTTCCGTCCAGTGGTCCTGGCTGCGCGCATTGCGCGGTTGCTCTGGGGTTCAAGCAATCGGGCTGCGATGACACAGCTTTCTTCGGCGTTTATTGTGCCGATACATTGGTTCGGGAGGGTACATCCACCGTGCGTGCTGGTCATATTGATGCATGCCCGATGCGGCGGTATTCCTGCGGATAGTAACGGTCGGAACCTATATGGGAGCCAGGGTCAATAATTCGGACCGCAGTCCGGCACATGGTGACGTGAGTCCATCCACGTCGCCCGATATGACTGTCCGGCAACGGACGTCCCCCGCACGTTCTGCGTCAAGATTAGCCGGGTTGTATCTGGCTAGGCCATTGTTATGACGAAGTCGTGATCAGTCGCGGTCAAAATTATCATATCGCAACAGAGAGGGTAGTTACGTCGGGCGATCATGTTTTGCCCGGGGTGAGATGCCGATGACCGATGACCGCACTGTCATTCCCGCGCAAGGGGAAACCCAGGGGTGCGCACTCAGGGCAATCGCTCGATTGGTCCATGGCAGCGTGCGTTCCAGGCAAGCAAGCAATAACACAGATTACACGGATAGAAGGGTAAGCCACGGATTACGCGGAGACATATTATTGCGCTACGCGCCGCAGGATAGAACGTTTGCGCGAAGCGCCATAATCTTCTTTCCGTGTAAATCCGTGGCTTATCCTTCTATCCGTGCAATCGGTGGTTATACTTACCTTGCCGCGCTGCGAAGCCACCGCTCCGTCCATTCAGGCGATCACCCTGGGTGCGCACTGAAACGTTGGGAGGGGATTGGATTACATCCCTGCGTCCGAGCACTAGAGATCGAGCTCTACGGCGGTTTTTGGCGCCGAGCAGCAGATGAGCGCATTGCCTTCGGCTGGTGGGTCCAACGGCTCTGGGGCGTAGGCAAGCTCGCCTTCGATCAAGCCACTTTCGCAGTTGTGGCAAACGCCTGATCGGCAGGCCCAACGCACGGGAACCGCACAGGCCTCGGCCAATTCGAGCAGGCTGCCAAAGCGGGTGTCCCATGGCACGGCGAGACCGCTTCGCGAGAACGTCACCGTGGGTCCGCTGCCAGCGGGGCCGTTGGGACGATGAGATAAGGCCGCGGCGACGCTGGCGATGCCCGGCGTTTTACTGGCCGTGGGCCCGAACACTTCGACGTGGACCCGGGGCCAGGGAATGCCCCATGCCGCCAAGCCTTTCTGGAAATCCTCGAGGAAGCTGGACGGACCACATAGATAGAAATCCGCGTCCAGGGGAATCCCGAACTCGCGGAACAACTCGAGCGAAAGATGGCCTGGTCGATCGAAGTCCTGTCCGAGCATGTCTGCCGGCTCAGGCCGACTGTAGGTTACGCAGCGATGGGACGCATGGAGCGCAACGAGCAGATCGTCCACCTCCTTGGCGAACGAATGGTGCGCCCGATCGCGGGCGGAATGCAGCCACCAGACCGCCCGCGACGCGCCGATGTCTGTTGCACCCGCACCATGCAACATTGCCAGCATCGGCGTGACGCCGACACCGGCGCTGATAAGGACGATGGGAGTCGCAGCGGCCGCGAGCGTGAACGAGCCACGAGGAGCGCTGATCTCCAGGTGACTGCCTGCCCGTACGCTTTGGTGGAGAAAGCCGCTTGCGAGGCCTTGCTCGTTCTTGACGGCAATCCGATAGGTGGGGTTCCCAGGCGGACCGCACAGCGAATAGCTTCGGGTGACGGGAGGAGCATCCAGGTCCGGTTTCATGCGGACCATGATGTATTGACCAGGGAGCGCCGGTGGTAGCGGCGAACCATCATCGGCAGCGAACTCGAACGATCGGACGTCCGCGCTTTCCTCGCGTGAAGCGACGACGACGACCGGGTGGAAGCCACGCCACGCGAGGGGCGCCGACGCGCCGAGTCCAAGGCCAGCATTGCCGGTTTTGCCTCCCGCTTCGGCAGCGGTGAGCAGGGCCTGCATCGAGCCCTGCCAGTCCAGGCTGAGGGCCGGAATTCGGACTGCGCGGCGCAGGCCTTCGAGCGAGTGGTCCGCCGAATAGAGGAGCGCATCGATCTCAGCGACGGTCATGCTCTCGGGGCCATCAGAGAGCTTCTCGACGCGGTCGCCGGCGCCGATCTCACCTTCCTGGATGACGCGGAAATAAAAGCCGGGCCGGTGGTGGGAAACCAGCAGCGCAGCAATCTCCGGGTGGTTCAGCCTGATGCCGACGCGATAGCAGGTGTCGCGTGGCTGGCTGATCTCGACGACGGCGTTGCCGATACGAAAGCGATCGCCGATGCAGACCTGGTTATCGGCGAGGCCCTCAACTGTGAGGTTCTCGCCGAAATTCCCGGGCAGAAGATCCGACCGCCCAAGATAGCTCGCCCAGTAGCGGTAGGACTCGAGCTGGTAGACCATGATCGCACGTTGCTCGCCGCCATGGCCGTGGAGGTCGCCTTGGCCATCGCCATCAAGATTGAGCCGGCGGGCGAAAATCCTCCCGGTCACCGGCGTCTTCCATACCGCTGTCCGGACAGTTCTGCCCTGCCACGCGACGTCCTGCGGGAGTCCGACGTTAGCCGAAACGATCATGCCCATCGTGGAACCCCAGGTCGCTTCAGTGAACGCCGCGAGCAGCGCCGGGCGGGCGAAGACGATCGGTTGGCGATCGTCCCTTCGCCCGCGTTCCGCGCCGGCTAGGTGCTGCTGCGGCGCGCCAGCCTTTCCGCTGCGGCGGCGATCTCGGACACCGACAGGCCGACATATCCGAGCACGTCGTCGGGGGTGCGGCCGCTCTTCGGCAGGCGTCGCACGCCTAGGTTTTCCACGGTAACCGGCGCGGCAAGTGCAGCCGACGCCTCGGCGAGTTCGCTGCCGAGTCCGCCCACGTAGTTGTCCTCGACTGCGAGGATCGCCGCGCGGGCCTGCCGCGCCATTTCCAGGATCGGCGTGGCATCGAGCGGCAGGGCATACGCGTCCACGACCGCGGCCGCGATGCCGCGCTGCTCGAGCGCAGCGGCCGCTTCGAGGCAGGAATGGACGAGATAGCCGGACGCCGCCAGCACGACCGCCGGAGCTTCGGCCCGGCGCACGACCTTCGAGCCGTGCATCGGAAAGGAGTCGTCGTCGCGATAGAGTATCGGCAGATCGCCGCGGACCGCGCGCAGGTAGGCCGGGCCGTCATACTCCGCCATGGCCAGTATAAGCTTATAGGCGCTGACGGCGTCCGACGGCGTCAGCACCACGAGCGATCGGCCCTTGGCGTCCTTTGCGTGCGCGAGTGCCCGTGTGAAGCCGACATCGGCCAAAGCCATCTGGCTCGGCCCGTCGGCCGCGAGCGTCACGCCGACATGCGTGCCGACGAGCTTGATCCTCGCCCCGCCGATGATCGCCATCTCGATCTGGTCGAAGGCGCGTTCGAGAAAGCGGCCAAACGTGCTGACGAACGCGATCTTCCCGCCGGCTGCCAATCCGGCTGCCGCCGACACCATGTTCTGCTCGGCGATGCGCGCCTCGAAGTAGCGGTCGGGATGCGCCTTGGCGAAGGTTTCGGCATAGGTCGAGTTCTTCACATCGGCGTCGAGCGCCACCACAGCCTCGTTGGCGTCGCCGAGCGCCGCGAGCGCCATGCCGTAGGCGCGGCGCGGGGAAATCTTCTTTGCCGACGCCAACGCCGGGTTCTTGGCGAGCGCTGCGCCGAAGCTCAGGGGTGCGCGTGGCGCGGCGTGGGCCGCCGGCGCCGCAGCGGGTGGCTCGATCTTGAGCGCGGCGAAGTCCTGCGCGCCGATATCGGTAACGCCCAGGTGCCGCGCCGTTTCCTCCAGCTCGGCGAGCACGCCCGCCAGCGCCTCGGCTTTCACCGGCGTGCCGTGATGGCCGGGGCCGCCGAGGCTTGGCACGCCCCATCCCTTGACGGTGCGCGCGATGATCGCAAGCGGCCGCCCATCCTCCTCGATGCGGAGCGCGCGTTCGATTGCCTCCGGATCGTGGCCGTCGATGATTTCCGTGCGCGCGCCGAACGCCGCCGCCTTTGCCGCGAGATGCTCCCAGTCCTGTGCCGACGAGACATAGTCGCTCTGGCCCAGCGTGTTGCAATTGAAGATGGCGACTACCCCGCCGAGGTGATGATCGGCGCAAAAATCCAACGCCTCCCAGTTCTGTCCTTCGCGCGACTCGCCGTCGCCGATGAGGCAGAAGATACGCTTCGGCACGCCGTCGATGCGCGCCGCGCACGCGAGCCCCGCCGCCACCGACAAGCCCTGGCCGAGCGACCCGGTCGCAGCGTCGAAGAATGGAAAGCCAAGCACCGGATTGGGATGGCCGTCGATCGCCGAGCCGATCTCGCGGAGCGTCATCAGGTCGCGCTCGGTCATCGCCCGGCGCTTGCCGTCTGGCTCGAACGCGACGCCGAGATCAGTGCATGCGGCATAAATGATCGGCACCGCGTGCCCCTCGCTCAGGACCAGCCGGTCGGACCCTGGGTTACTGGGATCAGCCGGCGTCCAGCGCATCACACGGTACATCAACACAGAAACGAGATGCGCGAGTGACAGGGCGGTCGTCGGATGGCCGCTGCCGGCCGCGGTGGTGGCGCGGATCGCGAGCCGACCCAGGTCGATTGCCTTGGCATGAAGGACGTGCGTGAGATTGGCCATCGGTTTCTGCCTTCCGTTTCGTGATAAAACGCGGGGTTTGGCAAAAGGGTTCGTGGGCCAAAAGCGAAAGAGATTAAATCAGTATTCTGTGCTTCTTGGACGGGGCGGCTGTCACGTCGGTGGATCACGTGCTTTGACGCAACCTGGTGGATGGAATCCAACGGATAGAAGCCGGCATAGTGTCGCCCTCAGGGCGATCGGATTCGGCTGGCGCTTGCCATCCGGCAGCGTGGCTTTTCCTGCCAAAGCTGTCGCGCAGACAGACGTGCAGCAGCCGGAAATTCAAATGCGATTGCCCCTGGGGCCGCCCTTCGCTGTCGTTGCGGGTTATACCAAAGCTCACTGATCCTGACTTATCTGTCGCCCTGTCGTCATGGCCGGGCCGAAGTCCCCGGGCTTGTCCCCATAGGGGCTAACATAAGATCGAAATGCATTCCTGAGCCGTCCAAACCGCCGTCATGGCCGGGCTTGTCCCGGGGATCGGACCCGGCCATCGGTATACATCGGCACCATTGTGCCGCTGTGAGTGATGGCCGGCTCGGCGGCCGGCCATGACGGTTGGAGCGAATGGGTCGCCGTCATTGAATAGTGGAATTAGAGCATTTTCGACGTGACTGGAAAGCTGATGGGTTTCGCTTGCCGCTCAACCCATCGATTCTGGTCTTTGTGAGTCAGAGCACGTCGCGTGGCACCAGGTTGTTCGCCAGGAGTGTGCTGTTCACACTTGTCAGTGCCTGGCTGGCGTTACCTGTTTCATACTTCGCCCAGAAGGTTGTGGATCCAAAGCGGTCGTTCGAATGTTGCGACTGCGAGTTGCCGGCCGACCCGAATAGACTGCGATAGAACCTCGCGTGGCGTCGCGCGGTTGCGTCAGCCTCACCGCTCTCCAGCAATTTTTCCAAAGCATAGGCTCTTATCGTCTCAGGCAGCGCCCACCGGCCGCTGGACTGCGATCGATTTCAGGAATCACGAACGATTTCTCGACGAGATGCGCGATGCCTTCTGGAACCGCCCACTCGGGATAGCCGGCATCGCTCACAACGGCGCTCAGCGTCTGCTGCTTCGCCAGTACCGTTCGGCACCCGCTGGTCAGTAAACCAAAGCAATACTCCAGATGCGACGCGACATGTCGCACCCCAAGCATGGCGGCATGCGCAGCCGCGAACTCGATCGCAAGCGCGAGCCCATCCATAGCAACTCTTGCAGCAGCCGCTTGAAGAAACCACTCGGGACCCGCGCCATACCGTTGTTCCTGCACAAGAATGTCCAACAGAACGCCGTGCTGATCCACAGCGCGCCACGGATAATGTGCTTATCCATCTACGGCATGTGCTGATCCATTCGAGACATGATTCGGATGTTGAAAGCGATCCTATCTCGGCGATGCCTTTTCACTTTCTGACAGGTGCCGTGCCTGGCGGATGACATATCGAGCCCGTAATGCAAGGAGCCTTGAGCAATGACCGATGAAGATGGGCAGACAAGCCCGGCCGTGACACGGCGGCAGGTGCTCGGTACCGGCGGCGCCGTCGCAGGTGCCTTGCTGTTGACCAGCCTGCCGTTCGCGGCGAATGCCGCCGGTACTGTTCCAGCCAATGACGCGGCTGGCGCGTCCGAACTCGATGCGCTTGTCGACGTCACGCTCATCATCAACGGCCATGCCCACCAATTACAGCTCGACCCGCGCACCACGTTGCTGGACGCCCTGCGCGAGCACGTTGCCATGACCGGCACGAAGAAGGGCTGCGACCACGGCCAGTGCGGCGCCTGCACTGTGCTGCTGGAGGGACAGCGCATCAATTCCTGCCTGACACTGGCAGTCATGCATGATGGCCAGACAATTACTACGATTGAGGGCCTCGCCGACGGTGAAACGCTGCATCCAATGCAGGCTGCGTTCGTCGAGCATGACGGCTTCCAATGCGGCTATTGCACATCCGGCCAGATCTGCTCCGCGGTCGGCATGCTGAGGGAAAGCCAGCTCGGGATGCCGAGCTATGTCACCGACGATTTGTCGGTTGAGCATCCCGCACTCTCTGATGTGGAGATCCGTGAGCGGATGAGCGGCAACATCTGCCGCTGCGCCGCCTACCCGAACATCGTGGCCGCCATCAAGCAGGGGGGAGGAGTGCGGGCATGAAGGCCTTCACGTACCAGCGTGCCGGCTCGCTGATGCAGGCCGCCGCGGCTTCCGCCCAGCCCAACACCCGTATCATCGCGGGCGGCACCAATCTGCTCGACCTGATGAAGCTGGAGGTCGAAACGCCAGCCCGCCTGGTGGACATCAACCGGCTGGACCTGGACAGGATCGAAGACACTCCGGATGGCGGATTGCGCATCGGCGCCTTGGTGCGCAACAGCGACCTTGCCGCCGATACTCGTGTCCGCGAGCGCTATCCGGTACTCAGCCGCGCCCTGCTGGCGGGCGCGAGCGCGCAACTGCGCAACAAGGCCACGACTGGCGGAAATCTGATGCAGCGTACGCGTTGTTCGTATTTCTATGATATCAGCAAGCCCTGCAACAAGCGCGTTCCTGGCTCCGGTTGTGCGGCCATGGCAGGCTTCAACCGCATGCTCTCGGTCCTAGGCGGCAGTGACCAATGCATCGCAACTAATCCTTCCGACATGGCGGTGGCGATGCGCGCGCTGGACGCCGGCGTGGAGACGATTGATGGCTCGGGCAAATCTCGCGTCATCCCCATTGCCGATTTCCACCGTTTGCCGGGAACGACACCGCAGCTCGACACCAACCTGGAGGCAGGCGAACTGATTACCGCGGTGACATTGTTGCCATCGCCGCCGGGCCGACAGATCTACAGGAAGATTCGCGACCGGGCTTCCTATGCGTTCGCACTGGTGTCCGTGGCTGCGGTGGTCGATGTGGTCGGCGGGCGCATTCGCTCGGCGCGTATTGCGTGTGGCGGATTGGCGCCCAAGCCGTGGCGGGTCGGACGGGCCGAGGCGACGCTGAACGGTTCGCCGGCAAATGTGCGCAGCTTCGATGCCGCGGCTACTGCATTGCTCGATGGAGCCCGCGGCTACGGTTCCAACGATTTCAAGATTCCACTGGCGCGGCGGAGCCTTTCCGCGGTGCTGAGCGACATCACACGCGCCTGAAGGAGCCTGTTCCATGCAGATGAACAAACCCATCGGGATGACGCCGCTGGACGACCAGCCGAATGGCATTGTTGGCAAGCCAATGGATCGCGTCGACGGGCCGCTTAAGGTCAGCGGCCGCGCGGTCTATGCCTATGAGGTCGAGCAAGGGCCGCAAACGGCCTATGGCTTTGTGGTGCAGGCATCAATCGGCAAGGGTCGTATCCGCTCGATCGACATCCGTGTCGCGGAGCGAATGCCAGGCGTACTCCTGGTCCTGACCTATCTGAACGCGCCCGAGCAGGGGACGGGGAATCACCATATCGCGCATCCGGTGCTGGTTGGCCCGGATGTGTCGTACTATGGCGAGCCCGTCGCATTCGTGGTGGCTGAAACATTCGAACAGGCGCGCGCCGCCGGCTACGCGGTGCGGGTCAGTTATGAAGCCGCACGGGGCACCTTCGCTCTGCGGGATGGATTACCGCGGGCGCATGTTCCCGAAGGCAGTAACGTGCCGCCGGACAGTGCAGTGGGTAATTTCGCACCGGCGTTCGCCGAGGCACCTGTGCAGGTCGACGTCACCTACACGACGCCATTGCAGAGCCAGACGATGATGGAGCCGCACGCCACGCTCGCGATATGGGACGGCGACAAGCTGACGCTGCACACGTCGAACCAGATGCTGAACCAGGGCGTGGCGGCGGTGGCGAGGACCCTGAAAATGCCGCCGGAGAACGTGCGGCTGGTGAGCCCCTTCATCGGCGGTGGGTTCGGCTCGAAGCTTTGGGTGAATGCGGATGCCATCCTGGCGGCCATCGCCGCGCGGCAGCTCAAGCGGCCCGTGAAGACCGCGCTGACACGGCAGCAGATTTTCATGGTGACGACGCATCGCTCCGACACGATCCAGCACATCCGGATCGGCACGGACCAAAACGGGCGCATCCAGGCGATCGGACACGACGTGTTTTCCGGAAATCTGCCGACGGAGCAAACGTTTGAAGGAGCTGCGCTGCAGACCCGGACGCTGTATGCGGGGGCCAATCGGCTGACACGTCATCGCCTGGTGCCGCTGGACATTCCAGTTGCCTCCTCGATGCGCGCGCCAGGCGAGGCAGTGGGGCTGATGGCACTTGAATGCGCCATGGATGAGCTGGCGGAGAAGCTGAACCTCGATCCGATCGAATTGCGGATACGCAATGAACCAACCGAGGACCCGGAGCGCCATATTCCATTTTCGAGCCGCCATCTAATCCCATGCCTAAAGGAAGGTGCGCGACGGTTCGGGTGGGAGAGGCGTCAGGCAAGGCGTGGTCAGGTGCGGGACGGAAACTGGCTGGTCGGCATCGGGGTTGCGTCCGCGACACGCGGCAATCCGCTGCAACGGTCATCGGCCAGCGTCAGGCTCGATCCCGACGGGATCGTCACGGTACGGACGGCGATGACGGACATCGGAACGGGGACCTATACGATCCTGACGCAAATCGCCTCGGAGATGCTCGGCGTACCGCCTGGAAGGGTGCGCATGCAGCTGGGTGATACGGCGTATCCGATGGCTTCAGGCTCTGGCGGTTCGTTCGGCGCCGCCAGTTCCGGCTCCGGTGTGTTCGAGGCATGCATGAACCTTCGTGGAAAGCTGGCGCGCGCCGCGGGGATGGATTCGGCATCCGCAAGCTTTGCTAATGGGAACATCTCGTTCGGCGGCGTGTCGAAACCGGTGAGGAGTCTCGTGGGTAACGGGGGCATCGAAGCGGACGGTTCGATCCAGCCGGGGGCGACGCTGAAGGACTACTCCCAGCAATCCTACGGTGCCCAGTTTGCCGAAGTGGGCGTGGACATCGACACGGGAGAAATCCGTGTGCGACGCATGCTGGGAGTGTTCACGGCCGGTCGGGTGCTGAATGCAAAAACGGCGCGGTCTCAGGCGATCGGTGGCATGATCTTTGGCGTCAGCGCGGCTCTAGAAGAGGATATGGTGCTGGACAAGCGCTACGGCATGTTCGTGAACAACGATCTGGCTCAGTATCATGTGCCTGTGCATGCCGACATCCCGGATGTCGATGCGATCTTCCTGCCGGAACTCGACGACAAGGCGAATCCGTTGAAGAGCAAGGGCATCGGCGAACTCGGCATCTGCGGCGCCGGGGCGTCAGTGGCGAATGCCGTCTACAACGCGTGTGGCATACGTGTCCGCGACTATCCGATCACGCTGGACAAGGTGCTCGCGGGACTACCGGCACAGGTCTGATGCCTAGCTTGCCGCGCATGTTTACTGAGCTCAGTCTTGAGCAGACTGACAACGCTCTCAACTCGTCATTCCCGCTTGCGGGCGCGTAATTGAATCTCAATTCACCGACTGCGGCTTGGTACGCCCGGAAATCGCGATGCGCATGGGCTATTCTTGCGGTCTGTGGTCGAGTTAGCGATGCCCGAGCCCGGAAGATTGTGCCCAAGGTGCCCATTTCCCAACCGCAAAACGTCGGAAGGGGATTGGATTACATCCCCTTGCGCGGGAATGACGATGGAGCGGGTGATTCACGCTGATGAGTCAGAGCGCCTCGCGTGGCTCTACGTTGTTCGCCAGGAGTGTGCTGTCCACACTTGTCAGTGCCTGGCTGGCGTTACCTGTTTCATACTCCGCCCAGAAGGCTGTGGACCAAAAGCGGTCGTTCGGATGTCGCGACCGCGAGTTGCCGGCCGACCCGAATAGACCGCGATAGAACATCGCGTGGCGTCGCGCGGTTGCTTCAGCCTCACCGCTCTCCAGCAATTTTTCCAAAGCATAGGCTCTTATCGTCTCAGGCAGCGCCCACCGGCCGCTGGACTGCGATCGATTCAGGATCACGAACGATTTCTCGACGAGATGCGCGATGCCTTCTGGAACCGCCCACTCGGGATAACCGGCATGGCTCACAACGGCAGTGACTGCCTCCAATGTGAAGGCGGCATCGAAGATGGCCAAACGAGCCAACAGCGACTGCTCGGGTTTGGGCAGAAGTTCATAGCTCCAATCGATCGCCGCGCGGAGCGTCTGGTGCTTCGGCAGCGCCGTTCGTCGCCCGCCGGTCAGCAAGCCGAAGCGATCATCCAGATGCGACGCGACATATTGCACCCCAAGCGTGGCCGCACGCGCGGCCGCGAACTCAATCGCGAGCGGGATCCCGTCCAGATGGTGACAAATGGCGACGATTGAATGAACGTTCTCCCGGCTCACGGCGAAGGCCGGGTCCAGTGCTCGTAGCCTGGCGACAAACAACTGCACTGCACTCTGCTCAAGGGCGTCATCGGATTTGCCCCAATGGTGCCGCGGCACCTCCAGCGGCGGAACCCGGTAGACGTATTCACCGGCAATACGAAGCAGCTCCTGGCTGGTCGCCAGAACGGTAGCACGCGTGCACAGGCGGATGATCGTTTCCACAAGCGTGGCCGCCGCGTCGATGACGTGCTCGCAATTATCGAGAACAAGGAGGACAGGCTTGTCCCCAATGGCGCGAGCGATGGCCTCGGCGGTGATGTCATCGTCCCCCAGATTCAGGCCGAGGACGCCCGCCAACGCCGTTGGCACAAGGCCTGGATCGGACAGCGAGGCTAGCTCGACAAGCCAGACATCGCCAGGGAATGTGAGGCACATGCTGCGGGCAACGTGCAGCGCCAGTGTGGTTTTTCCGATCCCTCCGGGACCTGTCAGGGTGATTGCTCGATACGATGACAAAATATCCTGGATTTGCCGCACCGCGATGGTTCGGCCAATCAACTCGAGCGCCATTTCAGGTAAGTTGGTCCGCGATGTCTGGACTGGCATTCGCGCGGGTTCGAGAAGATCACCCGGCTTGACCGCCGCGCCGTCCCGCCGAACAGCCCAATTGCCGAGCAGCCGATAACCGCGACCGGAGGCTGTTTTCAGCATCGCCCGATCCTGGCCAAGCGCTTTGCGGATCGCGGATATATGGACATGGAGCGTGTTCTCTCCGACCAGCGCGCCCGGCCATATGCGATCCATCAACGCATCCTTGGTGACCAGTTCATTGGCCGACCGGACGAGGACCTCGATGACCTCGAACGCGCGGGCGCCGATGGGGACAGGGACGCCGCATGCCCGCAATTCGCGCCGCCCGACGTGCATCTGCCATTGGCCGGACTGGTAGATTATGTTTGGGCGCTGTTGGGACATCCCTGTGCTCCCGCTGTTCAATGTTTCGGTTTGGGTCGGGCCTCTCCGAGGACGCGTTCTCCCAACCGGCGGCAAACCTGCTTCCGGGGGCGGCGTGTCGTGTCGGCTCAGTAACGGGGATCGTCAGATGCGAGCCGCGATCACGCCTCGGTCTCCCGTTGCCGAATGAGGCCCACCGCCCAGCAGAGGCCGACGGTGGCGCCTTTCATGGTGGGCAACAGCAGGAGGCACAGCAAAACGGTTGCCGGTAACCAGATTGCGGCCTGCAGCCATAGGGACGGTTGGTAGCGCAGGTCGATCAGCACCAGCGCCGGGATGACGAGGTGCCCAACCGCGAAGATCGTCAGATAGGGCGGGAAATCGTCGCATGGATAATCCGCGTTATTGGCGCGGCAGACCTCGCAGGTCGCGCGCACCTTCAGGAAGCCGTCGAACAGCCGGCCTTGTCCGCAGGTCGGGCAACGACGCCGTGCGCCGCGGCTAATTCCGGTCCAGAGGGAGTTTTGCGACATAGGCCATCTCCTTGCAGCGGAATATTGATGGCACTCATATATCCGATCAATATTCCAATCAACTGCTTTTTTCGCCTGATTTGCGTCGATTTTTGATATCAAACGAGCGGATTCTAGTTACTTATCAGGTGAGTGCGGAAGTTGAGATATTGGATTTTCGTCTGCGAGGAGGCGGAAATCGGCCAACAATCCCCATTGCATGAGCAATCATGTTTCCCTATTATCGGATCAATGATCACCATCAATAGGTTGTGACGTGACCTTCTGGATCCCATCAATCAGCAAGAGCGATGGCCCGCTTTATCTCGGCATCGCTGACGCAATCGCCGCCGCGATCGAGTTCGGGAGAGCTCGCGGACGGCGCCCGCCTGCCGCCGCAGAGATCCATGGCGAGCGCGCTGGGCATCGACTACACGACGGTCAGCCGGGCCTACGCGGAAGCCGGCAGACGTGGGCTGGTCGAAGGGCGGGTTGGCCAGGGCACTTTTGTGGTGCGACGCCCGGTCGGAAGGCCGGCGAGCCCAGCGACCGGCGGCCAGGTCGACCTGGGCATGAACGTCCCGCCGCCGATCGACGACCCGGCGTTGGTGGCGCGGATGTGGCGCGGCCTCGGTGAGCTTGAACATAGCGGCGGATCGGAACTGCTACGGCACTACCAGCCGCCGGGGGGAACTGGCGCGGACCGCATGGCGGGAACGCGCTGGCTGTCACGCCGGCTGCCGTCGCTGGCTGTTGAGCGCTTACTGGTTTGTCCCGGGGCGCAGGGGGCGATGCTCGCGGCGATGGGCACGTTGGCCGACCCAGGCGACATGGTCCTGTCGGAAGCACTTTGTTATCCCGGTTTTCGCTCGCTCGCCGCGCAGCTTCGGCTGACCGTGCGCCCCGTCGCGATGGACGCGGAGGGGGTCATCCCAGAGGATTTCGACGCGGCCTGCCGGCGCGAGCGGCCGAAAGTCCTGTATTGCACGCCCACGCTGCATAATCCGACGACCGCCACGATGTCCCGCGCGCGTCGCGAGGCGATCGTCGCAGTGGCACGGCGGCATGGCGTGCCGATCCTCGAGGACGACGCCTATGCGCCGTTGCTGGCCGAACCGCTGCCGCCGCTTGCTGCGCTCGCGCCCGAGCTGACGTATTATGTCGGTGGGCTGGCCAAGTCGCTGGCACCGGCGCTGCGGATCGCCTACCTCGCCACGCCGGATCCGCGGACCGCGGCGCGCATTATGGGCGGTATTCGCGCGACGGCGACCATGGCGTCACCGTTGACGGCGGCGCTCGCCACCAGCTGGATCGAGGATGGCACCGCCGATGCGGTGTTGCTCGCCATCCGGGCCGAAACGCGCGCGCGCCAGGCGATCGCCGCCAGCATTTTGCCTCCGGACATGGTGCGGACGCACCCGGACGCGTTCCATGCCTGGCTGTCGCTGGCGGAGCCGTGGACCCGGGAGGAATTCGCCTCCCGCATGCGGTCCACCGGGATCGCGACTGTCACCAGCGACGCGTTCGCGGTGGCACGACCGCCTGAGGCGGTCCGTCTTGCCCTGGGCGCCGCCGCCTCGCGTTCGACACTGGGTGAGGGGCTGCGCATCATCGCGGATCTGTTGCAGCAATCGCCCGCGATGTCGTCCGTGGTTGTTTGATCGAACGAACCACGGGATGAATGATCGTTGAGCGGGATAATTGTGTTTGTGTCTGCATTCTTCGTGGCACAATTCAGACTGGCTGGAGTTGGCAAAAAGTCGACGGTCCGCTTTCAGCTACTGCCAGGGAAGCAACACAAGTGTATCGGCGACTGCGTCGATTATGAGCCACCGATTCACTCGTGGCCCTGCAAGCGGATCGATCTGATGTCACTGTGCGCGGGCAAACTCCCCAGCGCCAACTTTCCGGCAAACTCTTCCGACCTGGAGGACCATAGGTTGATAAGGAATTGCATCGGAAGATGCGGAATTGGAGTGGGATCCCAACTCGCCCGCTCGTGAACGAGCTTGTCGTCCACGAACCATCTAATCCCGGTGGGCTCCCACTCGATCGCGTAGCGGTGGAAATCCTCGGAAGCGTCGAATCCGAGGTCGATCTGAACCGGCGTACCCCGATAGCCGTAGTTGAGTTCGGCCCCGTCGTCACCCGGGTTGTAGTAGACGTTGATTAGCACCTTGGTCGGATTGCAGCCCAGCAGCTCAATGTCGATCTCCTGTCGAGGGAAAAACCGGTGCAGGAAAACAGCGGTGATCAGCCCCGAACATCGTGCCGCTCTGAGCTCCGCTTCGAAGTGCCCATAGAGATAGCTCGCAATGCTGCAGATGGAAGCTGAGGTATAGTCCCGTACCCCCGCTTGCTCCTTTCGAAAAGCCAATCTTGCTCCTTCGTCGCTGAACGAGAGATTTTCCGGAACGAACAGAGCAAGGTTGCTCGGAAATGTATCCGCCAGAGGCTTCCAGATGCCCGGGTCAAGCGCTGTCAGCCGATCGGAGACTGTGACCAGCTCAAATCCGCGCGGGCCAAGAGCGGCATTGCGGGCCTGCCCACCCACCCACCGGCGCCGCTTCGGTGCGATCCAGGGAGAGGAATCGGACTTCAGCTTGCGGAAGTTAGCCAGAGAGCGGGATTCCGCTCGCGGGTGAGTCGCGGCGAAGAGGCCAGGCCTGTGTCCCGTGTTGCTGGGATACGTCGCGTCCGGCCGTTCGCAGCCCAGGAAGCCGCAGAGTGTTCCCCACTTATCCGGATCTGAGTTGTTCAAGACGAGAATGCGTGTCGGATCGAGGCGGAGCGACGCAACCTGGCCCAGCGGATCGGGTGACATGCTACCGCCAGTGCTCTTTGGTCGGAGCAACCCAGGAGGAACTGCAGGATGCGTTCCGTCAGCCGTTCGCAACTCCGGGTCGTGAGCGCACGAAACGATAAGTCTCGCCGACCGGTGCGCACGGACGATCCTGGCGAGATCGGCGTGAACCGATTCGACATTGACATATGCGTCGAACACGCGCGAACGCGTTCCTCGCAGCAGTGCATCGTGCTCCGCCTCGGGCAAGGTGAATACCTCGCTGCAGCAGCGATAGCCGAGGATGGACAGCGCCATGTCCAGTGCGCTTGCGCCCGAGCCTGGAGTTCCCAAGGCAAAGATCGGTCCAGGCAGAGAAGGGCGTTTGAATACGTTCGGGTTGCTACGGTTCAGGGCACCCGTCGTAGACAGAACCGGCAGGATCGAATAGCTATTATCTGACCCGGCATCTGGTCGCTGGTCGATCGCGGACCGTGATGTCGCAAAGACGTTTATTTTTTCGAACTGATGGTTGATCCAAAGATCTACTGGGCCTCTCACTGGCAACAACTCCAGCAGCCTTTGCGCGCCGGTCCTGGAAAGCACGTATCCGGACATTTGCCAAAGCCCACGGACGGGCCTGAATACAGCATCCGAGACGAACCGCTTTCTCGTCGCAGGCCCCGCTACCCGGTAGGACACGTAAAGCATGTCGATAGAGCCATGTGCATCAAAGCGATCATGCAGATCCGACCACGCCCGATTGATTAACTCCCGCGCGTCGCTGTTGAAGTAGACATCATCCTCGAGGACCAAGGCATAGTCGCAACTTGAGGCCGCTATTAGCTTCCACACCTCGATGTGAGAACGCGCAACGGCGATCTCTTGGCGGGTCGAGTTGATGATCCTGTCGTCGCCGAAGCTACTCCTCGTTAGCAGCGGCTCAGGCTCCACGAAGAGTTGTTCGGAGAGGGAATAGACGGGCTCGATCTCAGCCGGAGTGAGGTCACCGCTAGACTTGGCGTCTATCGCCGAAAACCTGATGGTCAGGTCCCTTAGTGCGACGCCTCCATCTCCCAACAAGTGCGCCAACTCACTTTGCATCTGGCGCCAACGCCGAGGCTGGCGATCCAGGTTGATGACATAGACATTCTGTATCCGCCTCGCATCCTTTTTAGAGACACTGCCGAACGACCGTAAGACCCGCCGTGGCATGAAAGTTCGCAGCGCTTGTCGTAGGCGAAAGCCCAATCGTCGAGGCAGGCTTTCGTAGCTGTCAAAATTCATTCTTCACCGAATCTCTCCGTTGTCTATGCAGATCGTGGTACGATAGTCTGGAGATGCCCCAACGGTCCAACGAGAAGGTGCGCCCAAGTGCTCACCCAAGACGGTAGTGAGCCCTTGCAAGGACAGGAAGAGAAGCGGTGTTGGTTGCACGGCTCACGATCCATGAGGTTTGTCGCCATCGGTCAGGAACCCTTGGCCACGTCCGAACGGCGTCGAAAGGTCGAAGAACGAACCCGCTTCGCGGGAGAGGTGGTGGTGTTGATGTCCTGGTAGACGTGCATCTGATGCACATTGTTTGAGCGTGGCCCAGGGTGGTCTGAGCATTTCGGCTTCCTTCAACCAAGAGGAGCCGACCAATGGACGAGACCATTCGCACCGCTGCCATCAGCCCACTGCGCCAGCGCCTGATCGACGACCTCTCACCGGTCCGCAACAAACGCTGGGTCGTTTACGCCAAGCCGCCCTTCGCCGGTCCCGAAGCCGTTCTCGCCAATCTCTCGCGCTACACTCATCGCGTCGCCATCTCGAACCGGCGGCTGCTCGCCTTCGACGATACCGGCGTCACGGAAGCGGACTGGCCGCTCTGGAGTAACGAACAGCAGTAAGCAGACGTTAGTTTCTAGATATTGTCGACCGCAGGTAGTGACTCCTTTATGGCCATTGGCGTCGCGCCGAGATGTGGTCCAAGTGATTGCATTGATCCAAATCAATGCCCCTGCTGCCGCAGCATGCCAACCGGACAGAACGTGGGTGTGTCCCCGCGTGGCAGGTCGGCTGGGCAGACGATTGA
Source organism: uncultured Alphaproteobacteria bacterium (assembly GCA_963733475.1). Taxonomy (GTDB): domain Bacteria; phylum Pseudomonadota; class Alphaproteobacteria; order Acetobacterales; family Acetobacteraceae; genus JAMXLO01. The sequence continues at coordinate 16,329 of CAVTEC010000100.1, read as the reverse complement.
TGTTTCAACCTTCGCGCAACGGCACCCGTCTAATTCGCGGATACGAGGAGATCGCGCAATGAAGCGGCGCCAACTGTTCGAGACGACTGCAAGAGCGGCTTTGGCGACGGCGATTGGCGGCTCCTGGCTTGCTGACGCCAAGGCGCAGAGCCCCGGCTCTGGCGCGGGAGCGACACCACCGCGCGCGCCGATCGGCAAGGACGTTGGATCGCCCGGGGGTACCACGACACTCAGTGGCAACCGAATCCCACCCCCCGATCCGAAATTCGGCGGCGTGATCAAGCAGCGGGCATCGGAGTTGACGCCGTGGTGGCCGCCGCGCGTGGTCCCGCCAAAGGGCGCGCCCAACGTTCTGCTCATCATGACGGATGATGTCGGCTTCGGTGCACCGGGAACCTTTGGCGGTGTGATCCCTACACCGGCGATGGACCGTATCGCCGCAGCGGGGCTGCGCTACACAAATTTCCATTCGACATCGCTCTGCTCGCCGACGCGCGCGGCACTCATCACGGGACGCAACCATCACTCTGTCGGCTTCGGGGTAGTGGGCGAAATAGCGACGGGGTTCCCGGGCTACGATTCTATAATCCCGATTGACAAGGGCACCGTCGGCACAATCCTGAGGGCGAATGGGTACGCGACGTCGTGGTTCGGCAAGGACCACAACACGCCATCTTACGAGTTGAGCCAGGCGGGGCCATTCAATCAATGGCCTAATGGAATGGGCTTCGATTATTTCTACGGTTTCGTCGGCGGCGATGCCAGTCAGTGGCAACCAAACCTGTTCCGCAATACGACAGCCATTTATCCGTTCCAGGACAATCCCGGCTGGAATTTGGAAACCGCGATGGCTGACGAGGCCATTCAGCAGATGAAGGAGCTCAAGGAGCTCGCGCCTGACAAACCTTTCTTCATTTATTACGTGCCGGGCGCCACCCATGCGCCGCATCATCCAACCCCGGAGTGGATCAAGAAGATCAGCGAAATGCACTTGTTCGACGAGGGATGGAACAAGGTGCGCGAGACCATATTTGCCAACCAGAAGCGGCTGGGCATCATGCCCGAAAATGCCAAGCTGACGCCGTGGCCAAAGGAGCTGCCGGAGTGGGATTCCCTCGGTTCGGAAGAAAAAAAGCTCTTCATCAGGCAAGCCGATGTTTATGGGGCATATCTCGCCTACGCCGACAATGAGATCGGCCGGGTCATACAGGCCGTCGAGGACCCCGGCGAACTCGACAACACGTTGATCATCTACATAAGCGGTGACAACGGTGCGAGTGCCGAAGGCATGCTCAACGGCACGCCGAACGAGTTCACCACCTTCAATGGCGTTGCCGTGCCGGTCAAGGACCAGCTTCTCTGGTATGAGTTCTGGGGTTCGGATCGAACGTTCCCGCACTTTGCGGCAGAATGGGCGTGGGCGATGGACACCCCGTTCAAATGGGTGAAGCAGGTGCCGTCGCATTTCGGCGGGACCGCGCAAGGCGTGGTCATGTCCTGGCCCGGACACATCACCGACGCGGGGGCATTCGCCGGCAATTCCATCACGTCATCGACATCGTCCCGACCATCCTCGAAGCGACCAGCATTCCGGCACCCGATATGGTCAACGGCATCGCACAGGCTCCCATAGAAGGGGTCAGCATTGCGTACACCTGGGACAAGGCGAACGCCAACGCGCCAAGCCGGCACGAGACCCAATATTTCGAGATGCTTGGCAATCGCGCCATCTATCACGACGGATGGGTGGCGGCCACGACGCCAGCGACTCTTCCTTGGGAGCTGAGCACCGCTCCACCGCCGGATGTGATTACCGGATACAACTGGGAACTCTACAACGTCCGAGAGGACCCCACCCAGTTCAACGATCTGGCCGCCACGATGCCGGAAAAGGTCAAGCAAATGCAGGACCTTTTCTATTCCGAGGCGGGGAAGTACGGCGTGCTGCCGCTCGACAACTCCACGCTAGCGCGCTGGAATACACCGCGCCCGAGCCTGACGGCGGGACGCAAGGTCTTCACCTATTCGGGCGAACTGGTGGGCGTGCCGGCGAGCGCTGCGCCGGACATTCTCAATAAGTCCTATAGGATCACGGCCGAGATCGAGATTCCCGACGGTGGGGCGGAAGGGATGATCGTTACCCACGGTGGTCGCTTCGGTGGCTATGGCCTGTTCCTGAGCAAAGGCGAACTCGGTTTGGATCGGGGCAGGGTGGTATTCCTCTACAACCTACTCGACCTCAAGCGCACTATGTGGGAGGGGCCTAAGTTGGAAGCGGGCAAGCACACCATCAGGTTCGACTTCAAGTCGGATGGTCCCGGTCTGGGCAAGGGCGGCACCGGAGTGTTGTCTGTGGACGGAAAGGAAGTGGCCAGGAATTCCATGGACCACACGACTCCGGTCACCTTCCCGGAAGACGAAACTTTCGACATCGGACGGGACACCCGTACGCCGCTGGCGTTGCTGGAATATCGCTACGACGTGCCGTTCAAATTCACCGGCAAGATCGCCAAGCTGACCTTCGAACTCGACACGTAGGGGTCAGGCACGCAGCGATAACTGACCGGGCGGGCGGTTCGTAAGTGGGCACTTCGCATTTGCGCAGCCGTCGCCGAAGCCATGATGCGTTTGCTGCCGCTGTCGGTTCGGCATTTCGTCGGACGACTATTGTTCAATCAATAGGAACAGTCCGTAGCCGTCCGCCATTGGCCGGGACCGGAGGGCCGAAAGACGCCGTTTGTGTAATCACCAAGATTTGCCGACATCAGAATGATCAGAGTGGGCGAGCCATCTCTTCCGCTTCCAGATTTTTTCTACACAATCGACCAATCGGGCGAGCATTTGCAGTGGCCTGAAGGCCATTGAACCAATGATATCGTCGCGCGCTTCGTCGGAAGCGCCATTATCAAGACTATCGAATCCGGAGCACGATCAAGCTAAACAGAAACAAGAAAGATTCTTCTCCTGACCAGCCCGAACTCCGCCGACTTGTGTCATTCGCGGCGGGTCGGCATTCCGGTGGCAAACTAATACCAAAGCTCACTGACCCTGACTCATCTGTCGCCCTGTCGTCATGGTCGGGCTTGACCCGGCTATCAGTGTACATTGGCACCGTTGCGTGCCGTTGAGGCTGATGGCCGGCTCGGGGGCCGGCCATGACGGTTAGTTAGAGCGAATGGGTCGCGATCAGTGAGTAGTGGTATAATTCAAGATTTCGTTACGTTCCACATGATTGGCATATTCATCTTCAGAATGCCCGACACGCTCGAGCGCCACGCCCGAGCTTGCCTGATAGCGTCCCAGCGGAATGACAAGCACTGGCGCTCGGCCGGGAACCGGGCACCTAGCCGCTACAACGACTTGGTTGCTGTTTGCATGCGTGTTGCTTGTGGCTATGTCCAACGCCATTCAACGAAGATGGCGGACCAGCTAATAGAGATCCGATAGCCCGTTCAACGAGCCCTGCCTGCTGCGGTACTCTGTGAGCGTGAACCGGACGCCTCCCTTCCATCTTATACCAAAGTTCACTGACCCTGACTTACCTGTCCCTCTGTCGTCACGGCCAGGCCTTATCCGGCCATCAGTGTACATTGGCACCATTGTCCCGCTGAGACTGATGGCCGGCTCGGGGGCCGGCCATGACGGATAGAGCGAATGGGTCGGGCCGGCTGAACCGCTTTCGGGGGTTGCGTGAGGCTTCGGATCAATCGTCATTGCGGCGATGGCGCCTTGCGGAGAAACAGCACAAGTGGGCTAACGATGAGCATTGCGATCATCATGACCTTGAACTGGTCGATGACCCCGACGAACGCCGCTTGGCCGGTGACCATATCGTTGAGCGTGGCAAGCCCCGGCCTGGCGACCGAACCCGCGACATGAGCGGCGGCGCGGTAGGGCACGAGGTCCTTTGCCAGCGCGACGTGCATGGCCTGGGTATTGTCGTAGAAGAACACGAGGACCAATGCGACGCCGATCGAGCTGCCATAGAGGCGCGACAGATTGAAGAACGCAGTGCCTTCCGGGCGGAATGTTGGATCGAGCGTGCTGAAGGTCGTCTTGGTGAGCGTGGGCAGCAAGATGCCCAGGCCGGCGCCCTGAACTACGCCTGCGACGATAACGGGCCACCAGTCCATCTCGGGTGAATAACCGAGCATTCGCCAATTGGCGTAGACGACGAGCGCTATTCCACCGGCCACGAGCAGCCGATTGTCGATCCGCGCCGGAACAACGCGGGCTGCTAAGATCAGCGCCCCCACGAGCGCGATGCTGCGCGGAATCGCCATGTAGCCGGTGGTGTCGGCTGGGTATTTGAGGATTTCGTCCAGCATCGGAGATGTCAACGCAATGGTCGGCAGCAGGACGAAGCCGAACGCGAAGTACATGATCGCGGAAAGCACGAAGTTGCGATCCCTGAACAGGGCCTTGTCGAGGAAATGCGCCTTGGCGGTCAGGACGTGGACAAGATAGAGATAGAAGCCAAGCACCGAGGCGATCGCCTCTGCCCAGATCTCCGGCGAGTTGAACCACTCCATGCGTTCGCCGCGGTCAAGCAGCATCTGCAACCCGATCATGCCAACCGAGAGAGTTGTCCAGCCGAAGAAATCGAAGGGAGGATTCTCTCGGCCCGCTTGTCCGGAAGCGAGAGCCACATCGGCAGGAAGATGAAACCTGCCATTGGCAGGACGAGATAAAACATTGAGGTCCAGCCATGATATTCGCTGATCCAACCACCGATGCTGGGACCGCTGAGGATGCCGACAATAAGGGTTACGGCCACCACCAGGTTGATACGAGCGTGCTGCGAAGGCGGCAAAATATCGAGCAGAATCGCTATCGACAGCGGAGCGAGGGGGCCGCTTGCACCACCTTGGATGATGCGGGCGGCGACGAATTGCATTGGCGTCGTTGCACGCGCCGCGAGTATCAGGCCGAGGGCGAAGATGGCGATCGACAGCAGATATATGGTCTTTCGGCCGTAGCGGCCCGCGAGCCAACGCGTCATCGGCATGGTGATGACACTCGCGGCGATATACGACGTGAATACCCAACCGACCTCGTCGTCGGACATCGACAGCGTGCCTTGGAGATAGAGCAAGGCCGCATTGGGTAGCGAGAGGCAGACCGACTGCATGAAGCACGCCATCAGCGCCGCGACGACGATCGCGCGATGGCCGTCGACTGCGGTGGCCGGCGCGACTGTGGCGCTCATTTGGTTGGCGCAGTCGCGCAGGCGGGATGCAGCGGATGGCGCCAGGTGCGGCGGCAACCAGTGTCGACGTGCACGGTGACACTGATACCCGAGAACAGCGGCTGGTTCGGATCGATCTTATCAAGCTCGAGGCGTACCGGCAGACGCTGGACGACCTTGACCCAATTGCCGGTCGCGTTCTCCGGCGGCAGGACCGCGAAATCCGATCCGGTGCCTGGACTCATGCTGACGACATGCGCCTTGAAGGTGCGATCCGGATAAGCGTCGACGTTGAGAACCGCCTCTTGACCCGGACGCATGTGGGTCAGGCCAGTTTCGCGGAAGTTTGCCTCGATCCAGATGCTTCGCGTCGACATCATGGAGAACACCGCGGCGCCGGGATTGACGTAGTCGCCGACCTGCAGGTCATCGACCCTTGTCACGATACCATCGTCAGGTGCCACCACCGTCGCGTAAGACAGATCGAGCCGGGCCTGGTCGAGTTGCGCCTTGGCTGTGCGGACCGACGGATGGCGATCGATGTCGATATTCGGATCGCCGTCCAAGGCGGCCACCGTGTTGGCGATCTGTTGTGCGACCGCGGCAATGTGCTGACGCGCGACCTTGATAGTCATGTCGGCTTGGTCAAAGACCTCGCGCGGCGTCCAACCGTCGGCGACGAGCGCTTTCCGTCGCGCATATTCACGCTGGTCGAAGTCCGCGGTAGCGCTCGCCGATTGGAGTTCGGCCAGTTGCTGGCGATAGGTGGCCTTGAGCTCGTTGACCTGGAGACGCGCGGTGCTGAGGCGGGCCTCGGCCTGATCGACGGCAATCCGGTATGGTTCCGGATCGACCTGGAACAGGAGCTGGCCCTGCTTGACCCGCTGATTGTCCTTGACGGCAATTTGCACGACCTGGCCGGCAACGCGGGCGTTGACCGATTCCTTGGCTGCGTAGACGAAGGCGTCGTCTGTTGAGACGTAAGGCTCCTCCGCCAGATCGTACGCAGCGCCTGCGACAGCGAATATGACCGGGACGAGGAATAACAGCGGACGACGCAGGCGTTCTCGCAGTGTCTTCTTTGGCAGTGCGGGGGGATGGCTGGATACGGGACGGTCGGGTGCCCGGCTCAACTTGGCGTCGACCTCGGCGAGCAGCGCTGTACTGGCTTCGTGAGTTGCGATGTTGGAAGTCATCGGGTGGCCGGGTGGCTCGAAATTGAGCTGCATGACAGGCCTCCTGGTCGATGAATATTTTGGCGGGCCTCAATAATTTAGCATCCTGGTCCTGACGACGATTGTTCGATGACGGTGTTCTGGAACAAATGATGCAACCGAAACTCTCTAATGCTCCGACTTATACCAAGGCTCGCTGACCATGACTTATCGCTCTGTCGTCGTGGCCGGACCTGATCCGGCCATCGGCCTGCATTGGCGACTTTGTGCCGTTGCGCCAGATGGCCGGCTCAAGGCCCGGCCATGACGGTTCAGCGAATGGGTCGCGGTTACCGGGAATCCAGGCGCGGCAGCACTGAACGTGCCCTGGGTTCCCGCTTGCGCGGGAATGACGAAAAGAACAGCGCCGCTGAATCATCCGATCGCGTCTAAGCACTTGCTCAGGCCGAAGATCTGATCGACGCACCCAAGTGCCGACCGGCAAGCCGGTGCTGGATGGGATTGCCGCCATCTATGCCGGTCGGATATCAAGGTCTCCTTCTCGATTGCTCATTGACCGGCTAGTGCAAATGGCTGCGCTCCACGACTGTTCCTCTTCACATCAGGTCCCGGGCGATAACGCGATCCCAGGAGCGATCGCAGATTCCATTTTCGCCGTGCCAGGCTCGCAACCCCGCATGCACCACGAACGAATCACGGCTGCAGCTCAGGCGCAGTGTCGTTTCGATGCGGACTTTCCAGTCGCCTCTCGAGAGTGTTTCGGCGCGTCGTGTTTCAACGATTGCGCTGAGTGGGTCATCGCGCTCAACGTCATGGCGGGAGTTGCCCGCCGATGACACGTCGAGGTCAATGCGGTCAAAGCGTACGGCGCCGGTATCGGTGATCGTCACCGGCTCGGGCACTGCCGTCTCAGGCTCGGGCAACGTCCGCAGCAGCGCATCAGCCGGCTTGGAAGGGCGTACCGGCAGAGCGAGAGATCCCCGATAGATCGTGACCGTTGCTCGCTCGGGGCTTGGCCACATCAACGGCCAATAGGTGGTCGATAGCGCGATCCTGACCCGATGATTTGTCGGGAACGCCGCGCCTGCATGATTGAGAGGAATGCTCACGCGGTACCGGCGGCCGGACTCGAGGGCCGAGGGCGACTCATAACCTTCCCGTCGGGTGAGGTTCAGAATACCATAACTGATACGCAATACTTCTCCTGTCTCACGGACATCGCACAGCCTGACCACCAGCGTCGCGATTGGCCTGTCGGATGCGAGCTCAAGTGTGACGACGGGTGCACCCAGAATTTCCATTGGCTCGTCGAGCGGCGGTGTGTCGAAGACCAGGGAGTTCCGGTCGTCTTCGGCCTGGTCATCGGCTTGGTCGCCATTCTTCCCGAAGGGGCACCACTCGCCCGCATGGCTGCCCACGTCCTGAGGCGAACAGACTTCCCTGGGCGTCAAAATTGTCTCTTCGATGCTCAAGCCATCATCCGTCAGGAACAGCTCGCAACTCAGGCTCTCAGTTGGGGGCCATGTCGCCTCCGCGACCCATCGTCCGGGTAGGCATTGATGGTCGGTCGCCGGTGCGACACTTTCGGATATCCAGGCACGCAACATAGGCTCGTCCATCACCCCATTCGGCACTTCCTTGAGCCAGTGGTCCCACCAGCGCAGGATCTCCTGGAGAAAGCCGATTTGCGGTCCCGGGAGCGCACTATGCGGGTAGCCATGTGCCCAAGGGCCGATCAGTCCCTTCCTGGGCACAAGCAGGTGCTCCAGCAGGCGCGGGACAGCGTTTGTATAGCCATCGGTCCAGCCGCCCACCGCAAATACCGGGCATTGGATCGCGGCGTAGTCCTGGCACACCGACCCGTGCATCCAATAGGCGTCCCGGCGCTGATGCCGCATCCAGGTCTCGAGAAAAAGCGGCACATTCTCCAGGCGTTGCCGCCACATCGGGAGCCAGCGATCTCCAACAAGCACAGGGTCGGGCGGATGGCTTATCGCGCGAAGGAGGAATGCACCCCAGCCCAGTCCGTCCATCAGAAGCGTTCCGCCCATGTAATGGACATCGTCACGGTAGCGATCGTCGGTCGAGCAAACCGTCACGATGGCCTTCAGCGCTGGAGGCCGCAGCGCGGCGACCTGCAACGCGTTGAAGCCTCCCCAGGATATTCCCATCATCCCGACAGCCCCGGTGCACCAGCGCTGCTCCGCCAGCCATGCGATGACCTCAAGAGCGTCATCCTGCTCCTGCTGCGCGTACTCATCGGCGAGCAGGCCGTCCGACTCACCAGTGCCGCGGATATCGGCGCGAACGCAAGCGTAGCCGAACCCGGCAAGGTAGGGATGTGCAAGCGCATCGCGTTCGGCGGTGCCGTCGCGTTTACGGTAGGGAAGATATTCAAGTATTGCAGGAACAGGCCGCTCGTTAGCGTCGGCGGGCAGCCAAAGACGAGCCGCCAAGCGGACGCCATCCCGCAGCGGGATCAGTGTGTGCTCTATCTCTCGGACCGTGCGCGGAAACTTTGTCCTGATCATGAGACCGTCTCCCCAGTCAGACGTACTCGGAGCGCCAGTTCAACATGAAAAGGCCTTCCCAATCGACTACCTGCGGTCCTTATACCAAAGCTTACTGACCGCGACCTATTCGCTTCAACCGTCATGGCCGGGCTCGACCCACGGCTGTCGGGTTTATTTGTCATATTCAGAGCAGGGCCGGTCGATGATCGTGCAGTGGGGACTGGGGTAGCCGGTGCGGACCGACGGAATGCATTGCCTGGCGGCGCACACCGTGGGGCTGTGCGCGCGGAAAGAATTCAACACAGAGAGCGCGAAGGGGCGCGAAGATCGGGAAGGGTCGCTTGGGCGCTTGGCGCCGTGGCTCGCAGGGCCGGAAACGAAATCTTCTTGGCGACCTTCGTGTCCCTTCGCGCTCTCTGCGTTGAATTGTGTGATCCATCTGAACGATCGAATGGACGCACGGCAGCGGCGCCAGGGCTCCTGGCGATCGCGGCGAGGTCTCGATGGTCCGCCATAGATTGGCCATCAGTCAGCTCACGAGGCGGCAGTCGCTGCTGTCCCGATCTGTCGTCAAACGCACGAAACCGAGGAGAACCGGTGCCCTGCACCGAGGACGGCAAAATCAGACCAGACAGAAGTGGGCTTGACCCGACCATGACGATAAAGCGACAAATGAGTCATGGTCAGTGAGCTTTGGTATTAGGCGTTACTTCGCTCAGTTCGCCTGTTGCCAAGTCGAAAACAAATCCGCGAATCACCAACTTGGAAGGGATCCACGGGTGCGACCTGAGTTTCAGTACCTGCTTTTGTGTCGCCGAATTCACGTCGGAATAGAAGTGGAATTTATCGGGAGCTACTGCCCACACGCCGCATTCCGTGTGGAGGCGGTTCTCGAACTCTTCTTCCGAAAACATTTCCATTCCGCAGCCAGTGTGCCCGATGATCATGACCTCTCGCACGCCCAGAACATGAATCGAAAACATGAGAGAGCGCACAACATCTTCCGTTGCCGCCGTCCCGACGTTCCTAATCACATCCGCATCGGCGGGTTTGATGTCCAGCCATTTGAGCAGTTCGTTCAGGCGAGGATCCATACAAGTGAGGATTGCCATCTTGGGAGCCGGCTTGTTTGCCAATGAAGGATCATGGTGCTCTGCATTCTTGTGGTTTGCCGCAATTGCGCGTTCGATCATGCTCATCTGGATTCTCCTGATTAGCGCTGCAAGTCCGGGATTGGGTTTGCAACAACACGTCGTGTCGTTAAAGCTGAGTGCGGCCGCCGTCGACGGCGAGTTGCCCCTGTATTGCCTTTGTGGGTCACAATTTTAGAAGTCATCGGGCAGTCGGGTAGCCCGAAACCGAGCCGCATGACTGGCCTCATGGTCAGTTTATACTTCAGAAGTGATCTAACATACTGATCCAGAAGATGATTGTCCGATGATGATATTTTGGAACATATAATGCAATCGGAATTCGTCGGTCAGACCAAAGATCTGATGGACTCATACCAAAGCTCGCTGACCATGACTTCATCTGTGGCTCTAGTACCCGCAATCATTGAAGGACGATACGTCGAAGACTGTCATTGCTTCGTCGCTTCGCTCCTCGCAATGACATGGCGTCAGGGTGACTCACGCTCTTCCGATCGCGGGTACCAGAGCACTTTCAGGCAGACCAGAATTGATGGGTTGAGCGGCAAGCGAAACCCATCAGGTTTCCAATCACGTTGAAAGTGCTCTAATCGTCACGGCCCGGCCATGACGGTTAGAGCGAATGGGTGGCGGTCAGCGAGTCGTGGTATCACCCAAGCGCCATGGAAAGTTCCATATGCAACTGCTCCGCGGTGACTGGTTTGTAATCCAGCGCCGTACGTCCCAGTTGGGGCGGCTCGCCCCATTGGTCGTGATGCGCAGATTTAGCCGTATAACGATAGTGGCAGCCATCAATTCCACCCGGGGGCGAAACGAGCGTTGCCGGTGTGGCGACTATCGTTGGCGAACCGCTCGCTTGCGGCCGAAACTCTTTTTCTGCCTCAGCGGAGAGGAGCATCTGGCGGCTGTATTCCGCGTGCCGCCGTCTGACACCTTCGATCTCACGGCTATCCGCGAGCTTTTCGAGAGCGTAGAGCCGTGTTGTCTCAAGCAGGCGGAGATGGGTGACATCACGACTGGTGTCGTTCGTTATCAGTGATTTGGTGACGAGCTTTACGACGCCTTCGAACACATCAATTCCCGCGCGCTGTTCGTCGCTCGCAACGGCGGAAGCTGCCTCCATCGTGAAGTGCCCTGCAAAGATCGCAATACGGCGTAGGGCGATCTTCTCCGCTTCCGAAAGCAGCGAGTAGCTCCAATCCATTGTTGATCGCAAGCTCTGCTGACGTGGCAACGCGGTTCGGCGCCCGCGAGTCAATAGCAGGAAGCGGTCGTCCAATCTCCGTGCGAGGCCTTGGACACTCAGGAGGTCGATCTGACCTGCCGCCAGTTCGAGCGCCAGCGGCAGCCCATCGAGCTTGCGGCAAATATCGCAGACCGCCGGAGCGTTGGTGTCGGTGACGAGAAAATCACTACAACACGCCTGGGCGCGTTCCTTGAACAACTGCACCGACGCGTACGCCAGTGCCTCATTGGCTGTGACATCGTCGCCTACCGGCGGGGTCTCAAGGGGCTTCAACTGATAGGTCAATTCGCCTTCGGCCCGAAGTGGCTCGCGGCTCGTGGCAAGAACACTCACCTGCGGGGCGGCCATCAAAATCGCCTCGGCTACAACTGCCACGGCATCGATAACGTGTTCGCAGTTATCGAGTACGATCAGGGCTTGCTTGTCCTGTAGCCTGGCGGCCAAGGCGAGCATCGGATCGGGACTGTCTTCCGCTACCCCCAGCGCGGCACCGATGGTACCTGATACCGAGTCGGATGTGGCCATCGCGTCAAGTGCGACAAACCATATCCCATCCCTGAACGAGTCATTTATCGAGGCGGCTGCTGCGATCGCGACTGTCGTTTTGCCGACCCCGCCCGGGCCGACAATAGTGACTAGCCGGCGCCTCGAGAGATAGCCGGCCAGGGTGGCAACCGCTTCCGCACGCCCAATTATATTGAGCCACGGTGTCGGCAGGTTGTGAGTGAGCTGTGTGTCGTGTTTTGCGGCAGCCAGATGACTGTGCTCACGGGTGACGGGTGCGACGAAGCGGTAGCCTCGGCCTGTCACATTGACGATAAAATGATTGCCGCCCTGGCCGTTGCCCAACGCCTTGCGCAGCGCGCTGATGTGCACCCGCAGCGAACCGTTGTCGACGGTCGTGGCAGGCCAGGCACGCGCGACTATCTCGGCGTGGCTCACCGTTTCGCCAGCGGCCTCGACAAGGGCAATCAGGATGTCGAGCGCGCGGCTACCCAGCTTCGTCGGCCTGCCGTTATCAAGCAGGAGCCTTTCCTCTGGGTGGAGCTGAAACGATCCGAAGACGTAGGTTTCGCCTTGCACAGCTCGTCCTCCTCTGATGCCCCTCCGACGATGCCTTTTAAACGGCAGGCGATTGCAAATCCTGGGGGAATAAATGAAAAATCCTGAAGAGAGCGCTGGCTTGGAGTGCCTCTGGTCCGGACATTCTGATCACGGACTGGTGATCCGGCGCATCTTATACCAAAGCTCACTGACCCTAACTCATCTGTCGGCCTGTCGTCATGGCCGGGCCGAAGTCCCGGGGCTTGTCCCGGGGATCGGACGCGGCCATCGGTGTACATTGGCACCGTTGTGCTGCTGAGGCTGATGGCCGGCTCGGGGGCCGGCCATGACGGTTAGTTAGAGCGAACGGATCGCGCTCAATGAGTAGTGGTATTACATCGCAGGGTTACTACGCGGACCCGGCTCTGGCCGAGCCTACCGGCTCTCGAGCATTGCCCTCGCGGCGCGCAAATCAGCCGTTCCGAAGCCTTCCGTGAACCGATCATAGACCGGTGCCAGTAGTCGCCGGGCTTCGTCCTGGCGGCGCTGGGTCATTCGCAAGCGTGCGCGGCTGAGCGCGACCCGCAACTCCCAGAGCAACGCTCCCTGCTCGCGCGCCATCTCGGTGGCCTGGTCGAAGCAGTCTTCGGCCGCTGCGCAATACTGATCACCGTCCTGCCGCAGCAGCAATTCGCCCTTGATGCGTAGCAGTTCCGGAACGAACCACACCTGACCCTCGGTGCCCTGGCCGGCGCTCGCCACCGCGTCATTCACGGCGTTGAGCGCTGCGCCAAGCTGTCCAGAGTCCGGCAAGCCCCTCCGCAAGGGCGCCCATGAACTCCGGATAGGACGCGCGCCAGCCGGTGCGCCGGCAGGTGTCGAACGCGTCGCGCAGCACCGCTACGCCGCTCGCGAACTCGCCGCGCGCGACCATCAGCTTGCCTTCCAGAAAGCGCGCGACGACCTGCATGAAGGGCATGTTCGCGCCGGTCGCCGTCTCGCTCAAAAGGGTGATCGCCTGCTCGGCGCCGGCCAGGTCGCCGGTCATGAACGTGGTGCGGCACAGGCCAAAATAGAGCGCGTAGCAGAACGACAGGCGAAGTTCCGTAGCTTCTTCGATGCTGGCCTGGGCTTCGCCATGGGCCTTTTCCGCGAAGCCGCGCAGGCAAAGCACCCGAGCCAGCATGCCCCGGGCCATCGCGCGGTTATCCGATTGCAGGACCATTCGGGGCTGATCTGCCGGCTGGACGGGATGTCGCAGGACGCGTTCCAAGCATTCCTGGGCTTCGCGAAGCCGGCCAGTGGTCGACAGCGTTTGGCCCAGGCGCCGATCAGCGACAATGGCCAGGGCTGGGTCGCCCATCCGATCCGCGACCTGGTGGAGCCGCTCCACCACTGCCGATGCCTCCGCGTATTCCCCGCGAAACACCAGCGCGCCCGAGAGGGCCAGCAAAACGCGCGACTGGACATAGAGGTCATCCAGGCGTTCGGCGGCTTCGAGGGCTCTGGTCAGGAAGGCTTTGGTCTGCTCGGTGGGTCCCACGGTCGTCATCAGCGCGGAGCCGAGCGCGGCTTCCAAGTACGTTCGCCGGCGCAGGTTAGGCTCTCCACCGGGCTGCAAACCGAGCAGCGCGCGCTCGCAGCGCTCGCGACATTCGGCCGCGAGTGACAAATGCAGCCAGACCGGGCCGTAGGCGGCCGTGAGGTCGATGCCAATTTCCATGTCGCCTACGGGGGAAAAGGCCCAGTCGAGGCCAGCGCGAACATTGTCGATCTCGCGAACGCGCAGTGCCAGTTCGTCACGGGTGAGGCGCACTGAAGGGCCAAATTCGTTCGCGCCGAGATCGCGATAATACGCCGCGTGGCGCTGCCTGGCGCCATCGATCTCGCCGCTTTCCTTCAGCTTCTCGAGTGCATAAGCCCGGATCGTTTCGAGCATTCGCCAGCGGTCAGGTGTCGCCGATGCATCGAATACAACGAGAGACCGGGCCACAAGATTGGCGATTCTGCCGACAATGGAAGCCCTGGTGATAGCGCTGCTGCTGGTGACCGCCGCCGCTGCCTCAAGGGTAAAGCCGCCGGCAAAGACGGCCGGGTGACGCAGCAATAGCTGCTCCGCTTCCGGCAGCAGCGCATGGCTCCAATCGAATGCGGCACGCAGCGTCCGATGTCGCGGCGGCGCGGTACGGCGTCCGCCGATCAACAGTGCGAAGCGGTCGCGCAGGCCGATGGCCACATGCTGAATGCCAAGCGTGGCGGCACGCGCCGCGGCGAACTCGATGGCGAGCGGTATGCCGTCGAGCTGCCGACAGATCGTGGCGATCGCTGGCAGGTCTTCGGCTTGCGGCGAGAAGCCCAACTCCAGCGCCTGTGTTCTGGCGATGAAAAGCTCCACCGCGCTGTGGGCCAGGATCTGGTCGGGTTCCTTCGCGGCCACGGCCGGCACTTCGAGCGGCGGAACGCGATAGACGTACTCGCCGTCGGTCCGCAGGACTTCCTGGCTGGTCGCCAAAATCGTGGTGCGCGGGCACAGGCGCAGCAGGACCTCCGTCAGGTTGGCCACCGCGTCGATAACGTGCTCGCAGTTATCCAGCACCAGCAGGAGATGCTGTCCACTGATCGCCTGTGCGACGGAATCGGCGGAAATCGTTCCACCGCTGATCTTCAGGTCGAGTGCCCTTGCCACCGCGGACGGTACCAGGTCGGGATCGGACAGTGAGGCCAACTCGACAAGCCACCCGCCGTCGGCGAACTGTCCGAGGACACGGCGCGCGACGTTCAATGCGAGTGTGGATTTTCCGATACCGCCTGGGCCCGTCAGCGTCACGACGCGATATGCTGAAACAAGGTCATATAGGCGCTGCGCTGCCGCTGCTCGGCCAACGAGGCGAGTGACTGGGGCCAGCAAATTGGTCCGTGGCGATTCGCCGCTCACGCTTATCCGCTGGAGGCCGGTTGGTTGTCTCGGCGCATCTTGACGCCGGACCGACCAACTGCCGAGCAGGCGATAGCCTCGGCGGGATTCGGTCTTGAGCAGGCTCCGGCAGGGGCCGAGCGCCTTGCGGAGCGACATCGCATGAACCTGGAGGGTGTTTTCCATGACAACGGCACCAGGCCAGATGCGGTTCATCAGTTCGTCTTTGGTGACAAGCTCCCCCGCCAACTCGGCCAAGACTTCGATGATCTCAAAGTCCCGGCCACCAACTGGCACGGGTGACCCAAGGACCCGAAGTTCACGGCGAGCAAGGTCAATCTCACACTCGCCTGAGGCGTAAACCGGTCGGATATCCTCAGGAGACATTCCTGGCGATCCGCGATGTGACATTTGTCAGTCTGTCGCGATACTGACCACTTGGTTCGTCGCAGCGTCAACTGCAATTCCTGTTCGCCTCCGAGGTGACGGTGCTCCTCCGTTGAGCGCCTGCGGACCACTGACGAGCCGATTGCCGCGACGGCAGAAGCGCAGCAGGCTGTCGGCTGCGGGATGATGCCGATGCGCTTGCTCTGGCCGATTTCGCTTGACGCTGGACAGTCAGATCCGAGCCCCAGCGGACCGGCCCGACAAAGGTCGACCCCGTCCTGGGCGAATGCGGGGACCTGGGCGTAGCAGCATTGCACTTACCCCTGGGTTCCCGCTTTCGCGGAAATGACGGGGCGGGGACGCGTCTGTCCGTGTGACGCAGTTCATTTGGGTCGAGGAATAAAGCCAGGCACGCCAGTCTCCACCACCGTGTTGAACCGGACGTTCGCCATGATGCCCTCCCGCATCTCCTGCATGGCGTCATCAGGCAGGGTCGAAGCGGCAACCTATTGATAACATTGGTTCGAACTCAGTTCGCAGAAGTCTTGAATCTCGTACCAACAGATGCATGCATCATGAAACAGAGACTACCAAATACTCCCGGAGATTCAGAAGGTCAGGCGGGAGTGGAGGCGCTTCGCGTTGCTTTGAACTGTTGAGCGCTTCCCGCAACGCGTCCGACGCAGAAGCGGGCAGCCTCCGTCTCATGCC
>CAVTEC010000099.1:0-14235 GCA_963733475.1 uncultured Alphaproteobacteria bacterium | reverse complement strand
TAGGGACATGTCTTGGATATTTGGCCGTGGAGTTTGAATCATTACCGCGATCCGCTACCGGAACACGTTGGTCAGGCGGCGCGTCTCTGCGACGAATGGGCGGCGAGCGGGTAGCGGGCGGTGGACCCTATCGTCAGCTCGATCATGCAAGTGCCTGCCAATCCGTCGAACAGCGATGGCGGCAGGGTTGCGTCGCCATCGGTCCAGCGGAATCCGTGGTCTTCCTCGAACCCGTGAAAGCCGCTGGTAAACGCGGGGTCGTTTGCGTCCATTATCCGGAGGCGTCTGCCACCCCAGACCGCGATACGCCGCAATGCGACGCCCAGCCGGCGTTGGTCGTCTGATATTCCGAGTTCCTGTGGCACGCCGGAGCGCGATACGATGCGTGCATCGTTCGGCGGTCGCGAAAGTCGGAATTCGTACACGCCGCTCACACGGACTAAACCGTTGACCCTTTGTCGATCGATCAGCAGGTGTAGATCGGGTTCATCCGTCAGTGGCTCAACCATGTCTTGCTCCCCAGTGCACGACATCAGTCATCCTGCGAAAACTGCTTCGATCGCGCAAGCAATATTTGCTGAATTTCCTTGTTCCCCGAGAAATTAAAATAGACATAAGACAATTCGTTAAAGAGCGGTGTTATGGCGCAAACACCAAATTGGCTGATTACGCTGTCGGCTGTGGCAATGTTCCTTGTCCCGTTAGTGGGGCATGCAATGCCACACAGCTTAGTCAGCATCCCCGGCCAATTGCGGATTGAGCATCAATTGGACCTCATTCTGAGGGGTCGTCCCGATTGGACTGATGACCAGAAGGGTATTGTTCGGTCCGGTCCGATCTACCTCGTACACGAACTGCGTTTGGTGGTGGATTGCCGAAAACGGATACACGTAATCGAAGCATCCAACGATCATCATCGTGGCGTCTGTGTTGCTTTCAACTTTTCCAAGTCGGCCGGCTGAGCAATAAAATTATAGATCAGAGGCTGTTGTTCCTCGGGAAAGAGAGTGACTCCAGTTGGAGGACGATCAAGCCGCCTATATCTGGCCTTGGCGCAACTAAGTCGTGCTTCGGACATTTCGCGCGCACTGAACGATCGTACGAACATTTCAGCGACGACCAGGACGTGGAAAGCCGGATAGTGTCCGGTATTTTTTATCATGAAGCGAACGGTCAGCCGACTGCGGTCATCGGGGCCGACGACGAATGGGCTGATAGGGTCGGCTGTTGTGTTGGCGACCCACGGCCTTTGGGCATCCTGCATAACGTTCAACTGAGCCTGGGCCGCGCCGGCCTGATTGTGCGCCTCGTTGGCGGCTCTGGTGGCCTGACGAACAGCATCCAAATTAGCGTTGAGAGCTTCTCTCGCGATCAGAATGGCCGCGAGAGCTCCGCAAAAGCCCAGAAAGCTGATCGAAAGCGAGACTACCCAATACCGGCGCTCGCGTCTGTGGTGATGGCGTTGTTCGGGGTGCCAGCGCTGATGGTGGGTTATTCGCGCGGCCCTGGGTGGTTGATGCTGGCAGCTTTTCCCTTCGCCGCCGTCGGCGTCATCGGCTTGTTCTCGATCCTCTTCTGGCCAGTCCCGTAAGATGTCGAACACGATAAAACATAACACTGCTGCCCAGGCGCCCAACGCAATTATCGCGTTGATCAGCATCGCATGCGACAAGCTATGCGTCCTCCATTCGGATGACCTGCACTCCCATTGCGGCGAAGCATTCCAGCATAAAGCTGGCCATAAATTTTCCGCGCGCCACTTTGTTACGAAGATTGACTGGCGTGTCCTCAATCCCCATCTTCTGCAACCGTTCAGAAAGCTGTTCGTAACTTACCCCACGCTTGACCATTTCGGAGCGGAGCAACCGTTTAGCCTTCTCGGCCCATTCATCTTCAGACATTCCAACGACTCCACGAATAATGCGATTGCCATCATAAGCGTTACTTTTGTCATTGACAACGGTAAAGTATGCCACTACAAGCGTTACCAACGTAACGCAAACGGTGGCACCGGCCATGTCTCAACACTTCCTCCTTTCCCGAGCTGCAAAGACCCTGACGTTGGCGCAGGTGATGCGCATGTCTGAGCAGCAAGCCGAGAACATGTTTCAGCGCATCCGTTGGCACGATACGGAAGGTCAGCCGGTATGTCCGCACTGCGGCGGACAGGTGCTCTACAACGTGCGGCGGCCCAGTGGGCCGGCCCGTTGGCGCTGCAAGGCTGACGGCAAGGAGTTCACCATTACTTCCGGCACGCTGTTTGCGTGGCACAAGATGCCGCTGCAAGCCTATCTGGCGGCAATCGCGGTCGCGATGAATGAGGTGAAGGGCAAGAACGCCCTGGCCCTCTCCCGCGATCTGGGTACGGCCTACAAGACCAGCTTCGTGCTGCTGCACAAGGTCCGCGAGGCGCTGGCATCCGAGATGAAGGGCGCCATCGTAGGTGGCCCTGGCAAGACCGTGGAAACTGACGGCGCCTATTTCGGCGGCTATGTGAAGCCTGCCAATCACCTTGAGAACCGCCGCGACCGTCGTCTTGCTGCCAACCAATCGGGCAAGCGTCAGGTGGTCGTCATCGTCCGCGAACGGGAAGGCCGCACGATCCCGGCCGTGTTCAAGTCGGAAAGCGCCGCGCTGGGCTTTATTAGCTCTCGCGTCGCCAAGGGCACAGAACTGATGGCCGATGATGCCAAGTCATGGAACGCGCTGGAAAGCCGCTTCGCGATGCAGCGTGTTGACCACGAACTGATGTACTCGACGGGCACTGGCGTATACACGAATAACGCCGAGTCCTTCTTCTCCCGCATGCGTCGCGGCGAGATCGGTCATCACCACCACGTTGCTGGTCCATATCTCGTTCGGTATGCGCAGGAAGCTAGCTGGCGCGAGGACAACCGCCGTGTCAGCAATGGCGAGCAAGTGCAACGCACTGTCGCGCTCGCCATGTCTTGCAAGCCCAGCGTCGATTTTTGCGGCTACTGGCAAAGGCACAAGGCAGCATGAAGCCTCTAGTCGATCAGGCAACCTTGCTTTTCGGTTTATCATGGACCGGAACGGCTTTGGCTACCTTTTCTGCGGCCATTTTGATAGTGCGTTCGCCAACGGGCGCCTTGGACAGCCGAGCTACAGCCTTCCGAACGAAAGCTTCTGCTTCCTTCAAAATGTCTTCTCTCGACATCGCACATATCCTCTTATTTTTTCAATCCGTCCCACGTCACGTCGATAACCAAACTGGTGAAGTAGTCAATCCAGTACTTCTGGCTCAGTCCCTTCTTTTGATCCAATGCACGACGCAAACCCTTGTCGATCTCGACGACTGGCCTCAGCGTCTTGGCGACATCATCGGGGCGCACCCTCTCGCCGTCAAACGCCTTTTTAGTGTAGTCGTATGCGTCCTGCGCATTCTCTTCCCAGACGCCCTTGTGCGCCTGAAAATAGGCAACAAGACCGGCGCGTTCCAATTGTTGCATGACATTGAGTGTGAGCGCCATCAGCCGATCTCTCTCACGGCCAAGAGCGCGGAGATTAATACTCCGAGCCCCACAACACCCAGCAACCCGAAACCCCATAACGCGAGGGTTTCGCATTTCCATACCTTTGCCAACAAACTGACGCCGCAGGACGCCAGTGCGGCGATAAGGGAGATTAGGGCGGGCCACGCTCGTCGGCGGTATGTCCACCTAACTGCGTCTCGCTGTATTTCGTCGTACGCATCAAAACTGGCAACAGATGCTCCGAAGAAAACGAGCACAAGGCCAGCGAAAGCGGCAGCCGCGGCCGACACGTCGCCCGCTATTTCTAGCACGGCCTCCCCCTTAGTGGTTGTTACGAACATCAGCGCATCGCGCCGATTCGCGCAAGACTATCTGGACGGCAGCGACCACTCAGCCCCGGCGCCATTGCCCTGCTTCACCACACTACCGCGCGGCAACATACGGTTCAGCGTCCATAGAACGCGGCGTCCGATGTCCTGCCGCAGCACACCGTCGCCAAGGTCTAAACTCTTCTCGCGCATTGCCTGCAACGCGATAGCGTCGGCAGTCACGCTGCTACCGTCAGCTTCGCGTAGCCCGGTCTGGCAGCGTCGCGTTAGCTCGCCAGTGACGAAATGCGCAGAGCGAGCGAAGCGGGAGACAGCGCGCTTAGCTTGGATCACGTCAGGCGCGAACAGCCTGATTGTGTCGTCCAGCTTTCCGATCTCCGCTTTGTGCTTGCGAACTTGGCGCTCAAGGTCAGCGATCTGCTTGCCGATGTCAGCGCGCTTCGCGAGTAATGCCTCAATGAGTTGTGGGGTTTCCATGTCTGCCATCCATGTAAGTGAAGGGAACGACGTTCAATGTGGAACGCGAGCCGACCATGTTACAGATAGGGAATTTTGCGTTTGCGCCATAACACCGTTAAAGAGTGATGAGTCGGTGACCTGCTTTTAATGCAGAATTTTTGAATTGTCGCTTTTGTCACGGTCGATGTGCCACGCGGATCCGCCGGCCCTGGAATTGCCGCCCGCCGCGAAATCAGCTACCGGCCGTGCATGGAACAATTTCTTGCGGACAAGCTGGCTGCCTGGCGCCGACACCTGCACGCGCATCCCGAACTCACCTTGCATGAGAAGGAGACCGCCGCGTTCGTCTGCGCGCGGCTGGCCGAGCTCGGCGTGCCGTTCGTTGCCGGTATTGGCGGTCACGGTGTCGTGGCGACGATCTCGCGCGGCCAGTCGAATCGGAGCGTCGGGCTGCGAGCCGATATGGATGCGCTGCCGATCACCGAGACCACCGGCCTGGCGCACGCCTCGACGAACCCCGGCGTGATGCATGCCTGCGGCCACGATGGCCACACCACCTCGTTGCTTGGCGCGGCAGCGCTGCTGCAAGGGGATCCGTCGTGGACCGGCACCGTCCAACTGGTGTTCCAACCGGCCGAGGAGGGCGGCGGCGGCGCCAAGAACATGATCGCCGACGGGCTGTTCGAACGGTTTCCGATGGAACGGATTTTTGGCTACCACAACTGGCCAGGCCTCGATGCTGGCGCGATCGCCGTGCATGACTCGACCGTGATGGCCTCGGGAAGCCGCATTGAATTCCACGTGAAGGGCCACTCGGGTCACGCGGCCCTGCCGCATCTGACCCGGGACCCGATGGTGGCCTCGGCCCAGTTGCTGCTCGCGCTGCAAACGATTGTCTCGCGCAGCGTCGATCCGCTGGAAGCCGCGGTCGTTTCCATTGCAACGATGCAGGCCGGCACGGCACCGAATCAGATCCCGGGCGAGGCCATCATGCGCGGCACCATGCGCACCATGCGCAATGAGACGCGCGATTTGGTGGAACAGGCGATTCAGCGTATTGCCGCGGGCGTGGCGCAAAGCTTCGACGTGCAGATCGACGTCACCCTGCGCCGCGGCAATCCAGTCACGGTGAACGCGCCCGCCGAACGCGATCTGGCCGCAAAAGCAGTGACTGCCGCGGGATTGCCTCTGCGTCGCGACATCCCGCCTGCCATGACCGGCGAGGACTTCGCCTGGTATCTGCAACAGCGCCCCGGCGCCTTCGTTTGGATCGGCAATGGCCCGGCCGAGAACGGTCGCGAGCTGCACAACTCCGGCTACGATTACAACGATGCGATCCTGCCCGCCGCGGCGACTTATCTGGCAAGTGTCGCGAAGCGCGCGCTGGGAAGCTAGCGTCCGTGTCATTGCGAGCGAAGCGAAGCAATCTCGTCGGGGTTGCTTCGCTTCGCTCGCAATGACACGGGGTGGCCAGCGTGACGTTGTTTTGATTGGTTACGCCGCGATATTGTCGATCAGCCGCACCGAACCAAGCCGAGCTGCAACGATCAGCCGCCCACCCGATTGTGAGGCGGCAATCGGGCGCATCGTGCGGCCATCAACCAACGCAAGATAATCGACCGCAAAGCCGGCAGCTTCCAATCGTCCGATCGCATCGGCGATGATTGGGTCGGCCGCACCACCAGCGGCCAAGTCGCCCGATATCTCGACCAACGCCGTGTGCAATTGCGGTGCGATCCGGCGTTCCTCCGCCGTCAGAAACCGGTTGCGTGACGACAATGCCAACCCGTCCGCTTCGCGTACTGTCGGCACACCGACAATCTCCAGCGGCAGATGCAGATCGGTGACCACTCGGCTCACCACCTGCAACTGTTGCCAGTCCTTCTCGCCAAAATACGCACGATCGGCCCGGACCTGGCCGAACAGCTTTGCGCACACCGTTGCCACGCCGCGAAAATGTCCGGCGCGCGCCGTGCCCTCCCATTGTTCCGCCGGACCGGCCACATCGATCGTCGTGACATTGTCGGCCGGATACATCGTCGCAACGTCTGGCAGCCATGCCAGATCGCAGCCGCATTCCTGCAATATCGCCAGATCGCCCGCCTCATCGCGCGGGTAACGGGAAAGATCCTCAGTCGCGCCGAACTGCAGCGGATTGACAAAGATCGACGTCACCACGGCCGCGCCGCTCACCAACCCCGCTCGCACCAGCGCGCGATGACCGTCGTGCAGTGCACCCATTGTCGGCACCAGCGCCAATGCGCCGCGAGCGGCCCGTAACGTCGCGCAGCCGGTGCGCAGTTCCGCCAGAGTGCGGGCGATCAACATGCGCGGCAACTTGGTCCGGACGGCGCCCAGGTGCAACATCGTGCAACGCAGTGCAGAGGACGAGGAAATGAAGCTTGCTGGACAGGTCGCGCTGATCACCGGCGGGTCGCGCGGTATCGGACGTGCCACCGCACTGGCTTTCGCCGCCGAAGGCGCCGACATCGCCTTCTGCCATCTCAACGACGACGCGAAAGCAGAAGAAACGGCCGCCGAGATCCGCGCGCTCGGGCGACGCGCCATGCACTGTTCGCTTGACGTGGTCGATATCGCGGCCAGCAGGTCATTCGCTCAGGACGTCACCAGCGCACTCGGTCCGATCGACATTCTGTTCAACAACGCCGGCATGAACATCCGCAAAAAGTTTGAGGACTACAGCGAGGCGGATTACGACCGCATTCTGAACGTGCACATGAAGGGCATGTTCTTCATGGCCCAGGCGGTCTACTCGGCCATGGCCGCGCGTGGGCGGGGCTGCATCATCAACGTGGCGTCGCAGCGAGGACTGAAAGGCGCGGTCAACTCCACGCCGTATTGCGCGGCAAAGGCGGCCATCATCGGGTTCACTCGGGCATTGGCCTGCGAGGCAACACCGAAAGGCGTGCGCGTGAATGCTGTCGCACCCGGACCGATTGTCACGGACCTGACCGCGACGATGGACCCAGCCGATCGGCAGGCCTTCATTGACGCGCTGCCCGTGCACCGATTCGGCCGCCCGGAGGAGATCGCCGCTACGGCTCTGCTCTTGGCAGGCCCGGATGGTGCCTTCTACGTGGGTGCCACACTGTCCCCCAATGGCGGCGACATCATGTACTGAGCGGTGGGCTCGTCACGGCCGGCGGAGGTCGGCCATCAGTTCCTCGTCCGGCAACGGCTCGAA
The DNA here is from genome assembly GCA_963733475.1 of uncultured Alphaproteobacteria bacterium. Classification (GTDB taxonomy): domain Bacteria; phylum Pseudomonadota; class Alphaproteobacteria; order Acetobacterales; family Acetobacteraceae; genus JAMXLO01. Next base: position 6,748 of record CAVTEC010000099.1, on the reverse strand, counting down.
AAATTCCGGCCCAATCGATGCAACGCCTCGCAGCGCGCCAAATCGGCGTTTGCCAACCGGCGAACGATAAGGGACCAGCTTCGCGATCGGATGTTTTCCCGGGGCCAGGATGATTTCCTCGCCAGCCGCAACTCGCTTCAGGAGTTGCGACAAGTGAGTTTTGGTGACCTGGATGGTTACTGTTTCCATTGTGGTCTCTTGGCTGCGGGGCAATGGCGCGGTGCATTGCCGATATTTAACAGCGTTCCCCTGTCCTCCCAATGGCGCCTGCGCTAAGCCGGGCTTCGGGATGGCATCGGAGCAGGTCAAGGCAGCGTCCCGCGCGTGGCTGCGCGGCGAGCAACGCGCTGGCGGTCGAGCGGCGCGGCCCGTCGTGCTGCTGGGCCTTCTGGGGATCGCCTCCGCTGTGGGCCAGGCGTGGTGCGCCGGCAATCTGCTGGCCGGCGCGTTCACCCACACCAGTTCCGATACTGGCCTTCTGCTGAGTGTGTTTGTCCTACTGGCGCTGCTGCGTGCCGCGCTTTCCATTACCGGCGATCGCGCTGCATTCAGTGCCGGCGCGGCGGCTCGGCGCCGTCTGCGCACCGACGCCCTGACCCGCCTTCTGCATGCCGGACCGTCGCAGCTCCGCGTGCAGCACACCGGCGAACTGACCGCTACTGTGGTCGATCGAATCGAGGCCCTGGACGGCCTGTTTTCGCGTTGGCTTCCCGCCTCGATGCTGGCAATTGCCGGCCCGCTCCTGGTGGTGCTTGCCGTGTTGCTGGTCGATCCGATGGCCGCGCTGGTATTGTTCCTGTGCGGACTGCTGGTGCCCATCGCGATGGCCGCTGCCGGCATCGGGGCCGCAGCCGCCTCGCGCCATCAATTCCTGGCTCTGGCGCGACTGCAGGCCCGCTTCCTTGACCGGGTGCGTGGCATCGCCACCATCGTGCTGTATGGGCAGGCGGAGGCCGAAGCACGCTCGCTCGCCGCCGCGGCCGACGAACTGCGCCGGCGCACGATGCGCGTACTGGGCGTAGCGTTCCTATCATCTGCATCGCTCGATCTCGCGGCGGCATTGGCATTCGTCGTGCTGGCAATACGGTACGGGGCGCAACTGCACGCCGGCGATCTGGCGGGGCCTGCGATCGCGCTGTTCGTGCTGCTCCTGGTGCCGGAATTCTTCGCGCCGTTGCGTGCCTTCGCTGCCGCCTATCAGGACAGGCTCCACGCCGTGGGTGCGGCGGACGCGCTCGTGGAGCTGCCGCCAGCCCCGGAGCAGCAACCGCCGCGCGAAATCCGCACTGTTGCTGCGCAAGGCGTCGCGGTCGCGTTCGAGGATGTGCATCTCACCTGGGACCCGGCTCGTGGCCCTGCGTTGAATGGCTTGTCGTTCCGAGTGCCGGCCGGCGAAACGCTGGTGCTGGCCGGCCCATCGGGCGCGGGAAAATCCACGGTGATCGAGATCCTGCTCGGTTTTGTCCGCCCGGATCGCGGCCACGTTACCATCAACGGCGCCGATATCGCCGATCTCGTGCCGCAGGCGCTCGCGCGACTTACCGCCTGGATCGGCCAGCGCCCGGTGCTGTTCGCGGGATCCATCCGCGACAATATCCGGTTCGCGCGCCCGGAAGCGTCCGACGCTGAAATCGAAGCCGCGGCACGCAGTGCCAGTGTGACGGACTTCGCTGCCGAGTTGCCCGACGGTCTGGATACCAAGGTGGGCGAGGGCGGCTATGGCCTCTCCGGCGGCCAGGCGCAGCGCGTGGCGATAGCGCGCGCCTTTCTGAAGAACGCGCCGTTGCTGCTGCTCGATGAGCCGACGGCACATCTCGATCCGGCCACCGAGGCGGATGTGCTGGAAAGCCTTCGCCGTCTTGCCCTGGGACGGACGGTGATCCTTGCCAGCCATTCTTCCGCGGCACATGGCTTCGCCGGACGACGGCTGGACATCCGAGATGGCCGCGCCGTTCCAGCGCGTGGTGCCGCATGAGCGACGTTCTGCGCATCCTCGGTTTGTGGCGAAGCCGTGCTGTATGGCTTGCCATTGGTGTCCTGGTGTCAATCGCCTCACTGGCGTCCGGTGTTGCGTTGCTTGCAATGGGCGGTGCCATTCTGGTTGGCGGATTGCTTGCCGCACCCGTGCTGCTGCGGGTGCTAGGCACCGCACGCGTCGTGCTCCGCTATGCGGAACGCATGACGACGCACGACGCTACGTTCCGCGCACTGGCCGACCTGCGTGTGTGGTTCTTCCGCAATTTGGCGCGGGGTGCCGCGGGTGGCCTTGGCTTCCGCCAGGCTGGTGACGTGCTGGCGCGGCTGGTCAATGACATCGAAACGCTGGATGGGCTTTATCTGCGCATTCTGGTGCCGCTGATCGGGGCTGTCCTGCTGATCCTGGTTGTGGTCAGCCTGATCGGATTGCACAGCATCGGACTGGCTGCCGTCGTCGCTGCATTGTTTGCTGTGGCAGCGTTCATCCTGCCGTGGTTCGGCGCTCGGATGGCATCGCGTGCCGGTGTCGTGCTCGCCGAGGCCAGTGGGGCTCTGCGCATCGCGGCGTTGGACGCACTGACCGGTCTGCGCGAAGTGCGCGCGTTCGGCGCAGAGGGACGAATGCTGGCCGCCGTCCAAGCGCGTGAAGCCGCGGTCTTGTCCACCCAGCACGAGCTGGCGTCGCGTACTGCCTTCGCTCATGCCGGCGCGTTCCTATGCGGCCAGGCCGCGATACTCGCGATCCTGATCGCTGCTGGTGCCGACGCGGCTGCCGCTGTCGTTGGCGTCTTCCTTGTCGTGGCGTCATTCGAGACGATCGCCGGCTTGTCACGTGCTGGCGTGCTTGCCGGCCATGTGGCCGCGGCAGCGCATCGCGTGCTGGAGACCGCCGAAGCGCCTGTGCCCGTACCCGATCCGCCGCAGCCGGGAGCGCCGCCGGCTAATTTCGCGTTGCGCTTTGAAGGTGTGCATTTCCGCTGGCAGCCTGACAGGCCGCCAGTTTTCGACGGGCTTTCGTTGGAAGTAACGCAGGGCGCGCGGGTAGCGTTACTGGGACCGTCCGGTGCAGGTAAATCAACGCTTGCCGCGCTCGCCCTGAAGGTGGTCGCACCGCAGCAGGGCAGAGTGATGCTTGGTGGAGCGGACATTGCCTCACTGGCGGCTGCCGACGTTCGCTCGCGGTTCGGCTGGCTGTCGCAGGCAACGCATCTGTTCGACGACACGATCCGCGCCAACCTGAAACTGGCCCGCCCAGACGCAGACGACGCCGCGCTGTGGGCGGCATTGGATGCGGCGCATATCGGCGAGATGGTGCGCGCGTTGCCGGATGGTCTCGACACCTGGGCAGGGGAGGGCGGCGCCCGTTTTTCCGGTGGTCAGGGACGACGCCTGGCGCTTGCACGCGCTTTGCTGTCGCCAGCGCCGATATTGATCCTCGATGAGCCGTGCGCTGGATTGGACGCCGAGACGGAACGCGCCTTCCTCACCACACTGAACGACGTAGCCGAAGGCCGCAGCGTTATCCTGATCACGCACCGGCTGACTGGTGTGGAAAAGCTGGATCGGATCTGGCGGCTGTCGGGCGGAAAGGCGATCGCTGCTGCCGCTTAAATGGCCGCGTCAGGATAGGCAGGGCTGCCAGAGCTTTTTGCGGCTGACCAACCTCCTGTCATTGCGAGCGAAGCGAAGCAACCTCAGTCTATGTCGCGCTCATCCCCCGGGATTGCTTCGCTTCGCTCGCAATGACATGGCTGGACTCTTCAGCCAGCCCCTGCACTGCTTCTAGTCGCCCATACGCGTCAGCGCCCATCGACACACCATTGCGGTTGACGGCGGGTTAACCTCCCGGCAGGAGAATGCTCGTCTTGCGCGTGAAGGGAATCGGCCATGCGCCGCCTCGGCATACTGTCCCTGCTATTGTGTGCGGTGACTGCCAGCGCCTGCGCGGCCGACCCGCCGGCGCAGAAATTTGTCGTTTTCTTCCAGGAATGGTCTGCCGCGCTCGATGACAATGCGCAGGCAGTGATCGGCAACGCCGCAGCCTGGGCGAAGTCGCATCCCGGCAACATCGCGCACGTCAACGGCTTCGCCGATCCGACAGGAAGCCGGGAGGCGAACATCCTGCTATCAGAACTGCGCGCCCAGGTCGTGGTGGATCAGTTGCAGACTGATGGTGTCGATCCGAGCCGCGTCCAGCAAACCGGCCATGGATCGGTGCAGTTCGCGCTGACCTCACAGGAGAGCCGGCGCGTGGAAATCAGCATTAGCCGGCCATAATCCCGTGTTGCAGTCGCTACTGCACGCCGAGGCCCATGATGAGCCGGCAGACGTGCTGCGTCGCGTGTTCGGCTTCCTCGCCTTTCGCGGCCAGCAGGAACAGGCCGTGCGCCATGTTGTCGCCGGTGGCGATGCACTGGTGTTGATGCCGACCGGCGGCGGCAAGAGCATCTGTTATCAGGTGCCAGCGCTATGCCGCCGTGGCACGGCGGTAGTGATCTCGCCGCTGATCGCGCTGATGGATGACCAGGTCGCGGCACTGCGCCAGCTCGGTGTCGCCGCGGGTGCACTGCACTCCGAGCTGGATCCGGCCGAAGCCCGCTCGGTCACCCGCGATCTGATCGAGCAGCAACTCGATCTGCTCTATGTCTCACCGGAGCGGTTGCTGGCAAACGGCACGCTCGATCGCCTGTCGCATCTGCACCTCGCTCTATTTGCGATCGACGAAGCGCATTGCGTCTCGCAGTGGGGCCATGAATTCCGTCCGGAATATCGCGCGCTCGCCTGTCTGGCGGATCGCTTTCCCGGCATCCCACGCGTCGCCCTGACGGCGACCGCCGACCCGCGCACTCGCAGCGACATACTTGCAGTCGCTTCGCATGGAGGCTGCCGAGGTCTTCGTTGCAAGCTTCCACCGCCCGAACCTCCAAATCGCAGCGCAGCCGAAGGTCGGCGAGACGGCGCAGCTACTCGAGCTGCTGTCGCGTCATCATGGCTCCTGCGGCATCGTCTATTGTGGCAGCCGCGCGCGAAGACCGAGCGCGTCGCCGCGCGCCTGGCGGAGAAGGGTTTTCCCGCGATTGCCTTCCATGCCGGTCTCGATGCGGAACACAAGCGCGCCGCGCTCTCGCGCTTCCGTTCCGGCGAGCCGATCGTCGTCGTGGCGACCATCGCTTTCGGCATGGGCATCGATCGGCCGGATGTGCGCTTCGTCGTGCATCTCGACATGCCCGACAGCCCCGAGGCGTATTACCAGCAGATCGGCCGCGCCGGCCGCGACGGCGATCCCGCCGAAACGCTGCTGCTGTATGGCGGCCAGGATATCGCCCGGCGCGGCACTGGCTGGCGCAATCCGCCGCGCCCGAGGCGCAGAAGCGGGTCATGCGCACGCGGCTGGAAGAGATGATCGCGCTGACCGAGACGGCGCCCTGCCGCACCCGCGCGCTGCTGGCCTGCTTCGGCGAGGACGCTGCCGGCAACCGTGCGGCCATTGCGACAATTGCGTCGCGCCGCCGCGCACTGTCGATGGCACGGTCGAGGCGCAGAAACTGCTGTCGGCGGTGTATCGCACCGGACCAGATCTTCGGCGCGCTGCATGTCATCGCGGTGCTGCGCGGCGAGAAGACCGAGGCGGTACGCGCCATGGCCATGACGAGCTGCCGACGTTCGGCGTCGGCGCCGACCAGCCGGCGGTACTGGCGCGGCCTGATCCGCCAATTGATCGCGCTCGGCGCGCTGGATGTCGATACCGCGGGCCACGGCGGGTTGTTCCTGGTGCAGGACAAGGCGCGCCCGATCCTGCGCGGCGAAACCCGTGTGATGTTGCGCGAGGACGGCAAGGCCGCGCCGACCGTGCGCCGGCCGCTCGCAGCGCCGCCGCGAGACAGCTGGTCCGGACGCGCCGACCTGTTCGAGGCGCTGCGCGCTGGCGAGCGCCGAGGCCAAGGCGCAGCGCTGCCGCCTTACGTGATCTTTCACGATACCGTGTTGCGCGAAATCGCCGCGGTGCGCCCGGCCAGCGTGGAGGAACTCGGCAGATCAAGGGCGTCGGCGCCTCGAAGATGCAGCGCTATGGCACCGAGGTGCTGGAAATCGTTGGCCGATTGGCTCCGTAGTTCACGAAAATATGGAACCCGTCGCGCAGCCGTGATTGTCCGCCAGCAATGTTTCGCCAAGGTTATGCGCTCCATTGGCCGCCTCATCATGAGGAGGCTAGCAGGCGATTTGCTTCACTTCTCCCGCTGGTATTCCTGGGGACTTACCGGCTGCGTGGTAACTCCAGCGCCGACCACGACGACTTATGTCACGCCGACGCCCACGACTGCTTATGTCACACCGGCGCCAGCTACTGTGGTGACGCCCATGGCACCAACCACGACGGTGATCCGCGAGCCGTAGAGGATTTTTTCTCAACGCGACTGGAAAGGTGACGGGTTTCGCTTGCGCTCAACCCATCCTACGAATGGCGTGGCCCCCATTGAATGGCGTCGCACCGTAGGATGTGGTTGAGCGCAGCGAAACCGATTTGCTCCGGTTTGCCTGAAGTGTCTTCCGAGCGGTTTCGGTCTGGGTGGCGACACCCTCGCGCTGTCAATGCGAACGAGATCGAAGCAATCTCGACGGGATTGCTTCGCTTCGTTCGCAATGACAGCGTGCAGCAGCTTGATATCGCCCTAGTCGCTGTTGCGCGCACGACCCGGCGTGGTTCCGAACGTCGCCCTGAACGCCGCGCCGAATGCAGGCCCGCTGCTGTAGCCGACGGCTGCGGCAGCAC
>CAVTEC010000098.1:0-17907 GCA_963733475.1 uncultured Alphaproteobacteria bacterium | reverse complement strand
GCTTCTCCTGCTGTCATCGTGCGGCGATCTGCCCGAGCCGTTCCTTGGCAATCCTGGCGCGGAAGGCAAGGTCTTGTCGCAACCGCCAACACCGCGGCTGGTGGTCCCCGCTCCGACGAACGCCCTGCTCTCGGACGAGGCAAGCCGGCAATTCGCCGACGCGCTGGCGGCAGGTTTGCAGGACCTGGAGGTGCCAGCCGTCGCAGAACCAGCACATAGTGCCGACTGGCGCCTGATTGCCACCGCCGAAACGCGCGGCAACCTCATCGTGCCGGTATTCAGTGTCGTCGATCCCAAGGGCCAGGACAAAGGCAAGGCCGAGGGCAACCCCATCCCAGAACAGTCATGGGCCATGGCCTCCGCCGCGACCTTGGACAAGGCCGCCGCCGATGCCGCTCCCAAAGTTTCCGCATTGCTGACCAACATCCAGCACGCGGATCCCAACAGTCTATACAATCGACTGGCTAAGGTCGAAGTACCGGATGTGACCGGCGCGCCCGGTGACGGCAATGCATCGCTGACCAAGCAGATGCGTGCGCACCTCGCAGCCCTTGGACCACTGGTGCAGGATACCGCCGTCGGCGCCGACTTCATCGTCCAGGGAAACGTCAAGATGGTGCCGATACCCGGCAACCAGCAAAGGGTGGAAATCCAATGGGTGGTAAAGAAACCCGACGGGGATGAACGCGGCAAGGTTGTGCAGCTCAACGATATTCCGGCCGGGTCGTTGAACCATTATTGGGCCGACGTGGCCGTTGTGGTGGGGACCGAGGCAGCAGGCGGCGTGAACGATGTGATCGCGCGCCAGTCAGGCCGGGAACCAGGCCAGAAGCCGGCAAATGGACAGGCCGGCAAGCCGTTGGTAGAAGGACAGCGGACCGGAGTCGAACCGGTCAGATGACAGTGGTCGGCCGCACAGCATGAAAATTGTCGCTTGCAACAGCAACCGTCCGCTTGCCGAGGCCGTCGCCGCCACTCTGAAGCTGCCGCTGACCCGCGCCTCGATCCGGCGTTTCGCCGACATGGAAGTGTTCGTCGAGATCCACGAAAACGTACGTGGCGAGGACGTGTTCGTGGTTCAGTCCACCTCCTATCCAGCGAATGATACCCTGATGGAGTTGCTGGTCACGCTGGATGCGATGCGCCGTAGTTCGGCGCGACGGATCACCGCGGTGATTCCGTACTTCGGCTATGCACGGCAGGATCGGAAAACCGCGCCCCGCACCCCGATTTCCGCCAAGCTGGTCGCCAACCTGATCACCACCGCAGGGGCGAACCGGGTGCTGACCATGGATCTGCACGCGAGTCAGATCCAGGGCTTCTTCGACATTCCGGTGGACAATCTCTACGCGGAACCGTTGTTCAGCCGCGACATCAAGGACAACTACAAAGGTCGCGATCTGATCATCGTGTCACCCGATGTCGGCGGCGTGCTCCGAGCCCGACTGCTCGCGACACGGCTCAACTGCGATCTCGCGATCATCGACAAGCGGCGCGAGCGCGCGGGACACTCCGAGGTGATGAACGTCATCGGCGATGTGGCAGGACGCGACTGCATCCTGGTGGACGACATGGTGGATTCCGGCGGCACGCACTGCAACGCGGCCGATGCGCTGATCAAGGTGGGTGCGCGTTCGGTCAGCGCCTATGTGACACACGGCGTGCTATCGGGCGGTGCGGTAGCACGGATCGCCTCCTCGCCGATCGAGACGATGGTGATCACAGATTCGATTCTCGCGACCGAGGCGGTGCGACTGGCACCCAACATACGGCAACTTACCGTGGCCCCGTTGATGGCTGAAGCAATGCATCGCATCCACGATGAGAGCTCGGTCAGCTCGCTGTTTGATTGACGAGACTTTCACGCCTGTAATCGTCACTTTGAAAGCCACATAACTCGAGCGTTGCGCTACGATATCCATTGTCGGCGTAGGGGAGGCGCTCATGAATACTTGGCTTTCAACTCATACTGAAAGGCGCTGGCTTATTGCGGCCGCCATCTGCTGTTTGACCCTGGCACATCCATCCAGTGCCGCTCCCATCAGTCAGGTATTCGCGACATCATACGACGCCTCCGGCTCCGGCCAATCAACAACCGGCACGATCACTGCCGATGGGCGTGAACTCCGATTGGCCGATGCGATCGATTTCGCCGATGGGCAAGGCATTGCTGTTTGGGGAGCAGGGCCAACCTTTTCCGCAGGTCCCGTGACCAACGTCACGGCGAAACAGCAAGGTACCGCGGGAAATACAACCTATAGCTACAAAGTCGCACCCATCGACCTAGCGGGTGGGGTCGGCGTCCCCATTGCCGTGTCTGTCACCAATGGCAACGCCACTCTCAGCACGGCCAATCACATCATTCTGTCTGTGACCTATGGCACTGGTGATGCTGGCTTTGTCGTCTGGAAATCCACCAATGGCGGACCATACAGTTACGATGGTGCCAGTAGCGAAAAGGATTGGATGGACTCTGGCTGGACGCCAGATTGGAAGCCAGGATTCATTCCCGCATCTCCACCAGACAAGGCACAGGCCGATTGGCTCGTCACAACTATCATCCGCGGCGCACATACAACGTTGTTGACGCTTGCGGCGCCCGCCGGGACCTCCATCGCCCAAACCCTCGTGCTGCATGATGACACTGCGGCGCTGAATGCTGCCGTGACCGCTAACGCTGCTGCCGGAGCGGAGATCAACCTACCCTGCGGAACCTACAACATCACGTCGTCAGTTCGCGTTACCGTCGCAATGATCGGTTTCAACGGCTATGGCTCCTGCTCGATCATCAACAGCTATGGCGTCGATGACGATTTCCAGTGGATCGGCACATCGCCAACTTCATATCTCTTCGGCGGATACCTGCAGAATATCTACCAACCAAGTTATAACAAGCTAGGTGGCAACGCACTTACAGTAAGGTATTTTCAAAACTTCGGGTATTACAACGTTTACGTAAATCATCCTTGGCGAGGCCCGGAGTTCTTTGATGTAAATGACGTGCGAGCAAGCCATGACAGGTTTGTCGACGTCTGGGGCTACAAAGGTTGGACCTTTCGTATGGCATCCGGTCCCGCCGCAGGCGAATATGCGTGCTGTTTCGACTTGCACGACGTATACGCCAATAATCTCGCTACCGCCTCAGCCGGAGGAGGGCGAACTGGATCCTATGGCTTCTGGGTCGACGGGAACGTTGCGACTGTGATCAGCTACAATTCGGCGATCAGCAACGTCGAGGGCACCGCGCTTGAGATCTCCAACATGGTCGGCAACCCGGCACCTCCGCAATTCCTGCAATTCAGCGACTGGGGAACTGAATTCTCCAACGGACGCGGCATCAGCATCGACGCTGGTCAGGAGATCTACTTCACCGACCCGGTGATGCACTCCTCGCGAAATACCAACGACAACGTTTTCATTGGTCCCGCAGTCAAAGTTGCTAATTTCCAAGGAGGCCGCAACGGCAGTGCCGGTTGCAACAACTACGAAATCCAAGGTTCGGACATAACCATAGCCAATCAGGCGATATACAACGGCTCGGCTCCGAATGCAGGCGGGCAAAGCGGCGTATGCTACGGCATCAATCTGGGACCTACCGCATCCAACATTACGATTATTGGAAATCGGATAGGCCAGGAATATGGCGTGAACTGGCAACAAAAATATCCTGTCGTCGCCAGTGCTGGCGCTACGCATTTCGCGATCACTGGCAACGCGTTCAAAGGCAACCAGTACCGACTATGTCCAGATGAACGCCGGCTATTCGTCAACTCAGGTTGAAGCAGATAATTCAGGCAATCCGCAACCGACCATCATCAGCGGCTTCGGTACAGATGCCAGCATCATCGCAAGAAACGGTTTTCGGAGCATTCAGATCAAGATCGGCACAGATGGAACTGCGTCGTTCGGCGTCGTTGGGTTGCCATTGGCGGTCACTGGCTGGAATTGCATGGCCAGTGACCTGACAACCCACTCCTCAACGATCGCGCAAACGGCGCAGACCGCGTCGACGACGACCTCCGCAACATTGGCTGACTACACGACTGCCGGATCGACCGGGCCGTGGGCAGCAGGCGACCTGCTCAATGTCGCCTGCCAACCTTACTGATCCCTATCCATCCTTCTCCAGCACGTCCTTTATCCGTGCAGGATCGACCGCCAGCGGCTCGATCCCGGATCGCTCGACCTGGAGCAGCATGCCAACTCGGCTATCGCGCTCGCTCCAGCCGCGGTTCAGCGCTTCGTTCAGCTCCGCCAACGCCAGATGCGACAACCGCATTGGCACACCAACTTCGCGGCCAAGCTGGCAAGCCAAGGCCACGTCCTTATGCAGCAGCCGCAGGGCAAAGTCGGGCGGATCATAACGGCCGGTGAGGAACTGTCCGCCCATACGATCGAACATACGCGCCCGCCCTCCGGCACCCTGGCGGATCGCGGTCCATAGCGCCAACGGCTCGATGCCGGCCTTCACCCCCATAGTGAACGCCTCAGCCAGTGCGACATTGACTGCGGCACCGGACAGATTGTGCACCAGCTTGGCCACCGAGCCGGCCCCGATTGGGCCAATGTAGCGCGCCTGATCGCCCATCGCGTCGAGCACCGACTTGTGCTTGTTGAACAGCGCCTCATCGCCACCCACCCAGATCGCCAGCTTGCCAGAGTTGGCGCCGCGTGGACCGCCGCTCACCGGCGCATCCAGTAGAGCGATGCCTTGCTCCGCTAATTTGGCATGCATCTCACGGACCAGGCTGACAGAGTTGGTTGAAAGATCGAACCACACCCCGCCCTTGCCGAACCCGTGCACCAGACCGTTCTCACCGAACCCGACTGCTTCGACATCGGGCGGTGTGGGAAGCGATGTAAACACCACCTCGCACTTCTCAGCGACCGCGCGCGGACTGTCGGCCCACTCAGCACCAGCAGTGAGGTGATGCGACGCCGACTGCCGGCGCAGATCATGCACGACGAGCTTATGCCCTGCCTTCTGCAGGTTGCTTGCCATGCCGGCACCCATCATCCCAAGCCCGATAAAACCAATCGGCATTGCCGTTCCTCCCTTGGATTGTCGAAGCAACTTTCATCCGTGTGACGGATCTGCTCAAGCGCCCGGGTGAGGGTCATAGTCACGCAATCGCTTGCCACTGTTTTGTAGCTCAATGCCATGGCGCGCCACCCTGACGCGGATCACCAACTCAGGCGTCACCTGGAGCGTCGCGAGATCGATAAAGTAACCGTGGCAGCCATTACCCAAGCCGGCATCAAGCAAGTCCTGCCTGAACCTATCGGCCAGCACCGGCAGCGCCACCTGATCGTCGATCAGCAGTTCAAGCGCAACCGGTTCGGGCGAACGCGTGAGACAGCACCAGCCATAGAGGCCGCCTCCCCAGATGCCCTCGACAAACCCCTCAAACCGTCGTCGAGCGCTTGCGAGATAGCGCGGCCGGTTCGGCTCGATCTCTGCCAGCAGTTGCCTTCGCATCGTGTCGTCAATCGACAGATTGCAGAATCGAACAACGCCACCGATGAAGTCCCGTGGAAACAACAAAGCTTTTTCATAGCTGAGCAGCAGATAGGGGCACTGAAGCCGTTCGATAAATGCAGCCAGCGCCGACAGGTCCAACATCGACATTTGGAATGCCCGTATCGGCTCCTGATATTCTGAAAGCGACGTCCGGACGGCCATCGCCACTGGATCGCGGAAGGTGATGATCAGATGCGGGCGATTGAACAGGCTTAGCTGCGTCGCCTCTAGTACATTCCACAACTTCGGATGCTTGAAACCCCAAGAAGGGTGACTAAGGTTCCGGCGAGCGATGATGCGTTCCAACGCAACAAAATCTCGCGCCAAAAGCTCGGCAGAGATTTCCTCGTCCTCATAAACAAAGTCATTGATCTTGTCGCCGATGAAGAGGCCTGCTCTTTGCAGTATATTCGCAACGAGGCTTGTTCCCGACCGGTGAAGACCCGTTACGATGAAGGTGCGGCCTGGCTCCCCAGACCACTGCCCGAAAATGAACCCCTTATTAAGCAGGTCGTCTGTAACTGCCATTTATCACACCAGCCGATGCTCCTCGACGACAAAATGAGCCGCCGATGGATCAGCATGATCGACCGTCGCGCACTCAAGATCAACCAGACTGTCGAACGCCAGCTCGGCAATTCCCGCAACGTGCACTGGCAGATGCGGAATCGTGCTGTTCGGCGCAGCACCTTGCTGCAGCACGCTATAAAGTGTCAGTCCCCTGAGCCTTGGCAGCCCTCTCGCCCAATGACCACGGTGCTTCAAGATTGCTGCGTCCTCACTCGGGCCAGGCCACAAGACGATCAGCTTCATCCTCGCCGAATGCGGAGCCGGCAGAACGGTCTGTGGTTCGCAGATCACCCGAGACACCACGCCAATGAACGATCGCAAATCAACATTGCACGCAGCCATTTCCGGCGACTGATGCGCGCGCAGCCGATCCTCGTCGTTATCGAAGAACAGGATCGGAAAGCCCTCGATCTGCATATCGCGCGCCAGCAAATTCGTGGCCGGCGATGCGATGACATGAAGCTGAATATAACGCCGCAATCCCGGAAACGCGCGCACCAGAGGCCCATGCACGTCCAACCAGTGCCGACGGAACTGCGCCAGCGTCATATCGTCGCGCTGTCGCATCAGGCTGATCGCAGCGATCATTCGGAATACCCAACTGGTTGATTGCTTGCCACGGAACCTAGCATGCCTGTGACAAAGGTCACAGCGCCATCCATACCAGCCATGCTGAGTTCGCCAGTCGAATTGGAGCATGCCGATGGGCAACATCGCGTTGCTATTCTTCTGCCTCGCGGCCGGCATGGCTCTACGCGCCTCGCGGCGAGTGCCAGACAACGCCCACTTGGCGATCAATGGTTTCATTATAAATATTTCGCTTCCCGCGTTGACACTGCAACAGATCCACGGCGTTCAGCTACAGGCCGATCTGATCTACCCGGTCCTGATGCCATGGCTGATGTTTGCCGGCGTCAGAACCTCGATCTGGTTGATCGGCCGGCGGCTCGGTCTGGCAACGGCCACAGTGGGGGCGCTGATCCTCACTGCCGGGCTCGCCAGCACATCGTTTGTCGGTGTGCCGATGATCGAGTCCTTCTATGGCGCACACTACATGGCAATTGGATTGTTGATCGATCAGCTCGGCACCTATCTCGTGCTGAGCACGCTGGGCATCGCGGTCGCCTGTTTCTGTTCGCGCGGCAACGCTTCGTTCGGCGAGGTGTTGCGCCGTGTGCTGACGTTTCCGCCACTGATCGCTCTGGTGCTCGCACTGCTGCTGAAGCCGGTGTCTTACCCAGCGATCGTCAGCGACATATTGACCCGGCTCGGCGGTACGTTGGCGCCGCTTGCACTCGTGTCGGTTGGTCTGCAGCTTCGCCTCGGCGTGCTGCGCGGTAGGCTGGGCACCGTAACATGCGGTCTCGGCGTCAAGCTCCTGTTGGCGCCGCTACTGCTGGCATTGCTCTACGTGAAGCTGCTTGGCGCCAGCGGCACCATCGCGCATGTCACGTTGTTCGAGGCCGCGATGGGTCCGCAAATCGGCGGTGCGATCGTCGCAATTCAATACGGGCTCGATCCGCAACTGGTCACGCTGATGGTAGGCATCGGCAGCGTCGCGGCCTTCCTGACGCTGCCGATATGGTGGTACTCGTTGCAGTCGATCTAGCGCAGCGTATTGACGATCTGGCGGAATGCCTCCTCCGGGAAGGCCTTCAGCGAGGTGGTGCGTACGTTGCCCAGCTTGCCCAGCATCAGCGTGAAGCGCGCGGCCACCGCATCGTCGGGAGCATCGTAGATCATGACCAGATCGTAGTCGCCCATCGTCATGTAGACCGAGCGGAACTGGCCGCCCATTTCCTCCAGTTCTTTCTTCGCCGTATCGACGCGCCTGGGACTGTCGCCGATCGACCGCATGCCTTGATCGGTCCAGTTGGCGAGCATGACGTAGGTTGGCATGGTTGTTCCCTCCTACTCAGTTCTTGTCATCCGCCCTACACTGGGCGCCGATCCGGGAAGGAAGCAAGCGATGATTGTCCCAGAAGGCGCACGAAGCATCGAATTCCTCGGCCATACCGACCAGGGCGGCCGAGGTGACGGCGTGCAAGTCATGGTCGCGCGCGGCCACGCATACGTTGGTACGCGCGTGCGCCGTGGCGTCATGGTCACCGACGTCCGCGACCCGCGCAATCCGAAGCCCGTGAACTTCCTGGCCATGCATCCGAAGTCGGTCAGCATGCATCTACAGTCGGCCGACGACCTGTTGCTATGCATCCAGGAGGCTGATCAGCGCGCGTTGCTGACCCAGCAGGAGTATTATGGCGGCTCCGGCAAGGTGGACAGCAGCCGGTTCGGCAAGCGCGGCGAGGACTACGCTGCCGGCATGCGTATCTACGACATCAAGGACCCCGCGAATCCCCGGCATATCGGCTCCTTCGAGGTGCCGGGGCTTGGGCTGCACCGCATCTGGTACTCGGGCGGACGCTACGCTTATGCTTCGGCGCTGCTGGATGGTTACACCGACCACATCCTGATGATCATTGACATGGCGGACCCGACGAAGCCACGCGAAGCCGGCCGCTGGTGGATCCCTGGTATGCATGCGGCCGGCGGCGAAACACCGACATGGACCAAGCGCTACGCGCTGCACCACGCGATCGTGGCGGACGACTTTGCCTATGGCTCATGGCGCGACGGCGGGCTGACGATCCTCGACGTGAAGGACAAGTCGGCGCCGAAGCTGATCGCACATCGCAACTGGTGTCCACCTTACGGCGGCGGCACACATAACGCCGTGCCGCTGCATGACCGCGATCTTGTGGTGGTGGCGGACGAGGCGGTGCTGAACCTCGATCAGGAAGGACAGCACAAGCGGACCTGGGTATTCGACATCCGCGACAAGAGCAATCCGGTCAGCATCTCGACGATGCCGATCCCGTCCGACCAGGACTATGTGAAGATGGGTGGCCAGTTCGGACCGCATAACCTGCACGAGAACCGGCCTGGATCCTTCCAGAGCAGCACAACGATCTTTGCCACCTGGCAGAGCGCGGGTGTGCGCGTGTTCGACATCTCGAACGCTTATCGGCCGGAGGAGATCGGTTATTTCGTGCCGCCGCAGCCGACGGTCTGGGCGGAGCCGCTGCGCGGGCGGGCGAAGATACGGCACACCGCCGACGTGTTCGTGTCGCAGGATGGGCTGATCTACATCACCGATTACGACGCCGGTTTGTATATACTACAATGGAAGGGCGCCAGTTAAGGCATACGGCCATTGCATTTAGCGCCGACGGCAAGCAAGAAATAAAGAAAGGCATCGGTCACAGAGTTTCACCGAGTGCACACCGAGTTTCACGGAGTAGTATAATAGCGCTTCGCGCAAGTAAGGCGGCGCAAGAGCGAAACTCCGGCGTGAAACGCCCCAATACCCTTCTCTGTGCAACTCTGTGTGCACTCCGTGAAACTCTGTGTCTGATGTCTTGCTTACATGCTTGAATGGGATAGCGTCACACCGTTCTACCGCTGCGCGGCGATGTTCGCTGATGTGACGGAAGGCGTGATCGACCATCCCGATACCGGTGTCGCCGCGGGCTCTTGCGGAGCCTCGCCTCGGCCATGATCATCTTCGGAGCGCTTGTCCCAGGCCTGCAGGAACCGCATCAACTGCGGCACCAGCGGTCCAATTCCGAGACCGCCCTCGCCACCACCGCCGGTGATCGCCAGGTTTTCCGGCATGAAACGCTGCGTGCCGCTGGCCAGCGCCTTCGCGACGTTGATCACGGCCGCCTGGCCAGCGCCGACGGCCTTCTGCTGTGCTTCCAGTCCGACCGCGACGGCAAGGCCCTCCGCTCTCGTCTGCACCGCGCTAGCCTCACCGACCTTGGTAAGGCGATAGGCTTCACCATCCGCCTCGGCTTGCACGGCTGCCGCCTTGTTCTTGGCGATGTCCACGCCAACCATCGACTGCGCCAGCGCTGCCTGCTGGTCCGCCTTGCCACGTGACGCCTCGAGCAGCAGCCGCTGATTCTGCGCGTCACGTTCGGCGTCGTATGTCGCTCTCTGCTGATTGGCGATCTCGCGGGCCGTCAGCACCTGGACCAATTGCACCGGGAACACGACGTCCTGGATATAAACGCCGCGTGTCTCGACCCGATAGACCTTCAGACGGTCCGTGATGTGATCCTGCGCCTGCTGCTGCACATCGGCGCGCTTCTGGATGAAGTCGATCGCGGGCATGCTTTGCAGCTTGTCCCGGAAATGATTGCCAACTGCGGCCTGCAGGACTTCATTGACGAGATTGCCCATGGTTCCGACGGTGGAAATAACTCGCGGCGCATCACTGTCCGGCACATGGATCTGGACTTGCAGGTCTATCTTGAACACGAAGCCCTCCGACGATTTCGCTTCGATCGGCGAGAGGTCCTTGTCCAGACTATGCGCTGTCGATATCTCATCCGCCCAATTGAGGGTCAGGATGAAGGTCGGCACGATTTCTACCGCGTAGACGCGCGGGTTGATTGCGTATTTGCCGGTACGCAGCGGTTCCTCCCAGATGCCGCGATGCCCGGGACGCACGAGCGAGCCGAACTTGAAGTCGATGCCCGAGGTATCTTCGGTGGCAAGACCGACGAAAGCCTTCACGACCGCGACCTGGCCCTGGTTGACGACGAGCATCGGAACCATCTCGACGGAAACCAGGAATGGATTTAGGTTGTACGCGCCGTAGAGCAGAGGATCGTGCTGCAGGCCAATCCGGCCGCCGCCATCGAGAAATGCCTGGAAATCCTGGTAGTTGTTGTGGGCGTCGTTCTTGCTGTTGAGGATTGCCTCGACCAGATCGCTGTTGCGGGTGTCCGGGCTTTCCTCGAGCCCGGCGATGTCTTCAAAGTCGCCGAGCCGGTTCGCGATGGCACCCTTCGGCGATGGTGAGCCTTCCAGGGTTGTTACGATTCCGACCATGTCGACCAGCCTGCCGTCATCAGTCGATCGCGGCTGAATACGGACCACTTTCATCTGCTCGTCGGATAGGCCGAATGATCTGTGTGTAAGCCCCCCACCGGCCGCACGGAGCAGGCTGACATATTCGTCGGCGACCGGCACGCCGTAGACGTGGTTGAGCGCCACGACCAGGAAACCGGCAGGATGGATCGCCGCGACGGTGCCTGGTGGCAGCACAGTGCGTTGCACGCCCTTCTCGCCGCCGTTGTTCACGAACGCCCGGATGTCCTGGAAGCTGCCGAACTCGGGCTTATAGGCGGCCGATTTCGCGCCAATCGGCAGCGGATCGCCAACCTGCGCGATGACAACGCCAATCTGGCCGGCAGGTATCTGCACGAGCGGGTGGCGCGTAACCGTGTACCAGGGCCAGAGCTTGAAGCGCAGACCAGCCGTCAACAGTTCGGCCTGGTAGCCTGCCGCGCCGTTGAACGCGACAGGACTCCCGCTGTCGAGGTGCTTTGAGCTCAGGCGCTTCCGAACCAGGCCAACCTGGGTTGGCCCAATGATCCACAGCGACTTCATTAGGATGATGATCAGCACAACCAACCCCACGATGGACCACACCAGCCACGGTGGGACGGCACCCGCCTGAAGCATGAGGTCTGGCATGTGAAACGCTTCCTTTCTTGGCCGACCAACAGATCACACCGTTGGTCGATGTTATATGTGGATGTTAGGCTGCCTTTGGTTACAGAATTATACGGCGGCCGAATGACAACTCGATCGGAGGGATGCAGGGATGGACTGGGACACCGCAAAGCGTCTGGTGCAGCATGTCGAAGACGCATTCGGCGCGGCTGATCTGGCGCGCATCGAGCAGGGCTTCACCGAGGACGCGGTGACCCGCTTTGCCGACTTCCCCGAAATGCGTGGACGCGATGCGGTAATGACCTTCCTGCGCGCCCGCTTCGCCCGCACCAAAGGTTATCGGCTGCGCAAGACGCTGCATTGCGTCATGGATGACACGCTCGCGAACACCTGGGACGCAAGCTGGGAGGATGCTCAGACTGGTAAACCAATGCTCGGCCGCGGCACCGAGATATGGATCGTGCGTGACGGTCGTATCTCGGTTTGGGACGCGACCTTCAATGTGTGGGAAAAGGGCGGAAAGCCGACGACGCCGGTTGTCTAGAGCACGTTCAGGCAGACCAGAATTGATGGGTTGAGTGGCAAGCGAAACCCATCAGCTTTTCAGTCACGTTGAAAATGCTCTGGGGCAGACCGCGGATCGTCATGCCAGGACCAAGCCCGCGACGCGCAAGATGTCACTTAACCAGGTCACGCCCCTCATCGCACTGCCGCTCCCTCGAGGAAGAACGGCGCCAACGTCGACACTGGAATTTCCACGTCGAACTCGCCGCCCGGCATCCCTCCGATGAGGCCGATCATGAAAACCACTGTTGCTTTGTCCGCGCCCCATAACCATGACGTGGAGTTACTGACCGTAGCAGCGATCTCCGCGTCGCTCAGATCCGGCATTTGGCGTTCGGCGAATTGTTTGTGCAGCTCCGTCATGCAATAGGCAACCGTCACGGCCTTCCAACGGCTGCCTTTGACGAAAACATCGTCGAGCATGACCTGGCGCTGCTTCGCCAAGTCCCAGGTCAAAGCCGTTTGATGGCGCGTTTCGGAGTTGCCGCCGGCGTAGTCGTCGGTCGCGATTTGGAAGCTCACGATGCGGGCGTCCAAGCGCGCCACGGAATAGGACCGGCGCGCATGATATTTCATGGCGGAATCGCGGTCATCGATCGGGAACGCGCCCTTTGCGTCCATACGCCAACGGACTAGTCGCCCGAGTCATTCAAAGTGACGGGTAGAGTTGTCTGAGTTTTATCCGGGCATGCTCATTGGTGAACTGCCAGTTGGCCTTGGCGTGATGTTTGTTTCGATGTTCACGCCAGGCGGCGACTTCCTCGACAAGGCTGCCTTTGTCCTCGATCCGTCGATCCAGACATTGCGATGACAGAACGCCGAGTTCTGACTCCGCCATGTTCAGCCAACTGCCGTGCTTCGGCGTGTAGTGCCACTCGAACCGCTCGGCGAGACGGCGCGCCTCGGCCGGTGCGAAGGCGGCGTACAGCGACGCCGCGGTATGGGTGCTGAGATTGTCCTGCACCAGAACGATCTTGTTTGCTGAGGGGAAATATCGGTCCGACAGGTCGCGAAGCATGGCGGCATAATCGGCGGCGGCATGGCGATCCGTCACCTCGACATGCCGCCAACCTTCCAGCGGCGCGAACAGCATGAACAGATTGGCGGTGCCGTTGCGTTCGTACTCATAATCGACGCGCCTCGGCTGACCACGCTTCATCGGCAACGGCGCGCGAGTTTCCCGGATCAGTTGTTTCGAGGTCTCGTCAAGACAAACCAAGGGCCGGGCTGTATCACGCGGCCTCGTGTAAACCTCCAGCACCTCTTCCATCGCGGCCACGAACGCCGCGTTGGCCGACGGCGGAATGACCCACCGTTGCTTCAGGTGCGGTTTGAGAAGGTTTTTTTTAGCGTCCGCCCGATCGTGTTGTCACTGGCCTTGGCGACGATCCCCAGTTCCACGACCTGCTGTTCCAGCAGGCGCAGCGACCATTTCGCGTGCCCGGCCGGAGGCTTGGAGCAGGCCAGCGTGATCAGTCTGGCTTCCTTTTCGCCGTCGAAGATCCGCAGGATCGACGGTCTCGCGCGGGGCTTACGGGCGAGCGCTACGTCGAGCCCCTCCTCAACCAGACACTGGCGAACCCTGTGGACGGTCGCGAGGCTGGTGTCGAGGGCCTTCACGATACGGCCGTCGCTCCAGGCTTCGCCGACCTCGGAAATGTCTGCCTTGAGCAAGATGCGTGCCCTGAGGATCGCGCTGGCCGAATGTTTGCCCTTGCCGATAAGCGCTTCCAGCCGCGCGCGTTCCTCCGCGTCCAGCCGAACCACATACTTCTTCACGACGACCTCTGACATGTCCCGAATCCTGGCCAACGTTGACGACGTTGCGAGTGAGTCACAAACTGCCGTCAGGTTCAATGACGCGGGCGACTAGGGCGTAGGTCTCGGCGATGAAGGCGTTGAACGCTTCCGCCTGGGGTCCTCCGCTCATCCATGGGTAGCTGCCGCTTTCCTCGACCCAGGGCTTGGCGCGCGAACGAAATCTCATGCGCGGTTCGAGAACCAGCGCGCCCGCCTTTTCGACAGACAGATCGCTCAGCGCCTCGGCGCGGTCGTCATAGTTATCGCGCAGGCAATCGACGATGACGTTTTGGTCACCCAAAGTCTCCGGCATCGGCGCATTGCCGACGCAGCTCTTGAGCGTGTAATCCAGCGAACCACGTTGCGCGATCTGCACGGTCGCGAAGCTCGCGGCCAATTCAGCCGCCTTGAGCTTCGTATAGGCGGCGGCCAACGTCCCGTCGGATTTCGACAATCCCGCATCGACGCAGATCAGCCGATCGGCTGTGGTTTTGGCTCCGGTGCAATCGAAACTCGGGCCGCTGTACTCCGCAGTGAATTGCTCGGGGTCCATGCCCGTCGGACGTTCAAGCGTATAGAGCACGTCGCCCTCCGCCATGACGAGGTCGGCGCGCTCGTCCACGTAAAAGTCTCGGACGACTGTCCCGCAGACGACGCGAAAAGTCATCAGCCCCTCGTCGCCGAGGTGTGCCTGCTTCGCCATGGCGGCACTGTTGTCGCCGACAATCCGGCCGCCGAACGCTTCGCCGAGATATGTCACGCCCGAGGAATAATTCGCGCTCGCGCAAGAGATCGGTGGAAAGCCCTTGACGGCGCCCTCGGCGAAATCGATGCCAAATTCAAGCAACGGCGCCTCGGTCTTGCTCAGCGAGTGCGGCTTGGCCCAGGGCACGCAATTCGCCTCGACGAACCGCCACACCCCGGCGAGGCCGGAATCCGGGGAGGGCCCAAGCGGCATCATCGGTCCCGCCGACGCCGCGCCACAAAGTCCCGCGAAGGCCGCTATGGCCGCGGACGCCACTCTCATGGCCTGGTCCCTAAGCCGAGATCTCAGATCGAGGCCCCGATAAGGCCGAGCCTGCCCGCGCTGACCGTGTTTCACAAGACAGAGTGGTCAACGACGGAAGCCTCGTTGCCATCTCCTCTCGCTGTGGCCTCGCCCGGATCGGGGCGCCGAAAGCCATCTGCGGCCGAGGATCCAGATGGCTCGCCCCGTGGGATGTCGGATCAGCGCTCGCTTGGAGCGTGCGCTGATCCGTCTCAGACCGCTCAGTCGCGAAGTGACCTGAAGCCCGCGCGAACCTCGTCTGCGAAGAGCTGCGGCTGTTCCCAAGCCGCAAAGTGCCCACCCTTGTCGAGCTTGTTGTAATAGATGAGTTTGGTATACGCGCGTTCTGCCCAACTCTTCGGGGCTTGATAGAGCTCATCAGGAAACACGCTCACGGCCGCCGGGACGGAGACGCCTTTGACACCGAAAAATGAAACCCTGTTCTCGAGACACTCCCAATAGAGGCGCGCCCCGGAAACAAACGTGTTCGTCAACCAGGTGAGCGTGACGTTGTCGAGGACATCATCCCGTGTCAGCCCTTCGGGCTGCCCGTCAAACGCCCGAGAGATCAGCGCCAAACTCGCCGCGTCATGATCGAGGAAGTAACCGGCGATGCCGACGGGAAAATCGGCAACGCCGTAAAGCGCCTGCGGGCGCAATCCCATCTGGAAGCCGTAGCCGATACCTTTCGCGTATTCCAAGGCCAACTGCTCGTAGGCGCGTTTCTCGTCCGCGGAGAGACCGGACGGCGCCGGAGCGCCCGAAGGGCAGCCTTGTCGATGTCGGGCGAAAACACGCCGGGCATGTTGGAGTGAATGCCGAGCAGCTCCGGATGCCCCTGGGCCCCCATCAGCTCCGTGATGATCGCGCCCCAATCGCCGCCTTGTGCCACGAACTTCCTGTATCCAAGGCGCTTCATCAGCACGACCCAGGCGCGCGCAATGTGGGCCGGATCCCAGCCCGGTCATGGTCGGTTTGCCTGAGAACCCGTAGCCCGGCATCGAGGGAATCACCAGATCGAAGGCGTCCGCCGCGCTCGCGCCATGTGCCGTCGGATTGGTCAGCGGATCGACAATCTTCAG
The DNA here is from genome assembly GCA_963733475.1 of uncultured Alphaproteobacteria bacterium. Classification (GTDB taxonomy): domain Bacteria; phylum Pseudomonadota; class Alphaproteobacteria; order Acetobacterales; family Acetobacteraceae; genus JAMXLO01. The sequence continues at coordinate 1,796 of CAVTEC010000098.1, read as the reverse complement.
TTGCTCGATGATCGACCCTGGCCAGCCGTGCGTGACGATGAGCGGCAACGCGTTCTTGTGTTTCGAACGAACGTGAATGAAGTGGATGTCCAGCCCATCGATCTCGGTCATGAAATTCGGCAGGGCGTTCAGCCTCGCCTCGACTTTGCGCCAGTCGTACTCTGTCACCCAATAGCGCGCGAGTTTTTGCAGCGTCGCGAGCTGGGGGCCTTGCGATTGATCTGTGACTGTTTCCCGGTCGGGCCACCGGGTCGCGCTTATGCGCCTGCGCATTTCGGCCAGCTCGGCGTCCGAGAAATTCACACGAAATGGATGAACGGCGTCGCTGGCCGTCGCGCCGACCAATCGGCGATCCTGGTCAACGTGCTTCGAGGTTCTCAGTCGTATCCATGGCTTTCTCCTCTGGTCGATGGTTTCCCTTGGGGCACTTGCGTGCTGCCGACGCCTACGCCGCCGAGGCTAGAGGCCCGTTTTCGTATCCGTGTCATCGTCGTCCGCCCGCCCGAGCGCAGGGAGGTACCGGCCGAAGTTCAATTCGAAGTCGCTCGGAACGCCGTAACCGATAGCGCGGACCTTGGCGCGGCGCGCCTGCGCACCGGGCTGGGCCAGGGTTGCGAAGAACATGTCGTTGCTCGACTGAAGCTCGGTCGCTGTCGGCGTCCCGAACCGATTGATCTGGGCCTTCGCCGCGGCCAGCGTTTCACGGTCGAACGAGGCCAGACGCCGGACGAGCGCATCGACAAACGAGTCGAGGTCGTCATCGTCCAGCGTGCGGTTCACCCAGCCATAGCGCTCGGCGATATCAGCATCGAAATCGTCGCCGCTGAGGACGATCTCAAGTGCGCGCGAACGGCCGACCAGGCGCGGGAGCCATTCCAGCGCTCCGCCGCCCGGGACCAATCCGACGCCGATCTCGGGGTTGCCGAACAGGGCGCTTTGCCGGCTGGCGAAGCGCATGTCGCAGGCCAGCACGAACTCGTTACCGATGCCGCGCGTGCGGCCGCGAACCTTGGCGATGCTCACGACAGGCGTGGACGAGAGGCGCAGCACAAAGTCGCGCCAAAGGCCCAGCACCTCTGGCCGTTCAGCTGCCTTGGATACGTCGAGATGGGCGACGAAAAAGTCGGGATTCGCCGACTGGAACACGACGACCTTCACGGACGGGTCCGCCTCGAGGTCGGTGATCAGCGCTCCCAATTCGACGATCGTTGTGGGAACAAACATGTTGATCGGCGGGTTGCTGAAGGTGACCGTCCACCGGCTTGGATAGGTGCGGTCGATGTTGAACTGCGAAGCGTCAGGCATCGCGCATCTCCTACGTCGATTGGCAGATCAGTTTTGTGTTCAAGCTGACCTTGGGACACGGTAGCTTGCAGATCGGGGGACCTCCACCGCGCAAAGTATCTTCGGCCGATGCCGCGGTTTACTTCGGTTGTGCGACGGTATCAGTCGATACGGCAGTATCGGGTGCCTAGCGCCGGTGTGCTCAACGTGCATTGAGTATGCCCGCAATATCGGTCGGCGGATTGTTTGGTTATTCGCACTTTTGTTTTTTGTGCGGTGATCCGTGACTCAGTAGCGAACCGAGATACGGCGCCGCGAGGCTGACAAGCGTCAGCGCGGCACGGTGTGGCTCGCATTGCGACCGCATCCACTCACTGTCGTGGCGTGCCTCGCTTGCCGTATGACGCGAGGAACATCTGCACGCCGGCTGCGGCGTGTCGTCGAAGCGCCGCCGGTTTCGGAATTGCATCGTCGCCCAACAGCATGGCCCTGTTCAAAGGCTCGCCCATAAC
>CAVTEC010000097.1:0-29049 GCA_963733475.1 uncultured Alphaproteobacteria bacterium | reverse complement strand
ATATGCGGGCGTGATGCCGCTCTACGCGGTGCTCATGCGGGAAAATTTCCCTTTGCCGATCATGGGAACAATGGTCGGCGCCGCCTCCATGGCTTCGAGCCTGGGCATGGCACTGGGGCCCTTGGCCGGTGGGCTGATTTTCGACACTTATGGCACCTACGCGTGGCTCTATATCGGCTCCTTCGGTGTCGGCCTCGGTGCGGCCGCGATCATGCTCAGCTTCCGTCCGGCACGCGTCCCCGTGCTCACGGCCGCCGGCTGACTGGGCGAATATCGCGCCACACTTGTCACTCCCGCCCTTCGATGGCCCTGCACCAGTCTATGCACGTCCATCGACGATTGGAGGGAAGAGTGATGAAAGAGGTATCTACCCAACCACAAAATAGCTTACCGGCAGTCAGCGCCGACACCGCCGCGCAACCCACAGTGGTCGATCGGCCCAGTTTTCAGGCCCAATTGGATGCCCTGCGCGTTCGGGAGAAGGCGCACATGCGCGACGGTGACCGAATCGCGGCAGCCCGCCGTCGGCTGCCAATGGTGGAGGTGGAACCCACCCTCACGTTGATTGGCCCGCGCGGCCCAGTGACGCTTCTCGATGTATTCGAGGGTCGTCGTCAGCTCATCGCTTACTACTTCATGTGGCACGCCGGCCACCCGGCCGCCGAGCAGTGCGAGGGCTGCAGCTTCTACACATCGCAGGTCCGTGAGTTGTCCTTCCTGCATTCCCGTGACGTTACGTACGCCACGTTCTGCCAAGGCCCGTACCAAGAGGGCGTCCGGTACCGCGACTTCATGGGCTGGGAGATGCCGTGGTACTCGCCGAAAGGACTCGCTCGACGCACTCCTGGTTGGACGTCGCGTCGGCATGATGCACATCGTTTGCTATCTGCGACAGGGATCCAACGTCTTCGAAACCTACTGGACGACAAGGCGCGGCGTCGAGGCGATGGATAACAGCTATCGGATGCTCGACCTGACCGTCTACGGCCGCCAGGAGAAGTGGGAAACTCGCCGGCTGGCTGGCCACAACGGCCCACGGGCCAGCACAGTTACCGTACCAATGGACGTCCCATCGTCCAGTGGCCTCGCCTGAACGCCGGGCATTCCGACGACTTGGCAACTGGCGGGTGACGACCATGCACGGATATCATACAAACCTCGACGTTCGCGCGGCAGGCTGGCTATCGCTGGCCGCCGCACCGACCTTCGCAACCATGGCGCTGTTCACGGGTCTCGGTAGTGGCCCGCAGCACATGCTCTGCTCGGCCGCCCACGGCGCATCACCGCTAGGTGGAATGGTCCCGATGTATTTGCTGATGAGCGCCTTCCATCTGGGACCGTGGCTGAAGCTCATTTCCAGTCAGCGAAATGCCGCCCCCGCACTTGTCACTCCGAGGCTTCGATACCCGCTTACTGATCTACCTCACGACACGAACCCAGTATCATGGCAACGGCCAATGCGCTGACCGTTCCCCGATCGTCATGGCCGGCCTTGAGCCGGCCATCGGCCCCCAGCGGCACGAACGTGTCAGTGGATACAGATGCCAGGTCAATCCCTGCCACGACGGAAAATGACAGCGAGCATAGCGACAAACTTAGGGACAAACCGGATATGCCAGACATCCTGCACAAAGTCGGAATCAAGTCGTCATCCCTGCATGACGTCTACCAGGCACTGACCACAATCGACGGCCTCTCTGCGTGGTGGACAGGCGACACACACGGCCAAAGCGAAGTTGATGGCGTGATCCAATTCCGCTTCGGCACCGGCGGCTTCGACATGAAGGTTCTTGAGCTCGATCCCGACAAACGCGTCCTATGGCAGGTCGTCGATGGACCTCAAGAGTGGTTCGGCACCAAAATCAGCTTCGACCTCGATCAAAGAGGCGACTGGATCATTGTTCTGTTCAAACACGAAGGTTGGAAGGAGCCGGTCGAGTTCATGCACCACTGCAGCACCAAATGGGCCGTATTCCTGCTGAGTCTGAAGTCGCTCGTCGAAACCGGCAAAGGCGCGCCCTATCCAAACGAGATCAAGCTTGACAGTTGGGAATGACTGTTGATCTCGCTGCCAGCGGGCGCGATCATTCCTCATGACCAGGCGTGAACTTCATTCAGCATGGATCAGGGCGGATGGCTCGACGGGATACGCCGGCGTCTGTCGCTCACTATTCCCCTGGTGGAGCTTCACCAAAACAGTCTTGTCGATCTGCACACTTCGACTAGCCGAAGACAACCTGCTCAATCTCGATGCGTTGCGCCCGAATGCGCCCTACACATTACGGCAACTGCTGCAACATCGTGCAGGAGTGCCGAACTACGGTTCCCTGAAGGCCTATCATGAGGCTGTCGCGCGCAAGGACACTCCGTGGTCTCGAGAGCGCCTGCTGGATGCCGTTGGACGCGATCGCCTGGACTTTCCGCCGGGAACTGGCTGGGCCTACAGCAATGTCGGATATATGTTTGTTCGCGAGGCGATCGAAGAAGCAACCGGCGCCCCAGTTTCAGATGCCCTTGAAAGACTGATCTTTGCGCCACTAAGAGTTCATGACGTCCAACTTGCGGTTGCGGTTGCCGATTTCGAGCATGTCTTCTGGGATGAATTGCACAACTACGATCCGCGATGGGTCTATCACGGCTGCCTGGTCGGCTCGCCCACGAGCGCTGCAAAGGTATTGGACGCCCTGTTTCGTGGGGCGATCATCAAACCCAACTCCCTGCGCGCTATGTTGCAGCAATATGATCTCGGCGGCGCGATACCCGGACGACCTTGGACCAGGTGCGGCTATGGCCTTGGCCTGATGTCCGGTGAAATGGGAATGGCCGGGAGAGCGCTTGGCCACTCGGGTGCCGGCCCCTTCGGGGTGAACGCTGTGTATCACTTCCCTGACCTCGATATGCCGGTCACAGTGGCAACGTTCGCGTCCGGCGTGAACGAAGGCATTGCGGAGCACGCAGCCGCCGCGATTGCACTTCGTCCACACGAATGACGTAGCGCCTCCCTCAACCCACCCGGCATTCTCAGTACAGGATCGACGGCAGGTAGGCGCCGGCAGGTTCGTTGTACAGCCCGGTGGTCATCAGTGTCAGTTGCTTTGACAGTCTCAGACCGTTGGCCAGGCACCACGCGAAGACCTGGTGATTCCTGGTCGGAAGCAGGAAGCCGGGGCCAGGGAATTCCGGCGCGGCACCAATCAGTGCCATCAGGTCCTGATTAGTCCTGGCTACGGTATGTGCGAAAAAGCCCACCGAAGTCGCGTATCCCGTAATCCGCCCAAGATGTTCGACGATCGTTGCGGTCTTCTGTGCGATGGCATCCTGGAGTTCGCCGCCACGATCGAAGCCATGGATGTCACTGCATAGAGCATTGCACGCCGAGACATCGGCAGGCTGCGCCGGGCGGACATCGTAGCCAGGAATGCGCAGCTTGAGCGGCGCGCCCTGCATGAGTGACAGCGGCTCGCGGGTGACAAAGCCAAGGGTCGTATACAGGCACAGTGAGCGGTTGTGATAAGCCTCCTGAACCAGGCGAACACCAGGCGCTCGCTTGGCTGCCGCGCGATCGATCACGTCCTGCATCAGCCGGCGGCCGACGCCTTGATTCTGCACCGCCGGATCGACCGAAATGGGGCCGATGCCCAGGATCGGCGAACGCTCGTCCATGAAATTGCTGCCGATGATTTCCCCATCTCTCTCGGCAACCACGTCGTAGAAGCCCGGATGTTCGATCAGCATGCCCAACAACCCGGCAGCAATCTCCGGGGAAGGGAAGTCGCGCGGAAAATTGTGAGCATCGCTGATCGCACTGAAAGCGTCGTAGCAGATGCGTCCACACGCGGGCGCATCACCGGGAGCGGCTCGCCGGAGCGCACTATTCATCATCCCATCCTCCCTGTGTCGTACTGAACCGACATGTGAACGATAGGCATCATTTCGCCGTTCAGGCAACGATCTCGCCGATCGGAACGGCAGTGCAACCTCATCTCCACGGATTCACTGGAGGCCGTGGTGTCGTGCCCATCACCCGTTGCGGCTGCGCCGCATTCACCATCATGATCTCGCCGATGTTCTCCGTGGTGATATAGCCGACCAGCCGTCCATCATCGCCCATCACGCCCACTGCGGGCGCGCCACCTTCTTGCAGCAAACGCAAAGCCTCCTCCAGGCTCTGCCTAGGCTGCACAATCGGAATGTCCCGCGCCATGACGCCGATGACTGGCGCGGTACCGCCCTCCTGCTTCAGCGCATGGATCATGACTTCGCGCGTCAGCACGCCGCGCAGTTGTCCGCCGCCATCAACCACAGGGAACTCATGCTGCGTCGTCCGGATCAGCGCCTGCACCGCATCGTCAACCGAGCTGTTGGGTGACAGTGTTTCGAAGTCGGTGATCATCGCATCGGCGGCCAGCATACCGCGTGCGACCTGTCGCATTTGCACGCTGTGCGCTTCAGCCGACGCTCCGAGATATACAAACAGTGCGATGAACAGCAGCAGCGGATTGCCGAACAGCCCGACAAGTCCGAACAGAAACGCCAAACCCTGTCCAACCGTGGCGGCAACCTGTGTCGCGCGTGTAAATCCCAGCCGGTAGGCAAGCAGCGCGCGCAATACGCGGCCGCCATCCATCGGGAACGCCGGTATCGCATTGAACAGCACGAGAAAGACATTCACGGAAGCGAGCCGCGTCAGCATGTCCACGCCCGGGTTCTGCACCTCGGTTCCCGCGAAGGGCGTGAACTTGCCCAGGATCAGGTAGAGCACCGCGGCGATCACCACGTTGACCAGGGGCCCGGCGACCGCGATCACCAGTTCCTGGCTTGGATTTTCCGGAATTCGCGTCAGTCGCGCCACCCCGCCGATCGGCAACAAGGTGATGTCTGGTGTGGTTACGCCGTAGCGCCGCGCCGCAAACACATGGCCGAACTCGTGCAGCACGACGCAGACGAACACCAGCACGACGAACGCAACACCCTGTACTGCGGCCTGTGCGCCACCCTGCGCGTATTGCGCGATGCCAATCCACAGCAGCAGCAACACGAACGTCACATGGATGCGGATCACCGTGCCGCCAACCACGCCAATCGGTATGGACCAGCTCATCCAACTCTCCTCGGCGCAGCTATGGCTTCTTTGATCGGTTTGTCCCAGGCAAAGCCAGTGAAAGCGCACTCAGTCTCCGGCAATCCGGCTCACCGTGCCATAAGTCTTCAGATACTTCATTCCCGTATCGCACATGACGGTGACAATAGTCGCGCCAGATGGCTGTCCTTCCGCCACGCGCAAGGCAGCAACGACATTGGCGCCAGTCGACGCACCGGCGAACAGCCCCTCTTCGCGAGCCAGCCGAAGCGCCATTGCTGTTGCCTCATCGGTCGAAACGCGCTCGATCCGGTCCGCCAGATGCCGCTGCCAAAGTGGCACAACAAACCCCGCCCCGATACCATCGATCTTGTGAGCACCCGCAGCACCTCCCGACAGCACCGCGAACTCAGCAGGCTCCACCGCCACAGTACGGACCCTGGAGTTGTGGCGCCGCAGCCCCTCGGAAATGCCGCGCAGTGACGCTGCTGTCCCCACACTCTGCACGAGCGCGTCGATGCGGCCGTTCGTCTGCTGCCAGATCTCCTCGGCCAACCTGTGGTACGCGGCAAGCTGGTCGGTGTTATTCAACTGGTCAGTCCAGAATGCTCCAGTCTCGGCAGTGATAACCCGAGCGCGTTCGACCATGTCGCGCGTCAGCTTCTCGGTCATGCGTCCGCTATCGCTGCGGACGATGTGCAGCTTCGCCCCAAGAAGCCGCATGTGATCCAGCTTTTCCTGAGCGAATGCATCGGAGGTGACGATATGCAACGGATATCGTTTCACCGCACAGACCAGCGACAGCGAGACGCCGGTGCTGCCTCCGGTATACTCCACGACCGTCCCGCCAGGCTTTAGTCGGCCATCGGCCTCCGCCACCTTGACCATCGCCAGCGCCATCCGGTCCTTCATGCTGCCGGTAGGATTCTCACTTTCCAGCTTCACCAGGATCCGCGCGCCGCTTGCAGGTACGAGGTGGCGCAGCGGCACCAGATGCGTATTCCCGATGCAGTGCAGGATGTCGGGCTCCATCGTGCTCATCTCGTGCCATTCCCATGTATCTGCAATTGATGTAGATGCATAGAATGCCCCGTACTCACATGCAACCGCGCAAGACCCTTCGCACCGACGCCCACAGACTGATCGACACCTGTGCCGGCTGGAACAGCCGCGTCGCCGCGCGCCGCATCACCCAATTCCTTGACCACGAGTTGGCCGCCTGCGACCTGACAGTGGCGCAGATCGGCCTCATGGCCCTGATCGCATCCGCCACGGATGACACGCTTGGAGCTTTGGCGCGGCGCGCCGGTCTCGACCAATCGACGCTATCGCGCAATCTGCGTATTTTGGAGCGCGATGGCCTCGTCGAGATTACGACAGTCCAAGCAGATCAGCGCCGCCGAGCAGTATGGCTTACCGAAACCGGAGCGCTCCAGTTGGAGATGGCGATACCGCTCTGGCGCAAGGTGCACGCCAAGCTGGCGAAGCGCCTTGCCCCCGATCTCGCACAGCAACTCGCCAGCGCCACCGACACGCTGGTCGGCGACGAATGAACCCTACGTCGAAGCCAGCATCGTCGTATCGATCGGCAAGCTCCGTACCCGCTTGCCAGTCGCCGCAAAGATCGCATTGCACAGCGCTGGAATGACCGGAGGCAACGCTGGCTCGCCAAGCCCTGTCGGCGGATTGTTGGTCGTCAGGAAATGCACCTCGACCGGTGCCGCCTGGTTCATGCGCAGCGGCAGCACCGTGTCGAAGTTCTCCTGTACGACGCGGCCGCGGTCGAGGGTGATCGCCTGACCCAACGCAGCGCCAATGCCATCCAGCGCCGCTCCTTGCACCTGGTTCAGAGCACCGCTCGGATTGATGATCTGGCTGCCAACATCGGCAGCAATCCAGACTTTATCAACCGTCACATCGCCCGATTTCGCCACGCTCGCCTGCACGACTTCGGCGAAATACCCCAGGTGGCTGAAATAGAACGCCACCCCCATGGCGGTGCGATCAGGCAGCGCCCGTTTGCCCCAGTTCGATTTCTCCGCCACCAGTTCCAGCACGCCACGCATGCGTCCGGTATCGAACCCAGGCTGGCCAGGCAGCACCTGTGGCTTGCCAAGCAAGGCCAGGCGGAACTCAACCGGATCCTTGCCGGCGGCATGGGCCAGCTCATCGATGAACGACTGGAACACGAACCCCAGCGCATTGGAGCGTGGAGCGCGCATCGGTCCCGTTGGCACACCAAAGGGGATCATCGACATGCCGTAGTCGAGATGCTCGACCAGCCCCGCGGGAAACTCCGTCGGCATCATCGCTGCCGAATCCGCCACCGACCCATCTCGCGAGAACGTGACGAAGTGATCGCTCAGCGCGATCAGCTTGCCATCCGCATCCACCCCGCCCTTGAAGAAATGGAACCCAGCCGGACGATAGAAATCGTGCTGGATGTCATCCTGACGCGTCCACAGCAGTTTCACCGGCACGCCGGCCTGCTTCGCGATCCACGCCGCCTCCGCCATGAAGTCATTGCGCAGCCGCCGTCCAAAGCCGCCGCCGCAGCGTGTCATGTGCACCGTGACATCATCAGACGAAATGCCGAGACGTCTTCGCGACGATATCAGCGCCCGGCTGCGGATTTTGCGTCGGCGCCCAGATCTCCGCCTTGCCGTCCTGGAAATGCGCCGTGCAGTTCTGCGGCTCCATGCTGATATGTGCGAGGAATGGATATGTATACGCCGCTTCCACCACATGCGCCGCCTGCGACAGCGCCGAGGCCGCATCGCCATCGCTACGCAGCGACTGCGCCGGCTTGCCCTTGCTCAGATCGGTCGCCGTACTGGCAAACCCCACGCTGCTCTGGCTCGCAGTCGGACCCTCATTCCACGTGATCTTCAGTTTCTCGCGCGCGCGATTCACCAGCCACCAATTGTCGCCGATGATCGCCACGCCATCGTGCAATCCCTGCATATCGTCACCGCCGTGCACGACGAACGCATCGCGCACGCCTGGCAGCGTCTTGATCGCGTCGGTATTGGCGCTGACGATCTTGCCGCCGAACACCGGGCATTTCTGGAACACGGCGTAGCGCATGCCCGGGACTTTGACGTCGATGCCGAAGATCGGATGGCCCTTCACGATCAACGGGCTGTCCACGCCGTGCAGCGGCTGGCCGATGATCTTGAACTCGCTGGGATCCTTCAGCATCACCGTCGCAAGATTGGGCGCCGGCAGGTGACGCAGCCTTCGCTGCAAGCTGCGCCATACGTCAGCGAACGGCCGCTCGATGGCGTGATGCACCACGCCCGACGCCGTGTTGCATTCCGACGGCGGCACGCTCCACGTCGCGGCGGCCGCGGCAATCATCATCTGTCGCCCCGCAGCGCCGACGCGCCGCAACGGCATCCAGTTCAGCGGCGTCGCCATGCTGCCGCCTGCGAACTGTCTGCCATACTTCGCCGTATCCAGATCGGCTTGCTCGATGCGAACATCCTTCCAATCGACATCGAGTTCATCCGCGATCAGCATCGGCAGCATCGTCTTGATGCCCTGGCCGATCTCCGGATTCTTGGACATGATCGTCACGGTCCCATCAGGCATGATGCGAACGAACGCATTCAGCGTGATCGGCTGCGCCTCGGCGGCGAATACGAACCGCGGCAATGCCGCTTGCAGCATCAGACCGCCGCCGGCAATTGCGGTGATCTTCAGGAAGTCGCGGCGGGAGCTGTGTGTTGCGCGCATGATCACAGCCCCTTCACGTCTTCATTGGACATCGCGGCGGCCTTCTTGATCGCCGCGCGGATCCGCGTGTAGGTACAGCAGCGGCAGACATTGCCAGTCATCGCGCTGTCGATGTCGCTGTCGCTTGGGCGCGCTGTACCAGCCAGCAGCGCGCTCGCTGACATGATCTGGCCGGCCTGGCAGTAGCCGCATTGCATCACGTCCACATCGAGCCATGCAGCCTGCACACGCCTGCCAACAGACGTATCGCCAATGGCTTCGATGGTGGTGACCGTGGATGCACCGACGCTGGAGATCGGTGACTGGCAGGACCGCACAGGCTGGCCATCCAAGTGCACGGTGCACGCACCGCACAATCCTGCGCCACAGCCGAACTTGGTGCCCTTCAGGTCAAGCTCGTCGCGCAGCACCCACAGCAACGGCATGTCGCCGTCGACGTCCAGCATCCGCTTGGTGCCGTTGACATTGAGCGTATACGCCATGAAACGCCCCTTTCGCATCGCGGACGTTCCTCGCGGCCAGTCGTCGCTGTTCCGCGATGAACCGGTCTACGCGCGCGATCGTATCCGCCGCGGGCGCAAACTCAAGGCACAGACTGTAACATCACCGCGCTGTGCAAGTCATCGTGCGGCGAGATTGAGCTCGATCCATGCCGCAAAGCGCTGCATGAAATTTCGGAAAATTCCTCGGTTGCCTCGTTGGTAATGAAGCCGTCATCGGCAAACAATGTTGCCGCACCGCCCACATAAGCCTCGGGCTGCTGCAATACCGGCATGTCGAGGAATACCAGTGATTGCCGCAGATGATGATTGGCGCCGAAGCCGCCCATCACGCCTGGCGACAGGCTCAAGACGGCCGCCGGCTTCTTATCCCAAACGCTGCGCCCATAAGGCCGCGAGCCGACATCAATCGCATTCTTCAGCACGCCAGGCACCGAGCGGTTGTATTCCGGCGTCAGGAACAGCACGGCGTCCACCGGCTTGAGCTCCTCTCGAAATGCCACCCATGGCGCGAGCGGTGCGCCTTCATCGTCAGGATCCTGATTGTAGTGCGGCAACTGGCCGATCTCGATGATCCCCAGCAGCATCGATTCGGGCGCCACCGCCATCAACGCATGTGCGGCACGCCGCGTCAGTGACGCCTTGCGCAGACTACCCACAAGTATGGCGACATTCCTGACAGACGGCACAGCACGTTCTCCCCCCATGGTCAGTTGCCGACCATGCCCGCGGCCGCGTTTTCGGGTTTGCAAGCCACGGGCATCCTTGAACATTCCGATCGTCCGAAGCGGCACATGGCTGCCAGCGAAGGTTGGACCTTTACAAAATAGCTGCTTCCGCCATGGATGCGCCCGCCAGTATGAGGACCCGTCCATGACTACGACTCTACCCAAGCCCCGTGGCCGCCAGTTCTTCGCCAATCCGGGTCCGACCAACATCCCCGACAGCGTGCTGCGCGCGCTCGATCGGCCGTCCATCGACTTCCACGACCCAGACTTCGTCGAGGTCTACGACGCGGCCTTCGCCGGCGTAAAGCGTGTGCTGCAGACCAGGCACCACCTGTTCATGTACAACGCCTCAGGCCACGGCGCCTGGGAGGCGTCGCTCACCAACCTATTGTCACCCGGCGACGCAATCCTGGTCCTGGAGTCCGGCTACTTCTCCGAGGAATGGGCTAGCATGGCGCGCGCGCACGGGCTGGAAGTGCGCATCGTCGGTTGTGACTGGCGCCACGGCGTGGACATCGGGCAGGTGAGGGCGGCCCTGACCGAGGATGCCGCGCACGCCATCAAGGCCGTCTGCGTGGTGCACAACGAGACCGCCACCGGGATGATGCTTCCTCTGGACGAGATCCGCGCCGCGATCGATGCGGCCAAGCACCCGGCGCTGTTCCTGGTCGATACCATCTCATCGCTCGGTTCGCTCGACTTCCGCATGGACGAATGGAAGATCGACTGCGTCGTTGGTGGCAGCCAGAAGGGCCTGATGCTGCCCACCGGTGTCAGCTTCACCGGCGTGTCGCCAAAGGGCATGGAGGCACACGCCCACGCCAAGCTGCCGCGCTTCTATTTCGACTGGACGCTGATGGACAAGCGCCCGCAGAAAAGCTTCATCGGCACGTTGCCGGTCAACATGTTCTACGGCCTGGGCGAGTCCATCCGCTTACTCGAAGAGGAAGGCCTTCCCAACGTGTACGCGCGTCACACGCGCCTGGCCGAAGCGACGCGTCGCGCGGCAAAAGCGTGGGCCGGCAACAACGGGCCGCAACTGTTCTGCACCAATCCGACGCGTTACTCCGACTCAGTCACCGCGATCATCATGCCCGAAGGCCATGACGCGGATAAGCTGCGCGACACCGCACGGTTTCGCTTCAACGTATCGCTGGGTGGTGGTCTTGGTGTGCTGCGCGGCAAAATATTCCGCATCGGCCATCTCGGCGATCTGAACGAGCCAATGCTGCTGGGCGCGTTGACTGCTGTCGAGATGTCGCTGCGAATCAACAAAGTCCCGCACGGCAAGGGTGGCGTGGAAGCGGCAATGGATTATCTCGCGCAAGGGTAAGAAGGGTCTGTCATTGCGAGCCTCGCGAATGCTAGACGAAGCAATCTCGGCGAGATTGCTTCGTCGCTGCGCTCCTCGCAATGACAGGGTTGTAAGGGTTGCTCACCGCCGCCGGCCATCGGTAAGGCTCGCGATCAGCACGGCGAGAATACCAGTGAGAAAGATCCCGTCGAATGTCCCAGCGCCTCCGATCGAGGCCACGGGCGCGCCCAGCCCTTGCAGCTTGTCCAGGTTCAGCAGATCTGCACCCACCAATGTGCCGCAACTTCCGCCGATATAGGCCAGTGACGGCGCATATTGGCGCGACAGCACCAAAGCTGTGATCGCCGTCGCCACAGCCGGCACGAACACTGGCACGGCCACGCCCAGGCCGGGCATGGGTCGCGCCAGCCAATGGCTCAGTGCGGCGACACAAGCGATGGCGAGCAGGCCTTGCACCCACAGGCTACGGCGCACCATCAGGTAGATCGAGACCAATGTCGGGATGACCGCGCCGCCGACATTGACGGCGATGATCGTGCCAGGCCAGGCAACGACAACGGGCACGACGTATTGCATGCCGAAGAAATCCACCAACTGGCCGGACACAACCCGTTGCTGCGGCAGCTCAGCGACCGGGATGTTGAAGTAGCTGCCAACCAGCGACGCGACCAGGACCAGCATAGCCGCCCGCGTTCCCAGGCCGGCTCGCGCATAGGCGTAACCAAGCGCGCCGATCTCCAGGAATACCCAGAGTACGGCAAGTGCCCCCACCAGAATGGAAAAGAACGGCAGCGAGAGCGGCAGATAGTGCAGGGAGCTGTGATCCATGCAGAAGAGTATTGTGTTCGTGCGCCGGTGGCGCAATCGACGGCAGCACTGACAGTCGGGTTACCGCAATCCTAGGCAGAGTTAACTTTCCACAATCGGCGTCGTGCGCGAGATTACCCGCCGATGGATCCGATGCGACGACAGCTACTGGCATTTGCCGCTGGCGCACTCGTGCTAACGGTGGCCGGGTGCGACCCGAAAACCAAGTGGCACGAACAGGACATCACTGGCGTGTTGCCGCCGCTGTCCTTTGCCTTGACCGACGCAACGTCCGGCAAGCTGGTGACGGCTGCCGACTTCCGCGGCAAGGTCGCGCTGCTGTACTTTGGCTATACGCTCTGCCCGGACTTCTGTCCGACGACGCTGACCAACCTCGCCGATGTACTGGGCAAGCTGGGTGCGCGCGCCGACGATACTCGCGTGCTGTTCGTCACGGTCGATCCGAACCGCGACAGTTTGCCAATCATGAAGCAATACGCGGCGGCGTTCTCGCCGCAGGTAGTGGGATTGCGCGGCACGCCGGATGAACTGGCGGCGCTCGCGCGGCGATATCGCGTGGGATATTCGGTGACGCCTGCGCACGACGGACATCCCTACGAGGTCACGCACAGTTCAATCGTGTACGTCTTCGATCAAAATGGTAATGCGCGCCTGCTGGTGGACTCGATGGCGGCAGCGAAGCCCGACATCGCCGGCACGACCAAGGACCTGGAGACGCTGATCGCGCAGCACCAATCGCCAGGGCTGCTGCAACGGGCCCTGCAAATGGTGTGAAGCGAGGCTACTTTCCCGTCGCTCCACGCACAGGGAACATGGCGTCCAACGAACTGCCGCCCAGAAAGCGCAGCGTAACGGGGACGTCCTGGCCTGGCTTGATCGCCGCAGCAGGCGACACGCACATCAAATGATAAGCGCCTGGGCTGAACGTCACCGAACCGTGGCTGGGCACCGGCACAATGTGGACCATGACCATCTTTGCCGTGCCGTTCGCCACGACGCTCTCGTGCAGCATGAGCTGGCCGCAGTCTGGTGAAGCCGCGCCGCTCAGTGTTACCGTATGGTCGGTGTTATTGGTCAGGGTGAAGTAGCCCGCCGCCGGCGTCTGTGGTGTCAGGTAGCGTATCCAAGGATACGATACGGTCAGACCGCCTGTCGCGGCTAACGCACCTGTCGCGCTCAGCAGCAACAGTGCGCCGCTAGCGACCAGTCCAGGCCGAACTGTCCAGCACGATGCACGATCCGCCATTGCCATCATCCTCCGCGAAGTCGGTGGGCAGACTATCTTCGTAGATTCGCAGCGCGTTGAGCACGGTCATGAAGCCGATGGCGCTCATCATGCCGGCGGGAATCAGACCACGATCCCGCCAACGTGCTGGTCGTAGGCCGCGGTGATCGAGGGAAACAGCCGCCCGCACAAATCGTAGTACGGATATAGACCGCCCGGCGAAAACGCGATGTACGCACCAATGGCGATCTGTGGGAACATCACCGCGAATGGCAGGACCATGCGCACCCCGAAGCTGGTGCGTGCCGGTGGGCTTGGCCGTGGGTCGAGTACTAACGACCAGAATAGAAGGCCGTCGATCACCATGCTCCAGTTCATGATCGCGTAGAGGCGCGGATCGATCATCGCGCGGAAATGCACCTGCGGTATCAGGAACAGATACACCAACCCGACGAACAGAAAGCCCGCGAGGAATGGTTGCTGGATAACGCCGATGACGCGCGCCAATATGGGGGCCTCGATGATGCGGCGGAACGGCGCAGGCATGCCGCGCTTCAGCGTCTCTCCCGGCCAGGCGAGCGCCAGCAGGAACGGTCCCAGGTGATGCATGAAGATGTGCTGCACGCGGTTCAGGAAGAACTCGTGCTGCGCCATGTAATCGAAATGTGATTGCATCACCGCATAGATGACGAAAACACCGAACAGAAACGCGGCTTGGCGCCACAGGGGCAGACGCGTAAGCGGTGTGCTGCGGATAATGCCACGCCCGTACCACCACAGGCCCAGCACCGTGGCAAGGAACTCGACCCACGAGAAGTCCCACGGCGCCCAGAACGGTAACTCAGTTGGATGAAACGCGCAGAGCCACGACACCGCGCCGCCGAACGCAACCGTTGCGGCGAGGCCGATTATATCATCCCGGTCGAAGCCGGACTTCGCGGCAAGGGCAAGTTCCACGGACGGGCTGTGCTCCCAACAGCGTGCATACGCCGCGCATTCCTCCGGCAGAAGCGCCGTGCGCATTGAAACTTCGCCATGAAATGTCCATGCGTTCGCGTCAGGTCCGCCCCGGTACTGATACGATGGCTCCCGTCGTCACCTTGTTCTCCGGTGAAACAAGGAAAGCGATGGTCGCAGCGATCTCATCGGGCTTCGGCCAAGCCGCATGATCCGCTTTCGGCATCGCCGCCCGGTTCGCCGGCGTGTCGATGATCGATGGCGCGATCGCATTGACCAGAATACCGCGCCCGGCCACTTCCGCGGCCAGTGCCTGTGTGAACGCGGCAACCGCCGCCTTGCTCGCCGCATAGGGCGCCATGCCGCCGCCGGTTCGCGGTTCCATCCCAGGCCGAGCCGCAATATTCACGATCCGCCCACCCTCCGCCCCGAAATTCTGCACCGCCGCGCGACAGCAAAGATAGCAGGTGACGAAGTTCGTGTTCACCATATCGAGCATGCCGGCCTTGTCAGTCTCGGAAACGGCACCCATCGCAAAGCCGCCGGCAATATGGATCGACGCCCACAGCTCGTCGATACCATCGTAAAGACGCGCGACATCGTCCTCGTTCGTCAGCTCGCAATGACCGATCAGTGTCACGCGATCCTTGTGCGGGAACGATGCAGCCTCCGCTTCCACGACGTAAGGCACACGACATCGTGCACCAGCACCGAGCAGTGCGCCAACGACCGCTCTGCCCAGCGCGCCCGTGCCACCAGTTACGACAACAGTCCGATTGGCGAATACCATGGCAACCTCGATTGCGCTCTTAGATGGCGAGGTTCCACCAAACGGCTCAGCGCGGCAACTCGGCACCTTTGGTCTCTGGCCCGAACATCACGGCAATGACGCTGAACACCGCCATGCACGTCATGACCGCGGTCACGTTATTGAAGCTGCCGAACACACCAACCATCAGCCCAGCGACCAGCGGCCCGAAGCTCGTGATGACACGCGCCGAGCCAGTGGTGAAACCCACGGCAGTGGAACGCACATGCGTCGGGAACAGCTCAGGCAGATAGATCGCAAATCCCGAGAACGTACCGAACACGCAGAAGCCGAACATCGGCAGTACGATGGGATAGTATGGATAGTAGCCGTCCAGTCCAACATACAGCGTCAACCCTGCCGCAATCGTGCCGATGCTGTAGAGCGCGATCGTTCCCCGCCGCCCGATCACATCGGCGATGAACCCAAACACGATGTAGCCAGCGACACCACCAAGGCTCCAGAGCATCATGCCATGGCTGACAAACGGCACTGCGGCGCTTCCAGTCACGCCGTTCTTCTGGATCATCAGCGACAGGATCGTCGGCAGCCAGATGTTCGACGTCCAGATCGCCAGCAGCGATCCCAGCCCGAACAGCAGGCCAACGATCGTGTGCCGCCGATACTCGGGGCTGAACAGTTGCAGCGGCACAAAGCGCATGAATTGTCTGTCATCTTCGGCGACCTGCTGTCCGGCACGCACCGCCTGGCGCCGCTCGCGAACCGTGGAGAAGCGGTCCGGCTCCATCATCCGTCGGCGGATCACCGCAAGCAGCAGCGCCGGTATCAATCCGACGAAGAACACCGCACGCCAGCCATAGCCGCCGATATACCCATAGGCCCAGGCGCCGAGAAATGTCCCCAGTGCGCCGCCCGTCATCATGCAGCCGGCGATCTTGGCGCGATGTGTTTCGCCGAGTGTTTCCGCCAATAGCGGAATGCCCACCATGAGTTCCGCTCCGGTGCCAAGGCCCGCGATAAAGCGATACACGGCGAAGTCCCACACGCCATGCGACAACCCCTGCAACGCGGTGAACACGCTATAAAGCAGAATGCTGGTCGCCAATGCGCGCACGCGGCCCACATAGTCCGCGTAAATGCCGAACACGAACCCGCCGACGGCCCACCCAAGCAGACCCATCATGCTGAGGATGCCGCCATAGCGGCCAAGCTGTAATTGCTCACCTGGGTGATAGCCTGACATGTCGATGCGTCGTGGGTGCTTCTGCGGCTGTGCGATGAAGGTTGACGCGGTCACGGGCGGTTCGATTCAAGCTCTGTGTGACGCAAGGCATCGACCTTAGCACGCTGAGCCACGCGGAGAAGGATGCACTCATCCTGTCGCTGTTCGCTCGGTTGGAAGCAGCGCTGGCGCGCATCGATGAACTTGAGAAGCGGCTGGCCAGATTTGAACGTCCCACCAAGACGCCGGACAACTCCTCGCTGCCGCCGTCGAAGGGGCAGAAGCCCGATCGTCCGATGGGCGACAAGCCGCCGCGCAAGAGCCGCCCCGGGTTCGGGCGGACGCTGCACCCGAACCCGGATCGTGTGTTCGAGGCCAGGCTGACCACCTGTCCGAGGTGCCAGGCGGCATTCCCGGAGGCCTGCCAAACCCCGCAGCAGGTCTACGAACGCATTGAACTACCGCCGATCCGGCCGGACGTGACGCAGGTGCGCCTGTTCGGCGGTCGCTGCGCCTGTTGTGGTGAGCGCGTGGTCGCGACTGCCCCAGCCGGGCTGGAACCCGGTTCGCCATTCGGTCAGTCGATCGCTGCCTTGGTGGTCTACTTGCACTACGCGCACGCGATCGGCATGGAACGGTTGGCCACGCTGATGGACGAGATCTTTTCGCTCACCCTCAGCGAGGGGGCGATCAGCAACATGCTGGCCCGCGCGCGCGAACCACTGCTGGTGGCAGCGGCAACCATCCGCGCCACGGTGCTCGCCAGTCCGGTGGTGTGTTCTGATGAGACTTCCGCGCGGGTGAGCGGCAAGAACTGGTGGGAATGGGTGTTCATCGGCAGCCTGGCCGTGCTGCACGTGATCCGTCCCAGCCGTGGCAAGGCCGTGGTTCAGGCCCTGTTCGGCGAGATCAGGCCGATGGTCTGGGTGTCCGACATGCTTGGCAGCCAACGCGGCCACGCTGCCGAATGGCAGGTGTGTCTGGCGCATCTGCTGCGCGATGCAACCTACGCCATCGAATGTGGCGACACCGCCTTCAGTGCCGCGTTCAAGCGACTGCTGCTGCGCGCGATCGCCATCGGGCGACGCCGCGACGAACTGAAGGACAGCACGCTGAGGCACTATCTTGCCGACCTGGATCGCCGGCTCAACCGCATCATGGCAGCTGTTCCGATCGGCGAGCCAGGACGCAAGCTGCGCAAGCGCATCGCCGCCAACAGGGCGCACCTGTTCGTCTTCATCACCAATCGAGATGTGCCGTATACCAACAACATCTCCG
The DNA here is from genome assembly GCA_963733475.1 of uncultured Alphaproteobacteria bacterium. Taxonomy (GTDB): domain Bacteria; phylum Pseudomonadota; class Alphaproteobacteria; order Acetobacterales; family Acetobacteraceae; genus JAMXLO01. The sequence continues at coordinate 11,409 of CAVTEC010000097.1, read as the reverse complement.
AGCGGCATCTTCGTCCCAGTGTGATCTTCCGCAAGGTGACCAACGGCTTCCGCTGCGAGTGGGGTGCCGAAACCTATGCCGCCTTCCGATCCCTCGTCAGCACCGCAAAGGCCAACAGCGCTTCAGTGCTTGATGTGCTGCGCTTCGTGCTGACCACAAAAATCCCCGAGACGCTATCCGCCAGACCGGGGTGAGCAATTACGCCAAGCTCGGCGAGTGGCGGGTTGCCGAGCAGCTCGTTCAATGCCGGCCGCAACACCAGTGCGTATAGGCCAAAATCCGCTGAATCCAGCGTCCATCCCAGCCAGACAACAAGGAATACCAGCCACTGATACTTGGAGATGGCAGCAAAGCCACCAACGCGACCGTTCGCGACGGCACTTCTGGACATGCATATCCTCCCGCAACAGGACGCGACCGGTATCCGGTTCGGGAAAAGGCGCCGATACGTAACGCCATTCCCCCGCCTCTTGCAGGCGGGTCCGGTCGTCGTTCGTCGTATCTCAGCGACTATCGCAGGTTTCAGATGAAAGCAAGCATCACCCCCCGTCATGCCCGCGCAAGCCGGAACCCAGGGATGCGCAGTGCATGTCTCTGCCTTGGCTGCCCGCTTTCGCGAGCATGACGACCTTGGATGCGATCGCTCTGTTCGTTCATCCGCCAAAGGGTAGTGCCGCCGTTTTATGTTCCGCTTTGGGTGGTTTTGCGACGGTTAGCATTCGGGCGGGGATATTGGGGACCGGACGTCGATCTGGTAGCTTGGTGATACGTGAGCGCTGATCGTATGAGTGAGCCGCTTTCCCAGTTCGGACCTGAGATCTGGATAGCCGACGGTCCAGTGACGTCGTTTCATGGCTTCGCCTATCCAACGCGGATGGCGGTGATCCGGCTGTCTGACGGGAGCTTGTTTGTCTGGTCGCCTATCGCGCTATCGGACCCGCTTGGCGCTTCAGTCAACATGCTCGGCCCGGTACGCCACCTTGTCTCGCCCAATGCCCTGCATCACCTGTTTCTTGGGCACTGGAAGTCTGCCTATCCGGCGGCGCGCCTCTACGGCACGCCACGGCTGCGGCGCAAGCGCCAGGACCTCAGCTTCGATGCGGAGCTCAGCGATGCTCCCGAGCCCGCATGGGCGGCTGACATCGAGCAGGTCGTCCTGCACGGAAGCTTTGCGCTCACCGAGATTGTGTTCTTTCACCGCGGCAGTCACACGGCCCTGTTCGCCGATCTGATCCAGAATTTTCCGCGCGACTGGTTCAAGGGGTGGCGCGGGTTCCTCGCTCGGCATGGCGGGATTGTCGCGCCCAATCCTGGCGCACCGGGTGATTGGCGTGCGAGTTTCCTCAATCGCCGGGCGGCGCGGGCCTCACTCGACAAAGTTCTCGCCTGGCCAATTGAGCGGGTGATGATTGCGCATGGAGATCTCCCGACCGGAGATGGAGCGGCCTTGGTGCGCCGGGCGTTTACCTGGTTGCTCGGGCGTAATGGGGCCGCCTGACCGGCAACTACCCCAACAACCCTGAAATGCAGAGCTGGGTGTAGAGTGGCCAGACGCCCAGAGATGGCGAATGTCTGGTTTCTGGATCGGCTGACAAACCAGTGCAGGGCGGAGTTGGGTCGGAACCCGAAATTCAAACCGAGGCACTACCCGCCAGTGAGTTGCCGCGCGAGATACCGGGCAAAATCGTAATTTGGCCGTTCCAAATAACTGAGATGCCCCGCCGTCGCCAACGGTGCATGTGCGTTGCGGAACACTGCTTCCACGCCACGCCGATCCTCGTCGTTCACTTTGTCCAGCAGCGTCTTCAGCGTGGCCATATGTTCCGGCCCGCGAGGGTCGCGGATGAACTCCGGCGCCAGACCGCCAGCAAACACGATATGCACCTTGCCCACGCCGCGTGGCGACAGCAGTAGATACCAGAAATAACCCGGCGTCAGCGACACAAGCTGCGCTGGATAGATCGACATCAGCGCGACCGTCTTGCGCCAGTCACCTTCCAACTCAGTGTTATCTGGATGCGCATTACCGATCGGCAGCGACGCATCCTTGGTGATCCAGTGATAATTGAATGTGTCGAAGCCGGGCGGACAGTCCATCTCCTCCATCTTCGACGCCGGCCCGATCGTCGCGCGATGCAGCGTTGGAAGGTGGTAGCTCTCCATGAAGTTCTCGGCGAGGATCTTCCAGTTGGTGTCCCACACCAGCTCGTCGCGGAACGTCTCGACGTAGTTCTCCATATGATAGCGGCCGATCATCTCGGTCAGCGTGGACAGCCGTTGCGCAGCAGGCGCGATATCGGGATTGAGCGTCACATACACCCAGCCCAGCCAGGTATCGGTGCGCAGCTCCGGCAGCCGGTAATTTTCCTTGCAGAAGCCTGGCGTGCGATCCATGTGCGGCGCCCCGCGCAGCGCGCCATCCAGTCCATATGTCCACGCATGATACGGACAGATGATCGCCGACGTCCGCCCGCGCCCTTCCAGCAACACCGAGAACCGATGCAGGCAAACATTGGAGAATGCCCGGATCGCTCCACCTTGGTCGCGCAGCACGATGATTGGCTGGCCCGCGATCTCGTAGGTCAGATACGCGCCCGGTTCCGCGATCGCATCAGCCCGACCGACGCAGACCCATTCCCTGCCAAAAATCCGCTCCTGTTCCCGCGCCAGCACGTCGCGCGAGGTATAGACGCCGGGCGGCATAGCGCGAGCATCGTCGAACGGACGCGCCGCCGTCTCGCAAAGGGCCTGGATTGGTTCGCCGAGCACAGTCGCGCACTCCCCTGTTGCAGCGCAACAATGCGCCGCAATGGGAAGCTGCGTAAACTGTAATCAGTGGTTAAGCGGCGAGCGCGAACCCGCCTAGTTTCCAGCCAGCCGCCGCCATCGCGCGTTGCAGCTTCGCCATGAACTTGCGTGTGGCGTCCATGCCGCCAACGCGCGGCCATAGCTGCCCGGTGTAATGGCGGCTCAGCAGGTCCAGCAGCAGCTCGCGCTCCACCTTGTCCAGTCCGCCATCGGGCGTGGCTTCGCCGTAATCCACGTTCAGCGTGTCCACCAGGTCGGCGTCGCGCTCAATGATCTGGCGGAGCACGTCATTGGACGGAGGCACCATGTGGCGGCGTTCAAGCTCCCACCGGCAGCAGGCCAGCGGAGCGGGCAGTAAGATACTCACGGGCAGTCTCCAGGGCCGGGCGTTAGAAATGCCGGCATGTGGCGCCCATATGGGGCGCAACCACCGGCTCTTCCAAGTTAAAATTGTCTCAACCTTGACTTATTTTGCGAGAGGCGACCATTCCGTCGTCGGAACCCATCCCAGACGCCGCCGCGCCGCCGCGTGGCTGACCGGAGAAGCGCGCGGCATGTCGCGATAAAGCGCAGGGTCTCGCAGCCGGATCGCTGTCCCATACAGCGCTTCCAGACGCGCTACAGTAGGCTCCGTCGCAAAGGTATCCGCCGCCGCCAGGAAGAAGGTCTCGAATCCGGCGTACTCCGCCACTGCCGCCGCCAAGAACCCACGCGCGCAGTCCTCAGGACCCACATACGCGCGCAAGTATGGCATCGGCTCCGAACGCCCCTCCGGGCCTGGCTTGCCGGCCATAAAGTCGGTCTGCTCCGGGAAGGCCACGAAACATGGCCGGATCACCATCACCTCCAGCCCGCGGCGAGAGAACGCCTCGGCAACCCGTTCGCCGCACAGCTTGCTCAGCCCGTAGGCATCGGTCGGATGTGTCGGATGCGCCTCGTCGATCGGCAAATAGGCTGGCGGCATGATCGGATTGGTTTGATCGACCCCGGTCGCCGAACTGCTGGAGCAATGCACGACGCGCCGCACGCCATTCTGCCGAGCGGCCTCGAACACGTTCCAGGTGCCCATCAGGTTCACCTGCATCGTTGCCGCATCATCTAGCGCCACCGACCTGTCGATGGCGCCCAGATGCAAGACCATCTCGACACCGTGCAGCGCGGACCGCATTGCGTCCAGGTCGCGCACATCCGCGTGATGGCATTCGTTGGCCGGTCCGATATCGACCACTCGCACGTCATGCGCGGCGAAGGCCTGCACCACATAGCGCCCCAGCCGTCCCAGTCCCCCAGTGATCGCAATCTTCATCCGCATCATTCCCCCTCCCCTTGCGGGAGGGGGTTAGGGGGAGGGGGCATCGGACGTTGCACAGCCCCCTCCCCCTAACCCCCTCCCGCAAGGGGAGGGGGAACATTGCCAATCTCCAACCTCCAATTTCCACCCTCCATCCGCTACTCCTGCAAATGCTCCCGCAGCGTCGCGCCGCCATACTCCCGCCGGAACGCGCCGCGTTCCTGCAACACCGGTACCACCGCGCGCACGAACTGCTCGAACATCCCCGGCATCAGCGTCGGCGTCAGGACGAACCCATCGCATGCGTGCTGCTCGAACAGCTCCTGCAGCTCATCCGCCACTCTCTCCGGCGATCCGACAACCTGCGGACACAGCTCGCTGGTGGCAAACCGCCGCGCCGCCTCGCCAAGCGTCAGCCCCTGTGCCTGCGTCCCCTGCAAAATGACATCCAGCGATCCGCGCGACCCCGCTTCGATCTCCATGTCCGCCAGCGGCTGGTCCGGCGGAAACCGCGACAGATCCACACCGATATGCCCCGACATCTGCGCCATGCCGACCTCGGTCTGCACCAACTCGTTGACATACGCCTGCCGCTCGCGCGCGATCGCATCCGTCTCGCCGATGATGACGTCGATCGAGGGCAGGATCAGGCACTTCTCCGCCGTCCGCCCCTGCGCCACCACGCGCGCCTTCATGTCCCGATAGAACGCCTGCATGTCGCTCTTGCTGTGCTGGAGCGTGAACACCAGCTCGCCCCACTTCGCCGCGAAATCCCGCCCGCGCGGCGAGGAACCAGCCTGCATGATCACCGGCCGCCCCTGTGGCGACCGCGGCACAGTCAGCGGCCCCCGCGTCTTGATCCATCGCCCCTGGTAATTGACGTAGTGCACTTTGCCCGGATCCGCATAAACGCCGCGCCGCTTGTCGAGCACCAGCGCATCCGCGTCCCAGCTTTCCCACAGCCGGATGACAGCCTCGACGACCTCATCAGCATAATCGTAGCGCATATCCCGCGCCGGCAATTCATCCAGCCCAAAATTCCGCGCCTCAAGATGCCCGTGCGAGGCCACCACGTTCCACGCCACACGCCCGCCGCTCAGCAGGTCCAGCGTGCCCAGCGACCGTGCAAGGTGATACGGCGGATAGAACGTGGACGACAGCGTGGCGCCCAGCCCGATGCGCGACGTAACCCGCGACATGATCGACAGCAGCGGGATCGGATCCAGCAGCCCCATCTGCCCACCGCAACGCAGGATAGACGCAAAGCTGCCGCCGTACAGATCGTACAGCCCCAATATGTCGGCGAAGAACAGGCTGTCGAACTTCCCCGCCTCCAGCACGCGCGCGATGTGCTCGTGCCATTGCGGCGTGAACACGCCCAGATCGGCTTCCGGATGCCGCCACGCGCCATGATGGTGCGCCGTCGGCCCCGCCAGCAGAAAAGCCACGAAATGCATCTTGCGGCGTGTCGTCATCGCCTGGACCATGCCTGCCTGCGAGAAGGAGAACTACGGTGAGCCTCACCATAGCGCCACGTCGTACCCCTGGCACGTTTCTCTACGCCGACCCGGTAACCCAACTGGAGGGTCTCGCCGCCGACATTGCCTTTCTCAGCGTACCCTATGCGCAACCCTACACCTACGAGGACATCACCAACGACCAGAGCAACGGTCCCACCGCAATGCGCGAGGCTTCGACGCGCGTCGTCCGCTCGCTGGAGCGCTACGACTTCGACCTCGGTGGTCCTCTCTATGCCGGCCGGACGATCCGCACTGTCGATTGCGGCGACATACGCAGCGAAGTCGGCGATGCGATCGGCCATTCGCGGCGCACCGAGCAAGCCGTGCGCGCCATCCTCGCTGCCGGCGCTTTGCCGATCATCCTGGGTGGCGATCATGGCGTGCCTATCCCGGTGCTGCGCGCATTCGAAGGGCAGGGGCCAATCACGCTGGTGCAGATCGACCAGCACATCGACTGGCGCGACGAGGTGAACGGCGTCCGCGAGGGCCTCTCCAGTCCGATCCGTCGCGCCTCCGAAATGGCGCACATCGACCAGATCTTCCAGATCGGCCTGCGCGCCACCGGCAGCGCGCGACAGGAAGAGGTGGACGCCGCGCTCGCTTATGGTGCTCACCTGATCCCCGCCTGGGAATTGCACGATATCGGCATGGACGCCGTGCTGGCACGCATCCCTGATGGTGGGCGCTATTACCTGACGGTGGACCTCGACGGCATGGACCCCTCGATCGCGCCCGCGGTAGCCGCACCCTGTCCAGGCGGCGTCACGATGGATCAGGGGCGCAAGCTGATCCACGGCCTCGTGCGCAAAGGCCGCGTCGTCGGCATGGACGTGGTGGAGATCACGCCGCGCGACGACGTGAATCAGATCACCTGCATCACCGCCGGGCGGTTGATCGTCAATCTGATCGGCATGGCCGTACGGGCGGGTTATTTTGACGGCTAACACGCCGCGACGGGCACATGGATGCGCCGCAGGAACTCGCGCGCCCGAGGATGCTGTGGCTGCCTGAAGAACGCCATCGGCGCAGCATCCTCCAGCACGCGTCCGCTATCCATGAACAGAATCCGCGTCCCAACTTCGCGCGCGAACTGCATCTCGTGCGTAACCACCAGCATGGTCATGCCGTCCTGTGCCAATCCGCGGATCACCTCCAGCACCTCGCCAACCAGCTCCGGATCAAGCGCGGATGTTGGCTCATCGAACAGCATCAGCACCGGCTTCATGGCCATGGCGCGCGCGATCGCCACGCGCTGCTGCTGACCCCCGGATAGCTGTGCCGGCCGCTTCTCCGAGTGTTCCGACATACGCACCCGCGCAAGCTGTTCCGCCGCCAGACCACGCGCATCGGACCACTTCATGCCCAGCACACGGCGAGGCCCGATCGCCACGTTATCCAGTGCGGTGAGATGCGCGAACAGATTGAATTGCTGGAACACCATGCCGATGTGCCGACGCTTGCGCGCTGTAGCCGCCGGCTTATCCGGCACCAGGTGTCCGTTGCGCCTTTCCCCCGCCATGTTGGTCCCATCAACGACCACTTCGCCGGTAGTAGGGATTTCGATCCGATTGACGCATCGGAGCAGTGTGGATTTTCCGGCCCCGCTGGGCCCGATGATCATGACGATCTCACCCTGCGTCACCATCAGATCGACGCGATCCACCACGGGTATGTCGCCGAACACCTTCGACAGCCCATGGATAGCCAGCAGTGCCGGCACCGACGCACTCATGCCAGCTTCTTCTCGACAAACTCAGAGAACCAGGCCAGCACCGATATGATGACCAGATAGTACACCGCCAATTCCGCATACAGTTCAAACGGCGTGAACCGCTCCGCGATAATGACCTGCGCCGAACGCGTCAGCTCGGTGATCGAAATCACCGACAGCAGCGACGAGCTCTTCACCAGCGTGATCACCTCATTCGTCAACGGCGGCGTGATCCGCCGCAGCGACTGCGGCAGCAGGATGAACAGGATCGACTGCCGGTTCGTCATGCCGATGGAAAGCGCGGCCTCAGTCTGGCCGGCGTCGATCGACTGCAAGCCTGCGCGAACGATTTCCGAGACGAAGCCGCCCGAGTTGAAGGCCAATGCAATGACGGCGCTCCAGAACGCCGAGAACTCGAAGCCAAAGCGTGGCAGGGCGAAATACACCAGGAAGATCTGGACCAGCGCCGGTGTGCCGCGTACGAAATACACATAGGCGCGCACCAGCGCTTTCCCGATCGCCATGTCGGATACGCTGACCAGCCCGCACACGACGCCCACGACGGTGGCGAGGACCAGCGCGCAAATCGAGATTTCCAGTGTGACGACGGCGCCCTGCAGCATGTAGGGCGCCGCGTACCAGATAACCCCCCAATCGAAATCAGGCATGAAGACGTGACGTCAGGGCAGGACCGCCGGCACCGTGTTGGGCGTATCCATGGTGGAGCCGAACCACTTCTCCTGCAGCTTCGCCAGCGTGCCGTCCTGCTTCATCTGCGCAAGCTGGTCGTTGACGAAGGACTGGAAGGCGACATCTTCCTTCCGGAAGGCCATGCCGAAATAGGCGGTGATGTCCGAGACGCCGCCGATCATCTTGAACTTGCCGGGGGCGTCCTTCATCACGACGAGCATGGTGGATTTCGAATTCACCACCGCGTCGATACGCTTGTTCAGCAGGTCCTGATAGGCCTCCGGGTAGTGCTCGTATTGCTTCACGTCGGCATAACCAGGCTTGCCGGCTGCCTTCAGCTTTGCCTCGAATGTCTTGATGATTTCGGCTGCCGCACTTCCAAGCTGCACGCCGACGATCTTGCCCGACAGATCATCCGCGGTCTTGATCCCGCTCTCGTCCGCGCGCAGCAGAATGACGTTGCTGGCGTCCGCATAAGGCATCGAGAACAGCACCTTATCGGCACGTTCCTTGGTGATCGTCATCGCAGACACGATGATATCGAACTTCTTGGCGTAAAGTGCCGGGATGATGCCGTTCCATGCCGTATCGACAAGCTGTGGCTTCACCCCAAGCTTCGGGCAGAAGCCGTCGATGATATCCGGATCATAGCCGATGATCTTGCCGTCCTTGAAGAACTCGTACGGCACATAGGCGGCTTCCATGCCCACGATCAACGTGCCGCGTTTCTTCACTTCGTCCAGCGTGTCGGCCCGGGCTGAGCGGATTGCCGGCATGCTGAGCAAAGCCGAACCGGCACCGATCAGAACTGTCCGTCTGCGCATGAAGTCGCCCCCGTTTAATTTGTGTGACCCTATGGAAGCAATGTGCGTGCCAAGGGAAGGTTCCACACGGAGAACACGGGGAACCACGGAGACACACTGAGAAGAAATTCGGCGCGCCGACGCGCGCGGAGCGCCCAAATTGGATCTCCGTGTGTCCCCGTGGTCCTCCAGTGTTCTCCGTGTGGAACCTTCCTTCTTCCCTGGCCCAGGATTTGCTGGCCGTCACCGCCAGGAGGCAGCCCAATGGCACTCAAACCGCTTCATCTTGCCTGGTTCATGAATTTCACCCCAGGCGAATGGGACCATCCGCTCTCCGCCGGCGGCTCCCCCTGGGACGGCAAGTTCTACGTCGACATGGCCCAGGCCCTGGAACGCGCCTGCTTCGACTACATCATGATCGAGGACACCCTGATGGTGTCCGAGGCCTATGGCGAATCAGCCGAAGCCGCCCTCAAGCATGCGTTGCAGGTCCCCAAGCACGACCCCGCCCCGCTCGCGGCCCTGATCAGCGCCGCCACGACGAGGCTGGGCGTTGTCGCCACCATGTCCACGCTCGCCTATCCGCCGTTCATGCTGGCTCGTCTGTGCAGCACGTTGGATCACATCGCCGGCGGCCGCTTCGGCTGGAACATCGTCACCTCGGGCGAGGACATCGCCGCGCAGAATTTCGGCCTCGAGAAGCTGCCCCCGCGCGAACAGCGCTACGAGATGGCCGACGAATACGTCGATCTCGTCAGCAAGCTGTTCGACACATGGGATCCGGATGCGGTGGTGATGGATCGCGCGACCGCAACCTATGCCGATTACCGCAAGGTCCGCCCGATCCATTTCGAGGGCAAGTTTTTCAAGTGCCGCGGCCCGCTGAACACGGTGCGTTCGCCACAAGGCAAGCCGGTGTTCGTGCAGGCCGGCGGTTCACCACGCGGCCGCGCCTTCGCCGCGAAGTACGCGGATTCCATCATCGCCACCGCCAACGGCATCGAGGGCATGAAGGCGTACCGCGACGACGTGCGCCGCCACGCCGTGTCGTTCGGCCGCAATCCAGACGACATCAAGGTGCTGTTCCTGATCTATCCGACCCTCGCCGAAACCGATGAGGAGGCCGAAGCAAAGCGGCAGCGCATGATCTCCTCGCCGCACTTTGTCGAACGTGCACTGGCCAGTACCGCCACCGTCACCGACATCGACTTTTCCAAATACGATCTCGACCAACCGTTGCCTCGCCTGACCACGAACGGTGAACAGGGGTCGCTGGACAAGTTCGCGCAATGGGGCAGCGGCAAGACGCTACGCCAGCTCGCGATGGATCGCTTCGGTTCCGCCGGCACCGAAGTCGATTTCGTCGGCTCCCCTGATACCGTCGCCGAGCGTATGGCCAACGCGATGGAAGCCATCGGCGGCGACGGCTTTCTGATCAGCACGCCCTTCCAGCGCACCAGCCGCCGCTTCATCGTCGAGGTCACCGAAGGTCTGGTTCCCGCTCTCCAGCGCCGAGGCCTGATGCGCACCGCCTACTCTGGCCAAACCCTGCGCGAGGTGCTGACGGAGTACTGAGTTCCCCCTCCCCTTGCGGGAGGGGGTAGGGGAGGGGGCGCCCAAAATCCCATCACTCTCTGCCCTCGATCTAGGCACATCATCAGAGTGCTGACGACCGTAGCGTCGCGCGCCCCTGGCACAAGGTTTGCTGCACCGCAAACCGATGCACGATGCGATCTCGCTCGATCTGAACGGCAAAATCAGCCTGCCCCTACGGCTGGTGCACAGCACGACTGTGGCCGCGCGAACCGGCTGGGCGGACACGATCCACGCTGGCCAATACCTCAAGATCGTCGATCCGTGCGGCAAGCAGGCTGGCGACTTCTGGGCGTTCAACGCGGCCGATCCGGACGAACACTTGTCCGCCATGCACACCAGGGTTTGGGTCAATCGCCTCTGCCCGCGTCCGGGCGAGTCATTCCATACCAACCATCGCCGCCCGCTGCTTCAGCTTGTGCAGGATACCTGCGGCGTCCACGACCTGCTGACCGCGCCATGCGACGAGCACCGTTATCGCCTCTACGGCGTGCAGGGCGAGCACGCTAGTTGCGCAGGGAACTTTCGCCAGGTGATGACGCCGTACCTCGGCGCGGTGCGCTACATCCCGCAGCCGGTGAACCTGTTCATGAATGTCGAAGTTTTCCCCGACGGCCGCGTGGAGACCGGCGACAATCCCTCCAAGCCAGGTGACTGCGTCGTGTTCAAGGCCTGGATCGACTGCATCGTCGCATTGTCCGCCTGTCCGCAGGAGTTCAATCCAGTGGCCGGCTGGTATCCGACCGACCTTCACGTCGGCGTCTACGAGCCAGCATGAACATCCACCGCCGCCGCCGTGCGCCGATCAGCCGGCCCCGCCGGCAGCGCGTCGATGACACGCTGTGGACATTGGTGCTGACACTGATAGCGGGTGCGTTGCTCACTTTGGCGACCGGCCTGTGCGCCTTTTCCGAACTCGAGCAATTCGGCCCGTCCATTGGCAACATCATCGTATTTCGCCCAGTCCCGGACGCCACCGAATGGTGGCACATC
>CAVTEC010000096.1:0-42553 GCA_963733475.1 uncultured Alphaproteobacteria bacterium | reverse complement strand
ACGTATTGCTACATTCGCAGTGTCGTTGATTGCGACCAGGATGGTGACGATGTCCCCCACCTGTGCAGCACGCTGGTCCTTGAAGAACGCGCGCGATCCGCTACGCCATAGCGCATTGGCCTCGTTCGGCGTCGGCTCCTTTGCCGGCATCGGCATCGTGACCGGACGCCAGCTCGGATCCTTGGTCGGGTCAGATGTCGGCGTCATCGCCGGCGCCCTGCCGACTTCCGACAGCCGCGACAACGAACCGCACCCGACCAGCACAACACAGGCGAAAGTCGGCGCCAGAATCCGCAGGTTCCTGCTCATCGCACACTCACCTCCGCCGGCAGCACGCCGCTTGGTGTTACCCGCACGCGATCCGGCCCTGTCACTTCCGCTTCGAACACCGCGCGAGACGTTGGGTTTAGCACCCGGATACGCTCGCCAATTGCGCCCGCTTCCATCGCCTGGCCTTCTCCGGTGAGCGATATTCCCGGACTGTCGAGCTGCATCAATACGCGCGCTCCCTTCTGCACCATCAAGGCGCGCGAGAATTCGCTTTTCATCAGTGGCATTCCTGCAGCGACCTGATGCTTCGACTGAAGCCCGATCACCTCCGCAATGCTGCGCGCCACTTCGCCGTGGACCAGCGAAACCCGCACGCGCGCCATCCGAACATCACCGGCACCCAGCACTGCACCCGCTGGCAGCCGTGTCGTAACAACTGGCAATTCCATCGTGTCATCGACCTTGCCCGACAGCCTTAGGTGCAGAGGCTCCATCGCCGTGCCGGTGACCGACACCGTCGCAGCAAACTGCCCAGTGCTGGCGTCATAGTCGAGATCGGAAACGACTGGTTTGGGATCGGACTCGAAGGGCACCAGCGGCGGGTTGAACTCGGCAAGATCGATATCGCAATCGGCCGAGGCCCCCTGTTGCATCACAGCACTTCTTACCGCGGCCAATATGTCCTCGCGGTGCAACGGCTTCCCCGGCCTTTCAAGCACAGCGCGATCGGCCGACGAACTCGGCCGCCAATCCACGCCAAACTGCCGGGCAATCGCCGCAAGCTGCGGCGCCTCCACCACGATGCGGGCGCCAGCACCGGGCCCCGGTCCCAACACGATATCAGCTTTGCTGCCAGCATCGTCGAACAAGTCCGACAGCCGCACCACCGAAGCGTGCAACGTAGTCGCGGTGCGCAATGTCGCTGCCTCAAGCTGCGGTGTCGTCATCATGAGCAGCGTCGCAACCGCGAATCCCCCAATCATGCCGAACGACCCGCGCGTCGACCCTTTCCTCCCGGTCATGGCAGGACACTTGCCCGAACGACAGCAGCACCACGACACGCGCGTCGACCCTTCCTCCCTCGTCATGGCCGGGCTCGTATGGGGGCTTTCTTGTCAAGCGGCATATGTGTGATGGCGTTTCCTTTCCTGATCTGAATGTTTGCACATTCGTCGCTGCGTTCACCATCCTGGGCGACCCCTTGGGTCAGACCTGTCGGCCTGCAAGCTCGTATCCGGTGGAACTCGTTGTTCCGTACCATGTTGCCCCATTCGCGGGGCCGGAGGGGTCTGGAGGGCGGGACCAATCTTGACGGCGGCATGTTGCAGCCATAGCCCGGCACGGTGCACCGCCCACCCAGATGGTTGTCAGGTGTCAGGTGCCGATCACCGTCTGCCTGCTGCTCGGTCTGGGTTCAATCTTCTGCCTGTCCACATCCATGGCTGTCACCGTCGGCCCTCATGCGGCCACGAGGCGCGCACCGGGCGGCACTTCGCCGCACTCGACGTAGCGCCACAGCGCCACCAGCAGCTTGCGGGCGAGTGCAACCACCATGATCTTGCGGATGCGTCCCTTGGCGCCGCCGGTGCGCTCGACGAACCAGCAACTCAATGCGCTGTCCGGCTGAAAGCGCAGCCAGCGCCACGCCAACTGCAACAGGATACGGCGCACCCGTGGATTGCCGTTCTTACTGATCCCCTGCTCGCGTTCACTGCCGCCGCTGTTGAACGGTGTGCCGGTGAGCCCGACAAATCCGGCAATCGCGCGGCGATCGGCGAACGAGCGGCAGAACACCTCCCGCGTCAGCCCCGTCGCTGTCGCAAGGCCAAGCCCCACCAGGCGTGCCAGCATCTGGATCTGCTCCACCGCGTGGTCCGGTTCCACCGCCATCGCCGTCTGTTCGCGGGCCGTCTCTATGTCCCTGAGCTGCTCACTCAACAGGCGATGACGCGTCATCAGCCGCTTCAGCTCTTCCAGCAGCCGTGGCGGCAGTGGAGCGCCGGCGAAGCTGCGCAATTCATCGAGCTGTTCCGCGGCCTTCTTCAGACGTGGCTTGAAGCCGGTGATCCCTTGCAGGCACAACAGGTTCTCAATGCGGTTCTCCAATGCGATCCGCTCGCTCACCAGCCGCTCGCGTTCCCGCTCCAGGCGGCGCATGTCCTCCTCGGTTTCGCTCGGGATGCGCACCATCGAGCACACGCGTGGCTCACCCCGCAACCAGGCCAGCAGCGTCCGCAGCAGCATGTCGAGGTCAATCCGGTCGGTCTTGGCGCGCCGCCCCCGTCGCTCCACCGGGATACTGGCAGGGTGCATGATCTGCACCTCGATGTCGTGCGCCCGCAGGTATCGCGCGATCCAGAACCCGTCACGGCCTGCTTCGTAGGTCAGCACGATCCGGCGCACGGTTCGGCCAGCCCGCCCGGCTTCCGCCTTCCATCGCTCAATCTGCTGCAGCAACCCCGCCATGTCGCGCGCCGCCAGACTGCGACGCGGCCGGCGCGTCACACCAGGCACCACCGCTCCAACTTCCCAGCCCTTGCCACTCAATTCCAGGGCCAGCACTAGCGTGCTATCGTGATCAAAGGCGGTCGCAGTCGATTGCTTTGGCATCGCATCGTTCCTTATGAGGTTTGGACAACCGCAAGGATACATGCTGCTGCGACCGTCCACCCCCATAGCATCTTGACCCGGCCATCGCCGCGTATCGGCATCTGCATGCCATTGGGGCTGATGGCCTGCTCGAGCCCGACCCTGACGACCGGAACGAGCCATTGCTCGGTTCTGCTTCGCGCATGACATCACCGCAGGTTGGTCAGGGTGGACAGCATGTCGTCGCTGGTACTGATCACCCGGCTGTTCATCTCATAGGCGCGCTGCGCAGTGATCAGATTGGTGATCTCGGTCACCACGTTGACGTTCGATGTCTCGATAAATCCCTGCATCACCGACCCAACCCCAGCCGTTGCCGGATTGCCGGTCACCGGTTGTCCTGAAGCGGCAGTCTGTAGGAACAGGTTGTCGCCCTGCGCATCGAGGCCGGCCTCGTTCGGGAACGTCGCAAGCTGCAACTGCCCAACAGTCGTTGGCGCAGTCTGCCCCTGGATCGTGACCTGCACCTGGCCCGACTGATTCACCGTAACGCCTGTGGCATTGGACGGGATCTGCACACCCGGCTGCACCACGTATCCGTCGGCGGTGACGATGGTGCCATCGGCTGCCAATCCGAACGTGCCATCACGCGTATAGGCGGTGTCGCCAGATGGCAGAGTCACCTGGAAATAGCCACCGCCCTGGATCGCCATATCGAGCGTGTTGGACGTCTGCTGCAGGTTGCCCTGTTCGCTGATCCGGTAGATCGCCGCCGTCTTCACGCCAAGACCAATCTGCGCGCCCGAGGGCACGATGCTGCCGCTATCCGAACTGTTTGAACCGACCTGTCGCAGGTTCTGATAGATCAGGTCCTGGAATTCCGGCCGTCGCCGCTTGAACCCTGTTGTCGTCATGTTGGCGATGTTGTTCGAGATGACCTCGACGTTCGTCTGTTGCGCCTGCATCCCCGTGCCGGCGATATCGAGCGAGCGCATTTCGCGCCTCCTAACTGCTGCTCTGCTGCGCCAGCAGCTTGTCGATAACTCCCTGCTGCCGATCGCTTTCTGCCTGAATGAACTGGATCATGAACTGGAATTGCCGTTCGCCATCCATCATGCGCGTGACCTCCAGCACCGGCTGCACGTTGGAGTCTTCCATCGCACCTTGGACGATGCCGGGTGAGGTGACCGGCGCGGTGGCCGAATCAGAGCGGAACAGCGTATTGCCTTCAGCCTGAAGCAGCATGGGATTGGTCGGCCGAACCACGCCAATCTTGGCAAGCTGGCCATTTTGACTGGAAAGCGTGCCGTCGCCGGCAACCGTGATGATTGTGTCTGTGGTCGAAAGCTGAACCGGCTGACCATTCGAATCGAGCAGCGCGTCCCCGGCCAAATCGGCAACCGTCCCGCTCGGCAGTAGACCAAAGCGGCCGTCACGCGTGAGCCGAGGCCCACGCGGCGTACTTACGGTGAAGTAGCCGTTGCTCGTCAGCGCAAGGTCGAGCGGGTTGCCGGTGTGCGTCAGAGTGCCGCTCTGCTGCTCACGCCATGTCGCACGGTCTTGCGTAAAGGCGATGGTGCGTTCGGGCGGGGTCGATTGGCGGGACAGCCAATCGCTGAACTGGGTGCGTTCCGCCTTGTATCCTGGCGTATTGGCGTTGGCGATATTTCCCGCAATTACATCCATGGCGCGCTCCTGCGCGACAAGACGGGAGGTGGCAACATTCGATGTAAGGTCCATGGCGCCGTTCCGGCTAGGTTCCGCATAGAAGGCAGCAATCGATATGCCAGGGCGCGAATCGGCGGAAATGCCGCGGGAGCCTTCAATGGCGCAACGCGATCAGCCTTGACCCGGGCTGGGCCACCGGCATGGATTGCCGCCACCGGCCATATTTGCCGGGTTGGATATGCTCATGAACCAGCGCACACGCGCCGACCAGCTACTGGTGGACCGAGGCCTCGCGGAAAGTCGCAGCCGCGCTCAGGCCCTGATACTCGCCGGCAAGGTTTTCAGCGGTGAACGCCGGATCGCAAAAGCGGGCGACTACTTGCCGCGCGACAGTCCGCTCGAGGTGCGCGGTCAAGACCACCCCTGGGTCTCGCGCGGTGGTCTGAAACTGGCCCACGCCCTGCTACACTTCGGCTTGTCCCCCCAGGGGCGGATCTGCCTTGACGTCGGCGCTTCCACAGGCGGCTTCACCGACGTCCTGCTGACGCATGGCGCGGCGAAGGTCCACGCGGTCGATGTCGGCCACGGCCAGCTTGCCTGGAAGCTGCGCTCCGATCCTCGTGTCGTGGTGCATGAGAAGACCAACGCGCGTTACCTGACGCGGGAGCGGATCATGGACCCGATTACGGCGCTGGTATGCGATGCCAGCTTCATCGGCCTCACCACCCTGCTGCCGGCGCCATTGTCGCTGTGCGTCCCCGGCGCCTGGGCCGTTGCACTGATCAAGCCGCAGTTCGAAGCGGGACCGGCCGCCGTCGGCAGCAAAGGCGTGGTGCGTGATCCGGCCGTTCACCACGCAGTTTGCGATCGCATTCAGTCCTGGTGGGCTGCACTTCCCGGCTGGACCGTCATGGGCATCACCGAGAGCCCCATCACCGGTCCAGAGGGCAACCGCGAGTTCCTCATCGCCGCCACGCGCGGGTGATCAGCCTCGCCCCCGCCGAACCACCCCCGACGCCATATCGCGTTGCGCGATCTCAGCCAGGAGAGACCAAACCCGCGCGGGTTCCATCGGCACGTCTGGGTCGTTCAGCAGGCGATCGAGTTCGTCGAGCTTGCGCGAATACTCGGCGTCGGTCATTCCGGGCTCTCCAATCGGGTCGGTCATACAAAAACACCTCAGGAACGTGGCGGTCCTGGGGCGCGTTTATGGAGATAGGAAGCTTGAAATTCCGTTACTGTTCACACTGACGACAGCACGGCAGGCGCCAGTGCCGCGCATTTTGCCGCAGGGTGCGCAGGGTTGCGGAACCGCAGCTCGCCGTCTTCGGCGGCATCCGGTGCCCCAAACAGTTCGAACCTCGAGGCGCACGTCACCGCGATCACCGACTGAGCCACCCTTCCCGCCAGGAACTGCCGTGCCTCCCCTTCCAGCTCCAGCCGTTCCCGCAGCCCTCGCCATTCACCCCGATCAGTGTCTTCGAGGAACATGGCCAGGATGCCGGGGCGCGTTCCCGCCAACCGCGTGGGGGCAATTTCCGTCAACCGTTGCCGGACAGCGACACCAACCTCATCGATCCGTCCCGATCGCGCCGCTACAACAAGCAAGCTTGCGCCGCAGGTGATCACCGCCAGATGAGCCTCCGGACCGAACTCGTGCTGCAACGAAGCGAGCAACCCGCCGTCATCCCCCGTTTGTGCCAGCGACAATGGCTCCAACCGCAACCCGGCCACCGCATCGTCGTGCCGCCGCCTTGTTGCCAGCAGAAGCCGGATACGCTCATGCATCGCGGTGGTCCCACCGCTCTCCCCATATGGCAGGGCCTCACGCAGGGTTATCTTCAGCAGGTGCCGGCCAGGGTTCGCCGCCAGCCACGTACGCATCTCGCTTTCGACCGTGTCCATCAGGTGCGACCAGGCTGCCCGATGCACCAGCCGCCCCTCCTCTGCCGAGACCACATCGCAGGCCACCTCAGCCTGGAAGCTGCCACACGAAATCAGCAGGTCGTGCGAGGCGCCGGCCTCCATGCCAGCAAACGCCACATCGAACCCCCGTCCCCGCTGCAAGGCTGCCGTCCGCAGCAGGTGAAACAGCGGCACCAGCGTATTATCGGCAGTCAACGCCAAACCGAGCCGCTTCTTCAGGCGCGCCTTGCCGCGGACTGCCAACCGGCGGTCCAGTGCCACCGCTTCGGTAGCAAGTTGCGCAGTGCGCCGTTCGGCTGCCGAGAGAGGTCGCGCCAACGTCCCGCGCAACCGTTCGATTGCCAGTTCCAGTCCATGGCGCTGGCGGATCGTCTGCCCCACCCGCGGACCGGACGTGGCTCGCGCAGCAATCTCCGCGATGCGCGCGTCCCATGGCGCCTCGCCGACAAGGCCGACGAACGCATCAAGGGCGCCAGGATTGAAGGGCAATTTCTGGGGTTGCATGACAGGGTGGGTCCATTTGCATAGACGCCGCCCGCCCCCAATTCATTCCCCGCTTCGTCCGTTAAGGATGTTTCATGTCCATCTGCCCCGCCGCTCAGGCAGCTTTCTACATGGTTATAGCGGCAGCGCCTTCCCGCGCGCGGATCGCCGCTTCCCGCGCCATCTCAGAGCACAGTCCGGTATAGGCAGTCGGGTCCAGCAGTGCCGCGATCGCCTGTTTGTCGAGATGCGCCGTTACACGCGGATCCGCCGCCAGGATATCGCCGAATGATCGGCCCTCCACCGCAGCCGTCTGCGCAGCGTCGTAAACCACATCATGCGCGTGCTGCCGTCCAATCGTGGCCCCCAGTTCCAGCATCACCGCCTCTGCCATGATCAGCCCACCGCCAAGATCAAGATTGCGCCTCATCCGCGCCGGATCGAGCCGCAGCCCACGCATCACCTCTCCCAACCGTGCCAGCATGTCGCCGGTGGCAATACAGGCCTGCGATTCAGCAGAATCCATGATCAAACTGGTGGTGCGATCGGCTTCGTGCTCCGTCTGCATCGCCTCCAACGCCAATGGCACCATCGCCCGCACCTCAGCCGCGGCCGCGATGATGTCCTGGCACAGCTTGGGATTCCGCTTCTGCGGCATGGTGGAGCTGCCGACGGTGCCCGGCGGCACGGGCTCTTCCACCTCGCCGAACTCTGTCTTCATCAGCGTATATACCTCACGGCCGATCTTGCCGCAGGTCGCGGCAAGCATCCCCAGAATGCAGATATTCTCCGCCAGGTGATCGCCCAACGCGCGCGACGGCACGGCCATCGTGCCAAACCCAAGCTGCCTGCCGATTCCAGCCTGCACCGGCGGTCCTTGCTCGCCGAGTGACGCAAAGGTCCCAGCCCCGCCACCAAGCATGGCCACGAACATGCGCGGCGCGGCCTGACGCAGTCGCTCGATATGGCGCAGCAATTCATCGATCCAGACCGCGACCTTATATCCGAACGTCGCAGGCACCGCGTGCTGACCATGCGTGCGACCAGGCATCGGCATATCGGCGCCGCGTTCAGCCAGGTCAGCCATCGCGGTCAGCGCCTCGCCAATCAGGCGGAAGAACACGCCGTGCGCCTGCCGCAGCACCAACAGGTCACCGGTCTGCGTAATGTTCTGCGTCGTCGCGCCCCAGTGCACCCATCCGCCATGTGGCTCCCCGACCACGCGCGACAGCTCCCAGACCAGCGGCACGATCGTATGGCCAGTACGCGCGAAACCCTCGTCGATCCGCACTCGGTCCAAAAGCTCCAGCCGTGCCGCGCGGGCGATCGCCTCGGCCGCATCACGCGGAATGATGCCCAGTTCAGCCTGCGCACGAGCCAGTGCGACCTCAACATCGAGCCAGGCCTGCCACCGATTTTCTAGCCGATACAACGCACGAATGCCCGGATCGGTGACACGTGTGGCTGTTGGCAGATCGCTCATGGCAGTTCCTCCCGCAGACGCTTAGTTTTTGTAGTCCGGTTCCTCGCGATCCAGCATGCGCTTGAGCGCCGCAAAATGTGCCCGCCCTTGGGTGTTGCCAAACTGCTGGTATTGCTGCGTCGTCTTACTGGCGATCGCCTCTGGAATGATCCGCAGCGGACGACCCATGGACATTGCAAGCCACTGGTTCTGTGCGGTGCGCTCCAGATAGTAGAGATCATCAAACGCAAGCGCCAAATCCGTCCCAGTGACAATGACGCCATGATTGGCCAGGAACAGCACGCTCCTGTTGCCGAGTGCCCGCGTCATCCGGTCGCCTTCAGCCTCGTCGAGCGCAAACCCGTTGAACTCGTCATCGTACGCAACGCGATTGCCAAAGCGGCCAACAGCTTTCTGGCTGATCGGCTCAAGCCGGCCATCCGCGATTGATGTGATCGCTGTCGCATACGGCATGTGCGTATGCAAAACCGCGCGCGCATGCGGCAGCCCTTGATGGATCCGCCAGTGAATAAAGTAAGCGGTCGGTTCCGGCGGGGCATCTCCTTCGAGAAGAGAACCGTCGTTCGCCACCAGAAGCAGCGAGCTCGCGGCAATCTCAGACCAATGCAGACCTTGAGGATTGACCAGGAAACAGTCGTTCCGGCTCGGCACCATGTAGCTGAAATGGTTGCAGATCCCTTCCTGCATGTCGAACCGCGCCGCGAGCCGCAAAGCTGCCGCAAGATCAATCCGCGCTTCGCGAACCTGGTCCATCTCGCTCGTCCCCACCGTTGCAGAATTGACCCGCACCAGAGCCCCAGATAGCGTCGCAAGCTATAACACCGAAAAGTCTGGGTCTATCGTTCGGCTAGGGGAAGTCATCAATGGGGCGCGTCGCAGCATTCATTCTCACAGCCATACTGGTATGCGGCGGCGTTCCCGCCAAAGTGCTTGCCCAGGACCACACGTTCGAAGCCGTGCCAATGTTCGAGAATTGCGGCGATGGCTCCTACGATAAATCGGTAAAAGACGGCATCACGCTCGGCATCGCACCCAACCCAGTCTACAGCAACATAGATCCGCAGACTAAAGAGGCCCAGGGACTGGACGTGGAAATCAATAAGGCCGTCCTTGATTGGATACAGGTGAAAAAGATCGACTACTCGGTCATGCCGTTCTCCGACCTCATTCCCGCGCTGCTATCCAAGCGTATCGATGTGATCGCGACCAACATCCACTACACGCCAGCACGCGTGAAAGTTGTCTCGTTCACCGGTCCGTCATGGTGGTACGGACCAGCGATCATCGTTCGCACCGGAAATCCAACAGGCATCAAGTCCTTCGAAGCGTTGAAGGGACAAACCGTCGGGGCAATGGTCGGAACCGCCGCCGACGAATATCTGCAACACGTCGGTGCGACGGTCTCTCCCTTCCGCAATAACCCCGAGAATTTCGTCGCTCTCGCCGAAGGCAGGGTTCAGATCGTCATGGACGATGACGTGAAGTTCTTCGCCTACAAGAAGGCCAACCCGGATGCGCCGATCGAGATGGTGCCAAACGTGAAGGTGCCAACCGAGCTGATTTTCACATACGGATATGGTTACGCGCGATATGCCATCCGGAAAGAGGATTGCAGCTTGCGCGCGGCCTACACACAAGGCCTCGCAGAGGTTCGTGCCAATGAAACCGTGTCCGATATTCTGAAGAAATACGGACTCAGCAACCGCAACCTATTCTACTTCCCGACCAACTGATCCAACCGGCGCTGCGTGGCCACACGGTGGCGCGGCGCCCTCGCCGCGCTTCGGAGGCAAGGCATGCATCTGCTCGATCTCGACGTCGCCCGGGAATATATCGGCGTCCTGCTGCAAGGACTGCAACTGACCATCGGCCTCGCACTGGTGGTGCTCACCTTGTCACTGGTCTTCGCAATGCCGGTGGCGCTCGGGCGAATGTCACATTCGCCGCTGATCCGCATTCCCATCGATCTCTATGTCGAGGTCATGCGCACCACGCCGCTGCTGTTGCAGCTTATCTACATTTACTACGTGCTGCCACAAGTCGGCATTCGCCTCGGTCCATTTACCGCGGGGGTTGTCGGCCTGACTTTGCATTACAGTGCGTATATCGGCGAGGTATACCGAGCCGGCATCAACGGCGTACCACGCGGCCAGTTCGATGCCGCCGAGGCGCTTGGGTTGCCACGATTTCTCAGATACCGGCTGATCATTTTGCCGCAGGCCCTACGCATAGTCGTGCCCGCACTGGGTAACTACTTCATCACCATCTTTAAGGACACCGCACTGACATCGGTGATGAGCGTGCAGGAGCTGATGTTCAGCGGCGAAATCATTTCGGCGCGCACATATCAGTATTTCACCATGTATACCTTGACCGCACTTCTCTACATGGCAGTCGGTTATCCGTCCGCGTTACTGGTTGGACGCCTGGAACGGATCACCTCCCGTGGCTACTCGCATCAGCGCTGAAGACCGGATAACATGGGAGACTAACGAAAGGGGCGAGGAACCAGTGCCGGAAGGAAGACCGACTCAACTTATCATCGGCCTCTCCGGCGCGTCCGGTATCGTCTACGGCATTCGCCTGCTACAGGTATTGCGCAACACGCCGCTTGAAACGCACCTCGTGATCTCCCGCGCCGCGGAAATCGCGCTGGCGCACGAAACCAACCGCAAGGTCGCAGAAGTGAAGGCAATGGCCGATGTTCATTATGCCGCCAGCGACATCGGTGCGGCAATTTCCAGCGGGTCATATCGCACAGAGGGAATGATCATCGCGCCCTGCTCCATCCGCTCCATGTCGGAGATCGCCACCGGGGTCACGTCCACACTGCTGACGCGCGCGGCCGATGTGGTTCTGAAGGAACGCCGCCGCCTGGTGCTGATGGTGCGCGAGACGCCGCTGCACACGGGTCATTTGCGAACCATGCTGACCTTGTCGGAAATGGGTGCAATCATCGCGCCGCCGGTCCCCGCTTTCTACGCGCAGCCACAAAGCGTGGACGACATGGTGGATCAGACGATCGGCCGCGTGCTCGATTTGTTTGGTATCGAGACCGGGCTCGTACGCCGCTGGCGGGAGGCACCAGATGCGCCAATACCTTGAGCAAATGCAGGCAGAGAATTGTGTCCGCATCGTCGATCGCGAAGTATCCGGCCAATTCGAGCTCGCCGCGGTAACGCAAGCCTCGCAACGCGAAAGTGACGCGCCGTTGTTGTTCCGCCGCGTTGCCGGATCGCGCTACCCCGTGATGACCAACGTCTTCGGCAGTCGTCCCCGACTGACGCAAATGCTCGGCGGCAATAAAAGCTTCTGCCGCCGCTGGACGGAACTGATGGCCACGCCGGTGGTCCCGCCGGTAAACGTTGCCGAGCCAAACGATCTGGAAGAAATTCGGCTGTCCGACTTGCCGCCAATTACCTATTTCGAGCGCGATGCTGGGCCATATCTCACCGCTGGCGTCTATCTGGCCAACGAACCGGATACCCAGGTGCCGAACCTCTCTTTCCACCGTGCGCAAATCATCAGCGATACCGAGCTGCGCATCAGGCTCGGCGGCCCGCACGATCTCACGCGCTACCAGGCAAAAGCCGAAGCGCGCGGCGAAGCGGTGGAAGTCGCGATCATGCTTGGCCCGCCCCCGGAATTGGTGCTCGCAGCCGCGGCGCCCATTCCCTACGAGGAAAACGAGCTGGACGTGGCCGGCCGTCTCGCCGGACGCCCGTTGCAGATGCGCCGGTGCCGCACCGTCGCGCTGTCCGTTCCAGCCGACACTGAAATCGTCATCGAGGGTCGCATCCTACCCAATGTGCGCCGTCCGGAAGGCCCGTTCGGAGAGTTCCTCGGCACGTACGTTCCTGTAGGGGACAACCACGTGTTCGAGATCAGCGCCGTCGTTGCGCGGCGCGACGCGATCTACCACGCGCTGATCTGTGGCTCGCCGGAGGACTTGCGCCTGCTGGAACTGTCAGTGGCGACCCGGGTGTATCAGGCGCTGCTGTCGGCCAAGCTGCGCGGCATCGTCGATGTCGCTTGCGTGCCGAATGTGCTGAGCACCGTCGTGCAGATCGAACAGTTGTATGAAGGCCACGCCAGGCAGGTCATGCTGACTGCCATGGGCGCAAACCATGACTACAGCAAGAGCGTCCTGGTCGTTGACGAGGATGTGGACATCAATGACCTCAACGATGTGTGGTGGGCGTATCTGACGCGAGGCCGCGCGGATACGCGGGCGTTGGTGATCCCAGACGTGCCGGGCTTTTATCGTGATCCGCACAAGGACTTCTATGGTCGGCTCGGCATCGATGCGACCGTGCCCTTTGGCCGCAAGGCCGAGTTCCTGCGCAAGCGGATTCCCGGCGCGGATAACATCGATTTGAGGCGCTACCTGGCGTGACGCAACTTCAGGCGTTGTTGCTTAACACGCTCGAGCAGGGCGCGCTGGCCGGATTTCTTGGCTTGGGCGTGCTGGTGTCCTTCCGGTTCTTTCGCTTTCCCGACCTGACCGCTGAAGGCAGCTACCCCCTCGGCGGAGCCGTCGCCGCGGCGTTGCTTGTCGCCGGCGCCGGACCAATCCTGGCCACTCTTGCCGCCATCGCCGCGGGCGTGATCGCAGGCATGGCCACCGCGCTGATCCATACCAAGCTGCGGATCAACAACATCATCGCCGGCATTATCATGATGACCGCGCTGTATTCGGTGAACCTGCGCGTCATGGGCCGCGCCAATGTGTCGCTGCTGTCGGTGCAGACACTCTATGACCAGGCCACCACGGCAACTGGCGCCAACGAAACTGTCGTGACGATTGTGCTCACAGCGTTGCTGCTAGTGTTGGCAGGTGTGGCGCTCGCCTGGTTCATGCACACAGATCTTGGTCTCGCGGTCCGCGCTACGGGCGAAAACGAGGCAATGATCCGGTCACTCGGCGTCAACACCGATCGCACAAAGCTGATCGGCCTCGGTCTTTCCAATGGTGCCATTGCACTTTCCGGCGCCCTGGTGGCGCAGGACCACGGTTTTGCCGATATCGGCATGGGCATCGGCATCCTGGTTACCGGCGCGGCGGCTGTGATGATCGGTGAGGCTTTATTCGGCGATGGCTCGATCGGGCGCTGGGTCGTCGCCACCATTGTCGGCGTGTTGATCTATCGCCTGCTGGTCGCTTCGGCCCTCCGAGTCGGCATGGCGCCCGTGGACCTCAAGCTGATTACCGCTGCCCTCCTGTTGCTCGCACTGGTAGTGCCAAGGTTACGACCGAGACCGGCATGATGCTCACGCTCAGCGAGGTGACCAAGACCTACATGTCGAGCACCGCGAATGCAGTTCATGCGCTCGATCGCATCAGCCTTACGATGGGGACGGGCGACTTCGTGACGATTATCGGATCGAACGGCGCCGGCAAATCGACGCTGCTGAACGTGGTCGCTGGGTTGGTGCTACCCGACTCTGGCCGGATCGAACTCGCCGGCGTCGACATCACTTCGGCCCCGGTGCATCGCCGCGGCGCATTGATCGGCCGCGTCGCGCAAAATCCGCTGGATAGCACATGCGCCTCGATGTCGATCGCCGAGAACCTGGCGATCGCGGCAAATCGCGGTGCCCCGCGCGGCTTGTGCCGTGCCGTGACCGCGGCGCGCGCCCGGGCGTTCCGGGAACGTCTCGCCATGGTCGGGCTCGGTCTGGAACTGCGCGCAGACGCACGCGTCGGCACGTTGTCCGGTGGCCAGCGTCAGGCGCTCGCCCTGCTGATGGCGACCAGTGCTGCCCCCCACCTAGCTGCTGCTGGACGAGCACCTGGCAAATCTGGATCCGCGTACCGCATCGCTCGTGATGGCGCTGACCGGCCGATTGATCGAGGAAGGAACGCTGACCACGCTGATGGTGACGCACAACATGGCCGAAGCAATTCGCTGGGGAAATCGGCTCGTGATGATGCACGAAGGCCATATCGCTTTCGAGGTGCGTGGCAGCGAGAAGGCCGGGCTGACCGTCGCCGACCTGATCGATCGCTTTCACGCAGCCATCGGGTCAGAACTGGTCGATGATCGCGTACTGCTAGGATCGTGATGGGGAGGAATAATGCGGGTTTTTGCAACTTTCGTGTTCGCGATCCTTGGCTTGGCGAGCAGCCTCGCGAGCGCCCAGCAACCCGGGCGTGTGTATCGCGTCGGCTACACACAAATCGTCGATCATCCCGCGCTGAACGCGACCCGCCGAGGCTTCCTCGACGGTCTGAAGGCGGCGGGATTCGTCGAAGGCACCAACCTGGTGTTCGAGTACCAGAACGCCCAAGGCGACGTCGGCAATGCCCGCAACATCGCCGACAAGTTCCTCGCCGATAAAGTGGACCTGATCGCCCCATGCACGACGCCCAGTGCGCAAGCAGCCGTGCGGGCCGCGAGGGGCACCTCCGTGCCGGTGGTGTTCGGCTGTGTGACCAATCCGGTCGACGCGGGGCTCGTCGCCGCCTTGGACAAGCCGTCCGGCACCAACGTCACTGGCAGCTACGGCTTCCCGCCGATTGCCCGCATGTTCGACGTGATTCGGCAGGTTGCCCCAAACGCCAGACGCATTGGCATGATCTACAACGCAGGCGAGACCAACTCTTCGACGTTCGAACGGCTATCCAAGGCGGAAGCGGAAAAGCGCGGTCTTATCTGGATCGAGATCGCAATCAGCGGCAGCGCCGAAGTGAAGACCGCAGCCGAATCACTGATCGGCCGCGTGGACGCATTGCTGATGGGCCAGGACAATACCGTCGCCTCGGCATTCGATGCGGTCGTGAAGACGGCACGCGACAACGAGCTGCCGCTGTTCTCCTTCGATGCGACGTCAGTGGAACACGGCGCGATCGCCTCGTTTGGCCAGAACCAATATCAGACCGGCTTCGACTGGGCGAATGAGCTGGCCGTGCCGGTATTACAAGGACGCAATCCCGGGACCCTGGTGCCGGTCCCCTACCACGCTTATGATCTACAGGTGAACACGGCTGCCGCTGCGGCGGTGGGCCTCACCTTCCCGCCGGACCTGATCAAGTCCGCGGCCAAAGTCCTGGACCACTGACAACAGCATCTGACGACACCAAGTAAGGAACATGGATCAAGTGAGCGAAGCTATTAACCTGACGCGCCTGCCCTCCGGTCTCACCGTGGTCTCCGAGCGGATGGAACGGGTCGAGACGGTCTCGTTTGGCGCCTATGTCGCAACCGGCTCGCGCCACGAACAGGCCACCGAGAATGGCGTTTCGCATTTCCTTGAGCACATGGCCTTCAAAGGCACCGAACGGCGTTCCGCCGCGCAGATCGCCGAGGAAATCGAGGCGGTTGGTGGCCACATCAACGCCTACACCGCCAGGGAACAGACCGCGTACTATGTCAAGGTGCTGAAAGAGGACACCGCCCTTGCCGCCGACATCATCGGCGACATTCTCACGCATTCCACATTCGAGCCCGAGGAACTGGAAAGAGAGCGCGGCGTTATCCTCCAGGAAATCGGCCAGGCCAACGACACGCCGGACGACATCATCTTCGACCATTTTCAGGAGCACGCCTATCCGGAGCAGCCGCTGGGGCGCCCCGTGTTGGGTTCCGAGGAAGGCATCCGGTCAATGCCCCGTGCGATGCTGACTGGCTATATGCGACGCAACTATGCAGCCTCGAATATCGTGGTTGCCGGTGCAGGTGCCCTCACACACGAACAGATGCTGAACCTGGTTAACCAGCACTTCGCTGATCTACCAGGAGATCCCGTGCCAGCCATGCCGCCGGCACAATACAAGGGCGGCGAGTTTCGCGAAGCGCGCGATCTGGATCAGGTCCACATCGTGCTCGGCTTTCCATCGGTAGGCTACGGCGACCGCGATTATTACCCGACGCTGCTGCTCTCCACGCTGCTCGGCGGTGGCATGTCCTCGCGGCTGTTCCAGGAGGTGCGCGAAAAGCGCGGCCTCGTCTACTCGATCTATTCGTTCAGCTCGCCGTTCCTCGACGGTGGTATCTTTGGCATCTACGCAGGAACCGGCGAAAGCGAAGCTGAGGAACTGATGCCGATCACCCTGGAAGAACTGCGCAAGGTGCAGAACTCGGTCACCGAAGCGGAGCTGGCACGTGCTCGGGCGCAGGTGAAAGCGTCCTTGCTGATGTCCCTGGAGAGCACCGGCAGCCGTTGCGAACAGCTCGCGCGGCAACTACAGGTCTTCGGTCGCGTGGTGCCGGCGGGCGAAACGGTGGCAAAGATCAACGCGGTCACAACGGCCGATGTATGCCGCGCCGCGTCCCGGCTGTTTCGTGGTGCGCCAACGCTGGCAACCATGGGGCCTGCGGAGCGCGTGCCGCACCTGGCCAATATCGCGGAAAAGCTGGCCGCGTAACCGCAAACATGACAGCCGAACCCCTCAATCTTCTCTCCGACCTGATCGCAAAAGCCCGCAAGGCTGGTGCGGATGCTGCCGATGCCGTGTTGATCTCCGGCACGTCGTTGTCGGTGTCGCGCCGCCTCGGCGAAACCGAGCACGTCGAGCGCTCCGAGGGACGCGACCTGGGCTTGCGCGTGTTTCTCGGCCAGCGCGCCGCGATCGTGTCTTCCACCACCGTCGATCCCTCGAGCTTCCAGGAGCTTGCAGAGCGAGCGGTTGCCATGGCCCGCGTCGTTCCGGAAGACCCATTCGGAGGTTTGGCGGACACGGCGGCTCCCCCGGACGAAGTGTCGCTCGACCTCGTTGATCCAACCGAACCGTCTGTCGAGGCGCTCGTGAACTCGGTCCGCAGCGGCGGAAGATGCGGCAAGAGCGGTAAGCGGCATTACCAATACGGATGCCGAGGCTGGCTACGGGCGCACACAGGCATTTCTGGTCACCTCAGCAGGGTTCGCCGGCGGTAACGCACGCACCAGCCACTCGGTGTCCGCCACCGCGGTGGCCGGCACCGGCACCGACATGCAGCGTGACTACGACTACCATTCCACCATCCATCTGGCGGACCTCGATGATCCGGTCGCGATCGGTCATTCCGCAGCCGAGCGCGCGATAACCCGGCTTAATCCGGCCCGCCCTCCCACAGCGAAGTTGCCGGTGTTCTATGATCCGCGCATTGCAGGCAGTCTGCTCGGGCATCTGGCAGGCGCGATCAACGGCTCTTCGGTCGCCCGCGGCACGACCTTCCTCAAGGACAAACTGGGCGTACGCATCTTCGCTGAGAACATCGAAATCCACGACGATCCCCGGCGCATCCGCGGCCTCCGCTCTCGCGCCTTCGACGGCGAGGGCACGCCAACGAGCGCACGTGACATCATCGCCGCGGGTGTATTGACGACCTGGCTGCTGGACAGCCGTTCCGCTCGTCAGCTCGGGATGCGCTCAACTGGTCACGCATCGCGGGGCACCGGTGGCCCGCCTTCTCCTGGCTCGACCAACCTCTATCTTGCCGCGGGCGAGCTGACGCCGGCTGAACTGATGGCCGACATCACTCTCGGCCTCTACGTGAACGAGCTCATCGGCATGGGCGTCAATGGTATTACCGGGGACTACAGTCGCGGCGCTTCCGGTTTCATGATCCGCAACGGCGCCATCGCTGAACCCGTCGCCGAGATTACCATCGCAGGCAACCTGCTCGACATGTTCGCCCACCTCACGCCAGCCAACGATCTGCAGTTCCGCCGCGGCACCGATGCGCCGACGGTTCGGGTCGAAGGGATGACGATGGCTGGCGCCTGATCGCGCGGCACACCATATTTCAGCTCATGTTCATAGAAAAGCGAACCGGTATGCGTCGCTCATCTTTCGTGCTTGCTGCATTG
Organism: uncultured Alphaproteobacteria bacterium; assembly: GCA_963733475.1. Taxonomy (GTDB): domain Bacteria; phylum Pseudomonadota; class Alphaproteobacteria; order Acetobacterales; family Acetobacteraceae; genus JAMXLO01. The sequence continues at coordinate 24,342 of CAVTEC010000096.1, read as the reverse complement.
CTTGCCCTGGCAGTGGTGTTCACGCCTGGACTGGCCGACGCCCGCCTTGGCGGAGGCAGCTCGTTTGGCAGCCGGGGAGGCATGACCTGGTCGGCGCCCCCAGCTACGCGCACTGCACCCTACTCCGCTTCGCCCATGCAGCGGAGCATAACGCCGAACAACCCATCGCCGGGCTACGGGTCGGGCTACGGCAACGGCTATGCACCGCGATCCGGCTTCATGTCCGGCTTGCTCGGCGGTTTGATCGGGGCAGGTATTGGCGGGCTGCTGATGGGCCACGGCTTCTTCGGCGGCATGATGGGGTTTGGCGGCTTCTTCGGCCTGCTGTTGCAGATCTTCCTGCTCGTGTGGCTGGTCCGCTTCCTGATCCGGATGTTCAGTGGTGGTGCCTCGCCACTGATGGCCGGCGGCCCGAACATGTTCGCCCGCGGCGCGCCGCCCGGCCCAATGGGTAGCGGCTTAGGCGGCTCGCCCGCCGCGCCTCCGATCCAGATCGCGCCACAGGACTATCAGGCGTTCGAGCAGATCCTGCGCAACACGCAGGCGGCGTGGAGCCGTCACGATCTCAGCGCCCTCAGTGCCGTGGTGACGCCCGAGATGCTGAGCTACTTCTCCGAGCAGCTTTCCGAGCAGACCAGTCAGGGTGTGCGTAACGAGGTGACCGATGTCCACCTGTTGCAGGGCGACCTGGCCCAGGCGTGGAGCGAAGGCAGCCGCGAATACGCGACGGTGGCGATGCGGTTCTCCATGATCGACGTGACCCGCGACAACGCGGGCCGCATCGTCGATGGCAGCCCGACCGAGCATGTGACCGCAACCGAACTGTGGACGTTCGTCCGTTCCCCCGACGGCCGCTGGATCCTCTCGGCTATCCAGCAGGGACGATAATCCGCCTACAATCCTTGAGTGTCATTCCCGCGAATTCAGGGAACCTAGGGATAACAGAACCGGTCTCACCGCCGCGGAGGCATTCCATGACCGCAGTCGATCCAATTCCGTATTCGGACGCGAAGATCCGCCGCATCCTTTCCACCGTCCGCACGATCGCGATGGTCGGCGCCTCATCCAACTGGAACCGGCCCAGCTACTTCGTCATGAAGTACCTCCAAGGCAAAGGTTATCGCGTCATCCCGGTGAATCCCGGCACAGCGGGACAGGAACTGCAGGGCGAACGTATCTACGCCAGCCTGCGGGACATCCCCGACCAGATCGACATGGTCGATATCTTCCGTGCCTCGGATCAAGTCGGTCCAATCGTCGATGATGCGATCGCCATCGGAGCGAAAGTCGTGTGGATGCAGCTTGGCATGCGCAACGATGAGGCAGCGGCGCGCGCTGAGGCGGCCGGTCTGGAAGTCATCATGAACCGCTGCCCGAAGATCGAGTTCGGCCGGCTGGGCGGCGAGCTGTCGTGGAGTGGTGTGAACTCCGGCATCATCAGCAATCGCGCACCTCAAGCGCCGACGGACCGCAAGGCAAAGCCGCGCGCTTTGCCATCGGCCAATGTCAGCTACGGTTTCGAGACCCGCGCGATCCACGCCGGCGCCGTACCCGACCCAACCACCGGCGCGCGCACTACGCCGATCTTCCAGACGACAGCGTATGTGTTCGATGACGTGGATCACGCAGCGTCGCTCTTCAACTTGCACAACTTCGGATACATCTACTCGCGCCTGACCAATCCAACGGTCTCCGTTCTGGAGGAACGCATCGCCAGCCTTGAAGGCGGGCGGGCTGCATGTGCCGCTGCCTCGGGGCACGCGGCGCAGTTCCTGGTTTTCGCGACGATGATGGAACCGGGCGACGAGTTCGTCGCATCGCGCAACCTGTACGGCGGTTCGCTGACGCAATTCGGCCTATCGTTCAAGAAGCTCGGTTGGACCTGTCACTTCGTCGATCCCACTGACCCCGAGAACTTCCGCCGCGCACTGACACCGCGCTGCAAGGCGATCTTCCTCGAACTGTTGGCCAATCCTGGCGGAATCATCGTGGACATCGAAGCCGTCGCGAAGATTGCGCATGAGGCCGGCATACCGCTGATCGTCGATAATACGCTGGCAACACCATATCTCTGCCGCCCATTCGAGTGGGGTGCCGATCTGATCGTCCACTCGACAACGAAGTTCCTCGACGGCCACGGCAATTCGCTGGGCGGCGTTGTGGTGGAGAGCGGCAAGTTCGATTGGTCACAAGGCGGCAAGTTCCCAGCACTGACCGAGCCTGAACCTGCGTATCATGGCCTGCGCTTCTACGAGAACTTCGGCGACTTCGCCTTCACCACCAAGGCGCGCGCTGTCGCGCTACGTGACTACGGGCCAACGATGGCGCCGATGAACGCGTTCCTCACCATCACCGGCATCGAGACTCTGCACGTGCGCATGGAGCGGCATTGTGCCAACGCACAGAAGATGGCCGAGTTTCTCGCGGCGCATCCTCGCGTCCAGTGGGTGTCCTACGCCGGACTGGAGACCAGTCCATATCATGCGCTGGCGCAGAAATACCTGCCGCGCGGCGCGGGCGCGGTGTTTACCTTCGGCGTGCGTGGCGGCTACGAGGCCGGTGTCAAGTTGGTCGAGAACGTCAGGCTGTTCTCCCACTTGGCCAATATCGGCGACACGCGCAGCCTGATCCTGCATCCCGCTTCCACCACACATCGTCAGTTGACGGACGAACAGCGGGCGGCAGCAGGGGCTGGTTCCGACGTCATCCGACTGTCAGTCGGACTGGAAACTGCGGACGACCTGATTGCGGATCTCGATCAGGCACTGGTGTCCTGAACCAGAAGTTCGCCTCGTTACCACTGTCATTGCGAGGAGCGAAGCGACGCGGCAATCTCGGTCCATGACGCGCTCCGCCCCCGAGATCGCTTCGCCTCGCATCCGCGACGCTCGCGATGACAGCCCTTTCGTAATCTGACGAACTTCAGCCTCGGGACACCAGAGTATCTTCAAACTGACTGGAAAGCTGATGGGTTTCGCTTGCCGCTCAACCGATCCTGCGAATGACACCGGACTGCGCGGCGCCGTAGGATGCGGTTGAGCGCAGCGAAACCCATCGATTCTGGTCTGCCTGAAAGTGCTCCAACGGCAGCCTGACGCCTATCCAACGACCACCGGAATTGCCGCCGGCGCATCGGTGATGGTGAGTGGTGTCCGGCCGGCAGCGTCGCCGTCTGCTTGCGCCAACATCGACTCGTTGCCAATGAAATCAATGCAGCGGGCGCGGATGTGCCTCACACCTGGAGCGCGCGCCAACAGATTGAAGGGCAGGGCGGCTCCGTACATCAGCGCGGGTCCAATCCCTGAGTGATCGAACAGCACGACCGAGAACCCGGGCTCACCCGCACAGGCTTCCGGTGCCAACAGAAAGCGCCCGCCATACAGCCGCCCTTTGCTGACGATAACGCTCGCCGCCTGTGTTTCCTCGCCGTCCAGTCGCACGCGTATCGGCGTGTAGCGATAGAACGCGATCTCGCGCAGCGCCTGCAGCGCATACGCGCTCCGGCCCAAGGCGCGCTTCAATGGCACCGGCAGGTGGTGTACCACCTGCGCATCGAGCCCCACCCCCAGCATCTGCACGAACAGACGGGAGGTATCCGCCGCGCGCGCCACTCCTGGCCAAAGCGGGCGCGTCCGTCCGAACGCCAGCGCCGCTGCAACCGAGCGCGGCTCAAACGGCAGCGCCATTTCGTGTGCCATCACGTTGGCAGTGCCCAGCGGGATCACGCCAAGCCGCACCCGGGTGCCGATCAGGCCGTTGGCGACCTCGGCGATCGTGCCGTCGCCGCCCGCCGCAACCACCATCTGAGCGCCGGAACAGGCCGCCTCACGGGCCAATGCCTCCGCGTGACCGGCCCGGTGTGTCTCGGCTAATTCAATGCGGACGCCGTTCGCCACCAGCACGTCGAGCACGCGCCAGAGCAGGCTGACACGCCGCAAACCCGCCACCGGATTGAACACCACGATCATCGACAAAGCGAATCGAACACCCCGCAACGACAAGTTGTATTCCTGCCATTGCCGATGTTGCAGGATAATGTCAAATTTGTTGCTTAGATATGACTTTCACTGAATGCGCCAAAGTTCGGTTTCGTCACGCAAACTTAACTTTATCCACAACGATTCGGGCGTATCACATTTCCCTCGCATGAACGCACCTCTCGTACCCGGCACACGCCCACTCTACCGTAGCGTGTTCGTCTCGGACACCCACCTAGGCACCCGCGGTGCTCGTTGCGACTTCCTCGCCGACTTCCTGCGCCGCACAACCTGCCAGAAATTGTTCCTGGTCGGCGACATCATCGACGGCTGGCGGCTCCGCAAGTCCTGGTACTGGGACGAGCACCATGACGAGGTCCTGCGCCAGATTGTCCGGTTCGCACGAGGCGGCACGGAAGTCACCTACATCCCCGGCAATCACGACGAGATGTTTCGCGCCTGGTTGCCGATGGGTCTGGAGATCGCCGGCATCCGGCTGCGAAAGGAAGCGGAACACATCACCGCCGATGGCAAGCGCCTGCTGGTGATGCATGGCGACGAGTTCGACAGCGTGGTGCGCTACGCCAGGTTCCTCGCCCTGCTCGGCGACTGGGCTTACACCTTCGCACTCAACTTCAACCGCTGGTTCAACGTAATACGCCGGTGGTTGGGTTATCCGTATTGGTCGCTTTCGGCCTGGCTCAAGCGTCAGGTAAAAGAAGCGGTCAAGGCGATCGACCGGTTCGAGAGTGCACTCGCCTCAGAGGCACGTCGCCGTGGCTATGATGGCGTGGTCTGCGGCCATATCCATCACGCGGAGATGCGCGAGGTGCATGGCGTGATGTACCTCAACGACGGTGATTGGGTCGAAAGCTGCACGGCTCTGGTTGAGCATCACGATGGCCGGCTCGAACTGATCGACTGGGCGGAAGTAAATCGCTTGTCGTTCTTCGCGCCGCGCCGTGCGGCGTTGCCCGAACCTGTCTGACACTGCCACCCTCCAGGAACTCGCCAATCGCGACGCGATGCTGCCACCCGCGCCGTCACACCGGATCCTGATCGTCACCGATGCATGGTCGCCCCAGGTCAACGGGGTCGTTCGCACGCTGACCACCGTGGTCAATGAACTGCGCGCAATGGGGCACGTGGTAGAGGTGATCGCGCCCGACCGTTTCCGCACGATCCCTTGTCCGACCTACAGCGATATCCCACTGGCACTGCTGCCGCGCCGGCGACTGGTGCGGATGATCGAGGCATTCCGGCCGAACGCGCTGCATATCGCGACGGAAGGGCCATTGGGCATAGCGGCGCGGAGCTGGGCAAAGCGCACTGGCTTTGCCTTCACCACGGCATTTCACACGCGGTTCGCCGAATACATCAAGGCGCGAACAGGGATACCTGTGCGACCGGTGTACGCCTGGATGCGGCGGTTTCACAGCGCCTCCCAGGGCACGATGGTGGCGACACAGTCGCTGCGCGATGAGTTGGTAAGCCGTGGCTTCCGCAATATCCGGGCATGGTCGCGCGGCGTGGATCTGGAATTGTTCAAGCCGGAGCCGCGCGAGGATTGGGGGCTGACACGGCCGGTCTTTCTCTATGTCGGGCGCGTGGCAGTAGAAAAAAACATCGGCGCCTTTCTGGATCTGGATTTGCCGGGATCGAAGGTCGTTGTTGGTGGTGGGCCGATCCTGTCCAAACTGCGGCACGAATATCCGAAAGTACACTTCACTGGCCCACGCTATGGCGAGGCGCTGGCGCGTGCTTATGCAGGTGCCGATGTGTTCGTGTTTCCCAGCATAACCGATACATTTGGTCTGGTGATGCTAGAGGCGCTGGCCTGCGGCACACCAGTGGCGGCACTCCCCGTCACCGGGCCGATTGACGTGCTTGTGGAAGCAACGGGCAAGATTGGCGCGGTGAATGCCGACTTGCGCGCTGCGGCGCTGGAGGCGTTGGGAGCCGATAGGGCGGCGTGCCGCGCCCACGCCGAACGTTACTCGTGGCGTGCGTGCGCTGAGACGTTCCTGTCGCATCTGGTGCCGATAGCAGGCGTTTCCTGAGGGGTTCCAGTGGGATTGGAACCTTGCAGCACCCTTCATCGGGCGCTGCGCACCGACCCTTCCCACTTCGTGTGCGACGTTAGGCGACTGCTTCCGCTTCAATCTCCACCATGAAGCGCGGATCGGCCAACCCTGCAACGAACAGCAGCGTCGAACATGGCGCGTGGCCGGCATAGACTGCGTCGCGCGCGGCACGGAACGAAGCCAGCAAGGAGCGATCGGTCAGGAACACTGTTGTCTTGACCAGATTGGTAACGCTCATGCCGTTTGCCTCCAGCGCAGCTCGCAAATTTGCAAAGGCTTGCGCAATCTGCCCTTCGCCAGTGTTCGGCACTGATCCGTCGACAGACATGCCGACCTGACCGGAAACGATCAGACGCCGTTGTTCGCCTTCGATCAGCATGGAGTGCGTGTAACCGGTCGGCGCACGCACAGTCGGTGGATTGGTTGCGGTTATGACAGCCATTGCCGGGTCCTCCTTCTATCGTGCGAGCCAGTCCCGCACGGCATCCTTGATGAAACGGGCGTCAGTCGGGTTCATTGCCGGATTGCCGGCACGATGTCCCCATATGCTGGGTATCGGTTTCAGTTCCGCATGCCGAAGATGCGGTATTTCAGCCTCGTTGTCGGCGACGCGGAAATATAGGTCGGTGTCACCTGGCATCAGTAGCACGCGCGCGCGGATCGCAAGCAACGCGCGCTGGAGGTCGCCATGGTAAAGCAAGTTCGCGCTGATATCCGCCGCATCCCAGGTGCGAAGTTGCGCGTACAGATTTGCAGCAGGCCGCGCACCAAAGCGTTCCTCCCAATCAGTGCGCAAAAAGGTCTCGAGATCTGGTGCACCAAGGTTGGGTTGCGGACCGGTCACCAGATGCAGCCCCGCGCGATAGAAATCCTGGCTCAGCGCCCACGCAGCGTAGATACGGCCGAACGCACGTTTGGCCGCGATCGGTTCCGCCGAGAAGCGTCCATCGCCAATATGCTCTGGCGCCGCCTCTAGCGTGGCCATCTGGCTGCGCAGGAACACCTGGTTGTGCACCGCCGTGCGCGACACGCCGCAATTCACCACGATACGGTCCACCGCATCCGGGAACAGCGCCGCCCAGTGGTATGCCTGTAGCGCGCCCATCGACCAGCCATACACGCACGCAATGCGCCCGATCCCAAACAGTTCGTAGAGCGCGCGCCGCTGCGCATGTACGTTGTCATACACTGTCACGAGTGACGGGTAATCCGCCGTGTTGGACGGGCTGGACGAGAGGCCATTGCCGAACATGTCGCAGATCACAATGAACCAGCGTGTCGGGTCCAGGACCGCATCAGGCCCGATCAGCCACTCCAGATCAGGATGCTGCGCGCCATAGCTGGTAGGATAGACAATGACGTTGTCGCCGCCTGGAGCCAACGTGCCGTGCGCCTTCCAGGACAGTCGTGCCCCGCGCAGCACGGTGCCGGACTGCAACGTCACGTCGCCAAATTCAAACATGCCCTGCTGCGTGGGCCAGTCCATAGTCTCCCCCTCCGATTCATGGTCCAGCTAGCGGTTCGCCGACCCAACCCTTATGTCATTCCTGCGAAAGCAGGAACCCAGGGCGAGGTCTGTGTCGCAGGCCCTGGGTTCCCACATTCCGCGGGAATGACGATGTGAACTGGCGCAACATCCGTGTCATACCACTACTCGCTGATCGCGACCCATTCGCTCTATCCGTCATGGCCGGCCCCCGAGCCGGCCATCACTCTCAGCGGCACAATGGTGCCGATGTACGCTGATGGCCGGGTCAAGCCCGGCCGTGACGACAGGGCGACCGATGAGTCACGGTCAGTGAGCTTTGGTATAAGTCATAGCACTGGCGTTGAGTCCGCCAGGACGATAAGGCCATTGCGGCATACGGCCGCAAGGGGTGTCCATGCATGTTGCATCTGATCGCGGTCGGGCGTCTGCCCGATGGACCCGAATTCGGCATTGTTTGCCCGCTACAATGCGCGCCTCAAGCCAAAGTTCGCGGTGACCGAGATTGCCGAGGCGCGTGGCTCACCGACGGAAATCAAGCGCCGCGAGGGTGCGGCATTACTCGCGGCAGTGTCAGACCATGCATATGTGGTCTTGTTGGATCAGGCAGGTCAAGCGCTCGACAGTATGGAGCTGGCGCGTAGCCTGGAACGCTGGCTCGCTCTTGGCAGGCCACTCTGCTTCCTGATCGGTGGTGCGGAAGGGCTCAATGCGCCGGTGCTTGCGCGCGCGGATTACGTGTTATCGCTCGGTCCGCTGACCTGGCCGCACTTCATGGTCCGCGCAATGCTCGCCGAGCAGGTCTATCGCGCACGATCCATTGCGGCCGGCCATCCGTACCATCGGTCGGGGCGGCCATAACGCCGCCCCGCCACGGGCGCGCTACACGTTGGCGCCTTGGATCAATCCACCGAAGCGCACCCAGGTCTTGCCGTCCCAGCGCGCCATCTGCATCGCCCGTATCGGACGGTGGTCGGTATGGCTGGTCTGTATTGTAATGCCTGGCAACAAGACCGGCACATCGACATTATGCAGGTTCTCCGCCTGCTTCATGACATTGGGGCGCGAGAAGTCGCCTTGGCACTGCTTGAGCACCTGGAGCATCGTCAGGCTGATGCCGTAAGCAAACACATAGCTTGCGTCGCTGATGTCGCCATCCGGCTTGTACTTTGCCATGAAGGCGCGCCACTGTTTCATCCCTGGATCATCGTTGAACCCAGGATCAGTCGGATCCTTCAGATACTGCGTGCTCAGCATGCCAATGGCGTTCTCGGGTCCAGCGGGCGTCAGCACACCACCAACCGAAATCGACACGTTGGTCATGAAGAATGTCGGCTTCCAGTTGAGGTCGTGCACCTTACGAATGGCCTGCGCGGCAAACTTCGGAATACCAGCAACCAGCAGCACGTTCGCACCGGATCCTTGCAGTTCGACGATCTGCGAATCGACGGTGGGATCGGTGGTCTCGTAGCTGACTGACTTGGTGACAATCTTGTCCCAGTCCTTGCCGAGGATGTCGCGCACGCCGGTTGGATAGTCCTTACCGAAGTCGTCGTTCTGATAGAGGATGCCGAGCTTCGGCTCCTTCACGTTGGCCAGCATCTGTTTCGTGTAGATTTGCGCCTCGGTGCGGTAGTTTGGCTGCCAGCCCATCGTCCACGGGTACTTCTTGTAGTCGCTCCACTTGCTGGCGCCCGAGCCGACAAACAGTTGCGGGATTTGCTTGTGGTTCAAGTATTCAGCGATCGCTGAATTGCACGGTGTGCCGAGGTTTTGGAAGCAGAAGTCAACTTTGTCCTCTTCGACCAGCCGGCGGACTTGCTCGACGGTTTTCGGTGGGCTGTAGCTGTCGTCGTAGGAGATGAAGTCGATCATGCGGCCGTCGACCCCGCCCTGGTCGTTGACCATCTTGAAGAACGCGGTCTCTGTGCGGCCAATCACGCCGTAGGTTGAGGCGGGTCCGCTGTACGGCATGGTGTTGCCGATCTTGATGGGGGCTTCCGCGGCACGGGCACGGGCGCGCGGCAGGGCGGCTGATGCGACGGTGGCGAATCCCGCAGTAAGTGCAGATCTACGGCCAATCATGTTTTGTTCTCCCGAACGTTGTGGTCTCCCTTTGCCGGATCGTTGACCGGCGGCGCCACATTTGCACGCTTACCCGGCTCACCGCTACCGTCGCGATCGGCAATGCCCTGGGAGGCGAACGATGGACGTCCCGGTCACTGGCAATGTTGCGACCGACCTCGTCTGGCCAACAGATGGGGTGACGCGCGTGCCGTTCCGCGTCTTCTCTGATCCCGCGATCTATGCGGAGGAGCAGAAGCGCCTGTTCCGCGGGCCGATCTGGAATTTCCTCTGTCTGGACATCGAAATTCCCAATCCCGGTGATTGGCGTCTCGCGACTGTTGGCGAAACGCCGGTCGTGGTGACCCGCGATGAGCACGGTGCGATCCATGCGATGGTCAATCGTTGCGCCCATAAAGGGGCACTGGTGTGCTTGCAGGAGCGGGGCAACGCCAAGGCGCTGACCTGCGTCTACCATTCGTGGAGCTACGATCTCGCCGGACGTTTGCAGAGCGTCGCGTTCCGGCATGGCGTGCGCGGCAAAGGCGGCATGCCGGAGGATTTCGATCCGGCGCAGCATCGCCTGGAGCCGCTGCGCATCGAGGTGTTCTGCGGTCTGGTGTTCGGCACGTTCTCAGATGAGACGGTGCCCGTGGAAGATTACCTCGGCGAGACGATGGCGCGCATGATCCGGCGCAATCTCGGCCGGCCGCTGCGCATGCTGGGCATGCACAGTCAGATCATCCACAACAATTGGAAGCTCTACGCGGAGAACGTGCGCGAACTCATATCACGCAACGCTGCTGCACACGTTCTATACGACGTTCAAGGTGAACCGGTTGGATATGGATGGTGGCATGCTGCTGTCCGAAGATGGCCGGCACTCGATCAGCTATGCAAAACGCGACACGCTGCAGCAGTCGGACGAATACCAGAAGGTCCACGCGGCGCAGTACAATTCGGCACTGGTGGCGCCGGAGCTGCTGGACACCTGGACGGAATTCGAGGACGGGGTCACGCACTGCATTCAGACCGTGTTCCCGACGCTTGTGGTGCAGCTAACGCTGAACTCGCTGGCGGTGCGGTTCTTCACGCCGCGCGGCATCGACAAGACCGAGCTGTTCTGGATTTATCTCGGCTCGCAGGACGACGACGAAGAGCAGACGCGCAAGCGCTTGATGCAAAGCAATCTGACCGGCGCGGCAGGGTTGGTATCGCTCGAGGATGGCTGCATCAATGAGTTCGTCCAGCGCGGCACGCGCGGCAGCGAGGATCGCAACGCATTTCTGGAGATGGGTGGGCGGGACGTTGCGTCGTCCGACGGATCGCGTGCCACGGAGACCGGCATACGTGGGTTCTGGAAGGGCTACCGCGAACTGATGGGCATCTGATCGTGCGCGATGCGATCGAGGATCTGCTCGCGGATTATGCCGAGGCGATCGACGACGGCGCTCTGGAGCGGTGGCCTGGTTTTTTCACCGAGGATGGCGAATACCAGATCATCACGCGCGAGAGCCATGAGGCTGGCTTGCCGATTGGCATCATGTACTGCGCCAGCCGCGGCATGATGGAGGATCGCGTTCAGGCGCTGCGCACCGCCAATATCTATGAGCCGCACACGTATCGGCATTTGCTGGGGCGTCCTCGGTTTGAGCGGACGGGGGATGGGATTGCCGTGCGGTCCAACGTGTGCGTGTTTCGGGTAGCGCAGGATGGCGAGACGGTAGTGTTCGCGACTGGGCGATATCTGGATCGGATCGTTGAGGGCGCTGGGGTGCTGCGATTCAGGTCACGGCGCGTGGTCCTGGATTCGCGGCGGGTGGACGTACTGCTGGTGTTGCCTCTGTAGAAGAAATTGGAACCACAGATTAACTCAGATGGACACAGATAAGGCCGTAGGCCCTTCGGCGCGTTAGCGGCAGTGCAAACAGTCTTCGTCATGGCCGGGCTCGTATGGGGGCTTTCTTGTCAAGCGGCATATGTGTGATGGCGTTTCCTTTCCTGATCTGAATGTTTGCACATTCGTCGCTGCGTTCACCATCCTGGGCGACCCCTTGGGTCAGACCTGTCGGCCTGCAAGCTCGTATCCGGTGGAACTCGTTGTTCCGTACCATGTTGCCCCATTCGCGGGGCCGGAGGGGTCTGGAGGGCGGGACCAATCTTGACGGCGGCATGTTGCAGCCATAGCCCGGCACGGTGCACCGCCCACCCAGATGGTTGTCAGGTGTCAGGTGCCGATCACCGTCTGCCTGCTGCTCGGTCTGGGTTCAATCTTCTGCCTGTCCACATCCATGGCTGTCACCGTCGGCCCTCATGCGGCCACGAGGCGCGCACCGGGCGGCACTTCGCCGCACTCGACGTAGCGCCACAGCGCCACCAGCAGCTTGCGGGCGAGTGCAACCACCATGATCTTGCGGATGCGTCCCTTGGCGCCGCCGGTGCGCTCGACGAACCAGCAACTCAATGCGCTGTCCGGCTGAAAGCGCAGCCAGCGCCACGCCAACTGCAACAGGATACGGCGCACCCGTGGATTGCCGTTCTTACTGATCCCCTGCTCGCGTTCACTGCCGCCGCTGTTGAACGGTGTGCCGGTGAGCCCGACAAATCCGGCAATCGCGCGGCGATCGGCGAACGAGCGGCAGAACACCTCCCGCGTCAGCCCCGTCGCTGTCGCAAGGCCAAGCCCCACCAGGCGCGCCAGCATCTGGATCTGCTCCACCGCGTGGTCCGGTTCCACCGCCATCGCCGTCTGTTCGCGGGCCGTCTCTATGTCCCTGAGCTGCTCACTCAACAGGCGATGACGCGTCATCAGCCGCTTCAGCTCTTCCAGCAGCCGTGGCGGCAGTGGAGCGCCGGCGAAGCTGCGCAATTCATCGAGCTGTTCCGCGGCCTTCTTCAGACGTGGCTTGAAGCCGGTGATCCCTTGCAGGCACAACAGGTTCTCAATGCGGTTCTCCAATGCGATCCGCTCGCTCACCAGCCGCTCGCGTTCCCGCTCCGGGCGGCGCATGTCCTCCTCGGTTTCGCTCGGGATGCGCACCATCGAGCACACGCGTGGCTCACCCCGCAACCAGGCCAGCAGCGTCCGCAGCAGCATGTCGAGGTCAATCCGGTCGGTCTTGGCGCGCCGCCCCCGTCGCTCCACCGGGATACTGGCAGGGTGCATGATCTGCACCTCGATGTCGTGCGCCCGCAGGTATCGCGCGATCCAGAACCCGTCACGGCCTGCTTCGTAGGTCAGCACGATCCGGCGCACGGTTCGGCCAGCCCGCCCGGCTTCCGCCTTCCATCGCTCAATCTGCTGCAGCAACCCCGCCATGTCGCGCGCCGCCAGACTGCGACGCGGCCGGCGCGTCACACCAGGCACCACCGCTCCAACTTCCCAGCCCTTGCCACTCAATTCCAGGGCCAGCACTAGCGTGCTATCGTGATCAAAGGCGGTCGCAGTCGATTGCTTTGGCATCGCATCGTTCCTTATGAGGTTTGGACAACCGCAAGGATACATGCTGCTGCGACCGTCCACCCCCATAGCATCTTGACCCGGCCATCAGCCCCAACGGCAGACAAATGCCGATACGTACTGATGGCCGGGTCAAGCCAGGCCATGTACGGTTAAGCGAACGCGGGCGCGTTGCAGCACGCAGTCATATCTGTGTCCATCGGTGTGCATCTGTGGTTGAATTATGCTGGCGATGGCGACCCCCGCGCAGGCCGGTGTGGGATGCGCGGGGGGGTTGCGTTTGAGCCAGGCCGCGACGTGGCCGATCGGAAATGTCCGATCGAGCTCCTCGATGACCAGCATTATTGTTCTAGCCCCGCCAGTCGCAGGCCCGCCATCAGTCGAGCTGCCGACGCATTCGTTGATCCAAGTCAACGCGCGAGGTCCGAAAACTGGCTAGCAGGCTCCAGCCTAGGGAGGCCGTCATGCGCGAGCCGTTCTGCATTGCCTATAACAACATGGCTCCGCCGTTCGGTGCAGATGATCTGGCCCGCGACAATGTCATCGCGCTGGAGCATCTGTTGGGTTGCAAAATCGCATGCAGAATAACGATCGAGAAGCGTCATCGTCGGCACAGCCGCGGCAACCTGTTTTGCGTCACTATCGAACTCGTGGTGTCGGAACAGCGGTTTGTGGTTCGCCGCGATCCCCCCGATGGCCACATGCACGAAGGACTTCATACCGCGATCGCCGATGCGTTTAACGCGACCCGGCGTCAGCTTCAGGAGCGGGGGTTTGGAGGACCCAACGGGGCCGAAACGCATGTGGTGGCCGGCGACCGAGGCCCCCTGGCTATCCGCCGGTCACACTCATATGTCGTGCGACAGCCGGCCGATCATGCCGGCGATCGATGATGAAGTCGTGCCCCTTCGGCTTGCGGCTGATCGCCTCGCGGATTGCCTCTTCCAGCTCCGCGTCTGTCGCGCCCGCGCGCAGCACCTTACGCAGGTCAGCGTCATCGTCCTGCCCAAGGCACATATATAATGTGCCAGTGCAGGTCAGCCGGACGCGATTGCAGCTTTCACAGAAATTGTGGGTCATCGGCGTGATGAAGCCCACGCGGCGCCCGGTCTCGGCAATGTTGAAATAGCGAGCCGGACCGCCGGTTCGATAATCGGTCTCTTCCAGTGTCCAGCGGCGGCGCATCCTGGAACGCACGATGGATAGTGGCAGGTACTGCTCGGTGCGGTCGCCCGAGATATCGCCCATCGGCATCGTCTCGATCAGGCACAGGTCGAACCCATGGTCCCCGCACCAGGCGATCATGCTGTCGAATTCGTACTCGTTGACGCCCTTCATGGCGACGGCGTTGATCTTGATCGCCATGCCTGCCGCCTTGGCGGCAAAGATGCCGTCAAGCGTCGAGCCGATTTTGCCCCAGCGTGTGATCTTGGCGAATTTTTCCGGATCCAGAGTGTCGAGCGACACGTTGATCCGCCGTACGCCGGCCTCGCACAGCCCGTCCGCCATCTTCGCGAGCTGTGTGCCGTTGGTGGTCACCACCAACTCCTTGAGGCCGCCGTCGCCCAGCCGAGCGCCCAGGCTTTGGAACAGCCGCAGCACGTCGCGGCGCACCAGCGGCTCGCCCCCTGTGATGCGGATCTTGTTGGTGCCGAGACGGATGAACGCGGCGCAGACGCGATCCAGTTCTTCCAGCGTCAGCAGGTCACGCTTCGGCAGGAACGCCATGTCCTCCGCCATGCAGTACACGCAGCGAAGGTCGCAGCGGTCAGTCACCGAGACGCGCAAATAGGTAATGCTTCGGCCAAACGGATCGATCATTAACGCGGGGAACTCCTTCCTCCCCTTTGACTTGCGCCATCCGACCTTGGGGTTCAAGTGGGAGGCAGCGAGATGCCGGCGGTTGGGCCCACTCGACCCACCGACAAAATGGTTCGTAAAACGTCCGTGAATATGGCAGCATACTGATGTCGCAGGTGAGTAGGGGTGCTCCCGTGATCGACAAAAACAAATCGCTGCGGTTGGCGGAATTGTTCAGTGCTCGGCTTTGCCACGACCTGGCGGGCCCAATCGGCACCCTCTTGGGGGTGTTGGAGATCCTCCGCGAGGAGCAACCGGCTAATGACGAAGTGGCGCTTGCCGAGGAAGCGGCTGTCGACGTGGCGGAACGGCTGAAGCTCCTGCGTGCCGCCTGGGGTCGGAACGCCGACGAACTGGACGCCAGCCGGTTGAAGGCCCTGATGGCAGGCGTGGCGGATAAACGGAAGGTGCGGTTGGAGGTCGACGGCCTGCGATCCGACGTGGTCTTTGCGCCCGAGGTAGCCCGCGTTGTCCTCAACATGGTTCTTTTGGCCGTCGAGAGCCTGCCAGGCGGCGGCGTCGTCGCGCTCTCCGGCGACAGTGGAAACAGGGTTCTGCTGACCATTTCAGGTGTTCGGGCAGCCTGGCCAAGCGGATTGGCATCGTGGCTCGTGGATGAACCCGCAGCCTGGGAAGCCATCGGTGCGGGCGCACGCAATCTCCAGGGGCCGCTAACCGCGCTACTCGTTCGAGACCACGGTTTCCGCCTTTCGATGCTTTTGCCTGTCGGAGCGGGGGGTCAGGCGGAGGCGTCACCGCCACTCCTCCTGGAGTTTGGATCACCCTAGCGCTCAGACGCTTGCGAATGATTCGCTGGCACTACTCTCCCGTCATTCCTGCGGAAGCAGGAACCCAGGGCAAGGTCCGTTTCAGTGGCCCTGGGTTCCCACCGTCGCAGGAATGACGTTGGAGCTGGTGCATCATCCGTCTGAGTCAGAGCACTGGCGCCCGCGTTTACCCTTTCTTCGTTACCATGAGTTCAGGATGGCGTCCCGCCTGGCACCGTGCTGGGCTCGTGAGGGCTGCCATGGACGATCTCATTGCTGATTTCCTGACCGAGACGAACGAGAGCCTGGCTGATCTGGACGTCGCTCTGGTGAAATTGGAGCAGACGCCAGACGATCAGGACACGTTGTCGCTGATCTTTCGGCTGGTGCACACCATCAAGGGAACCTGTGGGTTCCTGGGGCTGCCTCGGCTGGAGCGGGTGGCGCACGCCGGCGAAAGCGTGCTTGGCAAGGTGCGGGACGGCGTGCTCGTCGCGACGCCCGACACCGTGACCATTGTCCTGTCCGCGTTGGACCGCGTTAAAGCTATTGTCGCGGGGCTTGCCGCGACGGGCAGCGAACCGGCCGGCGACGATAGCGAACTGATCGCCGCGCTGAATGCCGCGGCGGCTGGTCAGGTGCCGAACCTTCCCCACTCTTCGGCGCCGGAGCCCGAGATCGAGGAGGAAGAGGCTCCGCCAGGAATCGCGGCTGCGCCCGTCGTAGAAGCGAAGCCGGCGGCCGTGGCAGCACCGCCGAAACCGGCACCTACCGAAGCGGGCGAGCCGGTGCCGGCAAATCAGACCATCCGTGTCACGGTGGATGTGCTGGAAGACCTGATGACGCTCGTGAGCGAATTGGTGCTCACCCGCAACCAGCTCCTCCAACTCGCCCGCACGCATGAGGAAAACACCGGCTTCACCGTGCCGTTGCAGCGCCTGTCGCACATCACGTCGGACCTCCAGGAAGGCGTGATGAAGACGCGCATGCAGCCAATCGGCAACGCCTGGAACAAGTTGCCGCGTCTGGTGCGCGATCTGTCGCGCGAAATGGATAAGAAGATCGAGCTTACCATGCTCGGTGCCGATACCGAGCTGGACCGCCAGGTGTTGGAGCTGATCAAGGACCCGCTGACGCACATGGTACGCAACAGTGGCGACCATGGGCTGGAGAGCCCAGCCGACCGCCGCGCCGCGGGCAAACCCGAAGCCGGGCACATCACCCTCAACGCGTTCCATGAGGGCGGCCATATCATCATCGAGATTGCCGATGACGGTCGCGGCCTGCCGCTCGACAAGATCCGCAAAAAGGTGCTCACGAACGGTCTGGCAACCGAGGCCGAACTTGCCGGGATGAGCGATGCCCAGGTGCAGCGTTTCATCTTTCGGCCCGGCTTCTCCACCGCCGCCGTCGTCACCGCGGTATCGGGGCGCGGCGTCGGCATGGATGTCGTGAAAACAAATATCGAGAAAATCGGCGGCACGATCGATCTGAAGAGCGTCGGTGGAGCCGGTACCACGTTTACCATCAAGATCCCGCTGACCCTGGCGATAGTATCCGCTCTGATCGTAGAGGCCGGCAGCGAACGCTTCGCCATCCCGCAGATCAGCGTCGTGGAATTGGTGCGCGCGCAGAAAGGGGCCGGACGTGGCCATAACGAGCCTGGCGGCACCGAATCCGTGATCGAGCGCATCAATGACACGCCGGTTCTGCGGCTGCGTGATCGGCTGCTGCCGCTGGTCAATCTGAATGATCTGCTGGCACTGGGCGAAGGGGTCAGCGACGACAGTGGGGCCTACATTGTTGTGGTGCAGGTCGGCGCGAACAGCCTCGGCATCATCGTCGATCGGGTGTTCGACACCGAGGAAATCGTGGTCAAGCCGGTGGCACCGATACTCCGTCACGTCACAATGTTCAGCGGCAACACCATCCTGGGCGACGGGTCGGTGATCATGATCCTCGATCCAAACGGGATTGCCCGCGGCACCGGCATCGGTGCCGGCGGAGACTCTAAGGCAGTTTCGGCTAGTGCCACGGATCAGGTCCGGTCCAGCGACCGGACGGCAATGCTGCTGTTCCGCGCCGGCAGCGAGCAGAAGCTCGCCGTGCCATTGGGATTGGTCGCTCGGCTGGAGGACATTCCGCGCGAGAAGATCGAGATTTCGTGCGGCGCGCCGGTCACTCAGTATCGCGGCAAGCTGATGCCACTGGTGGCGTTCTCCAGCAACCTCGACGAGGCGAAGCCGCGGCAATCCGTGCTGGTGTTCAATGATGGCGACCGCAGCATGGGTTTGATGGTCGATGAGATCGTCGATGTGGTCGAGGATCGGCTGCAGATCGAGCTTTCCGGTGCACGGCCCGGTTTGCTGGGCACTGGCGTCATCGGTGGACATGCCACCGATGTGATCGATACCGGCTACTGGCTTACGCAAGCCTGGCAGGATTGGTTCCACGGCACTCACCAAACGGATGAGCTCAGCAAGAAGCGCAGTGTTCTTATCGTCGAGGACAGCGATTTCTTCCGCCAGTTGCTTACGCCGATATTGGGTGCCGCCGGTTATCGCGTCACCGCTGCGCCAAGCGCCGCGGACGCGCTTCGGCTGCGTGAAGCCGGTACGATGTTCGACGTGATCGTGTCGGACATCGTCATGCCGGATATGGACGGTCTGGACTTCGCGCGTGCGGTGCGGGCCAGCGGTCCCTGGGCAACGCTGCCGATGATCGCACTGTCCTCGCGCACCGAGCCCAGCGATGTCGAGGCCGGGCGCGATGCCGGCTTCACCGATTACGTCGCGAAATTCCAACGCGAGGCGCTGATCGGCAGCCTGAAGCAATGCCTGGCCGAGCCTGTCGCCGGATAGGAGAGAGCCTGTGACAACAGACCTTATGGAACGGAATGACATCGCGGATAATGAGGAGCACGTCTTCGTCACGCTCACCGTCGCCGATCAGCTTTGCGGCGTGCCGGTGCTGGGCGTCCGCGACATTCTGGGCGAACACAAGATCACGCGCATTCCGCTCGCGCCACCCGAAATCGCCGGAAGCCTCAATCTCCGCGGGCGCATCGTGACAGCGATCGATCTTCGTCGTCGCCTGCACCTGCCAGAATCAGCAACGGGAACGCCACGCATGTCGGTTGTGGCGGAGCAGGGAGGCGAGCTTTACGCATTGCTGGTGGATCAGGTGTCGGAGGTCATGAGCCTCAAAGCGAATGCCTTCGAGCGAAATCCGCCAACATTGCCGCCTGAATGGACGCAGTTCAGCACAGGCATTTACCGCCTGGACAATCGGCTACTGGTGGTTCTCGACGTAAGTAAGCTGCTCAGCCTCAACGAAGCCACCTGAGAGGTGTGGCGTCATGTCGCGAACCTGTCTTGTCGTGGACGACAGTCGTGTCGTGCGCAAGGTGGCACGTCGGATATTGGAAGCGCACGGTTTCACCGCAGCTGAGGCCGGCGACGGCCAGCAGGCGCTCGATGCGTGCCGTGCGCAGATGCCCGATTGCGTGCTGCTCGACTGGAACATGCCGGTCATGAACGGCCTGGATTTCCTCAAGCAGCTTCGAGCGGAGTACGGTCCAGAGAACCCGACCGTCGTCTTCTGCACCACAGAGACCGAGATGTCGTCGATCGAAATGGCGATCACCAGCGGTGCGCAGGAATACATCATGAAGCCGTTCGACGAGGAGATTCTCATCGGCAAACTCGAGCAGGTCGGACTCCTGTGATTGCGCCGGCGCGCGCGGTGGCCGATCCGAAAGTTTCACCCGCCCGCGTCATGGTATGTGACGACTCGGCGGTGATCCGAGGTGCTCTCGCGCGCATGCTTGAAGCAGATCCGGCGGTGCAGGTCGTGGCCCGCGTCACGAACGGGCAGATGGCCATCGACGAGCTGAAGCGGACCCCGGTTGATGTGCTCGTGCTCGATATCGAGATGCCCGTCATGGACGGCATGACGGCACTCCCGCTGCTGTTGCGTGCTGACCCCAGCCTGAAGGTCATAATGGCCTCCACGCTGACCACGCGTGGGGCGGACATTGCGTTGCGTGCCTTGCGATTGGGCGCCGCGGACTATGTTCCAAAACCATCCGCCGTGCATGGCGATGACGGCTTTCGCCGTGAATTGCTGGAGAAAGTCAAAGGCCTGGCGCGCTTGCGGCGCCGCGTCTCGCACCCGACACGTGAGACGCCGCCGGTGCGACTGCGGCCGGCTGCGATCACGCTGCCTCGGCTACTTGCGGTTGGCAGTTCGACCGGCGGTCCGCAGGCGTTGTTCACGCTCGTGCAGGGACTTGGCAAGACGTTGAACGTGCCGGTCGTGATGACCCAGCACATGCCCGCCACATTCACCGCCATTCTGGCTGAGCACATCACCAAGCTTGGTGGGCTGCCATGCGCTGAGGCGAAGGACGGAGAAAAGCTGAACGCAGGGAGAATCTATCTCGCACCGGGCGATCACCATTTGCTGGTCGATACCAGCCGAGGCGCGTTGCAAGCGCGCTTGACCAGTGATCCCCCTGAGAACTTTTGCCGCCCATCGGTCGACCCCATGCTGCGCAGCGCTGCTATCGCCTGTGATGGCCGCGTTCTCGTGACGATGTTGACCGGCATGGGGCAGGACGGGCTGGCGGGCACTCGTAAAGTCATAGATGCCGGTGGCACCGCAGTCGCGCAGGACGAGGCGACCAGCGTCGTCTGGGGCATGCCTGGTGCCGTGGCACAAGCCGGACTATGCCATGCGGTGCTGCCACTCCCACGCATTGCGCCCAAGCTGCTCGAGATGTTGCGGTTGGCGCGCGCATGAGCCAGTCACTGTCGTCCGCCGCGTTCCAGACGTTCGCGACGCTGCTGAAAAACCGCTCCGGCCTGGTGATCGGCCCCGACAAGCTTTATCTGCTGGAGACGCGTCTCGCCTCGATCCTGAAGCGGGAAAAGTTGCGCGATCTGGCGGCGCTTGCAGAGCGGCTCCGAGCGCCGGCCACTGAACCGTTGATACGACAGGTGGTCGAGGCCATGACCACCAACGAAAGCTTCTTTTTTCGCGACGACAAGCCGTTTCAGCATTTCCGCAATCATGCGCTGCCGAAACTTCTGGCCTCGCGCACCGCTGGCGCGCCTTTGCGAGTCTGGTCCGCGGCGTCGTCGTCCGGGCAGGAAGCCTATTCGGTCGCGATGATCCTGTCCGAATGCCGCGCGTCCGTCGGTGAACGGCGGGTTGAAATAATCGGCACCGACCTCGCGCGCGATCAGGTCGCACGCGCTCGCGATGGACTGTATACGCAATTCGAAGTGCAGCGTGGCCTGCCAGTGCAGTTGCTGATGCGATATTTCCGGAAGGAGGAGAGTGGCTGGCGGATCAGTGAGGCAATTCGCGCGATGGTGCAGTATCGCGAGTGGAATTTGCTGGCTGACCTGCGGCCGTTGGGACAGTTCGATGTCGTATTCTGCCGCAATGTGCTGATTTATTTCGATCAGCCGACCAAGGCGAAGGTGCTCGATGCGGTGTCGCAGCAGATGCCAGCGGATGGGCTGCTCTACCTTGGTGGAGCGGAAACGGTCCTTGGAATCACTTCGCGGTTTGCGCCGCTGGCGACCGAACGCGGGGTTTACGGGTTGGTCGGAGCGAACGCCGCAAAGGCGTCTGCCACAGCATAAAAGGAACACAGAATACCCTATCGTCCTAGGCGGCTCATGCCCCGCTATGACGATCGGAGGGATCAGCGCAATCGGCCGTAAACGGTGGCTCGCCCCCGTCATGGCCGGGCTCGTATGGGGGCTTTCTTGTCAAGCGGCATATGTGTGATGGCGTTTCCTTTCCTGATCTGAGTGTTTGTCACATTCGTCGCTGCGTTCACCATCCTGGGCGACCCCTTGGGTCAGACCTGTCGGCCTGCAAGCTCGTATCCGGTGGAACTCGTTGTTCCGTACCATGTTGCCCCATTCGCGGGGCCGGAGGGGTCTGGAGGGCGGGACCAATCTTGACGGCGGCATGTTGCAGCCATAGCCCGGCACGGTGCACCGCCCACCCAGATGGTTGTCAGGTGTCAGGTGCCGATCACCGTCTGCCTGCTGCTCGGTCTGGGTTCAATCTTCTGCCTGTCCACATCCATGGCTGTCACCGTCGGCCCTCATGCGGCCACGAGGCGCGCACCGGGCGGCACTTCGCCGCACTCGACGTAGCGCCACAGCGCCACCAGCAGCTTGCGGGCGAGTGCAACCACCATGATCTTGCGGATGCGTCCCTTGGCGCCGCCGGTGCGCTCGACGAACCAGCAACTCAATGCGCTGTCCGGCTGAAAGCGCAGCCAGCGCCACGCCAACTGCAACAGGATACGGCGCACCCGTGGATTGCCGTTCTTACTGATCCCCTGCTCGCGTTCACTGCCGCCGCTGTTGAACGGTGTGCCGGTGAGCCCGACAAATCCGGCAATCGCGCGGCGATCGGCGAACGAGCGGCAGAACACCTCCCGCGTCAGCCCCGTCGCTGTCGCAAGGCCAAGCCCCACCAGGCGTGCCAGCATCTGGATCTGCTCCACCGCGTGGTCCGGTTCCACCGCCATCGCCGTCTGTTCGCGGGCCGTCTCTATGTCCCTGAGTTGCTCACTCAACAGGCGATGACGCGTCATCAGCCGCTTCAGCTCTTCCAGCAGCCGTGGCGGCAGTGGAGCGCCGGCGAAGCTGCGCAATTCATCGAGCTGTTCCGCGGCCTTCTTCAGACGTGGCTTGAAGCCGGTGATCCCTTGCAGGCACAACAGGTTCTCAATGCGGTTCTCCAATGCGATCCGCTCGCTCACCAGCCGCTCGCGTTCCCGCTCCGGGCGGCGCATGTCCTCCTCGGTTTCGCTCGGGATGCGCACCATCGAGCACACGCGTGGCTCACCCCGCAACCAGGCCAGCAGCGTCCGCAGCAGCATGTCGAGGTCAATCCGGTCGGTCTTGGCGCGCCGCCCCCGTCGCTCCACCGGGATACTGGCAGGGTGCATGATCTGCACCTCGATGTCGTGCGCCCGCAGGTATCGCGCGATCCAGAACCCGTCACGGCCTGCTTCGTAGGTCAGCACGATCCGGCGCACGGTTCGGCCAGCCCGCCCGGCTTCCGCCTTCCATCGCTCAATCTGCTGCAGCAACCCCGCCATGTCGCGCGCCGCCAGACTGCGACGCGGCCGGCGCGTCACACCAGGCACCACCGCTCCAACTTCCCAGCCCTTGCCACTCAATTCCAGGGCCAGCACTAGCGTGCTATCGTGATCAAAGGCGGTCGCAGTCGATTGCTTTGGCATCGCATCGTTCCTTATGAGGTTTGGACAACCGCAAGGATACATGCTGCTGCGACCGTCCACCCCCATAGCATCTTGACCCGGCCATCTGCCTCAACGGCACATACATGCCTATCTATGCCGATGGCCGGGACATGACGAATGGAAGCCTCGGTGCAATGGGCCGTAAATGGTGGCCCCCCACGTCATGGCCGGGCTCGTATGGGGGCTTTCTTGTCAAGCGGCATATGTGTGATGGCGTTTCCTTTCCTGATCTGAATGTTTGCACATTCGTCGCTGCGTTCACCATCCTGGGCGACCCCTTGGGTCAGACCTGTCGGCCTGCAAGCTCGTATCCGGTGGAACTCGTTGTTCCGTACCATGTTGCCCCATTCGCGGGGCCGGAGGGGTCTGGAGGGCGGGACCAATCTTGACGGCGGCATGTTGCAGCCATAGCCCGGCACGGTGCACCGCCCACCCAGATGGTTGTCAGGTGTCAGGTGCCGATCACCGTCTGCCTGCTGCTCGGTCTGGGTTCAATCTTCTGCCTGTCCACATCCATGGCTGTCACCGTCGGCCCTCATGCGGCCACGAGGCGCGCACCGGGCGGCACTTCGCCGCACTCGACGTAGCGCCACAGCGCCACCAGCAGCTTGCGGGCGAGTGCAACCACCATGATCTTGCGGATGCGTCCCTTGGCGCCGCCGGTGCGCTCGACGAACCAGCAACTCAATGCGCTGTCCGGCTGAAAGCGCAGCCAGCGCCACGCCAACTGCAACAGGATACGGCGCACCCGTGGATTGCCGTTCTTACTGATCCCCTGCTCGCGTTCACTGCCGCCGCTGTTGAACGGTGTGCCGGTGAGCCCGACAAATCCGGCAATCGCGCGGCGATCGGCGAACGAGCGGCAGAACACCTCCCGCGTCAGCCCCGTCGCTGTCGCAAGGCCAAGCCCCACCAGGCGCGCCAGCATCTGGATCTGCTCCACCGCGTGGTCCGGTTCCACCGCCATCGCCGTCTGTTCGCGGGCCGTCTCTATGTCCCTGAGTTGCTCACTCAACAGGCGATGACGCGTCATCAGCCGCTTCAGCTCTTCCAGCAGCCGTGGCGGCAGTGGAGCGCCGGCGAAGCTGCGCAATTCATCGAGCTGTTCCGCGGCCTTCTTCAGACGTGGCTTGAAGCCGGTGATCCCTTGCAGGCACAACAGGTTCTCAATGCGGTTCTCCAATGCGATCCGCTCGCTCACCAGCCGCTCGCGTTCCCGCTCCGGGCGGCGCATGTCCTCCTCGGCCTCGCTCGGGATGCGCACCATCGAGCACACGCGTGGCTCACCCCGCAACCAGGCCAGCAGCGTCCGCAGCAGCATGTCGAGGTCAATCCGGTCGGTCT